>CAMFHE010000014.1 GCA_945952045.1 uncultured Rhizobium sp.
ATGGCCATCGTCGGCATCGCCATCATCTTCGACCGCGTCAGCCAGGCCTATGGCCGGCGGTTGCAGAAGCATCGCGAGATCGTCCACGGCTAAGCGTGACGGTCTGACCTCTGGAAAAGGCGGGCGCCGGTGGTTCGGCGCCCGCCTTTTTCATTTCAGGGTTTTGACAGAAGGCCGGTCGAAAGCGCGACCCCGGCGCCGGTGACGATAGCCGCGACGATCGAGGCGATCCCGATGGGTTCGCCGAGCAGATAGCCGCTGCCGAGCGTTGCCAGCACCGGCGTCAGCGCGGTGAAGGCTGCGGCCTGCGAGCCGCCAAGTGCCCGGATCGCCGTGCCATAGGCAAGTGTTGCGACCAGCCCGGAAAGAATGCCCTGGCTCATGACCTGCGGCAGCAATTCGTTGAGGCTAGCCTGGCTCACATGCTGGCCGAAAATGGCGACCAGCGGCAGGTTGAGCAGGAGGGACCAGGCGGCGATGATCGCGGCGCCTTGCAAGGCGGTCAGTCCCGAACGCCGGAAGGCGTGGGTGAAGCCGGCCCAGAGCAGGGCGCCGAGCGGCAGAAGCACCAGGCCGCCGAGCGTCATGCCGCTACCGGTCACGCTGCCGGCGAGCAGGATGGCGACGCCGGCGACGATGCCGCCAAGGCCGAGCAACCGCATCCGGTCCGGTCGCTCGCCGAACAGGATCATGCCGATCAAGGCCGTCGCGAGCGGCATGGCGCCGCCGAGAAGGATCGCGGCCGGGCCAGCCGGCGTCACCTGCAGCGCCGTTGCCGCCACATGCAGGAAGACAATGCCCGAACCCGCCACCATCGGCAGCAGAATGCGCAACGGTATGCCGCGCGGCATCAGTCCGGTGCGCCACCAGATGGGCGCGAGCACCAGCGCAGGGATGCCGAACCGGATCAGCCCGATATCGACGGATGTCAGCGCGGTCGCGGCCGACTGGCGCGTCGCCAGCATCCAGGCCGCCCAGATCAGTACGGTCACAACACCGCCGGCATAGCCCACAGCCTGGGTCGGGGTATCGGAGCGCATTTCCGTCACGAGAGCCATGATCCGGTCCTTTCGATTGAAAGCGGTTTTAATGGCCGGACTCTAGCGCGGTGAGGCAGGGCATGTCCTTGCGTTCTATGGCTTGAAATTCATCGGTGACGCAATATCCTGCCAATTTGGATGTAAAAGGTTCCCGATCATGCCAAGTCTCGACAAATTCGATATCGCGATCCTGAAGCTGCTTCAGCAGGATGCGCGCGCCACCAATGTCGAAATCGCCGAAAAGGTAAACCTGTCGCCATCGCCCTGCCTGCGACGAATCCGCAACCTGGAAAAATCCGGCATCCTGCGCGGCTATCGCGCGGATATCGACCGGAAGGAGGTCGGGCTTGGTCTCACGGTCTTCGTCGAAATCAAGGTGGGGCAGCATTCGCGTGAGAACGCGCAGGCACAGCAGGACGCCTTGCTCGCCATACCCGAGGTGGTGTCCTGCTTCCTGATTTCAGGCAATGCGGATTTTCTGGCGGAGGTCGTGGTCGAGGATCTCTCGGCTTACGAGCGGCTGCTTACCGAAACGCTGCTGGCCATGCCCGGCGTGACTGACATCCGCTCGAACTTCGCCATCCGCTCGATCAAGACGGGTGGCCCGCTGAAATTGCCCGAGCCGCGTTGAACGCGGCAAAGACAGAGGATCAGGCGCGCGCCTTTTCCCTGCGGTCCAGCACATAGGAAACGGCAAAGACGGCCGCGCCCGCGATCGACAGGAACACGCCGACGAAGCCGGTCGCGGCAAAACCATAGCCCCAGGCGATGACGAGGCCGCCGAGCCAGGCGCCGAGCGCATTGGCGATGTTGAAAGCGGAATGATTGGAGGCGGCCGCCAGCGTTTGCGCATCGGCGGCGACATCCATGAGACGGGTCTGGATCGCCGGACCGGCGGCGAAGCCGCAGCCGATGAGGAAGGTGCAGAAGCAGAGCAGGGTGGGGCTCGTGGCCGTCAGCGAGAACAGGGCCAGCACGACGATGTTGTAAAGGATCGAGCCGCCGATCGTGTTCATGATCGAGCGGTCGGCCAGCCAGCCGCCGACGACGTTGCCGGTGATCATGCCGACGCCGAACAGCGCCATCAGGAGCGAAACCATCGTTTCCGGCATCATCGCAACCTTGGTCGCCGTCGAGGCGATATAGGTGAAGACCGCGAACATGCCGCCATAGCCGACGGCGGCAATGCCTAGCGTCAGCCAGACCTGGCTGCGCTTGAAGGCGCCGAGTTCACGCATGAAACTCGCGCCCTCCGCCACCTTGTCCCTGGGCAGGTAGAGGAAGATCAGGGCAACGGTCAGCAGGCCGATGGCGCCGACGGCGAGAAAAGCGATGCGCCAGCTCAAAGCCTGCCCGAAGAAGGTGGCGACCGGCGTTCCCACCAGCGTCGCGACGGTCAGGCCGAGCATAACGCGGCCGACGGCGCTCGCCCGCTTGTGCGGCGGCACCATGGAGGCGGCGACAAGCGCCGCGACGCCGAAATAGGCGCCATGCGGCAGGCCGGTGACGAAGCGCAGCAGTGTGAAACTCTCGAAGCTCGGCGCCAGCGCGCTAAAGATATTGCCGACCGCGAAGATGCCTATCAGCAGCAGGAGAAGATCGCGCCGCGCCATGCGCGCCGCTGCAACCGCAATCACCGGCGCGCCGATGACGACGCCAAGCGCATAGGCGCTGATGACGTAGCCGGCCTGCGACGGGGTGACGCCAAATTCCGTGGCCATATTGGGCAGCAGGCCCATGATGGCGAACTCGCCGGTTCCGATCCCGAAGCCGCCGACGGCCAACGCCAGTTCGATCAGGATACCCGCCAGCCGCGACACCGGGGCCGACGCCGCCACGGGCGCCTGAACATTATCCTGATTCTGGAAATCGCTGGATTGGCCCGGTGTGTCCAGGTCGATGGCGGCAGGTTGGGTCATGATGTCCTCTTGAGGCGCGAAAGCGTATCGGCTGCCGCAGTGGCAGGGATTCCGGCTTTCGAGCCGCACGATGGGGAAGTAAGGCTGACGAAGCAATTACGCTCTTTATCTGCCGAAGCGCGCCGCGCGTCGAGAGAGAATTTTTGCGCTGCGGCAATTTTTTGCGCGCTGTGGGCTCCCTGCATCATCAGCCCCTTTAACTTGCGCCGTGCGCAACTATCTGTGTTCCCGGATTGCAAACCAGAGACGGGGATCGGTTGGCAGATGAAACTCAAGGCCTTTCTCAATCGGGACGGCGGCACGTTCCGGACGACGGATCTGGAGGAATACGAACGGCTGGCGGAGCGCATCTTCCGCGATGCCGGTCATGATTTCGAATGCGTCGTCGTCTCAGGCAAGGATATCGTCGAGACGATGCAGCGCGAGGCGGCAAGCGGCGATCTCGATGGCCTGATCGCCGGCGGCGGCGACGGCACGATTTCGACCGCCGCCTCGATCTGCTGGAAGAACGGCATTGCGCTCGGGGTCATCCCTGCCGGCACGATGAACCTCTTCGCTCGTTCTCTGAAACTGCCGCTCGATATCCGCGCCGTGCTGGAGACGCTGGCCAATGGCCATGTCGAGGCCGTCGACATAGGCAGCGCCAACGGCAAGTCCTTCGTGCACCAGTTTTCCGCCGGCTTGCATGCCCGCATGGTGCGCTATCGCAACGCCATGTCGTTTGCCTCGCGGCTCGGCAAGATGCGCGCCAGCACGCGCGCCGCTATCGGCGTCGTTTTCAATCCGCCGGTCTTCGATGTCGAGTTCAAGGTGGACGGACATGTGGAGCATCGCACGGTTTCGGCCATCTCGGTGTCGAACAATGAATTCGGCTCCGATCCCCTGATGTTTGCAGACAATCTCAAGGGGGGGCGGCTCGGCTTCTATCTGGCGCAGGAAATGCGCCCCGCTGGCGTGGCGCGACTGGCCTTCGATATCCTGCGCGGCCGGCTCAAGGACAATATCGACGTCACCGCCATGGCATCGACATCCATCGACCTGCATTTCCCGAAGGAGGGAGGGCGCAGCAACTGCGTCATCGATGGCGAATTGCTGCCCATGCCGCGCGACGTCGCCTTGCGCCTGCATCCGGGCGAGTTGAAGGTAATCGTCGGCGATCCGCCGGCCGCCACGACGCTGATCGAGCGCGTCGCGGCCGTGCTGCCGGCAAGACCAGCCTGATCAGATGCGCGGCAAATAGGTCTGGTAGTCGAAGTCGGAGATCGTCTTGAGATAGACGATCGCTTCCTTGCGCTTGGTGTCGCCATAGAGCTTGCGATAGGCCTCGCCGAAGGTGTCGGCGATGAAGGGCGATGCGGAAAACTCCTCGACTGCGGTCAGGAAGTCATGCGTCAGCCGCTTGGCGTTGGTTTCGACGCCGGGCTCGGTCACCGGGCCGGGATCGAGATCGCTGTCGAGGCCGAGCAGCATGCCGCCGAGGATGGCGGCCAGCAACAGATGCGGATTGGCGTCGGCGCCGGCGACGCGATGTTCGACGCGGGCAGCCGGACCATCCTTGTCTGGAATGCGGATCGCCGTGCCGCGATTGCCGAAACCCCAGGTGAGATCGACCGGCGCGAAGGAGCCGGGCTGGAAGCGGCGATAGGAATTGGCGAACGGCGCGAAGATCAGCTGCGCATCGCGCATGGTGTTCAGCATCCCGGCGCAGACGGATTTCAGCCGCTTGGGATCGCCGCCCTTGGCGTCGAGGACGTTCTTGCCGTTCTTGTCGATGACGCTGGCATGCACATGCAGGCCGGAACCGGCATGGTTGGCATAGGGCTTGGCCATGCAGGTGGATTTCAGGCCATGATGGCGCGCGGCCTGTTCGGCAAGCCGCTTGAGATAGATGCAATCGTCGGCGGCGGCCAGAGCGTCCGGGCGGTGCAGCAGGTTGATCTCGAACTGGCCAGGGCCGAATTCCGCCGTGGTCGCATCGGCCGGCAGGTCTTGCGCCTTGGCCCAGCTGCGCAACGTCTGAAGGTAGCCGTCGAGTGCATCGACGGCCGACATGTCGTAAAGCTGATAGCCGTTCGGCTCGCCGCGATAAGTCAGGCGCTGCGGCGGGCGCGGGCGGCCGGTTTCGCGCCAGTCGTCCTCGACGAGGTAGAATTCCAGCTCGGTGGCGACGACCGGCGTCAGGCCACGCTCGTCGTATTTCTTCAGCACCGAGGCGAGGATGGCGCGCGGATCCATGAAGCTCGGCGTGCCGTCGAGTTCGTGCATGGTCGCCAGCACCTGGGTCGAGCCTGATGGCGCCCAGGGCATCGGCGCATGCGAACGCCGGTCGGGAATGCAGATGCCGTCGGGATCGCCGATCGACAGCGACAGGCCGGTGATGTCGTCATTGTCGTCGCCCCAGATATCCAGCGACTGGGTGGAGGAGGGCAGGCGCACAGTGCCGTCCCAGACCTTCTTTTCCGCTTCCAGCGGGATTTGCTTGCCGCGCAGATCGCCGTTCATGCCGACGAGAAGGATCTCGATGCGCGGGGGAGCGCCGACAGCGGATGTGCCGGTGGTGGAGGAAGCGTCTGCCATGATGATGCTCGCAAAGGAATAGACTTGCATTCTGTTATACGAGTGAAAAACAATTCTGCGCAATCCCTTGCAAAACCGATTTTGTCGCGTCATGTTCGGCGCGCGATCAATCTGCCTTCAATCAGCAAGTCAGCGCAGGGGCGGCACATGCGCCGCCTGTCGCCGTTCGCACGGCCTGACTGTGGCGAGGATTATGTCATGAATGAACATGTTGCCCATTCCAATCTCGGCGCGATCGATGCAGCCCATCACCTGCATCCCTTCACCGATATGAAGAAGCTGAATGCCGCCGGTACGCGGATCATCCAGCGAGCCGAAGGGGTGCATGTCTTCGACAATCACGGCAAGCGCTATCTCGATGCCTTTGCCGGCCTGTGGTGCGTCAACATCGGTTACGGCCGCAAGGAAATCGCCGACGCCGTTCATCGCCAGATGAACGAGCTGCCCTATTACAACACCTTCTTCGGCACCACGACCGAGCCGACCATTCTGCTTTCGGAAAAGATCACCGCGCATGCCGGCCCGCATCTGAACCATGTCTTCTTCACCGGCTCCGGCTCGGAGGCCAACGACACCTGGTTCCGCATGGCCCGCGTTTACTGGAAAGCGCTCGGCCATCCGACCAAGACGGTGGTGATTTCCCGCCGCAACGGCTATCACGGCTCGACCGTTGCCGGCGCCAGCCTCGGCGGCATGAAGTGGATGCACGAACAGGGCAACCTGCCGATCCCCGGCATCGTCCATATCGGCCAGCCCTACTGGTATGTCGAAGGCGGCGACCTGTCGCCGGAAGAGTTCGGCCGCAAGGTAGCGCGCGAGCTTGAAGAGAAGATCGACGAACTCGGCGAGGAAAATGTCGCCGCCTTCGTTGCCGAGCCGATCCAGGGCGCCGGCGGCGTCATCGTGCCGCCGGAAACCTACTGGCCGGAGATCGCCCGCATCTGCAAGGAGCGCAACATCCTGTTGGTGGCCGACGAGGTCATCTGCGGTTTCGGCCGTCTCGGCTCGTGGTTTGGCCATCAGCATTACGGTATCGAACCGGATCTTTGCCCGGTCGCCAAGGGCCTGTCGTCAGGCTATTTGCCGATCGGCGGCGTACTGGTCAGCGACCGCGTCGCCGATGTGATGATCAATCAGGTCGGCGATTTCGCCCATGGCTTCACCTATTCCGGCCATCCGGTCTGCGCCGCCGCCGCGCTGGAAAACCTGCGGATCATCGAAGAAGAAAAGCTGGTCGAGCGCGTGCGTGATGATATCGGCCCGTATTTCGCAAAAGCCTGGGGCAGCCTCGCCGATCACGACATGGTGGGTGAAGCCGTTTCCGTTGGCCTCATGGCCGGCCTGCAGCTCGCCAAGGACAAGAAGACGCGTCAGCGCTACGCCAAGCCAGACGATATCGGCACGATGGTGCGCAATGTCTGCGTCGAAAATGGCGTCATCCTGCGCGCCACCGGCGACCGCATGCTCGCCTCGCCGCCGCTGACCATCACCGAAGAGGACGTCGATCTTATGGTCTCGACGCTCCGCAAGGGGCTGGACAAGGTCTGGGCCGAAGCCAAGGACTGATCGTTCAGAAAGCTCTCATGGAAAAGGCGCCGATAGGCGCCTTTTCTCGTTTGGGATGACGAGCGACGCTTACTGGAACGCCGTCTCGTAAAAGCTGCGCAATTTGCGCGAATGCAGCGCCTCGTTCGGCATCGCCGCCAGTTTCTGCACGGCGCGGATGCCGATCTGCAGGTGCTGGCTGACCTGCGTCTTATAGAAGGCGGTCGCCATGCCCGGCAGTTTCAACTCTCCATGCAGCGGCTTGTCGGAGACGCAGAGCAGCGTGCCGTAGGGCACGCGGAAGCGGAACCCGTTGGCGGCGATGGTGGCCGATTCCATGTCGAGCGCGATGGCGCGCGATTGCGACAGGCGCTTGACCGGGCCGCGCTGGTCGCGAAGCTCCCAGTTGCGGTTGTCAATGGTGGCGACGGTGCCGGTTCGCATGATGCGCTTGAGCTCGAAGCCCTCATAGCCGGTGACTTCCGCAACAGCTGCTTCCAGCGCCACCTGCACTTCGGCAAGTGCTGGGATCGGCACCCAGACCGGCAGGTCGTCGTCGAGAACGTGATCCTCGCGGACATAGGCATGGGCAAGCACGTAGTCACCAAGTCGCTGGCTGTTGCGAAGCCCGGCGCAATGGCCGAGCATCAGCCAGGCATGCGGGCGCAGCACCGCGACATGGTCGGTGATCGTCTTGGCATTCGACGGGCCGACGCCGATGTTGATCATCGTAATGCCGGCATGCCCCTTCTTCTTCAGGTGATAGGCCGGCATCTGTGGCAGGCGGCCGAGCGTCAGGTCGGTCTCCGGCCGATCGGCGCCGGCGGGCGTGACGATATTGCCAGGCTCGACGAAGGCGGTATAGCCGTCGCCGCCTTTGGCCATCAGTTCGCGCGCCCAGCTGCAGAACTCGTCGATATAGAACTGGTAATTGGTGAAGAGCACGAAGTTCTGGAAATGCTGCGGGCTTGTCGCCGTGTAGTGGCTAAGGCGCGCCAGCGAATAATCGATGCGCTGCGCGGTGAACGGCGCGAGCGGCGCCGGCTCGCCGGGCGGCTGCTCATATTCGCCGTTGGTGATCTGGTCGTCGGTATTGTTGAGATCGGGCGTATCGAACAGGTCGCGCAAGGGAACGTCCGACAGCGACGAGCTGGTCTCCGCCTCGACATAGGCGCCTTCGCCGAAAGCGAAATGCAGCGGGATCGGCGTCGTCGATTCCGAGACGATGACCGGGACGTTGTGATTGCGCAGCAGGAGATCGAGTTGCTGCTTGAGATAATGCCGGAACAGCTTCGGATGGGTGACGGTCGTGGTGTAGATGCCGGGCGCTGTCACATGGCCGTAGGACAGACGCGAATCCACATGACCGAAGCTCGATGTTTCCAGGCTCACCTGCGGGTAGCAGGCGCGGTAGCGGCCGGTGATCGGCGCGCCCTTGGCCAGCGCCGTGAAGGCATCGGTCAGGAAGGCGGTATTGCGCTCGTAAAGCGCGGTCAGCGCATCGACGGCCTCCACGGCAGTGTCGAAGCTTTGCGATTTGAACGCCTCGGGCGAAACGAAGGGTAGCGGAGAGATTCGTTTGTTCATGCGCCAGTATAGGAGCAGAACGGTGACAAGCAAAAGATGTCGCTCGAATATCCCGTTAAATTCGTCAGAGGACGGCGGTGCAGTAGGGGCTCTCGGTGTGATAGCAGGGAGCTGCGGTGCCGGTGCGCATCTTCAGCGGCGATTGCGCCGAGTGATTGACGGCCGCCGAAAAGCCCATGGCGAAGACGAAGGCGCTGAGCATGATGATGGTGAGGCGGCGTGCAACGACTTCCATGACTGTTCCCCTTGGTATTCTCGGTCCCATCCGATGATCTCAAAATGGAACACCGCATCTGAATGCCGCCTGAGATGGCCGTTCATGTGCCGTTCAGCCACGCTGTTGGCTGCGGCAAAAAAGATATTGGCCGGATTCGTGGTAAAGCAAGGGTTGAAATCCAGTTCTTGCATTTTCGTAAAATTCTAAGCGAAACCCTTCATTTGCAAGGGCCGGAATGTTTAATCGAATCCTGCATTTACCGCCTGTTTGCATTTTGTTTGTCGCCTCTTAAGCATGCATTTTAAACGCGTGTTGAAAGGCCTCTGGCATAGTCAGGTCATCAAACGAGCAGGGAAAACCTGCCGCCCGGATCGACCGGACAAGCCCCAAAAAATACGGGCGACGGCCGAAAAGGGAGCCCTTCAAGGGCGATCGAAACAGGGACTTGAAAGACCAACAGGCATCAACAGGGACAAATCCGATGGCACGCTTTGAAATTCGCAATTCCGAAATGGCCACCATGGGTGGCGAAGCCCGCGCTGAAGTCTTCTGCGACATGGGGCTGATGTATGCGACCGGACGTGGTTGCGACATCGATCTGGTCGCGGCGCACAAGTGGCTGAACATCGCCGCGATCAAGGGCTCCGATCGCGCCGCAGAACTGCGCGGCGATCTCGCCGCCACCATGAGCAAGATGCAGCTCGCCGAAGCGCTGCGCGCCGCTCGCGAATGGATGACGCATCACTGACATGACATTTTTCAGAAACGAAAACCGCGACCGGCAGGAACAAGGCCGGCGCGGTTTTCGTTTTTTACCTTATGGCTTTGAGAACCTGCGGCAGCGTTTCCGCCAGCAGATCGAGATCGGGCTGCGGCCCGACGCTGACGCGGATGCAGCGATTGAGGGGCGCGACGCCCGGCATACGGATGAAGACGCCATGCTCCATCAACCCGTCGACGATGGCGCGGGCAAAGGTGCCGTCGCGTCCGCAATCGACGGCGACGAAATTGGTGGCCGAGGGCAGGGCGACGAGGCCGTTCTCACGGGCGATGACGCCGATGCGTTCGCGCGCCGCCGCGATCTTGTCGACGACCTCCTGCAGATAGTCCTGATCGGCTAATGCCGCCTGGGCCGCCGCCATGGCGATGCGGTTCATGCCAAAATGATGGCGGATCTTGTCGAAGGCCTGGATGGTGCCGGGCGTACCGATTGCATAGCCGACGCGCGCGCCTGCCAGCCCGTATGCTTTCGAGAAGGTGCGGGTGCGAATGACGTTCGGCCGGTCGAGCAGCGCGGCCAGCGATGGAAGGGCGCTGCCCGGTCCCGTCTCGCAATAGGCTTCATCGAGGATGACGAGGCAGGTTTCCGGGACGGCGCGGGCGAAGTCCAGCACCTCGTCCGCCTCCCGCCAGCTTCCCATCGGATTGTCGGGATTGGCGAAATAGACGAGCGTCGCATCTTCACGCTTTACCGCGTCGAGCAGGCCGGTCAGGTCTTCCTTGTCGCCGGCATAGGCCACGGTGACAAGGCGGCAGCCGAAACCGTTGGCGTGGTAGTTGAAGGTCGGATAGGCGCCGAGTGAGGTCACGACCGTGGTGCCGGGTTCGACGACGAGCCGCACAATCAACCCCAGCAGGCTGTCGATGCCTTCGGCGATGGCGATGTTTTCGGGTCGAATGCCATGATGGGCGGCCAGCGCCTGCTTCAGGTCGAAATTTTCCGGATCGTTATATTTCCATGTCTCGACCGCCGCCACTTTGATTGCCTCGATGACGGAGGGGGCCGGGCCGAACCCGTTCTCATTGGCGCCGATACGCGCGCGGACCTTCAGCCCGCGCTGACGCTCGATGGCCTCGGGGCCGACGAAGGGAACGGTGGCGGGAAGAGCGCCGATCAGCGGCGTGAAACGCGAAAATGCGGACATGCGGGCAAGAATTCCGGCTGAATCGAGGGGTGGCGAATGGTTCGCCACCATAAAGCATGTTGCGCGCAAATGCGCAGTGGTTTTGTGGGCCCGGCGCGCTTGTTTTCAGCCTTCGCCGAATTCAATGCGTCGTTTCATGTCCGCGCCGCAGCACATGCAGGAGAAATTCTTCCGCCAGCAGCATGTTGAAGCCGATCGTGACGATTTCTTCCTCGCGTGTGACGACCGTGCAGCCGATCTCGTCGCGAATGCCGAGGATTTCCAGGAAGAAATTGTTCGGGAAGCTGAGATGGGGGCTGACCTCCAGCACCGCGCCGTAAAGCGAGATGCTTTTGACGATGCAGCGGATCTGCGTCTTGGCGCTGAGGTGATGGCCGACCATGATGATGCGGCCCGGAATGTGGGTTTCGTAATTCTGGAACGCCCGGCTGGGGCGGTCGAAACCCTGTCTGGTCTGGCTGCGTGGGGTCAGGGGCATGGTACCCTCCGTTTCTCCTCCTTGGGATCTCGAAGTTAACAGAGGAAAGCTGCCGTCCCATTGATGGAATGGATAAAATGCGGTGCAGTATGCGAGCTGCATGCTATGAGTGTGGTTTCGGGGGCAAAAGCAGCAAGCGCCGTGGCCAGCCGGCGCGCTGACGAGGATGGGCCACGTCGGCATTGGCGAGTGCCTCGCTCCCGATACGGAGGTGAGAATGATGTGGTTCATCCCCATCAGGATCGCGCTGACGATAAGAAAAACCCGGACGAGCTGGTCAGTGACCGTCCGGGTTGATCTAATCGCTAGGTAAAAGAGTTGGCAGAGTTCGCGCTCTGCCAACCACTCCGTAAAAATAACGCAAATCTCCGGTTTTGCAATATAGAGGCTAGGCAGAGCATTTCCCGGAAATGCGAAACAGAGATGTCGGAGGAATGACGTGACGGGCAGGTTGATTATCGTGGGTGCTGGGCAGGCCGGTTTCGCGCTGGCTGCCAAGCTGCGGAATTTGAAGGATATGCGGCCGATCACCCTGATTGGCGCCGAAGAGACATTGCCCTATCAGCGCCCACCGCTTTCGAAGAAATATCTGATGGGCGAGATGAGCTTCGAGCGCCTGCTGTTCCGCCCCGAGCAATGGTTCAAGGACAACGATGTCGATGTCCATCTCTCCTCCTGGGTCGAAAAAATCGACCGCACGACCCGCGAAGTCGTGATGCAGGATGGCGCGCGTATCGCTTACGAAACGCTGGCGCTGGCGACCGGCTCGACGCCGCGCAGCCTGCCGGCAAGCGTCGGCGGCGATCTCGAAGGCGTCTATACCATGCGCGACAAGCGCGATGCCGACTTGTTGGCGGGGGAAATGCGCGCCGGTCGGCGTTTGCTGGTCATCGGCGGCGGCTATATCGGCCTAGAAGCGGCAGCCGTCGCCCGTCATCTCGGCCTCGAAGTCACCGTCATCGAAATGGCCGAACGTATCCTTCAGCGCGTCGCCGCCAAGGAAACGGCCGATATCATGCGTGTCATCCATTGCGATCGTGATGTGGTGATCCGCGAAGGCGTTGGCCTGACGAAGCTGATCGGCAAGGATGGCCATGTCACCGCCGCCGAATTGTCGGACGGTTCCGTCATCGAGGTCGATTTCGTCATCGCCGGCATTGGCGTGACCCCGAACGACCAGCTCGCCAAGGAAGCCGGCCTCGACGTCGCCAACGGCATCGTCGTCGACGCATTCGCCCGCACCTCCGATCCGCAAATCTTCGCCATGGGCGATTGCACCATGCTGCCCTGGCGCGGCCTGCGCATTCGCCTGGAATCGGTGCAGAATGCGGTCGATCAGGCCGAAGCCGCCGCGGCTGTCATGACGGGCGGCGAGACGCCCTATGACGCCAAGCCGTGGTTCTGGTCGGACCAGTATGACGTCAAGCTGCAGATCGCCGGCTTCAACCTCGGCTATGACGCGACGCTACTGCGCCCCGGCAGCCGCGAAGGCAGCGCCTCCGTCTGGTATTTCAAGCAGGATAAGCTGATTGCCGTCGATGCGATCAACGACGCCAAGGCCTATGTCGCCGGCAAGAAGATGATCGAAAATGGCATCACGCCGGACAAGGCGTTGCTTGCCGATCCCGCCACCGATCTCAAGCAATTCATCGTTTAAGGATAGTTGATCATGCCCGCGCCGACGAACCGCCTCAAGGCGGCGCTCAAGGAAAATCGCCCGCTTTACGGGCTCTGGCTTGCCATGGCCGATACCTATGCTGCCGAAATCGCCGGCGGCGCCGGCTTCGACTGGCTGTTGGTCGATGGCGAGCACGGGCCGAACGACGTCCGCAGCATCATGCGACAATTGCAGGTGCTGGAAGCTTCGGCGTCCGAAGTGGTTGTGCGCCCGCCGGTCGGCGAGACCTGGCTGATCAAGCAGCTTCTCGATGTCGGCGCCCGTTCTCTGCTGGTGCCGATGGTCAACAGCGCCGAGCAGGCACGCGATCTCGTGCGCGCCTGCCACTATCCGCCGAAGGGCGTGCGTGGCGTCGGCGCGGCGATTGCCCGCGCCTCCGGCTTCAATGCGGTGCCGGATTATGTGCAGACGGCAGACGCCGAGATCTGCCTGATCGTTCAAGCTGAAAGCCGCGCCGCCATCGACGATCTCGAACGCATCGCCGAGGTTGATGGCGTCGATGGGGTCTTCATCGGCCCTGCCGATCTCGCCGCCGATATGGGCCTGCCGGGGCAAGCGGATGCGCCGGAGGTGCGCGCCGTGGTCGAAAACGCCATTCGCACCATCCGCGCCGCCGGCAAGGCGGCCGGCATTCTGACGCTCGACGACGCAATCACCCGGCGTTATGTCGAGATCGGCGCCACCTTCGTCGGCGTCGGCACGGATGTCACGTTCCTGTCGTCAGGCCTTCGTCGGCTTGCCTCGTCTTTTACGGGGCGCGGTACGGATATCGGCTCGGGTTCCAGTTATTGAGCGATTGACGGGAACATGCCGGCCGCATCGGCGTTAGGCCATCAGAGCCTGCGAGGTGCGTGCCATGGTATTCCGTTATCCGAGTTTTTCCGACGATGGATTCGCCCCCGAACGATCGGGTCGCGAATCCATGGAAGCTGCTGTTACGCAGGCGCTGGCGTCGGCCTATGATGTCGACGCTTCGCAGATCGACGTCACCACGCTCGGTTCCTATGTGATCCTGAGCGGCATCGTCCGCTCGCCATTCGAGCGCTTGCGGGCGGAAGAAATCGCAGGCGATATTGCCGGCGAGGATTATGTCCGCAGCCGCCTGCTGCATCGTTCGTCCTGAAACGAAAAAACGCCGGTGCTGTCCCACCGGCGTTTTTATGAATTTGCGAGATCCGTTCCCTCAGACCAATCCAATCCAGAGCGGAACGGCCATCATCGTCATCGCGGCAAAGCAAATCAACCCAAGCTTGAGGTGGTTTGCACGGCGGGTGCGCGCTCCCGTCCAGTCGTATTCCATGAAAAGCGCCTCCTACCCTCCATACATGAAGGTCGTTTTCCTTAGACGGCGATATAAAAACAAGAATCTGCGGGAGAGTCGAGAGCCGCCCCCGGATTCTTTAGGGGGCAATTAACAATCTTTAATATTTGGTTAACGCTATCCCGGACTCGGTATGGTTGCTATCGCTGGGTTAGGGCAGAATTACATTTCTGCAAGGCTTGAAAAAATGTCCGAACCAGAGTCTTTATGGCTCGTATCTTATTGATTCGGGGACATTTTATGCGCAAGGCGGATGTTGAATCCATTCTCGGCGGCGTGTCGGATTTGGCCGATAATGCAAACGAAGCCGGATCGCAGGCCTTGCTCGCTCTGTTCCTCGCGCTGCGCTCCGGCGACGAGCGCGCCAGCGCCGCCTTGGCGCGCATCGCCCGTCACTACGACATGGCAGCCATGGCGGCGGCCGGCTGAGAGCCAAAATACGTTAGCGGCTGTTGACCAGCCGCAGCACCAGTTGCTGGATATTGCCGCCATCGCTCAGTTCCACGCGGTCGAAATCGCGGCTGCGTTGCCGCTGGGCCTGCGACAGCGCGCCAAGCCGCTTGGTCATTTCGTCCTTGATCTTCGTGCAGTTGGGATCGCCGGGAACCGTGAGGCCGATCGTCTCGGCCTCGATGGCATGGACGAGGTCGCGGATATAGTCGCCATGCACCTTTTCATGGGCGCGGACGCCCTCGTAGAAACTTTGCCAATGCGGCTGAAGCGCGGCTGGCAGCTTGGTTTTCGGCTTGGGAAGCACATAGGTGATGATCAGCTTCGGCACGGCTGAAACGAGTACGCAATTGCCGTTCCGCGGTTCGTATTTGCGCCGCCATGTCAGCTTGAAGCTGGTATGGGCGATGGTGCGCATGCCCAGACTGATCTCCGGACCGTTCTGGCCGATCGACTCGTAAAGCTCAGCGCCCGTCTGGCCGGACACCGGATAGGATTTGATCTGCTCGACCGCCTGCCAGTCGGCCCGCGCCGGCAGCGCCGCAAAGGTCAGCGCCGCCGCCAGAAACCATGCTCCTGCCTTCACGCCAGCGTCTCCGGCACGTTGCGGCGCAATTCGTCGATCCAGATGCGGGCATTGCCATCGGAAGGCGCGCGCCAGTCGCCGCGCGGCGACAACGAGCCGCCGGACGTGACCTTCGGCCCGTTCGGCGAGGCCGAGCGCTTGAACTGGCTGATGGTGAAGAAGCGGAACAGGAAGGTCTCCATCCATTTGCGGATGACGGCCAGCGGAAATTCCCGCCGCTTCTCTTCTGGGAAATGCGGCGGCCATGCGCCTGCATTCGTATCGCGCCAGGCATGCCAGGCAAGGAAGGCGACCTTGGATGGCTTCAGGCCGAAGCGGGTGGTGTAGAACAGGAAGAAATCGTGCAGGTCGTAAGGGCCGATCTTGTCTTCCGTGCTCTGGATCGCGCCGCTCTCGTCGGCCGGCACCAGTTCAGGCGAGATGATCGTATCGAGAATGCTTTCCAGTGTCGAATTGGCTTCGGCGCTCAGGTCACCCGTCCGTGCAACCCAGCGGATCAGATGCTGGATCAGCGTCTTCGGCACCGAGGCGTTGACGTTGTAGTGGCTCATCTGGTCGCCGACCCCATAGGTGCACCAGCCGAGCGCGATTTCGGAGAGATCGCCGGTGCCGAGCACCAGCGCATTGCGCTGGTTGGCGGCGCGGAACAGGAAATCGGTGCGCAGGCCCGCCTGCACATTCTCGAACGTCACGTCATAGACCGGCTCTCCGCCGGAGAAGGGGTGGCCGAGATCCTTGAGCAGTTGCAAGGCGAGCGGCCGGATATCGACCTCTTCGGCCGTGATGCCAAGCGTGCGCATCAGCGCCCAGGCATTGGTCTTTGTTTCGTCGCCGGTGGCGAAACCCGGCATGGTGAAACCGAGAATATCGGTGCGCGGCCAGCCGAGCCGGTCATAGGCGCGCGCCGCGACCAGCAGTGCATGGGTGGAATCGAGACCGCCGGAAATGCCGATGCACAGCCGGCGGATGCCGGTCGACTTCAATCGCTTCATCAGGCCCTGGACCTGAATGTTGAAGGTCTCGTAGCAGTCCTGGTCCAGCCGCGCGGCTTCAGCCGGCACGAAGGGAAAGCGGGCAATGGCGCGCGTCAGGCCGATATCACCCTTGGGCGCGTCGAAGTCGAACCCGACCTTGCGGAAGGTTCTCTCGCCGCCGAGATTGAGTGTCGCGGAATCGTTGAAGGTACCGGTGCGCAGCCGTTCCAGCCGCAACCGCTCGACATCGATATCGGCGACGCACATCTGCGACCCGGTCGGAAAGCGCTCGGTCTCGGCCAGAAGGTTGCCGAGCTCGTAGACGCAGGCCTGCCCGTCCCAAGCGAGATCGGTGGTCGATTCACCGGGGCCGGCGGCGGAATAGATATAGGCGGCGAAGTTGCTGGCCGATTTGGCGGTGCAAAGCAGCTTGCGGGTATCGGCCTTGCCGACGGTGATGTTACTGGCCGACAGATTGGCGAGGATGGTCGCCCCGGCCAGCGCGCCGAAATCGCAAGGTGCGGCGGGCGCCCAGAGGTCTTCGCAAATTTCGATATGGAAAGTGAAATCGGAACGCCCGGCGGCGGAAAAGATCAGGTCGGTGCCGAAGGGCACGGTCTGCCCGGCGATGGTGATTTCTGAATTGCGCACGTCGCGGCCGGAGGCGAACCAGCGCTTTTCATAGAATTCCCGGTAGTTCGGCAAGAAGGTTTTCGGCACGACGCCGAGAATGCGGCCGTTGTGGATGGCGAGGGCGCAATTGTAGAGCCGGCCGTTTTGAGCAAGCGGAGCGCCCACCAGCAGCACCGGCCGCAACGAGCGGCTGGCCGCGACAAGCTCTGCAATACCGGCCTCGACCGAATCCAGCAGAACCTCCTGGCCAAGCAGGTCGTCGATCGAATAGCCGGAGATGCCGAGTTCGGGGAAAACCATCAGGCCGACGCCGGCCGCATGTCCCTCGCGCGCTAGAGCCAGCGTTGCGCCGACATTGGCCGGCGGGTCGGCGATCTCGCAGGCCGGGGTGCAGGCCGCCACCCGAATGAAGCCCTGGTCGTAAGCCGATGAAAAGTCCATGAAAGCCGTCCTGTTCTCGCCGATGCACGCCCGCCTTGCCGCGTGGTCGTGGATGCGGGAGCGGCGGGCGCATCAGTGATAGCGCCCGAAGAGCCGGTTGGCCATCTTTTCCTGATGCTTAGCGCGGTTCGACGGTGCAGCTGAGATAGGTCGGATCGAACTGGGCAAGCGCCGTCAGCCGCGGCCAGTCGTGGATGGTGATCGTATGGTTCACCCAGCTCAACAGTCCGTCATGGCGCAGCGGCTGCAGCGTCTTGTTGAGATGCACGACGGAAATGCCGAGCACATCGGCCAGCTCCATCTGCGTCAGCG
Organism: uncultured Rhizobium sp.; assembly: GCA_945952045.1. Taxonomy (GTDB): domain Bacteria; phylum Pseudomonadota; class Alphaproteobacteria; order Rhizobiales; family Rhizobiaceae; genus Metarhizobium. The sequence goes on from CAMFHE010000014.1 coordinate 17,684, forward strand.
GAAAATGAAAGCTGAAATCGACGGTCTTGCGCACCGCCTGCAACCGGTAGAACAACTCGCAGACGAGATGCGCCAGATGGGCGCGCTTGGAGCGCCGGCCCATGGCGACGATCCATTCGCGATGGATCGCGCCGTCGATGAGCGTGTCGAGCCAGAGAAGGCGCGTCAGGTGCGGCTGCGTTTCCGTGACTTCCTTCAAGGCCCCATGCTCGGCGAAACCGACATGGCAGGGCGACAGCGCGATGATGCCATGGTCCATCGTCTTGAGCAGGAAGGCATGCAGGTCCATGAAATCGCCAGCGACGTGCAGGGCGGTGATCTGGCGCGTGCCGTCGGCCATGTACTTGTAGCGCGCGGCGAAACCGTCGAGCAGGACCGCGCTGTATTGCGGACGCGCGCCCTCGGAAACGATGTCCTCATCGACATCGAACAGGCGGTCGCGCGAAACCAGTCGGCGCAAGGTGGCCTGTTCCTCGTCGCTGAGGCTATCCCGATTCATGAAGTTGAGCAGAAGAGAATCGATCAAAACGCGCCCCGAAAAAATGCTTACGGCGTCGGGTAACGCAAGCGGCGGGGGGCGACATTTAACTTTTACAGGTCGGGACGAAAATCGATGATTTTGAAACTATCAGCGCCTTCAATGGCTTCGCTGCAGCGCAGCGAATCGCCGGTAAGTCGTCTGTTGCAAACTTGTCGAAGCTTCCAAAAACGGGGACTCTCCGGCCCGTTGCACAAATGAAAGGCACTGGACAACGAGTCCCAGTGCTGCAAGATGCGACAAACCGAGTTGCGCGAGCCCATATGCTGATCGACAGACCATTGCTGGATGAGAAACTCTCCCACTTCGAGGAACGCGCCCTCGACGTTTCCGCTTCCCCGACCGTATTCTACGCCATGTCCATCGCGCTTCGTTACGGCGACGCGCGCGATATCGAATCGACGATTTCGATGGCAAGGCTGCTGCGCGAGTCGGCGCGCAGCATCGAATTCAATGCATGAGCTTGTAGAGGCCGTAGAGGCCGATCAGCGCTGCGGCAAACAACGCTGAGAGAAGACCGAGCCGCTTCTCGATGAAGTGGCGGATGTTTTCGCCATAACGGTTCAAAAGCCATGCGATCAGCAGGAAGCGTCCGCCACGGGTAATGATCGCCGATGCGACGAAGGTCGTCAGCGACACGTTCACCACGCCGGCCAGGATGGTCACCACCTTGATCGGCGGCAGATGCGCGAGGCCCGATGTGATCAGCAGCAGGAGAATGGTCTTGTAGTCGACCGAAGCGCTCAATTGCTCGAAAGTATCCAGCTTGCCGTAAAAGGCGAGCACCGGCCTGGCGATGGATTCGAAGGCGAAGCGGCCGATGAACCAGCCTGCGATGCCGCCGAGCACCGAGGCGACCGTTGCCAGAAGGGCATATCGGAAGGCCCGGTGCGGCCGCGCCAATATCATCGGCATCAGCAGCACGTCGGCCGGCACAAGGAAGATCGAGCTTTCCAGAAAGGCGATGATCGCCAGCCACCAGGCAGCCGAAGGACGGGCCGCGAGGTTGAGGGTCCAGGTGTAAAGGCTTTTCAGCATGAGCGGATGCGACCGGTGGTGGGAAATGGAAATGGAAACGAGCGGTCTGTCCATAGTCCAAGCCGGCCGCGCTTGCAAATCGCCTCGATTGGAAGACAATGCTTTCAGGTGAGTGTCAGGCTCGGCGCGCAAATGGAGTGTAATGACTGCTTGCGCGTCTGCGGATGATGCCGGGTTTTTCGGCTTCCCTTTTGCGCTGGATTGCCTTGACGGAGCTTCAATGCCAAGAAAAACCGACCGACGTTTCGAAATCGGCAGCGTTACACTTTCCCTCGTCGTCGCCGTTTATCTGCTGGTGATCTTCAATGTCACCTTCTGGCGTGGCGCTGTCGCCGGCTTCGGTGGTATAAACGCCGCCTTCCTGGCATTTTCCGCGGCACTGACGCTTTTGGTCGTCGCCGGCATGGTTGCCCTGTCGGTCAAATACCTGATCAAGCCGCTTTTGATCTTCCTGCTGATCAGCGGCGCCCTCGCGTCCTATTACGTCGATGTCTACGGCATCGTTATCGACCGTGAGATGATGCGCAATGTCGTCGTCACCACGCCGCAGGAAGCCAAGCATCTGATCACGCTGCAATTCGTCCTGCATGTGCTGCTCTATGGCGTGGTTCCGTCTCTGCTCGTGGCGTTTGTGCGTGTTCGCCATCGCCGTTTCCTGGGCAAGCTCGCCCATAATATGGCGATTGTCGTCCCGAGCCTCGTCGTTGCGGCCGGCCTGATCCTGTCGCAATTCGCCGCCATCGCGTCGACGGTGCGCGAACATCACGATATCATGGCGCGCATCAATCCCTTCGGTCCGATGAGCGCCGCCATCAATCTCGGCCTGATGACCTATGACGAACTGACGCTGGTGCGCGAGCCGCTCGGCACGGATGCGCGTATCGGGCCGCTGCTGTCCAAGTCGGCCAAGCCGGTTGTGACGGTCATCGTCGCCGGCGAGACGGCGCGTGCGATGAACTTCTCGTTGAACGGTTATGAGCGTCCGACCAATCCCGAACTGACGGCGCTTAACGTCCTGAACTTTACCCAGACGACGAGCTGCGGCACGGCAACCGCGGTCTCGCTGCCCTGCATGTTTTCCGTCTATCCGCGCAGTGAGTATACCGATCGCAAAGCACGTTCGACGGATAGCCTCATCGATGTGCTGACGCATGCCGGTATCGACGCCTATTGGTGGGATAACAATACCGGCAGCAAGGGTGTCGCAGACCGCGTCAGCTATGAAAGCCTGAACGACACCAAGGATCCGCGTTATTGCCGCGAGGGCGAATGCGACGACGGCATCTTCCTCGACAAGCTCGATGCCAAGCTGGCCGGCATTACCAAGAATACCACCATCGTGCTGCACCAGATCGGCAGCCATGGCCCGTCCTATTTCCTGCGTTACCCCAAGGAATTCGCAAAGTACCAGCCGGCCTGCCATACCGCGCAGCTGACCGATTGCAGCGCGCAGGAAATCGTCAACGCCTACGACAACACCATTCTCTATACGGATCATATCCTGGCAAGCGTCATCGGTCTTCTGCAAAAACATGCCGGCCAGGTCGATAGCGCGATGATCTACATGTCGGACCATGGCGAGTCCCTTGGCGAAAACGGCCTTTATCTGCATGGCGCGCCCTATGCGCTCGCCCCGATACAGCAGACGCATGTTCCCTTCGTTTCCTGGTTCACCGATGGCTTCAGCAATCGCACCGGCCTGTCCGAAAAGTGCCTGCGCGCGAAGACAAACGAGCCGATGTCGCATGACAATCTCTTCCACACCGTCCTTGGACTGATGAATGTCGAAACGACGGTCTATGACGCCGCGCTAGACGCCTTCGCCTCCTGCCGCGGTCCGGCAGGAGCAGCCCCCCTTCAATCCTAGGGAATGAGGGCGCCATGAGCTTCCGACATCGCCAGCACACCTCTTGGTTTTCCTGCCGGCTGGGGCCGCTGCTGTATTTCGCCGCGCTGCTTTTGATCGCCCTCAGCCTCATCGCCGTGGAGAGAACGCGTACGGAGCCGCGCGACATCCAGTTCTCCGCGCCCCAGCGCCTGGCCGTCTAAGGCCAAACTTTTTCCCCTTTCGCAACGCGGTTCAGGCGCTTGTCAGCTTGGGCAGGCATGGGTTTGGGGCAAAGGTTCGAGGTTATCCATGTCCGTGCTGCTGATCGAAGACGACGAAACCATAGGGGAGGCGGTGCGCAGTCATTTGATGGCCGCCGGCCGGGATGTCGTCTGGTCGACAACACTGGGCGATGCCCGTAACGCGGTCGAAGACAAGGATTTGATCGTCCTCGACCTGCAATTGCCCGATGGGCACGGACTGGACTTTATCAAGGAGATCCGGGCGGCAGGCGTTGTCGCGCCGCTGGTCGTGGTCTCCTCCTTGAATGACGTGCGCTGGCGGTTGGACTGCCTGCGCGCAGGTGCAGACGATTATCTGGTCAAACCCTTCCATCTTCAGGAGCTCGCCTTGAGAATCCGTCGACTTGTCAGCGACCGGCCGGCCGCCGGCCGAATATTGGCGGCAGAGCCGTCGCAGCCGAACTGTCCTTCCGTCGAGGCGCTGCCGGTAAAACGCGGCGCTTGGGCGCGCGTACGGGGCTTTCTGCGCACACATCGCGCTGTGCTCGCCGTTCCCCTGATCGCAGCGTCGATGATGGGCGGATATCTCGGTTACCTGCAGATATCCGGGAATTTTCACACAGTCATCGAAGGGGAACTGTACCGATCCGGCCAGCCGACCGCGAACCGGCTGGAACAATATATTCGCGAGCATGGCATTCGAACGGTGGTCAACCTGCGCGGTCCCAGCGGTTATGACTGGTACAAGGAGGAGGTCGCCACCACCGAGCGGCTGAACGTGCGCCATATCGATTTCCCAATGAGTTCCGGCGAGGAACTGACGCCGGAACGCGCCGACGAGATCGTTGCGCTGCTCAAGGATGCGCCGAAGCCGATCCTCATTCATTGCAAGGCCGGTTCGGATCGCACCGGCCTCATCTCGGTGCTCTACAGCGCTCGTATCGCCGGCCAGCCGGATGCGACGGCGGAACGTCAGCTGTCGGTCTATTACGGCCATATCGGCCTGCCCTACGTGTCGCGGACCTTCGCCATGGACGAAAGCTGGGAAATGCTGGAGCAGTATTACGGTATTCGCGACGACGCCGGTCAAATGGCCGTCGGCGATCCGGTCATGCCCGGCGACCGCGAAAAGAGCTGAAGCCTTCGCAGCCCAAGAAAAAACCGCCCGGAGCAAACTCTCGGGCGGTTTTTTATTTTCATGCGGTTGGTTGAGCGGTCACCACTTGAAGGAAATGCCGACATTGACCGCATTGGTCATGATGTTCGTCTTCAGGGTCTCGCCGCTATCGATCGGCACGTTCACGAAGGAATAATTGCCCTTGTATTCGGCAAAGGCCGACCAGCGCTCGTCGATGGCATAGCTGACGCCGGCCTGGGCCTGCAGCGTCGCGCCGCCGAATTCGTAGCCGAAGGTGGTGCCGGACGGGCGGGTGACTTCGACATGCGGCACGTTGATGCCGGCGCCGACGCCGACATAGGGTGTCCACGCGCTGCTGTTCTGGAAACGATAGAGCAGGTTGGCGGTGACGAGGTTGAGACCGTCGGTGAACTCGAAACGCGTCCAGCCGGGCGTGCGGGCAAAGGTCTCGTCATCGGCATAGACCTTCGCATGGGTATAATCCAGCGTGACGCCGAGATCCGGCCGGCCGAAATCGTTCAGCCAGTAGGTAAGGCGTGCCCCGTAATAGGGCGGGGCGGCGGAGAGCGACTTGCCGTCCCAGCTGGCGTCGAAGGACGGGCTGGCGGACAGGTCGATGGTGCTGTCGGCGGCGCCCTGCAATCCGCCATAGGCGGAAATTTCAAAATCGCCGGCGGCGGCCGCGCCACATCCTGTCATCAGCGCCGCAAGCGCGCCGCCGATCATGCATGAAATGCGAGAAACCATGTGAAACCCCTCGGAATCAGAAACGCCGGCGGAACGGCGCCTGTCGTTGGGTGGCGAGGCAAGCTGACAGCAACCTGAACGAATCCTGTCATAAAGCCCGGTCGAAGAGGATTCTCGCTTCGAAGCCGTTCTCGCGCCCCGTGGCGGGCGAGCGCAGGTCCAGCCGCGCCTGCATATGGGTAAGCATGCGGTCGACGATCGAAAGGCCCAGCCCGGTTCCGTTGGCGCGCGTCTTGCCGCGACCGAAGCGCTGGCGGATAGCCTGCAATTCATCGACCGTCAGCGCCGGACAATCATTGCGGATGACGATCGCGCTGTTGGACGCCTCGATCTCGACGGGCGTATCGGGGAGGCCGTGACGCAAAGCATTCTCGATCAGGTTGCGAATGACGATGGCGAAGGCGTCTTCATTATAGCGGCCGACGATGCGCAGTTCTTCGGGGCGGTGGTAGCGAATGCGGTTATCGCTGGCGCCCTGCCGCTCGAAGTCGTCGACGACGACGTCGAGCACCGGCGTCAGATCGACCACGGCGGCGCTCGGGCCGATGCCGGCATCGGCGCGCGCAAGCTGCAGCAGCTTTTCCGCCAGATGCACCAGCTTGACCAGAGAAGCTTCTACCTGCTCGGCGCGATGCCGTGGGGCGTCTTCTTTCAAAAGCGTGATCAGCAACTGCGTCTGCGCCAGAGCGCCGGCGATCGGGGTGCGCAATTCATGGGCGCTGTTTGCGGTAAATTCGCGCTCCGCCTCGAAGGCATCCTCCAGCCGTCCGAGCAGCAGGTTGACCGAACGGCCGATCGAAGCCAGTTCCGGCGGCAGGCCGAGCAGCGATATCGGCGCCATGTTTCCGCCGTCCTTCTGTTCGATTGACTGGCGCAGATCGGCGACCGGCCGCAAGGCGCGGCGCACGATGAACATGATCAGCCCGGCGCTGACCGGAATGAGCACGCCAAGCGGAATGAGCAGCGCCGTCATACCCTCCGTCACCGCCTCCTGGCGGTTGGCGAGCGCATCGGCAACCTGGACGAACAGGGTGCCTTCGGTATTGGCAGAGCTGTAGAAACGGTAGGTCTCGTCTTTGAAAAAGCCGTTGATCAGCGGGGCGACGAAGGGTTTTGCCGGTGCATCGCGCGAACGCAGGACCACGGCGCCGCTCCTGTCGCGAACCTGATAGACGAGGTATTCCTCCTCGTCGGCCATCGCCAGCTCCTCCAGCCTGTGGATCTCGGCGGAACCGTCGCGTTTTGCGAGGTCGTCGACCACGAGAGGCAGCAGTCTTTGCGCCGTCTCCTGCAGCGAGCCATCGAAAATCTCGCCGAACTCTTCGTGCATGATCACGGCGCCGAGGCCAGCCGCAAGCAGCCAGAAGCCGGTCAATGTCGTGATCAGCCAGGCAATCAGCTGCCGTGTCATGGGGTCTCCAGAGAAAATCGGACCGGCTCAGGCCGCCGATCCGCCATAGGTTTCGCCCATCTTGTAGCCGACGCCGCGCAGCGTGAGAATGGCTTCCTTGCCGAGCTTCTTGCGCAGGCGGCTGACATAGACCTCGACGGTATTGCTTTCGATTTCGGAGCCGAAGGCATACAGCGCCTCCTCGATCTGCCCTTTCGAAACGATGGCGCCGGGACGGACGATGAGGGCATCGAGCACGGCCCATTCGCGGCTGGAAAGCGCAATCTCCTCCCGGCCCGCCGTCACCAGACGATCGGCGCGGTTGATACGGAAATCCCCGAAGGCGAGAACCGGAGCGACATTGCCACCGGCCCGTCGGCTGACCGCAAGAATACGCGCCGTCAACTCGCCAAGGTCGAACGGCTTGATGAGGTAGTCGTCGGCGCCGCTGTTCAGCCCCTCGATGCGGTCGGAAATCTGGTCATGCGCGGTGAGAATGATCACCGAGGTCGCATCGCTGCGCCGCCGCAGCGCCCGCAGGAAATCGATGCCGCTGCCATCGGGCAGGCGCAGATCGAGCAGGATCAGCGCGTAATCGACGACGCGTACGGCATCGCCGGCATCGCCCAGCGTCTGCATCCAGTCCACCGCATGGCCCTGACTGGCGACGTGGTCGCGCAAGGCCTCTCCGAGCACAGGATCGTCTTCGATCAACAAAATGCGCAATCGTCTGGCCTCGCTGAATGTTTAGCGTCCGCAAGTGTATATCGTCTGTATGTCGGGAACATCCCGATCTCTGCTGTTACCCACAATCTTGCTCCCATCAAGGCAGCCGAAAATACCGTTCGGACGGATTGTCAGGCAGTTTATGAGTGCGTCTTATGATTGCATTTTTGTCGCGATATCAAGCCCGATCCAACTTCTGCCGCCAATCTACCAAAGATTGTTTTTGAAGATTCAGGCATTTGCGTCAAATTTGCGTGCGTGCGCAAATCTGTATGATTTCAGCCTTGGGTTGAATTTGCGAGAACAAAAATTGCTCTTTATTTTTAGTGGGTTAAATAGAATTTCTTTTCCGGATGCAATTGATTCTCTTTGTTTGCCATGCATTAATCATGGCAACAATGTGGCGATGTCGATCTGAGACTCCAAGGAGACCGGAATGCATGTTGTGTTTCGATACAAACCTCCGGTCGTGAAAGTATTCCAGGCAGGCTTGCATTGCCTGAAGTTGCCAGGCGATATCGTTCTGCCTTCGCCACCGATGGTGGAGGCGTGACATGGCCGATCTTTCGGGAAAACGCGTCTATGTGGCGGGCCATTGCGGCATGGTCGGGTCGGCGCTCCTCCGGCGGCTGGCATCGGAAGATTGCCAGATCCTGACGGCGGCGCGGGAGGAACTCGACCTGCGCCGTCAGGCCGATGTCGAGGAGTGGATGCGGCAGAACAGGCCGAATGTGATCTTTCTGGCTGCGGCCACGGTCGGCGGTATTCTCGCAAACGAGAAGTATCCGGTCGATTTTCTCTACGACAATACGATGATCGGGATGAATGTCATCCGGGCGGCGCATTCGGCGGGGGTCGGGAAGCTGCTGTTTCTCGGCTCCTCCTGCATCTATCCCCGATTGGCCGAACAGCCAATCGTCGAGGAAGCTTTGTTGAGCGGGTCGCTGGAGCCGACCAACGAGGCCTATGCGCTCGCCAAGATCGCCTGCCTCAGGCTGTGCCAGGCGTATCGCCGTCAATACGGCGCCGATTTCATCGCCGCGATGCCAACGAACCTCTATGGTCCCGGAGACAATTACGACCTGCGCAGCAGTCATGTCCTTCCGGCGTTGATCCGCAAGGCGCATGAAGCCAAGCTCGCCGGTTTGCGCGAGATGACATTGTGGGGCAGCGGCAAGCCACGCCGCGAATTCATGCATGTCGATGATTGTGCCGATGCCTGCGTGCGTCTGATGCAACGCTATTCCGCTATGGCGCCGGTCAACGTCGGCGTGGGCGAAGATATCGCCATTCTCGATCTGGCAAGGCTCGTCTGCAAGGTCGTCGGATTTACAGGCGCGCTCGCGCTCGACGGCACGAAGGCGGATGGAACGCCGCGCAAGCTGCTGAATATCGAACGGCTGCGCCGGCTCGGCTGGACGCCGAGCATCGGGCTGGAGGAGGGGATCGACGATACCTACCGGTCCTTCCTCAGCGGCGATTGTCGCGAACGTCGCCTGGAGGCGGCGGCATGAGTCTTGCCTTTTTCGATGGCCATCGCAAATCCGTTCGCCGCGCGCAGGTCGCCAACGTTCCGGCGCGGCGAATCCTGATCTACGCCATGAACTACGCCCCGGAATTCGTCGGCGTCGGCCGCTATACCGGAGAGATCGGCGAACATCTGGCGTCGACCGGCGCCGCGGTCACGGTCATCACCACGCCGCCGCACTATCCCGATTGGGCCGTGCAGCCGGGCTATCGCAATCGCTATTCGCGGACGGTCGAGAAGGGCATACGGGTTCTGCGCGCGCCGCTTTTCCTGCGGCGGCCGATGAGAGGCATCTGGCGGCTGGTCGCGCCGCTGTCCTTTGCGATGTCTTCCGCGCCGTTGGCATTCTGGCATATCCTGCGTCATCGGCCGCAAACGGTGCTCTGCATCGAGCCGACACTGCTTGCCGCGCCGGTCGCACAATTGGCGGCATGGATCGTCGGGGCGAAAACCGTGCTGCATGTGCAGGATCTGGAGGTCGACGCCGCCTTTGCCGTCGGGCATCTGAGGTTCGGCTGGCTGAAGAGGCTCGGCCTCGCGTTCGAGCGCCTTGCCATGCCGCGTTTCGACCGGGTCGTGACGATTTCGCAACGCATGGCGGAGCGGCTTGCCGGCAAGGGCATCCCACCCGAAAAACTGTCCGTTGTGCGCAATTGGGTCGATCTCGCCGCCATCCATCCGTTGCAGGATCCAAGTCCCTATCGGGAGGAACTCGGCTTCTCCGAGCATGATTTCATCGTTCTCTATTCGGGATCGATCGGTGCCAAACAGGGGCTCCCCCTTCTCTTGGACGCGGCCGAGCGGCTGTCCGGCAACCCACGCATCCGTTTCGTGGTCGCCGGCGAAGGGCCGGCAAAGGCCGACCTGACTGCGCGCTACGGGCACCTGTCCTCAGTGCAGTTCCTGCCTTTCCAGCCTCAAGAGCGGCTGAATGCATTTCTCAACATGGCCGATCTGCATGTATTGCCGCAGGAAAAGGGGGCGGCAGACCTCGTTCTGCCCTCGAAGCTCGGCGCGATGCTGGCGTCTGGAAAGCCGCTGGTTGTCACCGCCGAGCCGCAGACCGAGCTGGCCGAATTCCTGGGCGCTGCCGCGATCCTGACGCCGCCCGGAGATGTCGCCGCCCTGGCGGAGGCAATATCCTGCGCTGCCGGCGGTGGTTCGGCAACTCAATCCGGGATGGGCATCGATCTTGCCCGGCAATTGTCGCATAGCGATGGCCTTGCCGCATTTTCGCGGCTGCTGTGAGCCGGTTCGGGCATGGCCGCAGCGCTTTCGCTTCAAACGCAATATGACAATCTCGGCGACGAGGTCATTAATTCAATTCTGCTGAGGGAGGTGGCTGAGCGCATGCCGCTGCATGCCCTCAGCCGCAATGTTCCAGATTGGTATCTGAGCAATCTCCGCCGTCATGTCGGCGAGGCCTGGAGCGACGTCACCTGCCACCGCGACCGTTCCCGTTTCGCCGTCCGCCTGTTTCGGCAGGGTTTCCAACGCGGGCGGCATTGGCTCTTTACCGCCTGCGGCGACGTCGGCGGCGCGACATCCCACTATCGGCGCGACGCGGCGCTGGCGATGGTCTCCGCCCTGCCGGCCTGGCGATTGGCCTCTGTCGGCGCCTCCTGCGCAAGACTGTCGGCCTCCAGGGCGGCCTTGCTACGGCGGGCAAGGGCTGGCGGCGGCCTTGTAAGCATGCGCGACACGAAATCCGCCAGGGTGCTTTCGGCGCATGGGGTCGAAGCGATGCTGGTGCCGGATCTCGCGTTCAAGCTTCCGTTTTCGATGCAGTCCGGTGCCACCAAGGCCGTCTTCAGTTTTCGCGAAATGCCGGGTTTGGACTATGTCGCGCTGAAACGCATGGTCGCGGCAACACGTCGCTTCGGCCTCCAGCCGGTCGTGACATGGCAGGTCGGCCGCGACGAGACGTTCTGCAGAGCGCTCGCCGATATCATCGGCATTCCGGCAATCGATTGCCTTGGCGGTCGCGATGGCCGGTTTCATCGGGCTTTGGAGTTTTACGACGGCGCGGCATGCGTCGTCAGCAACCGCTTGCATGCCCTTCTGATCGCCGCCGCGCGGGGTGCGGCACCCTTCGCCGTTCTGCCGCCGGGCGAAGCGAAGATCGCACCGCTTCTGACCGATCAAGGCATGGCCGATTGCATTTTGCCTCTGTCTGGCGACGGGTTCGATGTTCTGCTGGAGGAACTGCCGGCGCGCCGCCAGCCATGGCGACAGATTTTCGCATGCAACGCGGCGCGGATCGACGCCTGCTTCGACCGGCTGGCGGCGGAGGGCTAGATGGCGTTGCACCCCGCGCTTGCGCTCGAAAAAGCAAGGCCCCATGTCGCGTCGATCCTGCGTGTGGTTTCCCTGCTGGGCCTGTCGAAGGGACTGGCCTTGCTGGCATCCATCGTCATTGCCCGCCAGTTCGACCGTGACGTGTCCGGCCTGCTGTTTTTCATCACCGGTCTCGTAGCGCTCAGTCTTTCCTTCACCACGCTCGGGCTGACGGCATCAGCCAGCTATCACTATGCACGCAATCTTGCCCGCCGGCGTTTCGCCCGCAATGCGCAGGCGCTCCGGCTTGTGCTCGCGGTCGCCATCCTGCCATCCGCGATCGCCGGGTTCCTGGCGCTGGCGATGCCCGAGGCGCGTGAAACCGCGGCAACCGGCCTGGTGTTTGCGGTGGCTCTTGCCTGCTTTATGGCGGCGATCCGTCAATGGACGAAAACCGTGCTCGCCATCGAGGGTAGGCGGGAATGGAGCCTCGTGCATGACGGCATTCTCTTCAATGCGGTATTTTTGCCCGGCCTGATCCTGCTGCCCGAGAAAACGGCAGGCGCCGCCCTGATCGTTTTGACCCTGGCGGCGCTGGCTGCCGGCCTGCCGGCGCTGTGGCATGCCGTTTCTCCTTCGGGCGGACGCGGAAAATCTTCGCCGTCGCTGCCGCCGCGCCGTTATTCGAAGCGGTTGCTTGTGATCGGCCTGCCGGCGATGGCGGCGCAGGGCAGCGCGCTTCTGTTGAACAAGCTGGATGTCGTCATGCTCGGTCCGTTGTCGACGGCGGGAGCGGTTGCCGATTATGCCGTCGCGATCCGATTGACCTATATGATCGGCCTGCCGGCGGAGGTTGCCGGCCTGTTGCTGATGCCGCATCTGACGGCGGCGGCGGCAAGCCGCGACCTTGTGCGCCAATGGCGTCTTCTGAGATTGACGATGCTGTCGCAGGTCGTGGCGACCGGACTTGTCGCGCTGCCGCTGATGCTGTGGGCAAACGAGGTCGTCACGCTGGTGTTCGGCGCTTCCTATCTTTCGGCCGTGCCGGTCTTTCTGTTGGTGCAGGCCGGCAAGCTGCTGACCGCGGTGTTCGGTCCGGCGCTCGCCTTGTTCACCGGTCTTGGCTACAGCGCCGCTTTGGCCCGCACCAATATGGTCGCCGCACTGCTGAACGTTGTCCTTAACCTGATCCTTATCCCCTCATGGGGCGCGCAAGGCGCTGCGACAGCGACGCTTATCAGCCTGGCATTGATGGCGTATCGCTATACGGCCATCGCCGGTGATGTCTACCGGCGCGGAGGGCGTCATGCCGCCTGATGTCGTGCGCCGACAAAGCCCGGTCCTGCGGCAATGGCTGCTGTTTTTCGCCGGAATTGGTCTCGCGCTGGTCTATTCCGGCTATATTCTCGCCTGGACGCAGACGAGCGGCGCCGGCGAACGCAGCTTTGCCGAAATCGGCGTCGTTCTGGCCGTAGGGATGGGCCTGATCTTGTCATGCGGATGCCGCCGCGTCACACCGCTGCGCCTGTCGCACCTGGCTTCCTGCCTGCCGCTTGTGCTCTGGCTCATTCTGTCCTTCAGTGCGGCGCTGGCGCAAGGGGACGTGAAGTTTATCGCATGGCTCGGGTTTGCCATCGCTCTGTTCGGCCTGATGGTCCATGTCGATATCGCGCGGGCGCGGCTGGTCGAGGCTTTTCTCATCCTCGGACTGATCGAGGCTGGCGTTTTTCTTGTCTTCAATCGCGAAGCGCTGTTCGCCTATGCCGGCGGTCGCGGTCGCGGTCGTGTATCTTTCGATAATCCTGCCTATACGCTGAGCGCCTATGCCATGGCCGGCGGGCTCGTGGCTGCGGTTTACAGCTTTGTCCATCTCGGCCGCGCGAAACTGGTATCGCTCTGCGTTCTGGCGCTCACCATCATCGTCATTCTTGGAACAGGAACGCGCTCGGTGCTGGCCGGGGTCGCTGCCGCCGTCTTCGCTCTGTTGACGCTGGGGGGCGGCTTGACGGCGCCGGGCGGTTTGCGCCGCACGCTGTGGGGTTTGGCTGCGACCGTTAGCGTCATGATCGCCGTGCCGAGCCTGCAGGCGCGACTAATGCAGACGCTCGATCTGATCGTCACCGGGCTCGGCTCGCTGTCCGGCGCAAATGCGCTGGAGCGTTCTGCCGAGGGCCGACGCGATTTCCGGGAGTTGGGCCTGCAGAATATTGCCGACAGCCCGTGGTTTGGAACCGGCTTCATGACGCAGCAGCTCGATTTTCCGCTGTTGCAGGCCTGCCAGGATTTCGGCCTGTTCATCGGGTCCTGTTTCATCATCGCCGCACTATTGCTCCCCGCTTACTGGTCGATGAAAGCCCTGCGAGGCGGGCGGCATGCGGAAAAATTCATCGCCGCGCTGTTTATCCTGAACAGTCCGCGCCTGTTTTTGCACGGTACGCCCTATGATTGGGTCACCTTCACCTATCTTCTGCCGGTCTACAGCATGGCGCTCTGCCGGGCCGTGCCGAAGCCGCGTCCGGCAAGGCAGTCCATCCCCGCATGGCCGGAGGCGATCGATGGCTAGAGTCAACGTCATCTACCACCATTATCCCCATTATCGCCGCCCCGTCATGCAGGCATTGGCCGAAAGCCCTGCGCATGACTATCGCTTCTGGGGCAGTCTCGAGGATGTTGCCGGCATCAAGGCCTTTCGCGGCGATTCCGGCATCGCCATTCATGCTTTACGTTTCCGGCTCCTAGGACCGTTCTGGCTGCTCGGCGGCTATTGGCGGGCAGTGCTGGATCGCAGCGCCGATGCCCTGATCGTCCACGGGCATCCCAATATGCCGGCGAGCTGGTTGATCGGTCTCGCCGGCCGACTGACAGGAAAGACCGTGCTTTACTGGGCGCATGGCTGGCTGAAGCAGGAACCGCGCTGGAAGGCATGGATGCGGCGGCTGCATTATCGGTTGGGTCATCGTGTGTTGACCTATGGCCAGCGCGCCGGAGAGATCGCGACTGCCGGCGGTTTTCCGGCGACGCAGATCGTTCCGATATGGAATTCCCTCGATTGGCCGGCCGCGCGCGATGTGCTGCAAAAGCTGGAAAACGAAGGCATTTCAGCCGTGCGCCGCCGGCTGAGCCTGCCGCCCGACGCATTCGTCGTTCAATGCTCGGCACGGCTGACGCCGCTTTGCCGTTTCGATCTGCTGCTGGAGGCTGCGGCGCATCTGAAGGCGCAAGGGATCGAAACGCTCGTTGTGCTCATCGGCGATGGTCCCGAGCGGGCGAAATTGGAAGCGCAGGCCCGAGACCTCGGCGTCGCCACACTGTTTCCCGGCGCGATCTATGACGAGGCGGTGCTGGGCGCCTGGATTTTCGCCAGCGATGTAACCGCGAGCCCCGGTAAAGTCGGCCTCAGCGCCATTCATTCGCTGATGTATGGCACGCCTGTCGTCACCCACGGCGATATGGACAGGCAGATGCCGGAGGCCGAAGCGATCATAGCCGGCGTGACCGGCGGCTTCTTCGAACATGGTGATGCGGAGGCGCTGGCCGATGCCCTGCAGCACTGGCGCGGCGCCGATGGACCGGCCTTGCACGCCCGCTGCCGCGACGTCATCGCATCGCGTTACAATCCGCAGACACAGGCAGAGATCATCGATAGCGTCGTCAGCGAGGTATGCCATGCGCGTTGAGCCCCTCGATGCGCGCCTGTCGCGCCCGCGTCAGGGCGGCCCGAGCTTTTCGCGCCGGCATCGCCTGTACCGCGCCGTCTGGCAGCTTGCCTGGTTGCTGCTGGCGGCATGGACGCCACCCTTTGCCCGTCGCTGGCGGCGATGCCTGCTGCGGGCTTTCGGCGCGACGATGCATGGCAACAGCGATGTCCGCGCCAGCGCCCGCATCTGGTTTCCACCACATCTGACGATGGCCGACGGCTCCGTGCTCGCGGGTGGCGTCACCTGCTACAACATGGCGGCGGTGATCATCGGCGAAGGCACCGTCGTCTCCCAGGGCGCGCATCTGTGCTGCGGTTCGCATGAGCTGGAAGACCCGCATTTCCAATTGGTCGCCAAGCCGATCCGCATCGGCCGCCATTGCTGGATTGCGGCGGAAGCCTTTGTCGGGCCGGGCGTCATCGTCGGCGATCGCGCGGTGCTCGGCGCCCGTTCCGTCGCCTTTGCCGATCTGGAGCCGGGTGGCGTCTATGTCGGAAACCCGGCGCGTAAAATCCGGGAGCGCGGATAATGGCGACACTTGCGGTCGTGATCCTCACTTACAACGAGGAAAGACACATTGCTCGCGCCATCGAAAGCATCGCCGGTATCGCCACGCAGATCGTCGTCATCGATTCCTTTTCCACGGATCGAACCGTCGAGATCGCCAGAGAGCATGGCGCAAGCGTCCTGCAACATGCTTTCGTCAACCAGGCCCGCCAAATGCAATGGGCGCTGGATCATGCCCCGATTGCGACCGACTGGGTAATGCGGCTCGATGCCGACGAGGTGGTCGAGCCGTCGCTGGCCCGCGAGATCGCGATCAAGCTGCCATGCCTCCCGGCGGATGTCGCCGGCGTCAACCTGCGCCGCCGTCACATTTTTCTCGGCCGCTGGATCCGTCATGGCGGGCGCTATCCGCTGATCCTGCTGCGGCTGTGGCGGATCGGGCAGGCGCGTGTGGAAGATCGCTGGATGGATGAACACATGACGTTGACTGGCGGTCGCAGCGTGCTGTTCGACGCGCCTTTCACCGACCATAATCTCGGCGACCTCACCGCCTTCACCGCCAAGCACAACGCCTACGCCACGCGGGAGGCGGTCGATGTACTCGCCCGCCGCTATGGTTTGCTGGAGGCAGAGCCGACAATGACGGCGAAAGCCGCCTCCCGGCAAGCCGCGTTGAAACGGGCGATCAAGGAACGGGTCTATAACCGCCTGCCGTTTGCGCTGGCGGCCTTCGGCTATTTCCTGTTTCGCTATATCGTCCAGCGCGGCTTTCTCGATGGGCGGGAAGGGCTGATCTATCACGGCCTTCAGGGCTTCTGGTATCGCTTCCTCGTCGGCGCAAAGCTGCAGGAATTCGACCGCGCCTTGCAAGGGCTGCGGACGCCGCAAGACAGGCGCGCCCTGCTGACGCGCCTGTCCGGTCTTGCTATTTGAAATCAAAATCCAAGTGTCGTCAGTCTTCCCGCGATCGCCGCGCCGACGGCGGCCATGGCGGTCGGCGTCAGATGCGTGCCGTCGCCCTGCATGCATGACGGCGGCACGCGGTTTGCCGCAAGGGCTGCGAGATCGCCGGCCGAACCATCCGACAGGGCTGCGAGGATTGGATGCGGGTCGAGAAAACGCGTGCCGAAGCGGCTTGAAAGCCATGTGTTGCGCTGGTCGACGGCGGCGGCCTGGGCGGCATTGTTGCTGCGCCGTGTCGAGCCGATGAAGAGATGGCGAGGGCTGAACGTCGCCATGGCCTCGAAGAGGGTCTTGTCCTCGTCGAAGCTTGCGCCATTGGCATCGCCATCCCATTGGACGAGCGGGCAGCCGGCGAGGCCGGGATTGGACTGCATGGCGGTCAATTGGGCGGCGATGGCGCTGCCGCTGATGCCTGTCGCCAGAACCTGACGGCTGGAGGAGGCTTCCACGCCCTGTTCCACGGACGCGCCGCCAATGCTGGCGACATAGCTGTCGCCGACGGCCCAGACGAACCAGCCAGGCGCGACCTCGCGATTGAAGAAGGCCGCGTCGAGGATCTGCCCCATCCAATCCTCGCCGCCCGCCGGCGATGTGCCGAGCCGCAACCATGCCGCTCCGGCCGGCACCATCGATCCCGTCTGGCCGCCAAAGAGATTGGTCTCGTCCAACGCCGCCAGAAAACGCGTTGCGCCATTGCTCGACAGATGCAGCCTATGCTCCGTATCGAGCGGCATCAGCGCTGCGGGAAGAGTGAGTGTCGTGCGGTTGACGCCGTTGCTGTCGTGCAGGATCGACAGGGTTCCATCGGCGTTGAGGCCGATCCGATAACGGTTTCGCGCGCCGCCATCATCGAAGGAAAACAGCACGCGTGTTGCGGCCGGCAGGCTCGTCGGCATGCGAAAACGCAGCATGACGCTGAATTCCATGGAAGAGAAGCCGCGCAGCGCCGTTGCTTCCTTCACCGAGAAATCGTCGCCGATCACGGTGCCGTTTGGACCTGAGGCGGTGCGCAGCGCGACGTAGGAGGTGGTCGCTTCCGCGCCGAAAATACGCTGCTGCGTGGTGTTGGTGGTCGTGGCATTGGCCGGCAGAGCGTTGCCGACAGGCGTCAGCGCTGTTGCGCGGCTTGAAATTACCAGAGGGCTGACGGTGCTCGTGCCGCGCTTGTAGGTGGCCTTCATGCGATAGGCCTTGCCCTGGGCGGTGGCGATCGCGCCGGAGCGAACGGATGGGTTGGTCAGACCGCTGCCGCTCATTTCGAGTGCGCCGGCGTTCACGGTCGCGGTCGCGCCGTTCACCGCCGTCCAGTCGCCGATGCCGGCGGAAAAGTCGCCATTGGCGAGCAGTTCTGCCGCGTCGGCGGCGACATAATCCCCGATCGTGCGGGTGCTGCCGGAGGAGATGCCGTTGACCGCCGCAAGTGTCGCGGCCTCGCTGGCATAGGCGGCGCCGTCATGCCAGCCCCGATCATTGGCGGTATCGAGCATGAGCAAGGCCGGCATTCCAGCCATGTCGCGCGCGACCCAGGCTGGCGCGCCGCGGGGAGGGTGCAGGGTCGCAGCGCCCGTCAGGGTCATGGGAAGGCCAAGCATCACGGGTTGCCTCCGCTTCGCCGGCAAGCAGTCGGTTGAAATTTCATGCCGTCTCTCCTTCATTGTTCGCAAGCGCCGATGGTAGGCGCGGGCGGGACGGGAGAGGATGGAGGCGGATGAAATTCGGCTCAGCCGCCGAGGATCAGCCGGGTGGCAATCGTGCCCATGACCACGGCGATCAGGCCATCAAGAATACGCCAGGAGAGCGGCCGGGCAAACAGCGGGCTCAGATAACGCGCACCATAGCCGAGCCCGAAGAAGAACAGGAAAGACGCACTGGTGGCCCCAAGCGCAAAGGCCAAGCGCTCGCCGGAAAACTGCGTCGCGATGGAGCCGAGCAGCACCACCGTATCCAGCCAGACATGCGGGTTGAGCCAGGTCAGCGCCAGACAGGTAACGAGCGTCGCCTGGAGCGGCGCGGCGATGCCGTTGTCGACCTGCAGCGCATCGTTCGAGGTCAGCGCCGATTTGAGGCTGCGCA
This sequence comes from uncultured Rhizobium sp., assembly GCA_945952045.1. Classification (GTDB taxonomy): domain Bacteria; phylum Pseudomonadota; class Alphaproteobacteria; order Rhizobiales; family Rhizobiaceae; genus Metarhizobium. The sequence continues at coordinate 36,377 of CAMFHE010000014.1, forward strand.
GGCCGTACCACAATAGAAAGGCGGCGCCTCCATAGCGCATCGCCGGCTCCAGCCAGGGCAGCAGCGCCATGACCTGCGCGAGGCTGGTGACGCCAAGCGCGATCAGCAATGCGTCCGACAGCGCGCAGGCAAGCACGACCGGCAGCACATGTTCCCGCTTCAGCCCCTGTCGCAGCACGAAGGCATTCTGGGCGCCGATGGCGACGATAAGGCCAAGGCCCATGGAAAGGCCGGTCATGAAAACGGGAAGCGACATGAAAACTCCTGACGACGATGTCAGCCTGCCTAGCCGCCGTGCAAAGTTTAGGCTAGTTAATCCTGCTAACTCCGGATTAGGGGAATTAATGCAATGTTCGACTATCCGGCGCTTAAGGCGGTTGCCGCCGTCGTCCAGACCGGCAGTTTCGACAGGGCCGCGCGGCGGCTGCATGTGACGCCCTCGGCGGTGTCCCAACGCGTCAAGCAGTTGGAGGACAGGCTGGGCGCGGTGTTGATCGTGCGCGGCAATCCCTGCACGGCGACGGAACAGGGGCAGTGGCTTTGCCGGCATGTCGAGCAGGTGGAAATGCTGGAGGGCAGGCTGGCCGGGCAATTGCCTGCACTGGCGCCGCCGGGCGAGCCGGCGGAGCGCGTCACGGTGCAGATCGCCACCAATGCCGATAGTCTCGGCACCTGGTTTCTCGCTGCCGCCGCGCAGTTTACCCGCACCAGCGATTATCTGCTCGGTATTGCGGTCGACGATCAGGATCACACCGCCGAATGGCTGCGGCGCGGCCGGGTGCTGGCCGCCGTCACCGGATTGGAAAAGCCGGTGCAGGGTTGCCGCCGCTTGTCGCTCGGCAGCCTGCGCTATTACGCGACCGCAAGTCCTGATTTCATGAAGCGCTATTTCACGCAAGGCGTTACGGTGGAAGCCCTGCTCAATGCGCCCTCGATCACCTTCGATCAGAAGGACCGGTTGCAAGCAGGCTGGGTGCGTCAGGTGACGGGGGAGGATCTGTCTGTGCCGACGCATTGGCTTCCCTCGACGCAGGGTTTCGTCGAAGCAGCTCTCCGCGGCATGGGTTGGGGCATGAACCCGGAAGCGCTGGTGCGCGAACATCTCGCGGCCGGCCGGCTGGTGGAGATCGTCCCCGGCGCGACGGTCGATATTCCACTCTACTGGCAGGTTAACCGCATGGCCGCCGATCAGCTTTCAGACCTGACGCGCGCGGTCGTCGAAACGGCGCGTCAGGCGCTGGTCGCCTCATGAGGCAGGCGTATCGCTGAGATAAGCGCCGTAACGGTCGCCATAGGCTTCGCTGGCACCGGCGCTCGCGTACGTTTTCACATGCTGGCGATCGACCTTGGTCAGGACCGCGCCGAGGCACCGATCCTCGATGGTGCCGGCTGCGGCCAGCGTTTCGCGCACCATGCTGCGCGACGGGCCGCCCCATTCGATGGCAAGAATAAAGCCATCTATGGCGCTGGCCATCGCCCGCGCATCGACCACCGGCGCCAGCGGCGGCAGGTCGAGCACGATATAGTCGTAATCGCGCCCTGCTTCCTGCAACAGCCGCGTCATCGCCGCCGATGTCAGCAGTTCTGCGGAATGGCTGATCGGCCGCCGCGCCGCCACGGGCAGCACATGCAGGGCGCCATCGCCGAGCCGCGCCTCGCTGAGCGGCACGCCATCGGTCAAGGCCTCCAGCAATCCATGTTGCGTGTGCAACCCCAGCATCCGGCCGATCCCGGGATTGCGCAGGTCCGCATCGATCAGCAAGGTCGGATGGCTCGCGGCAAGAACCTGCGCCAGATTGACCGCAAGCGTCGATTTTCCCTCGCCCGGCAGGGTCGAGACAATACCGATGATCTTGGCGGGCTTGCGGATACGGATGTCGATGGCGAGCTTGCAACCGCGCAACGTCTCGGTGAAGGCCGAAAGCGGAAAATCCATCGCATGACGGGCGAGATTGCCGGTCGCCCCTTCGGTCAGGGGAATGGCGCCGAGATATTCGATGCCGAGGACCGACCGGATCTGCGTTCCCGTTCGGAAGAAGCGCTCGCGATATTCGCGCAGCAGCGCCACGCCGCACGCCGCAACCCCTCCGATCAGAACCGTGAGCGCCAGCACCAGGCCTTTGCGCGGACTGCTGGGGTTTTCGGGCATGCGGGCCTGCGTGATGATGCGAGCATCGGTCAACGGAAAGCTCTGACCTTGCAGGGCGTCCTGATAACGCCGAAGGAAGGTTTCATGCAGGGCGCGATCGTTTTCGGCGCTGCGTTCCAGCGCCCGCAACTCCGCCTGCTTTTCTGCGGCAAGCGCGCTGACCTGCGTTGCCCGCGCCAGGCTTTCAGTCAGATTGGCCTCGCGCGAGCGGGCGACATTGAGATCGCTGCGATATCCCTCGGCGATACGGGCGAGTTCCGCAGTCATCACGCGTCTGAATTCCTGCATGTCTCGCCGCAGGCGCACGGCCTGGGCATGGTCGGGGCCGAGACGGGCGCTGATATCCGCCTCCCGCTTGGATGCCTCAAGATAACGGGCGCGAAAGGCGGTGATGACGGCATTGTCGAGCGCATCGGCGACGATGGCTTCGCCGCTGCCGCTTGCAAGGATGGCGTCGATTTGGTCCAGCCGGGCCTTGGCGCGTGCAGTGTCGGCGTGCGCCGCAGTCAAGGCCGCATTCAGATCGCCTACCTCCTGATCCGACATCAGCCGGTTGTTGGCCGGCAGCAGGCCGTTATCGGCCTTGAAACGCTGCACCGCCAGATCGGAGGTGACGGATTGCCGGCGCAGGTCCTCGATACGCTCCGCCAGCCAGTCACCTGCGCGTCGCGCGGCCGAAAAGCGCGCCTCCAGCTTGTCTGTCAGATAGGCCTCGGCAAGCGCGGTGGCGACCGCGCGCGCATGTTCGGGCGAGGGGGATTCGAAGGAGATGGTCAGGACATAGCTGCGACCGACCCGCTCGACCGACAAACCGTCCTGCACGATAGCGAGCGCTCGCCTGCGGTCTCGCTCCGTCGCATCCCCGTCTTCCGCTTCCCTGCTCGGGGAAAACAGACTGCGAATGCCGCCGAGCAAGCGTCGCGGCAGTGAACTGAGAGAACGCGCCGGTGCAAGGAACTCCGCATCCTGGCCAAGCTGAAGCCGATCGACCGCCGCGAGGCCGATGGCTTCGGATTTGATCAGCTCGATCTGGCTCAGCACCGAGGCCTCGTCATCGATGGCCGCGCCAAGCGAGGAAAGCCGCTCCGTCATGTCGGAGGTGCTACGGTCGATCAGCACGCCGACCGAGGATGTATAGAGCGGCATGGCGGTCAGCAGATAGGCGATTGCGAGCAGACAGGCAGTCGCCAGCGTCGCCAGCCCGGCTTGCCATTGGCGTCTGAGAATGCCGAGGACGGTGGCGATATCGATAGACAGGCCGGCCTCGGGCGGCTCCTGCGCGGCATCCTGGGCGCGGGCCAGAAGCAGCCGGTTCATCGGCAATGATCCGGCACGCAACGCAGGCTGATGGAAGCCCGGAAGCGTCTTTGCGGCCGGCCATGCATTCGGCAGTCATGTGCCTGTCCGGCGCCCTTGATCACGGCTCCATCCCCTTGTCCCCTGAATTGCAGATTACCTCTTTCCAGCAGCGTGACAATGGTATTCATTGATGAAAAGCACTTTTAAAGTGTATCGAATTGTAGCGGTCCGGGTCTGCCGGAAAATGCCGCAGAGGGGGCGGACACGCGAGCGCTTAAAACGGGCGAACCGGATGCGGATGGTGCGATGGCGAAAGGCGCTCTCGCTCAAGGCTGGCTTCTGCGCGAGCGCCGGCCGGGCGATCGGCGTGTGCTCTATTTGTCGACGCTTGCCGTGCTGTGCGCCATCGCCGCCACCGTTCTGCTTGCCAATGGCCAGCGCAATCTTCATCTTTTGCTCGGCGCTCCGCCGCTGGCGGGCGCCGTTCCCGTCAATCCGCAAATCATCCCGGCGATTGCAGTGATGGCCGAAAAGCCGGCGGAGTTGCGCATGCTTCCGGCGCGCTCCTTTTCAAGCGAAGACATCGACGCCTATTCCACCTTCGTGCGGCTGAGCAGTCTTCCAGCGCAAGCCCTTTGCCGATTCTTGGCAGAGGCGGGATTGCGCAACGAGGGATGGCGCGTCAGCGAAATCGACCCGCAGAGCCATGAGTGCCCGGCGCAGTTGCGCCTGTTCTCCGGCGAACCCGGCGGCGGCTTCGACACCGCGTTCGCCGATGTGAAGGGCGATGCCGGCGGTCGCATCCTGCGCTTGCGTCTCAAGGTCACTGCCCGTGACGCCGTCAACCGCGCCATCCTCGACGGCAAGATCGCCGCGATCCTCGATTTCGTCGTCACGCAATCCGGCTGGTCCGATTTTTCGGAGCTTGGAAAAAGAGTGCTGGCCACAGGAGATTTTACCGTCGAGAGCCATGGACTTCGCGTCAGCCGCCAGCAGGAGCGCCTGTCTCCGAACAGTTACAACCTCGTCCTGTCTCCGGTTTTCGAAACACAGGGTGCGCGCAACGCATATGCCTATTTTCTCTCGACGCGTGGCATGCTGCCGGGCGCGTCCGGCAATCTGTCAAATCCCGCCCAAATTCACCACGCGCTGAGACACGACCTTGCCCCCGATGGCATTGCGGCTCTGGATGTTTCCTTGTCTACGCGGTTTTTCCCGCCAAGGCGCTGAAGGCAAGAATACACGTCGATACATGTTATGGGTGTTTTTGCGTTCATGAATGCAATTGACTCCCGATATAGGCCGTGTTCACTATGGGTTAACCAAAATTTTTCCGGCAGAGAGGCCGGCGGCGGGCCGGCCCGCTCGCCGATCGATCCCGATATGTTTCGAGTGGGGAAATATGCATCGCAAGGCATGGGGTGTTGCGTTTGCCGTGCTTGTCGCTCCGCTTCTCGGCTGCAGCGCGCTGCCGGGCGCCGGGCCTGATCCGCAAGCCGTCGCCGCGCAGGCGCGTGTGCAGATGCGCTCGCGCGATGGCACGGCCGGCATCGACTATGCGCTTGTCGATATCGATGATCGGGTGATTTCGGCGGCTAGCCCGGCGATGCCGCTGGCATTCGCCGCCGTTCCTTCCGGCAAGCGGGGAGGACCTCCGGCGCCGGTGCTGGGGGTGGGCGATGTCGTTCGCGTCGCGGTCTTCGAATCCCAGGCGGGCGGGCTGTTCATACCCGCCGAGGCGGGGTCTCGCCCCGGCAATTTCATCAACCTGCCGGCACAGACGATCGATCGCGACGGGTCGATCGGCGTGCCCTATGCGGGGAAAATTCGCGCCGTCGGACGCACTGCGGAGGCGGTGCAGAGCGAGATCGCCGCGCGCCTGGCCGATCGCGCCATCGAGCCGCAGGTGGTGGTGTCGATCGAAAAGACACGCTCGATGCAGGCGTCGGTTCTCGGCGCGGTCCGCCAGCCGCAAAAAGTCGAGTTGAGCCCGGCTGGCGAACGCCTGCTGGATGTGATTTCGCAGGCCGGAGGTTTGAGCGGCCCTGAGCGCGAGACGACGATCACGCTTCAGCGCCGTGGGCATTCCAGTGTCACCCGCTACGACGTATTGGCGGCCGATCCGTCGCAGAATATTTATGTCCTGCCGGGCGACACCGTTCTCGTCAGCCGCAATCGTCGCACTTTCCTCGTCTTCGGCGCCGCCGGGCAGAATGGCCGCATCGATTTCGACGATGCGGATTTGACCCTCGGCGAAGCGCTGGCCAAGGCCGGCGGGTTGCTGGATGCCCGTGCCGAACCGCGCGCCGTGCTATTGTATCGGCGTGTCGACGCCGTCACGGCCGGGCGCCTCGGTCTCGATCCCCGGCGATACAATGGCGCCGTGCCGGTAATCTTCCGGTCAGACCTGCGCGACCCCGCCGGTTTCTTCGCGGCCCAGTCTTTTGCGATGCAGGACAAGGATGTCCTTTACGTCTCCAATGCGCCGACAGCGGAGCTTGCGAAATTTTTGGCGCTGCTGCGCGGCGCAACCGCCCCGGCGCGAGACATCGCCGATACGAGCCGCTGGGTTGGCGAGTGAGCGCGTCCCGCGGCTTCAGAGAATGATCGCGTCCCGGGCGGTAATCTTTAGGACGGTCAATAGTCCGGAGGCATAAGCGCGCGTATCGATGCCGATGCGCCCGGGGCCGAAGGTCGGCTCCGGCATGGGCGTATGCCCATGCACGACGGTGGCCGAGAGTCCCGACCCCTCGGCGATGAATGGTTCGCGGATCCAGAGCAGATCTTCATCGTCCTGCGTTTCCAGAGCGACGCCCGGCCGGATGCCGGCATGAACGAATATGTATCCGCCGATTCTCAAGGCAATCGGCAGGTTTTCCAGCAAAGTCCGGTGTTCGGTGGGGATTGTCTCGCGCAGCACGCGCCGGATGCCGGCTGCATTGTCGGCATAGCGCGCCAGAAGTGCGTCGCCGTCGATCCCATAAGAGTACAGTGTTTCATGGCCGCCCAGCTCCAGCCATTGCAGATGACCGAGCGGATCGTGGAGAAAACGCCGGAAAAGTTCCTCGTGATTGCCGCAGAGCGCAATCCGCCGCAGGCCGGTCTCGACGCTGTCTCCCAGATGCGACAGTACGCCCGCGGAATTGTTGCCGCGATCGATATAATCGCCCAGGAGAACGACGAGGCCGGGACGACCGCATTTGCGAATATCGGCGCGGATGCGATGCTCGGCTTCGAGCAGCAGGTCGAGCCGGCCGTGGACATCGCCGATGGCATAGATGGAGTAGGGCGGGTGGCTGCTGCCGAGATCGATGCGCCGCCGGCGCACACGCGGCACCTTCTCCGAAGAGCTGAACAATGAAAACATTGCCGACGTTTTCCCCCAACTCGCCGTCGGCATATATTTGCGCGTCCGGATCGATCCGGCAAGAGCAATGAGGGCCTATGGGCGCATATAGGAGAGCGCGGTGATGAGCACGGGAACGAGTTCACTCACCAACGCGACCAGCGCAAGCACGGTCAGGCCGACCGCCTTCGCCCGTCGGCGAAAGCGCTCGGAACTGCTTTCCGGCTCCGGCACCGGATCGTCGGATCCTGGCGGAAAAATCTCCATTCTGCCGCGAGGCTCTTCCATGCACCTGGTTCCGAAATCCTGCCGCTCGTTCGTGGGCGCTGTATCAGATCCGGTTTCTGCGCCGAATTTATGACGCCGGCAAGTGCCCTACCGTCTCCGCCGCCGCCGACCTGTCAAGGCAACGTGCTGCATCCGTGGCGTTCATGCGTTTTTCCGTTGCAAACTGCAAACGAGATTTTTTCGGGAAAAGCGGAAAATCTTGAGAAAAGCGCTTGATCCAGAAAGTCGAAGCGCATATCAGGACACCACCGGAGAGGTGGCCGAGTGGTCGAAGGCGCGCCCCTGCTAAGGGCGTATACCGGGAACGGTATCGAGGGTTCGAATCCCTTCCTCTCCGCCATTTTGTTGCTTCCCAAAAAATTGGAAAACTTTGCCTTTGGCTGTGGCGTGACGCGAAATTTCGGAATTTTGACAGCATAAATCGGAATTTGTGGAATTCCGCCCGTCTGTCAAAGCATCTTCAAGGGCGTCTTAAATCAGGGTCACCATGACCCCGTTTCGTCAGTCCCGGATGATCCATCCTGCGAAATCCGCAAATCGGACGATTTCCAGAGCCTCGACGCCTAACTCCCAGGCCTCGATCGGGTGCTGTATGCCGGCAAGGCCCATTTCCTTCTCTTCCATCTCCGCGATTGAAACGCCAGCGCGCAACTTGCCGTGCATTTCTATCGATCAAAAGAAAATGCCCTCCACGCGATGGCAGGGAGGGCATAGTAGCTGATCTAAGCGGCTCTATGCGAGGAAGCCGTCGGAAATCGACTGTCCGACCAGTTGCACGTTTTCGCTGCTTTCTGAGAAGCCGAGCAGAACGCTGGCGCGGTCTCCCTGGCCGGTGCTCAGATAGTTTTCCCAAAACGCCGTGCCGCCGGCTTCGCCCGTGCGCCCAAGGACGTTTTCATAGATCGTCGCGACGAACTGGGTGTTGGACAGGCTTCCATAGGTCTGCTTGAACTCGGCGGATGCAACAAAATGTCCGGCCGCGTCATGGCCGCTCAGGCCGCTGTCGATACGATCGATCCAGTATTTGACGCCGCCCTTGTCAGGCGTGCGGTCGAAGGTCGCCTGATACAGACGATAGGCGACGCCGGAGTTTTCGCCCTGTCCGGTATCGAGATAGAGCGTGCCTTCGGTGAACTTCACGCGCTCGACACTGGTGAAATAGTAGAGGCTCTTGTCGTCGGAGAGCATGACGGCTTCCGAGCCGACGGACAGACTCAAGCCCTTTGCCGAGCGGGCCATGTCGATTGTATCGATGCCGCCACGCCCGTCGACATAAGTCGATACCGATTCCGTGACCGAGAAGTGGTCGCGGGCTTCCGTTCCGATAAATGACTTGGCGAATTTGGCCGGATCGACATTTCCGTTGCCGTCGGTGTAGTCGCCGGGCTGGACGCCGCCGCCGCCCAGAAGACCCGTCACCGCGCCGAGCAGCCCGCTGAGGTCGAGAATGCCGTTCGGGCCGATCAGGCCGGTCAGATTCAGCAGGCCGTTATTGCCTAGCAATCCGCCGAGATCGAGCAGGTTACCGTCGCTGCCTGGCGTTCCATCTGCATTGACGGTGACGATGCCGCCATTGTTGGGCAGAACGATCACTTGCGTGCCAAGCACATCGAGTTGCAGCAGGCCGTTGCTATTGGTGGTAATCCCGAGGATGGCGCCGGTATCCAGGCCGGTGTTCAAGAGCGAGCCCAAAGGACCGCCGTCACTATCGCCGCTGCTGCGAAGGAGGTCCGCGACCGTGTCGACGACATTATCGACTGTAGAACCGGTCGATCCGGTTAACTGTTCTACTGCGTCACCTACCTTGTCGAGCGTATCCCCGATTGTTCCCAGAAGTCCGTTGAGAAGCGGTCGGGTTACGACAGAGGTGGTTACTTCGTCTCCGTCAAAGTGGAGTGAAGACAATGTGTTTTGCATTATAAAACTCCCTTCTTGGTTGCGTTTCACATATTTAATCTGCAACCAAAAGGGGCTTCTTCAATGCCGTCATATGAAGCTTTGAAAACAGCCTTTATATACTCTAAATAAAAGATCGTGCACGTGAACAATCACACGTTGCGTTCGGTTCGCATTAACGCAGATTGCGCCAATCTGAAGCGATCTGTCATTTCTGAATGGAATTTTGCATCCATCAAATTATCGGCGGTGTTCTCGCCGTTTCGTGATGTGGGAACGCGCGGCCATTGGCCAGTCTTCAATGTGCCGGCGGAATAATGAGCTACCAATAAGCCTGATGAGCTTCGGCTCGCTTCTCGACCGGGCGCTTTTTGCACTGCGCCAACGTCATGCCGAGCTGGAATGCAAGCGCGGCTATATGGTGATCCTGGCGCTTCCGCTTACTGATCCGCCGATGCGGCCACATGTTCGGCAGGCGGTAGGTTCATAGCCCGTCAATCTCGATGTCCGTCAGCTTGGCAGCCGCATGGCAAAGTACGAACGAACATCGGTGCATTTAGATCAATTGATGAACACTGAGCTCAGCACTCTGCCTCAACCATCGTGACCAGAGCCCGGGCGACGTCGATCCGGCGCTCTGCTGCCTTTCAAGAGGATTGGTCGCCGCGCCGCCGAATCCGATTTCGGCCGGCAGGCGAATCTATGCGCGAATCCCGCAGCGAGTCGCATCGACGATTCGAGACGAAGTCGCACGGTGGTCGTGGATACGGCAGGAGAGTCGTCATGCCTGCTCGAACGGATTCGCGAGACGTCGGCAGCAAATGCAACCATAGATGCATGATTTTGCGGGGGAGCGCGATTTTTGGGATGTGCTGAGGAAGAGGGTGAAGGGTAAAAGTGCGTCTGTTTCCAGGCACTTATTAATCCCCTATTAATAGATGGGGCGGCCGAGGGGGCTGTTTGTGTTTTTTTGGCAACAGACCGGATGCAACACAGCGCAAATGACGGCCGGATGACAAGTTGATGATTGCGCGCGGCGCTCGGTCTTGTATTTTCACCATCAGAAGCGAGGCGGTGGATCGTCCGTCTTCTGTAACACGGGAATGGGGCAGGGAACGCTGTCCTTCAGCAAAAGAACCCAAACCCAAATGAAACTTTGACTGGAGGTCAAAAATGAACATCAAGAGCCTTCTTCTCGGCTCCGCTGCAGCCCTCGCTGTAGTTTCCGGTGCCCAGGCTGCTGACGCTATCGTTGCTGCTGAGCCTGAGCCGATGGAATATGTCCGCGTTTGCGACGCTTACGGCACTGGCTACTTCTACATTCCCGGCACGGAAACCTGCTTGAAGGTTGGCGGTCGCGTTCGCTTCGACGTTCAGGCTGCAAACTCCTACGTTGCTAACAGCGACCTCGGCTGGCGCACCAAGTCGCGCGCTGAAATCTACCTCGACTCGGCCAGCGACACCGAGTACGGCCCGCTGAAGACCTCGATCGTAACCCGCTTCGACTTCGACGGCACCTACAACGACGGCGTTCACACCACGACTTCGCTGATCGCTGCCAACATCCAGCTCGCTGGCTTTACCGTTGGTCTCGCTGACTCGGCTTACACCGTATTCACGAACTACGCTGGCGACATCATCAACGACGACGTCATCTCCTACGGTGGCTTCGAAGTTAACCAGATCACCTACAACTACGACGGCGGTAACGGCTTCAAGGCTGTTGTCTCGCTCGAAGACGCTCGCCTTGCTCGCAACGGCACCGACGTCTGGGGCAACGCTCGTTACGTTGATGACGACAACTACAAGGTCAACGTTGTTGGCGGTCTCGGCTACTCGACCGGCGCGTTCGGCTTCTCGGTTGTTGGCGGTTACGACAGCCACGTTGAAGAAGGCGCAATCAAGGCTCGCCTCGACGGCACCTTCGGCAACATCACTGCCTTCTTGATGGGCGCTTGGAGCACCGACGGCAACACCACCAATGCCTTCGCACCGGGCGACTCCTACGGCCCGTGGGGCGACTGGGCAGTTTGGGGCGGTATCGGCGGCAAGTTCTCCGACACCCTCGGCGCCAACCTGCAGCTCGCTTACACCGACAACAAGACGTTTGCAGCTGCTGCAAACCTCAAGTGGAACCCGGTTCCGGGCCTGCTCATCCAGCCGGAAGTCACCTACACCAAGTGGGACTCCATCGATCAGGACCAGTGGAACGGCATGATCCGCTTCCAGCGCACGTTCTAATCATCAGGCTTCGGCCTCTTGATGGAAGCCCGGCCAAAAGCCGGGCTTCTTTCGTTTGAGGTTCTGAAAACTAACGTCCGAGGCGTTATACCAGCGGACATGGCAAAGAGACGTTGTTCGCCCCGACATGCGGTGGGGCGTTGCGATTGTTCGGCTTCACGAGGAACCGCGCCTGCTGCATATGGCGCCTGTGGAGCGAGAGCGGGGAACGCGACGCTTAGTCGGCGGCGTTCAGAAAGCCGGCGATATCATGAGCAAGACCTCCGATATGGAGGAGGGGGGCATGGCCCTGTCCGGCGGCGGTCACGACAGACAGGCTTGGATGGCGGCGCTGCATCTCGACGACGGTTTCGCTTGAAAGCAAGGCTGTATGCTCGCCGCGGATGAGCAGCAGCGGTATGGATAACATCTGATCGAATTGCGCCCAAAGGTCGGGCAAAGGCTGGTCAAGATCGGCAGATTGCAACTGCACGACAATCGCCTGATCGAAATCGGCATCGATGAACCCATCGCGTTCAGCATAGATGGCCTGCGCCATCTCCGCCCAGTCGCGATCCTGAAGAATCGGGAAGGCCATGCCGTGAATGGATTTCAGCGCGGCGGCCGCCGAAGGCCAGTCGGCAGGTCGGTGCCGCCGGCTGAGATAATTGCGAATCTGCCGCAAACCTTCGACCTCTATGCATGGACCAATGTCATTGAGGACAATGCGATGGAGGAGCGATGGCTGCATGGCCGCAAGGAGATGCAGGATAAGACCACCGCGAGACGTACCGATGAAGTCGGCCTGCGTGATGTCGAAGACCTGGCAGGCGGCGATGACATCCTGCGCCTCGGTCATCAGATTGTAATTGGCAACCTTCGGATCGCGGTCGGATTCGCCACGACCACGATAGTCCATGCTCACGACACGACGCGGCGGTGAAGCGTCCTTCGATAGAAAAAGCGCCAATTGATGAAAATCGCGGGCATTGCGCGTCAGGCCCGGCAGGCAGATAATCGGCATGGTTTCAGTGAGGTGCGCGCCATAATCGCGCGCATACAGCGTCAAACCGTCAGTGCTGGCAAAGGTTTTCGGCGTAAAACCGTGATCGTGCATCCACTCCCCCGCGAGATCCCGTCTGCCTATCCCCGGCCGAAGCGCAGATCGCGCTCGATGTCAGCGCTCTGGCCCAGTCGGCTCTTATAGATCTGATAGTTCTCCATCACCCTCTGGACATAACCGCGCGTTTCCGAAAAGGGAATGCTTTCGATCCAATCGACCACGTCATCGATGGATTTGCCGCGCGGATCGCCATAGCGGGCAATCCATTCCGGAACGCGTTTCGGACCGGCATTGTAGGCGACGAAGGTGAGGATGTAGGAGCCGCCGAAAGCATCGATCTGCTCGCCAAGATAATGCGCGCCAAGCGTCGCGTTATAGCCGGCGTCGGAGGTCAGCTTGTCGGCGGAATAGGCCATGGAGTGGCGCACCGCGACGGCCTTTGCGGTCGAGGGAAGAAGCTGCAGCAGGCCGCGCGCATTCGCCTTGGAAACGGCCGCTGGATTGAAGGCGCTTTCCTGCCGGGCAATGGCATAGGCAAGCGCCTTGCCGGAAGATGTTATATTGGCATTATCGGGAATGGCGCCGATCGGGAAGGCGAGGGCTGCGACATCGATGCCGCGCCCATAGGCGATCTTGCCCACCTGCAACGACAGTTGATGGCTCATGCCGGTTTCGGCGCGCGCCGCCAGCAAGGCCAACTCGCCGGGGCTGTCGAGCTGTTCGGCAAGCGCCAGATAGAGACTGTTGGCGCGCCAGCCATGACCGGCGGCCTCCAACCGGTCGATAGCGCGAACAGCTTCACGCGCGGCAAAATGCTGGCGATCGGCGTCCGTTGGCTGTGGGTAGGCGACGCCGGCGGCGCTGTGTTTCAGGCGCGCTGCGGCAAGCTGACCGTAAAACGTGCCTGGATAGGCGGCTGCCCGAGTGAAATAGACTTGCGCCGCGCCGGGTCCGCCCGCTTCGGCGGCGCGGCCAAGCCAATACCAGCCGCGAGAGGCCGAGAGCGGCCGGTTCGACGTGTCGAGAATGCGCTGGAAATGCCGGGCGGCGGTCGCCCCGTCCTTGAGGCCCCGCAGCGCATACCAGCCGGCATGAAACTCCGCTTCGACGACATCGCTGACATCGGTCGCGACCGAAGCGGCGACGACGTCGTAGGCGGCCTTGAACTGGCCGCGGTCGGCAAGGCCGCGACTGACGATCCGCTGTTCCGACCACCATTCGCCGGCATTGACCAGCTTGTCCTTGTCCTTCGGCAATTGCCGCAGCAGCGCGGCCGCATCGGCATATTTGCTCTGCCGGCGCAGAAGTTCGATCCGCGCGAAGAGATAACCGGAATCGTTGCGAAGGCGCGCATCGACGGCCGTGAGCAGAGCCGGCGCCTTGGACGAATTCTGCATGACGGCAGCCCAGGCCGCATGCAGCGACTGGGCCTGGCCGAGATCGGCAAACCGCTTGGCCTGCGCGATACGGCCGCGAAACATCAGGAAATCCATGCGCGTGCGATGATCATCGACCGAGAGAAAACCGGCATAATCCTTGATGATCCGGTCTTCCGTCGCCTTGTCCATCGCTTCCTTGGCCCAAAGGCGGCGCAGGATCGGGCTTGCCTTGGCGGCATCGCCGGCGGCCACATAGGCGCGCACCAAAGCGAGCGACCCCTCGACGGTTTCGGGCGCCGTCTGGCCAAATGCGGCGAAGACGTCGGCCGGCGCCGGGTTTTCGTCGTAGATCGCTTTTTCGGAATTGGCGCGCAGCCGCGCAAGGCCTGGCCAGCCGGTCAGTTCCTTTTGCGCCGAGGCGATCTCATAGGAGGGCACGCCGCGCTGGCGCGACATGACGATCGCCCAGGTCAACAGATGCCGGTCGAGTTCGGTCGCCGGCATGGAATCGCGGATCGTGAGCGCCCGCGCCGGATCCTTGTTGGAAAGCGCATCCAGCCCCGCTTTCAACGCCGGCGCTACAGCCGGGACCTGAGGCGCGGGATCGGCAGGGGCGGTCATGGCCTCGAGCGCCGGCTTGGATTTCGGCACCGGCAGAAATCCGTTTTCCAGCGGGCTTGCGAACAGGCCGCCGGCGAACAGCGCGACAAGGCCGGTATACGAGAGCAGGGAAGCGGAGATTTTCATCCGGTGATGCGCTCCTTGAACGCCGCGGGAAAGCGGCATCGGACTGGACGTGAGCTTAGCATATCGACGATGGCTTGCGCATGAAATCGGCTTTGCCGTTGCGTCTTCGGCCGCTTTCGGGAAATATCCCGCTTGGCGCCTCTGCCAGCTTGTCGTCACGCAAGCACCTGTTTATGGTGCGCCAGCTTTAATCACGGAATGCGGCCGAAGCATGAGCGGCGGCCTCAAGGAGCGTTGCATGTTCAAGGGATCGATTCCCGCTCTCGTCACACCTTTCACGCAGGCCGGCGCCATCGATGAGGATGCCTTCGTCAAGCACGTCGAATGGCAGATCTCCGAAGGTAGCCATGGCCTCGTACCGGTCGGCACGACGGGCGAATCCCCGACGCTTTCCCATCGTGAACACAAACGTGTCGTCGAGCTGTGCATCGAAGTGGCGGCAAAGCGCGTGCCCGTCATCGCCGGCGCCGGCTCCAACAACACCACCGAGGCGATCGAGCTTGCCCGCCATGCGGAAGAAGCAGGCGCAGACGCGCTGCTGGTCGTCACGCCCTACTACAACAAGCCGACGCAGAAGGGCCTGATCGCCCATTTCGCGGCGGTTGCCGGCAGCACCAAGCTGCCGATCGTCATCTACAACATTCCCGGCCGTTCGGTCATCGACATGTCACCGGAAACCATGGGTGCGCTGGCCAAGGCCCATTCCAACATCGTTGGCGTCAAGGACGCAACCGGTCGTCTGGAACGCGTCTCCGAGCAGCGCATCACCTGCGGCAAGGAATTCATCCAGCTGTCTGGCGAGGATGCGACGGCGCTTGGCTTCAACGCCCATGGCGGCGTTGGCTGCATCTCGGTGACGGCAAACGTCGCGCCGCGCCTCTGTGCGGAGTTCCAGGAAGCGACGCTGGCCGGCGATTTCGCCAAGGCGCTAGAACTGCAGGATCGGCTGATGCCGCTGCACAAGGCGATCTTCATGGAGCCGGGCGTTTGCGGCGCGAAATATGCGCTGTCGAAGCTCGGCCGCCTGAGCCGCACGGCGCGTTCGCCGCTATTGTCGATGCTCGAGCCGGCAACGGAAGCGGCCCTCGATGCCGCCCTGCGCCATGCCGGCCTGTTGAACTAAGCGCCACTCCGATAATCGGAGTTGCGTGAGCGGGAGAGGTCGCTTTTCCGGCCTCATCTTCACAATGCGCGTCACTTGCCTTACATAAGGCCTGAACGACCGCCGAACCGGACCCGGTTTGGCGGTCTTGCTATCGATGGATGAAGGATCATGGCCCCGAAAGGCAGTGAGCGTACGGTCAAGAAGGTCGTCGCTGAAAACCGCAAGGCGCGGTTCAACTACGAGATCATCGACACCTACGAGGCCGGTCTGGTTCTGACCGGCACCGAGGTCAAGTCGTTGCGCGACGGCAAGGCCAATATCGCCGAGTCCTATGCCTCTGACGAGGGTGAGGAAATCTGGCTGATCAACTCGCATCTTCCGGAATATTTGCAGGCCAATCGCTTCAACCATGAGCCGCGCCGCCGCCGCAAACTGCTGCTCAGCAAGCGCGAAATCAACCGCTTGCGCGCCGCGATCAACCGCGAAGGCATGACGCTGGTTCCGCTGAAGATCTACTTCAACGAAAAAGGCCGCGCGAAGCTGGAGCTGGCGCTCGCCAAGGGCAAGAAGCTGCACGACAAGCGCGAGACCGAGAAGGAACGCGACTGGAACCGCCAGAAGTCGCGGCTTTTGAAGACCGGCTGATCGGCGGTCTGCCGTTCAATCGAAAAGGGCGCCCCGGCTGCCGGCGCGCCCTTTTTCGTGAGAGCGTTTTCGCTATTCTCCGAATCGCGAAACCGCTCTACCTCTTTGTTTTTACCGCATTGTCCGACGCCAAAGCGATCCCGCTTTGGCTGGAAATACTCTAGGCGTAACGGCGCTGATACTCGACGGTTCGTTCCTGATAGGTCATCGAACTGCCGACCTTGAAGCGCGAGACGAGGCGGGCGAGCGTGTCGCTGGCCTGGGTCAGGTTCTGCGTCGAAAGATAGGTTTCCTGAACCATCTGCGCATTCTGCTGGGTCACGCGGTCCATGTTCGAAACCGCGGTGTTGATTTCGGCAACGCCGGTCGATTGTTCCTGCGCCGATGTGGCGATGGCGCTGATGTGTTCGTTGATCCCGTGTACCTGCTGGCCGATGCTCGACAGCGCCTCGCCGGTGCGGTTGACAAGGGACACGCCGAGCACCACGTCCTCGAAGGACTTGTCGATCAGCGACTTGATTTCCTTGGCGGCATTGGCCGAGCGCTGGGCGAGTTCGCGCACCTCCTGGGCGACGACCGCAAAGCCGCGACCGGCTTCACCGGCGCGCGCTGCCTCGACGCCGGCGTTCAGCGCCAGAAGGTTTGTCTGGAAGGCGATTTCGTCGATGACGCCGATGATCTGGGTGATCTTCTGCGACGAGGTCTCGATGGCGCTCATCGCCTGGACGGCCTGATTGACCACTTCGCCGGAGCGATTGGCGGCATCGGCGGATTCGCGCACGGCATTGCGCGCATCACGGCTACGGATCGCAGACTGCTCGGAAATCGTCTTGATTTCTTCAAGCGCGGCGGCGGTCTGTTCGAGCGAGCTCGCCTGCTGCTCGGTGCGCCGCGACATGTCGTCGGTGGCGGTTGAAAGCTCGAGCGAGTTGGAGGCAACCAGCTCGGATGCCTTGATGATCTCGGCGAAAGTGCGCTCCAGGCCGGCGACCGACTTGTTGAAGTTTTCCTTCAAACGATCGAACTGCGGCGCCAGTTTTGCCTGGATTGTCGATGTCAGGTCGCCATCGGCAAGGTTGTTGAGCGCATTGTCCAGTGCCTTCAGCGCCTCTTCCTGATCCGCTTCCAATGCAAGACGATGCTGTTCCGCCTTTTCGCGCTCGACGGCCAACGCCTCCAGATAGGTGGAAATGGCATAGTCCATATCGAGGAAGGCGCTCTTCATGATCGCCGACAGGCTCGCGGAAAGTTTGCGCGCCTTCTTTTCCTGCATGAAACCCTTCAGCTCATGGCCGATCACAGCCCGCAGGATCTGCTCGACCATCAGCGCGTAGCCACCGATATACCAACGCGGCTCCAGACCGAGGCGCGCATGGGTGCGGCCGATGGTGGTGACGGCGGTGACGTAGTCCTGATCGAAGCGGCCTGCGGAAATGCGGGCCCAATGCTTCTTCTGCATGGCCTTGGCATGGCCGATATGGCTTTCGCTGGAAAAGAAGCGCGCGGTTTCCGGCACGGACTTGACGCGGGCGTAGAAGGTGTCGAGCGCCTTGTCGAGCGAGCCGACGATAACCTCCGACACATCCGACATCGCCTGGACGCCTTCGGCATTGAGGCTGACGAAGTCCAGTCTTTCGCGCAATTGACGGGTATTTGAGTCAGGGTTTTTCATAAGATCGCTCGCCAATTGAAGCGTCCTGTCGGACGAGGTTAACGAACCGGCATACGGACGGGCCGCAAGCTGGCTTTTGTCAATCTTATTGTAGAATTTACCCTTAAAGAGCTCTTAATACGCGCAGCCGCGGGACCACTATTTCTTGTTGTGGTGCAGAGGCGTTTGCCTCAATGTTCGGTCGTCGTGTCCGTCGGTTCGACCGGACGATGGGCGCGTTCGGAAGGGTCGCGGCCGATTTCGGCCTTCAGCGTCGAAAGATCGATAAAATGGTCTGCCTGACGACGCAGGTCGTCGGCAATCATCGGCGGCTGGGTCGCCATGGTGGATACGACCGAAACCTTGCGGCCACGGCGCTGCAGCGCCTCGACCAGCGTGGTAAAATCGCCGTCGCCGGAGAAGATCACCAAGTGATCGACGGTTTCCGACTGTTCCATCGCATCGATGGCAAGCTCGATGTCCATATTGCCCTTGATCTTGCGGCGGCCCATGGAGTCGGTGAATTCCTTGGCCGGCTTGGTCACGACCTTGTAGCCGTTGTAATCCAGCCAGTCGATCAGCGGGCGAATGGAGGAATATTCCTGATCCTCGATTAGCGCCGTATAGTAATAAGCCCTGAGCAAGTAGCCCCGCTTCTGAAATGCCTTCAACAGCTTGCGGTAATCGATGTCGAAGCCAAGGCTCTTGGAGGCCGCGTAAAGGTTCGCGCCATCGATGAAGAGAGCAATTTTCTCGCGGGGATCAAACATCGCAATTCTTTTCCGTAAATAGGACTTGAACGAGAGCGCCTTCAGCGGAAGCCGCCCGGCCATGATTTCGACGCGCCAGCTTTTACATCTGTACTTTATCAATAATTCATATAATCGTCATTTAGGGCAGGTGTGTAAATATTCCAAGCAACCGCGGATTGAATAAAGCCGGCTCGCCCGGCGGCAGCCGTCACGGCGTCATCGATTGCAATCCGCTTCCCGGCATGATTAACTTGAATTTCCGGCCTTTTGATTGTATCGGGCATCCCAAGCATAAAAATTTCGACGATAAAGGACAGACCATGGCCCGCGTCACGGTAGAAGATTGCATTGACAAGGTGGACAATCGTTTCGAGCTGGTTCTGCTCGCGAGCCACCGCGCCCGCCAGATCTCGCAGGGCGCCTCCATCACCATCGACCGCGACAACGACAAGAACCCCGTCGTCGCGCTGCGCGAAATCGCCGACGAGACGCTGTCGCCCGACGATCTCAAGGAAGACCTGATCCATTCGCTGCAGAAGCACGTCGAGGTCGATGAGCCCGAGCATGATCCGGCCTCCGCCATCGGCGTTTCCGGCGGTGTTGCCGTTGCGTCGGAAACCGGCGAAGAAGAAGACGATCTGCCCGAGACCATCACCTTCGACCAGATGTCGGAAGAAGAGCTGCTGGCCGGTATCGAAGGCCTCGTGCCGCCGGAAAAGAGCGACGACTATTAATCGTCTGCCTTTGCGGACGACGTCTCTTTCTGCATTGCAAAATCGCGCGCCGGTCTTTTATGATTGGCGCGTTTTCTGATTGTGGAGTAGCCTTGGATGATGCGGCAATACGAGCTCGTGGAGCGGGTTCAAAAATACAAGCCGGATGCCAATGAAGCGCTGCTCAACAAGGCCTATGTCTATGCCATGCAGAAGCATGGTCAGCAGAAACGGGCGAGCGGCGATCCCTACATCTCACATCCGCTCGAAGTCGCCGCCATCCTCACCGAACTTCATCTCGACGAATCGACCATCGCCGTTGCGCTGCTGCACGACACGATCGAGGATACGACCGCGACCCGCGCCGAGATCGACGAACTCTTCGGCGAGGATATCGGCGCGCTCGTCGAGGGCCTGACCAAGATCAAGAAACTCGATCTGGTTACCAAGAAGGCAAAGCAGGCGGAAAACCTGCGCAAGCTTCTGCTGGCGATCTCCGACGACGTGCGCGTGCTCTTGGTCAAGCTCGCCGACCGCCTGCACAACATGCGCACGCTGGAGCACATGAACCCGGAAAAGCGCGCCCGCATTTCCGAGGAGACCATGGATATCTATGCGCCGCTCGCCGGCCGCATGGGTATGCAGGACATGCGCGAGGAGCTGGAACAGCTCTCCTTCCAGTATATCAATCCCGAAGCCTTCGACACGATCACCAAGCGTCTGCAGGAACTGTCGGATCGCAATGACGGCCTGATCAAGAAGATCGAGGACGAACTGCGCGATCTCTTGATCGCCAACGGCCTGACGAATGCCTTCGTCAAGGGCCGGCAGAAGAAGGCCTATTCGGTCTTCCGCAAGATGCAGTCGAAGTCGCTGTCCTTCGAACAGCTCTCGGATGTCTACGGCTTCCGCATCATCGTCGACGATATTCCCGCCTGTTACCGGGCGCTGGGCATCGTCCACACCCGCTGGCGCGTGGTGCCGGGCCGTTTCAAGGACTACATCTCGACGCCGAAGCAGAACGATTATCGCTCGATTCACACCACCATCGTCGGCCCGTCGAGCCAGCGTATCGAGCTGCAGATCCGCACGCGGCGCATGCATGAGATCGCCGAATTCGGTATCGCCGCCCACACGCTCTACAAGGACGGCGCCAGCGGCGGCGACGCCGAACTCCTGTCGCGCGAATCCAACGCCTATTCCTGGCTGCGCCACACCATCGAGTCGCTGGCCGAGGGCGACAGCCCCGAAGAATTCCTCGAACACACCAAGCTGGAGCTGTTCCAGGACCAGGTTTTCTGTTTCACGCCCAAGGGCAAGCTGATTGCCCTGCCGCGCGGGGCGACGCCGATCGATTTTGCCTATGCGGTGCACACCAATATCGGCGACACCACGGTCGGCGCCAAGATCAACGGCCGCATCATGCCGCTGGTGACCCGTCTCAACAATGGCGACGAAGTCGAGATCATCCGCTCCGGCGTGCAGGTGCCGCCGGCCGCCTGGGAAGAAATCGTCGTCACCGGAAAGGCGCGCGCCGCCATACGCCGCGCCACGCGCATGGCGATCCGCAAGCAATATGCCGGCCTCGGCCAGCGCATTCTCGAGCGCACCTTCGAGCGGGCCGGCAAGGTCTTCTCGCGCGAGGTGATGAAACCGGCGCTGCACCGGCTTGCGCGCAAGGAAGTCGAGGACGCCATCGCCTCTGTCGGCCGTGGCGAGATGTCGTCGCTCGATGTGCTGCGCGCCGTCTATCCCGATCATCCGGACGAGCGCGCCACCGTCAAGCCGAGCAATGGCGAAGGCTGGTTCAACGTCCGCAGCGCCTCGGGCATGATCTTCCGCATTCCCGGCGCGTCCAAGACGGATGCCGGCAGGCTGGCCGGCGAGGATGCCGATGACGTGCTGCCGATCCGCGGCCTGGCCGGCAATGCCGAGGTGAATTTCGCCCGCGCCGGCGCCGTGCCTGGCGATCGCATCGTTGGCATCGTCGAAGAAGGCAAGGGCATCACCATCTATCCGATCCAGTCGCCGGCGCTGCAGCGCTTCGACGACACGCCGGAAAGCTGGATCGATGTGCGCTGGGATCTCGACGAGGCCAACAAGTCGCGGTTCATGGCGCGGGTTCTCATCAATGCGCTCAACGAACCGGGCACACTTGCAAGGGTCGCTCAGACGGTCGCGGAACTCGATATCAACATCCGCACGCTCAGCATGATCGGCGTCGCCACCGATTTCTCGGAAATGGCGCTCGACGTCGAGGTCTGGGATTTGCGTCAGCTCAACAAGCTGCTGACAAGCCTCAAGGAACTGGATTGCATCGCCACGGTGCGCCGCGTCTTCGACTGATCCACGGCAAAAGAAAGATGAGTGCGCCCTCCATGGGCGCATTTTGCCGGCATGTTGAGCAGACTATGGCTAAAATGCAGTCAAAGCATGGCAAGTGATGCATTGGATGCATAGCTGATTGTGCGATGCAACATTAGTAAAAACGCAGGGTCTATCTTATCTTTCTCCCATAGCAACGAAGAAAGAAGTGAGACGGCCATGTTTGGTTCCCTGAAGAAGATTGCACGCAACTTCCGCATTCCGACCCCGGAAGAGCGCGAAATGAACTATCTGAACGGTTCGCACGATCGTATCGACCTGGAATACCGCCAGCGTCAGGTTGACCGCGGTCTGTTCCGCAGCAAGTACTGATCCGGTACCGCACGGTTCCCCAACCGGTTCCGAGCTTTGATCCGATCGGCTGGCGCCCTGCGCCGGTTGCATGACAGGCCGGCACGTCGCCGGCCTTGCCACGCCTGCGGGCGAGCATTAAATCTGCTGCGATGTTGTTTCGTCGTCGAAAACCAGCACGCTGGCATGAAAGGATGCGGGAGTTCCTCTGGCCCCGCAAAGGTCTGCTGCGACCGCTGCGCTATTATCGCCTGCGCATTCTGCGGCTCGGCGCGACGCCTCATTCCATTGCCCTTGGTTTCGCCACCGGCATCGCCATGGCCTGGACGCCGTTTCTCGGTTTTCATCTTGGGCTGGCGCTTATTCTCTCCTATCTCCTGTCCGGCAATCTCGTCGCCGCAGCGCTTGGCACGACGCTCAGCAACCCTGCGACCTTTCCGGTGATCTGCGCGGTGACCTGGGAGACCGGTCGCTGGCTGGTGGGCGGCGAGGCATCGACGGGTGCCGGGGCCGACCTGGGCGACCTTCTGGAAAAAATGCAGTTTCGCGACCTTTGGGCGCCGGTTCTCAAGCCGATGCTCGTCGGTGCGCTGCCGCTGGCGCTCGGCAGCGCCGCCATTTTCTATGCCGTCATCTTTTTCGCCGTTCGCGGCTTCCAGCGTCGTCGCCAGTTACAGATGCGCCGGCAGCAGCAGGAGGCGCTTGCCGGCGCGCTCGGCGGCGATATTCCCAGCGTTTGAGGAGGATTTCATGATCATCGGCATCGGCAGCGACCTGGTGGACATCCGCCGTATCGCCAAATCGCTGGAACGCTTCGGCGATCGCTTCACGGCGCGCTGCTTCACCGAGATCGAACAGCGCAAGTCGGACGGGCGCAAGAACCGGGCCGATTCCTATGCGAAGCGATTTGCCGCCAAGGAGGCCTGTTCCAAGGCGCTCGGCACCGGCATTTCCGAAAGCGTGTTCTGGCGCGACATGGGCGTCGTCAACCTGCCGTCCGGCAAGCCGACGATGAAGCTGACCGGAGGTGCCGCCGAACGGCTGGCCTCCATGCTGCCGCCCGACCACGAAGCGGTCATTCATCTGTCGATCACCGACGAATATCCGCTTGCGCAAGCTTTCGTGATCATCGAAGCTCGCCCCCGTTCTGCCGCAAGCATGTCGTAGCGACGCTATTTCGCAGTCCTTGGCATTGCCGCCGGGACTGGAAGCCGTTAGAGAAGGCCAAAAGCGGGTGATGAAGAAAGAAGCGTTCGTGTCCGAGAAAGTCGAGAAAAAGCAAAACGCCTTGTGGGAAAACATCAAGGTGATCGTGCAGGCGCTGGTGCTGGCCATGATCATCCGCACGGTGCTGTTCCAGCCGTTCACGATTCCCTCCGGCTCGATGATGCCGACGCTGCTGGTCGGCGACTATATCTTCGTCAACAAATTCGCTTACGGCTATTCGAAATATTCGCTGCCGTTCTCGCCGGATCTGTTCTCCGGCCGCATTTTCGGCAGCGAGCCGAAGCGCGGCGACGTCGTCGTCTTCCGCTTCCCGCCGAACCCGGAAGTGGATTACATCAAGCGGGTCGTCGGGCTTCCGGGCGACCGCATCCAGATGATCGACGGCGTTTTGAACATCAACGGCCAGCCGGTGCCGAAGCAGCCCGATGGCAGCTTCAATTCCGATTATCGCCTCGATCCCGGTCAGGACGTTCCGGTTTTCCGCGAAACGCTCGATACCGGCATCACCTATGACACGCTCGACCAGTCGCCGAATTCGCGCGGCGACAATACCCGCGAATTCCTTGTGCCGGCCGGCCATTATTTCATGATGGGCGACAACCGCGACAATTCCGCCGACAGCCGTTTCGATGTCGGTTTCGTGCCGGCGGAAAACCTTGTCGGTCGCGCCAGCGTCATCTTCTTCTCGCTCGGCAACGACACGACCTTCCGCGAAATCTGGCGCTGGCCGGCCAATATGCGCTGGGATCGCCTGTTCAAGGTCGTCGAATGACGCGCGCCCAGCTTCTGTCGCAGGAGCAGCGGGTCCAGATCGAATCTGTGATCGGTCATGCTTTCGCGAGCAAGGAGCGGCTCGACCGGGCGCTGACCCATGCCAGCGCCCGTGGCGGTACGGATGCCAATTACGAACGGCTGGAATTCCTCGGCGACCGGGTGCTTGGGCTCTGCGTCGCCGAACTCCTGTTCAAGACTTTCGGTAAGGCCGGCGAGGGGGAGTTGTCGGTGCGGCTGAACCAGTTGGTCAGCGCCGAAACCTGCGCCGAAGTCGCCGACGAAATGGAGCTGCACCGCTTCATCCGCACCGGCTCCGACGTCAAGAAACTCACCGGCAAGCGCATGATGAACGTGCGCGCCGATGTCGTCGAAAGCCTGATCGCCGCGCTTTATCTCGATGGCGGTCTTGAGGTCGCCCGCGGTTTCGTGCTCAAATATTGGGAGAAGCGCGCGGTGGATGCCCGCGGCGGTCGCCGCGACGCCAAGACGGAATTGCAGGAATGGGCGCATGCCAAGTTCGGCGTGACCCCGCAATACCGCATCGAGGAGCGCACCGGCCCGGATCACGACCCGCGTTTCACCGTGCGGGTGGATATTCCAGGCGTCGCCCCGGAAACGGGCAGCGAGCGCTCCAAGCGGGCGGCGGAGCAGGTGGCCGCGGCGCGGCTTCTGGAACGCGAAGGCGTCTGGCAGCCTGACCAGGCTTGAGCGACCCTGCCAGAATATGAAGCGGTCTATAAGCCGCGATTGCGTGAAACGAAGAATTCCAGCACAAATGTAAAGGCGGTTTTCCATTGCGGAAATCCGCTGGAAATTGATCAACAACTGACGGACGATATGAGCGAAGAACGAGAAATCCACGGCGACGAAAACGAACAGACGACGGAAGCGGCGGCAACCCGCTCCGGCTTCGTGGCGCTGATCGGCCCGACCAATGCCGGCAAGTCGACGCTGCTCAATCGTCTCGTCGGCGCCAAGGTCTCGATCGTCAGCCACAAGGTCCAGACGACGCGCGCCATCGTGCGCGGCATCGCCATCCATGACCGCACCCAGATCGTATTCATGGATACGCCCGGCATCTTCAAGCCGCGCCGGCGGCTGGATCGCGCCATGGTCACCTCCGCCTGGGGCGGGGCCAAGGATGCCGATTACATCATGCTGCTGATCGACAGCGAGCGCGGATTGCGCGGCGATATCGAACAGATTCTCGAAGGTCTCAAGGATGTGCGCCAGCCCAAGCTCCTGGTGCTCAACAAGATCGACCAGGTTCGCCCGGAAGAGCTTTTGAAGCTTGCCGCCGCCGCCAACGAGAAGATCGCTTTCGAGCGTACCTTCATGGTATCGGCAACGACCGGTTCGGGCTGCGACGACCTGATGGATTATGTGGCCAAGGCCCTGCCGGAAGGTCCCTGGTATTATCCGGAAGACCAGATTTCCGATCTGCCGATGCGCCAGCTTGCCGCCGAAATCACCCGCGAAAAGCTGTTCCTGCGCCTCCATCAGGAATTGCCCTATTCCTCGCATGTCGAGACGGAGAAGTGGGAAGAGCGCAAGGACGGCTCGGTCCGGATCGAACAGGTCATCTATGTCGAGCGTGACAGCCAGAAAAAGATTGCGCTCGGCAAGGATGGCGAGGCGATCAAGGCGATCTCCATGGCCTCGCGCAAGGAGCTGTCGGAAATTCTCGAACAGCCCGTGCATCTCTTTCTCTTCGTCAAGGTCCGTGAGAACTGGGGCGACGATCCCGCCCGTTTCCGCGAGATGGGCCTCGATTTCCCGCATTGAACAGGGCCCTGCCTTTCGTCCATTTGACGGTGGGGCAAATCAATGATCTTGTGCGGCATCGGCAGTAAAAGTCTATGCGATCGATATGGCGGATAAATTTACCAACCCTCAAAAAACGCCCTGTCAGCAATGTCCCTTGCGCGCGATCCCGCACTTTCGCGAGTTCACCGGGGACGAACTGGAATTCGTGTCCCGTTTCAAGACTGGGGAGTTGTCGGTCGATGCGGGGACAACCGTTCTCGTCGAAGGATCGCACAGCGCACATCTGTATACGGTCCTGACTGGCTGGGCCTTTCGATACAAGCTGCTTTCCGATGGCCGCCGCCAGATCCTCAATTACGTCATGCCTGGCGATCTGGTCGGCCTCCAGGGCTCGATCATGGGCGAGATGCAGCATTCCATCGAGGCGCTGTCTCCGGTAACGTTTTGCGTTTTCGAACGCGATAAGCTCGGGCAGCTGTTCACGCGCTATCCGAGCCTTGGTTATGACCTCACCTGGATTGCCGCCCAGGAGGAACGTATTCTCGACGAGCATCTTCTCAGTATCGGCCGGCGCACAGCCCTCGAGCGCGCCGCCTATCTGCTCGCCTTTCTTTATGAGCGGGCAAAAGCCGTGAACCTTTTCGACAACCGGGCCGTTCTGCCGATAACGCAGCAGCATATTGCCGATACGCTGGGCCTGTCTATCGTCCACACCAACAAGACGCTCCGTAAGCTGGCGGATCGCAAGCTGATCCGTTGGCAGGATCGCGGCTGCGTCGTTCTTGACGGCGCCGGACTTGCAACTGTCGCGGATTGGGACGGGCTGGCGGAGGGACGCCGGCCGTTCATTTGAGGGGGACGATCGGCTAAGTATTTGCCGAGCATGTCATTCTTTAATGCGGCAAGCCGGCTTGACCTGTAGTCTCAATCCGTCACACCATTTTGCCATCATTATGTGCGACAGGATCGAGCCGAAGATGGAGATCAAAAGGATGTGTTTTGCCGGGCCTCTTGGAGCCGGTGTTGTCCTTCACAAGGTTTCCCGCTTTCTCTTGCCCCTCCGACACCGCCGCGAAGAGCAAACAACAAGCGCTTTGCTTGAATTCCTGCCTTTGTGGCTGTTACACCCATCACCGTCAGCGGCCGCTTCGGCGTCACCGCGGGCGATTGGCCCCCGACGAGGATAGTGCCCGTGAAGATGCCGCGCGAAATATTGGTTCTGGAAGACAGCCTCATCATTGCGATGGAGGCCGAGGATATCTTCCGTGCCCTCGGCGCCGATCTGGTGCACATCGCCAGCAATCTGCAGCAGGCGCGCGATTACGTCGATGCGAATGCGATCGATTTCGCCTTGCTCGATGTCAATCTCGGCCCGACCATGAGTTTCGATTTCGCCCGCGACCTGCGCGCGCGCGGAATTCCCTTCGGCTTTTCCAGCGGATATCCCGACAATGAGGATTTTCCCGAAGATCTGCGCGAGATCGCCCTGCTGCGCAAACCCTTCGGCGACGACATGATCCGCGATCACTTGAAGCAGGTCTTCGCCGGCGTTACATCGTGATTCCGCCCGGGCCTCTTGCCCGGAGCGCGAGAGACCGAAGCTGAACTTTCCATGCAGTGGCAGGACCAGGCCATCCTTCTTGGCGTCAAGCGCCTTGGCGAAAGCAGCGTCGTCGCCGAGGTGATGACGCTTGCCCATGGCCGCCATCTCGGCGTCGTCCGCTCCGGGCGTTCGCGCGCCATGCAGCCGGTGCTCCAGCCCGGCAATTCGGTAGAGGTCACCTGGCGCGCCCGCCTGCATGAGCATCTCGGCGAATTCCGCGTCGAGCCGCTGCAATTGCGCGCCGCGCAACTGATGGAAACCGCGACCGCGCTGCACGGCATCCAGGCTATGGCGGCGGTTCTGCGGCTGCTGCCGGAACGCGATCCGCATCCGCATCTCTTCGAGGCGCTGGAGGTCATCCTCGGCCATCTGCACGAACCGTCCGAGGCCGGCGAGCTATTCGTGCGCTTCGAACTGGCTGTGCTCAACGATCTCGGTTTCGGGCTCGATCTTGGCGAATGTGCCGCAACGGGAGGGCGTGACGATCTCGTCTATGTTTCGCCGAAATCGGGCAGGGCGGTATGCCGCGCGGCCGGTGCGCCCTATGCCGAACGGCTTTTGGCGCTGCCGGATTTTCTGGCGCCCGAGCGGACACGCGCCGCGGATAGCCAGGGGCTTGCAGATGCCTTCCGGCTGACCGCCTACTTCCTGCATCGCCATGTCTATGAGCCGCGTGGCGTCCAGCCCAACACCGCGCGCGACGGCTTCGTTCAGGCCGTGATGAAGGCGATGGCGGCGCTGCCGTCGCCACCCCCGGTCAAAAATTAGCCACGACGCTTCAGCGCCCAGCCTTCCGGCCGTTCATCGAGAATGCGCACGGTGTCGCCGATCGCAATCCGGCCATCGGCGCGCGGCACGGCGTTCCAACCGAACAGCGGCCCCGGCACGCGCCGGTCGGCAGACATGCGCAAGCGCCCCATGGCGGGCATGGGATTTGCCCCCTCACGCGAACCGGTTCGCTGATCCTGCGTCGTCATGATGCAGCGCGCGCAGGGTTTTACGAGATCGAAGCGGATGCCGCCGATCTCGATGGCGGCCCATTGGTCCTCTGCCCAGGCAGCGACGCCATCGATAACGATGTTCGGTCGGAACCGATCCATGCCGACAGGCGCCTCGCCATTGGCGGCCATATTGTCGTTCAGCGCAGCAAGCGACGCCGTGGTCGTGACCAGAATCTGATAGCCGTCGGCAAAGCGCACCGGGGTGTCGGACGCGCCCCAATCCTCGCTGGCGGTCCGCTCAGATTGATCATCGAACATTGCCAGTTGCACCGGTTGTCCCAGCCAGTCGGACAAGGCCGCATTGACGGCATCGTCGCAGATCGCGGCATCGACCGGCGTCTTCCACACATCCACCGTCTGCCGGCGACCGCCTTCCGGTTTTACGGCATGCACCGCGCCATCGCGGCCATCATAGCTCAGCGTCAATCCGTCCTCGGTCGGATGCACGTTGAGGCGGGCCAGCGCCGGCATTTCACGCTGGGTGATGAACATGCCATCCGGCTTGACCAGCATCGCCATACGGTCGCCGATCAGGCCGAAAGCATCGACGGATGAGGCGGTCAGCGGAATGCCGCGCGCGCTTTTCATGGGGTAAACGTTGAGTTCGCTGACACGCATGCGGGTTTCCTTCAAAGTTTGTCAGGGAAAGTGGGAACCGGTTTCCCGAAGAGACAAACGAAAACAGAAATATCTAGGGTCTATCGGATTCAGAATGAACCCGATAGACCCTAGATTTCGTCGAGAAAGAGATCGAGAAATGTTTCCAGCCGCCTGTGGCGTTCGGCGGCGATTGCCTGGCCGGTCGGCGTCTGGAAGCCGTCCGCCAGTTTGAACAGCTTTGCGGCGAAATGATCGATGGCGAAGCTGCGATCGTCAAGCGCGCGGACCTCTGCACGCGGATCGAAGGGATCGTAGAGTGCCGAGCGCATCCGGCCCGCGACATAAAAGCAGCGCGCCGCGCCCACCATGCCGATGGCATCCAGCCGGTCGGCATCCTGCAGGATTTTCGCTTCCAGCGAGACCGGTGGCAGGCCTGCGGAAAAGCTGTGAGTCTCGATGGCATGGGCGACCGCATCGATATCCGCCGCGCTCCAGCTCTGTTCGGCGAGAATGCCGCGTGCCTTGTCCGCTGCCAGCCTGGAGGCTTGCGCGCGAAGCGGCGAGTTCTTTTCCACCGCCACGCAATCATGCAGCAGCACGGCGGCGGCCAGCACGCGCCCGTCGCCACCTTCGGCTTCATGAATGCGCATGGCGTTGCGGATCACGCGCAGGATATGGGCGAGGTCGTGCGAGCCGTCGTCGCTGTCGGTCGCATGGCCGACGAGCGTGGCGGCAAGGGTTTCGAACGGCGCGAACGCCTTGACGATGTCGTCGGGCGGCATGGGATCTCCGTAAACAGCGTGCCTTGTCGCCCTGCTTACTTGCAGCAGAGCGCCTGTGCAATCAGCCCGTCTCCGGACCCGCTGCCTTGGCGCGGCTGCGATTGCCGAGAATGCGCTGGTAGAACAGGCCGATGCCGATCAACACAATGCCAAGGCCAATAAACGACAAGGCGCGCAACACGCCTTCCAGATTGGACATGTCGACCAGAAAGACCTTCAGCACCGCGATCATCACCAGCGCCGCCGAGGCTAGCCGCAGGCTTTTCGCATCGAAGCGCGAGCCAAGCCCCAGAAGGCCGATGCCGATCAGCAGCCAGACGACGGAATAGGTATAGGTCTCGCTTTCGAGAAAGCCTTTCCATTCGGCGATGTTGGAGCCCTGCCAATAGCGCCTTACGCTGAGCGTCGCCCAGACGAAGCCGATAATGGCGGCGCTGACGGCCGCCAGCGTCACATAGACGCGCGGGCGGCGATTGCGAGCATAGGCCGCCAGCCCGCCATAGGCGAGGCCGGGCAGCAAGTAGCCGAGCAGCAGCAGGTTGACGAACGGCCAGCGGCCGGTGTCTTCGCCGGTGAGATAGGGGTTCAGCACGATGAGGTGCGTGGTCATAACCGACAACATCGACAGCGAACCGACGATGATCGAGCCGTAGCGAAAGATCGGGCTTGGGCTGCGGAAATCCAGCGACATCAGGACGATGGCCATGCCGATGGTCAGCAGCGTATAAATCGATTGCTCGCTCAACGTCGGTGAGTCCGACGCCAGTCGGCCGCCATGCATGGCGTGACGCAGCAGGATGGCGATGGTCAGGAACACCATCAGGCTCGCCAGGGCCTGCATCAGATTGCGGATGCGCAGGTCCGGAGAGCGGCGCAGGTGATAGGCAGTCAGCGCCGCCAGCAGCGCCGGCAGTCCGTAACCGACGGCAAGCGCGTTGAACACCGGCGTCGTGCCGAGATTGTCCGGTCCGACGATGGTCGGATCGACGGCAATGCGCGCCAGCACCGTGATGCAGGCGACCGCCATCATCCACGGCAGCGCCGGCCATTCCCGCAGACGGCCGGCAAGCACGAAGGCATAACCGGCAATCGCCGTGCCGACAATGGTATAGATGCCGTGGGTCAGCGCTTGAAGGGCCAGCAGCAGCGCAAAGAAACTGCCGCCGATGAGCCAATGCATCGCGCCGCTCCTGCTTTCGCCCCGACGGCTTAGCATCTCGGCGATGGCAATAAGGCCGGCGGCAATCGCCAAACCATACAGTCCATGCGGCAGGTCGCGATTGAGGTTGCCGAAGTTGACGAGGCTGATCGCGCCGTTGGCCACAGGCACGAAAGCCATCAGCGCTGCCCAGAGCGTCGCCATCTGTGGCTCAGCCGATCCGTGGCGCTGGAGGAAGGCAAGGCCGAGCAGCACGAAGGCGAAGCCAAGCCCAAGGCTGACGGAAACCTCCGTCGTGTAGGAGAGCGCCGCACCGGCGTTTTCCCCTGTCACGGCAAGTGCGAAGGGGACGAGCCCGGACAGCGCCAGCAGCATCACGCCGCCAACTGCGCCCTTCGCCGCCAGAAGCGCCGCCCATTGCGCATTCAAGCGGGTTGCGCCCCATGCGGCCAGCGTCACGATCAGCGTGGCGAAGCAGAGGATCGGATCGAGCGTCGCCGGTGCCGGCGTCGAGGCCAGCGCCAGCGCGGGAAGCAGTACGGCGGATGCGCCTGATATCGTCAAGCCGAGTGGTGGCCGCAACAGGAGGCTTTCCCATGGGCCGCGTGGACGCGGCTCGGGCGGGTTGGCGTCGCCTTGTGACGTTTTGGCGGCCTGTGGCTCGGGCAGGGAGAAAACCGCCGTGCCGGGCCATAGGAAGGTCAGGCCGGCAATCAGGCAAAGCAGCGACAATGTCAGCGGCACGCTGTCGAGCGTTCCGGCATTGGCGATATAGGTCAGCGCCCACAGGCAAAGGCCGAGATTGCCGAGCGCCGGCACCAGCGTCCAGCGCCGCAGCCGCGCGGCGAGCGCCGTGGTGACCCAGGAAAAGGTGAGGAAGGAAAAAAGCGCCCAGATGCTCGGCGCAGTCGAGGCGATCAGCGCCGGCGTCAGCATCGAGCCGAGCAGGCCGAGGCCCGCCAGCGCCTGGCCATGCAGCAGCGACAGACCGAGCGTCACCAGCCCAACAGCGGCCAGCAGAGCGAAGGCGAGCGCAGGCCCGAAAAAACCGTAAAAGGCATAGGAGACATAGACGACGCCGAACAGCGTCACCGCGCCCGCGGCGGTCAGCACACCGGGGATCAGCGCATTTGAAAAGGCGCGAACCTGCAGCGGCAGCGCGCGCCGCCGGACGATTTCGCCGGCGGCAAACAGCGCGACGCCAAAGAGCGCAGCCAGTGACAGCCGCACGGAGGCGCTGAGCAAGCCGCTTTCGATTGAATACTTCGCCAGAAAAATACCGCCCAGCGCCAGGGCGATACCACCAACCCAGACCGCCCAGCGCGCCCCGAGCCAGCTTTCCAGCGTGTCGCCGGCAGGTTCCGCTGCCGGCTGAGAGACCGATTCGGGTTCCGGCTCGGTCGGCGCTTCGCTCGCCGCAACGATGATCGACTCCACTTCGACGGCAGGCTCTTCCACGACGGCTTCGGTTTCGGCAGGAGCCGCAGGCGCGGCCAAGACCGGCGCGCCCGCAAGTGCAGCGCGCAATTCGATAACCTGCGCTTCGAGAGCGGCGAAACGCCGATCGGTGGCGCGTTGTCGGGATACGAAAATCCAGAGGAAGATGACAGCGAGGATGAGTGTTTCGAGCATGATTCTGTCCGGTTGCCGGGCTGATAGTCTATGCGCATTTACGGCCGCGAAAAAAGGGAGGAGGGAACGGGTTCGCAGCTGGCGGGTTCCCCTTTCATTGCAAGGAGCAATGGAAAGGATATCCCATGAAACGCATCCTGATGGCGGCTCTGTGTCTGCCGGCCTTTGCCGCTCCGGTGTTTGCCCAGCAGACGCAGACGGCGGTCGCCAATTTCGTCGATGCCAGCGGCAAGGAAGACGGCCGCGCCGCGCTGACGCAAGGCAAGGACGGAGTGCTGATCGAGGTCGAGGTCTCCGGCCTGCCGCCCGGCACATGGGTTGGCTTCCATATCCATGACAACGGCGTTTGCGACGCCAAGACCCATCATGAATCCGCTGGTGGCCATTTCAATCCCGGCAAGACCGAGCATGGTTTCCTCGCCGCCAACGGGCCGCATGCCGGCGACATGCCCAATCTCTATATCGACAAGGACGGGACGGCCCGCGCCCATGTCTACAACAGCCACGTTACGCTCAACGATGACAATGCCATCCGTGGCAAGGCGTTGATGATCCATGCGCGGTCCGACGACTATCGCAGCCAGCCGTCCGGCGACGCCGGTGAAAGACTGGCCTGCGCCGTCATCAAGTAACGCAGTCCGGGAAAGGATGCCGCGCTTCAGGCGGCATCTTTCTGGCCGAAGATATCGTCGCGCACCGCCTGGCGCATGCGGCTGGTCACCCGATCCCATTCGCTGTTCGCCACCCAGTAGCGCAGCGTCACCGTCGCATTGGCGGCGGTGAGGTCGGAAATGAAGGTTTCCGGCGCCGGGCTGTTTTCAGCACGCCCTTGCGCCTTTGCGAGCGCCAGCAATTGCTTCTCGACCCCCTTCACATCGTCGCCGATCGCTACGGGAACGCTGATCTCGTGACGGCGAAGTCGCCGACGCGAATAATTGGTCACCGGCGTGTTCCACAGCGTCGAGTTCGGCGCGAGGCGATAAAGGCCTTCCGGCGTGCGCAATTCCGTGGCGAACAGGCCGATTTCCTCGACCGTGCCGCTGACGCTGGAGGTCTCGATATATTCCCCGACGCGGAAGGGTCTGAGCACCAGCAGCATGATGCCGGCGGCGATGTTCTGCAGCGTTCCCTGCAGGGCCAGACCGACCGCGAGGCCGGCAGCGCCGAGTGCCGCGATGATCGAGGCCGTCTGCACCCCAAACTGGCCAAGCACGGTGATGAAGACGAGGATCAGCACCAGATAGCGCAGCAGATTGGAAAAGAAACGAGCCAGGGTTTCGTCGATGCCGTGAATGCTGTCGAGGCCCTTATAGGCCCATCGTTGCAGAACGCCCGCGAGAAACCAGCCGATCACCAGAATGATGATCGCGCCGACGATAGAGAAGGAATAATGCACCGCGAGCGCACTGGCCTGGGTCAGCGCCGCGCGGGTCGCCACGATGAAATCCGCTGCTTCCTGGTTCATGATCCGGCATTTGCTCCGTTGTTGAACGTCTCAACAAGATGGAGCGGGGGCGCGGCAGGTCAACCGGCAGCGGCTTGTTCAGCCGGCGTGAGCGGCAGCACGAAGGGGATATTGCCATCGGCATCCGCCCCGCGCCCGATGGCGGAGATCGCCGCCTTTAGCCGTCCGCCGCGCCCGAGAAGCGTATCGCCGATCTCGATCAGGCGCGCGTTCGGCGTCACGTAACGCGAGGCCTTGCGCAGCCGCGCGGCAAGCTCGGCATCGTCCTGATCCGGGTCGATGGCAAGTGCGGCAATCACCGCCGCTGCCGGCGAACGCGAAATGCCCATCCAGCAATGGATAAGCAGCGGCGCGTTGCGGTCCCACTCGCGGGCGAACCGCACGATCGCCTCGACATGGACTTCCTGCGGCGCGATCAGATCGGCCGTGCCGGCAAAATTGATGTCGTTGACGCCGAGCAGTAGATGGCGTGTGGCCGAAATGACCGCCGGCCGGTGGAAGTCCTGGCCTTTGGCCAGCAGGCTGATCATTTCGCGCGAT
Source organism: uncultured Rhizobium sp. (assembly GCA_945952045.1). Classification (GTDB taxonomy): domain Bacteria; phylum Pseudomonadota; class Alphaproteobacteria; order Rhizobiales; family Rhizobiaceae; genus Metarhizobium. The sequence continues at coordinate 70,856 of CAMFHE010000014.1, forward strand.
CCATGACGCACCGCCATTTCGGCAATGCGCGATAGCGGGGAAACGATGATGGCGGTCATGGCTTGGCTCCTGCGGCGGCGCGGCGCGCGGCCTCCAGTTCTTCGAAACGGGCGATAAAGCGCTGCTGTGCTTCCACCGATGGCCAGGGGGTCATCGGCAGCATATCGCGGCTGATGCCGCGCGTTTCGCCGAAGAATTTGCGCGCTTCCGTTGCCGAAAACCCGGCCAGTTCCGTCGCCTCGAAATAGGCGGCGATGCGGTCGGCTTTCTTGATGCGATCCTTGAGTTCGCGAGGGGCATGCGGCGGCAGGCCGAAACGGCGATGCACGGCCTCTTCCAGGCGCAGCTCCACGCTTTTATAATCGCCGCCGACCACGGATTTGAACGGCGAGATCATGTCGCCGATCACATATTCCGGTGCGTCATGCAGCAGTGCCACCAACAGATGCTCGGGCGTGTCGCCATGGCAGCGGCGAAAGATCTCCTCGACGACAAGGCAATGCTGGGCGACGGAAAAGGCATGGTCGCCGGCCGTCTGGCCGTTCCAGCGCGCCACGCGCGCCAGTCCATGGGCAATGTCGGAGATTTCCACGTCGAGCGGCGAGGGATCGAGCAGATCGAGACGGCGGCCGGAGAGCATCCGCTGCCAGGCGCGGGGCGGTTTTGCCCGGTTCACGCCTGCGCCTCGTCGCCGCCGGTCGGGAAGCTGAGGCCCGTCCAATCGGCAAGCGCCACGCGAACGGGAATGTCGCCGGCAAGAATCGGCACGGCATTGGCCATGGCGTCGCCGGCGCGATCGATGCGCACGATGGCAAGACCATGGACGCCATCGACAGAGCCAAGCGTTCCCAATGGCTTGCCGCCGGCGGTCAGTTCGGTGCCGGTCGCGGGCAAGGGCTGATCGGCCTCGACACGCACGACACGGCGGCGCGCCGTGCCGCGATGCTGCATGCGCGAGACGACTTCCTGGCCGACATAGCAACCCTTGCGGAAGGAAAGCCCCTGCGTCAGGTCGAGCAGCACATCATGCGGAAAGGCATCCTGAAGCGGATAGTCACGGCCGGCTTCCACGAGACCAGCCCGGATGCGCAAGGCATGATAGGCATCCGTCCCCGTGTCGCCATGCTCGCCGGGCCGCCGCGTCAAGGTTATACCTGCCTTGGCGAACCGGGCGTCGGTCACGCCCTCGGCTGCCGGTTCCCAGGAGACCGTGATGCCTTGTCCTGCCGGCGCCAGCGTCACCGCAGCGCGCAGGCGATAGAGCGTCAGCCGCTTGGTCAAAGCGTCCAGTTGGTCTGCATCGATCTCGATGAGAAAGCCGTCACTGTCCCGCCAGATGAGGAAATCGAAAAGGATTTTGCCCTGAGGCGTCAGCAGCGCGCCGGGGCGCGCTTCGCCCGGCGGCAGGCCGGTCACATCGGTGGTGATCAGATTATGCAGAAAACCTTCGGCATCCGTTCCGGAAACTCGAAGAAGCGCTCGGTCGGCAAGAAAGGCGTCGGTCATCGCTCGGACTCAATGCTGAAATGCTGTTGTCCCGAGGTAATGCCTCCGCCGATCCGGCGCAAGGGCGTCGCCGGTCAATCGCCGGCGACGAAGAACTTCCATTCACCCTTCGGCGTGATGCCGATGCGGTAGAAATTGTAGCCGCCGAATTCCAGCATGTCGGAATAATCGCCGGCGGTAACGATGCGCAGCAATTCCACCTTTTCAGGCGCCGTCAGGTTGGCGAGCGTCTTTTCGGTGAAATAGGGCCAGACATACATTTCGTCCGGCGTGCCCTTGCCGATATGGGCAAAGCCCGTCTGAAGCAGGTCGAGCATGATGGCGAGGATCTCGATCCCGTCCGAATCGCCCGAAAGCTCCTTCAGCGAACGCACCGGGTCGTCGCTGGCCTCGCCGATGGTCACCTGGGTCGGCGTCGCGCCCGTCAGCAGCGGGCGCAGCCGCTCGATATCGCCGGATGCGGCCGCCTCGACGATCTTCTCGCGCATCTGGCGCACGGGTTCCGGCACCTTGCTGGCGTCGTAGAGGATTTCGACGGACTTGCCGTCATCGGTCTTGTTGGCGCTGCCGGAAGCAGCGCTGGAATTGACCATGGGATCGGGCTTCGGCAGTTCTGCCGGTGCGCCTTCCGTAGCAGGTGCGGGCGAGGTGGGAGGCGTGGTCGCCTGCGAAGTCTGGGTCTGCGCCTGCTGTTGGGGCTGTCCCGGAACCTGCTTGAGTTCGGAAAGCGCAAAGGCCGGAGCGGTCTGCGCCAGAAGAAGGGCGCTGCCAAGCGCACCCGCAATCAGGCCCGTCCGCAGAGCCATTTCGGTATTTCGTCTTGCCGTCATAATGATTCGGGCTGCCTCCGGCTGATTACTGGACCGACCGTTTGGGTGAGAACTCACCCGCAAGGATGCGCTCACGCAGCGATTCGAGCAGCGCTTCTGCTTTTTCCTCGCCATGAATACGCACGGTTTCGCGCATGGCCAGTACGATGGCCGCGTCCGCAATGATTTCCGGCTCGATGCCGTCGGCCATGCCGTCCGCCCAGGCTTCGTGCTGATACTCCATCGCCGCCTGCATCTTCTCATGGACGATCATGTCGTCGATTTCGTTGAGGCTTGCTTGCATCACTCTTCCTCAGAACGTTCAGATCTTACCGCTACGTTAACACCATTAGCAGTCTTCTCTCAATTCGGCACTGCCTGCCACGCAAAGAGGTAAATAAAATGCTAATTACCGAAGCGGGCGGTAATTTCTGCCGCCAGTGTTGCACCTTCGTTACGATAACGCTCCTCGGCGGTCACGGCGCTGGCGGTGCATTGCGTATAGACGGAGGCGAATGCCCGGTAGCCGCGGTTGAATGCGGCCGTCAGAAGCTCGCGTCGCGCGGGTTCGTCTGATGTTTCGACGTCGAGCAGCGACTGCATGCCGCTTCGCCATTCGTCTGCTTTTCCGGGTTCGCACAGGTTGCGCAGATAGTGCACGGAGCCGAGAATTTCGGCGAATCGCGCCAGGCGGTCATCGTAAGGCGCTGGTTTTGCGGCAACTGGCGGCGGTGGAGCGACGGCTTCGGCCGCCGGTTCCTTCGGCGCCTTGGCAGGTGCGGCGATGGCGTTGACCGGGATTATCGCGCTCAAGGCAAGGACGAAGAGGGCGCTGGCCACCCATGCGGTGATTCGATGCGAATCGCTTTTCATGCGGCGGCGCGCTCCAGCCGGTCGATGCAGTCGAGAACGCTGTCGGGCACGTTGAGCCCCCGGATTTCGTCAAGGCTGTACCAGCCGAGATCGGCCGCATCGTCTGCCGCAACCGCTTCTCTTGCGTCGCAACCCTCGACGAGAAAGACGGACAGGAAATAATGGCTCTGCAGCGATCCGTCCGGCGCGCGCGTCTCGAGATCGTAGGTGGCGAACAGGCGCGGTCGGGTCACGTCGAGACCGGTTTCCTCGCGAATCTCGCGAATCGCCGTTTCCGGCGGCGTCTCGCCGGGTTCGGCAAGGCCGCCGGGAAAGGCATACATATCCGCCGCCGGTGGATTGGCGCGACGGACCAAAAGATAACGACCGTCGCGTTCGAGGATGGCGGAGGAGGCGGGCTTGGCAGTCGCTGTCATGGACGTTCCGGAACCGGTCAGGTAAAAGTGCCGCCTCAGGCTACAGGATCGGTGCGCAAATCGGAATCCTTTTCTCCCGGATGCGACGAATGCACATCGGGGCTCATGCCGGGGCCGGGATCGATGGGCATGGAAGGAACAGGATGACCTCGTTTGCGATTTACGCTTTGGCGGCGCTTGCCGAAATCGGCGGCTGCTTCGCCTTCTGGGCGTGGTGGCGCATGGGGCGTTCCGTCTGGCTGCTTGCGCCGGGCATGGCGTCGCTGGCGCTTTTTGCCTGGCTGCTAACATTGACGCCGAGCGAAGCGGCCGGGCGCGCTTATGCAGCCTATGGCGGCGTCTATATCCTGTCGTCGATCCTCTGGCTGTGGATCGTCGAGAGCCGGATGCCGGATCGTTGGGATATTTCCGGAACGGCCATCTGCCTCGCGGGCGCGGCGCTCATTCTGTTCGGGCCGCGCGGCTGAGCGAATACAGGAGGTGACGACATGTGCGGACGATTCGCCCTGACCGCAGACCGGCGGGTGGTGGAAGAATTTCTGGCGATGCTTTTCGAAGAGGATGCGCCGGCGCGCTACAACATCGCCCCGACCCAGCCGATTCTCGTCGTCATATCGAGCGACAAGCAAAGTCCGGGCAGCAACATGCCGGAACGACGGGCGATGCTGGCGCGCTGGGGCTTCATTCCCGGATGGGTGAAGGATCCGCGCGATTTTCCGCTGCTGATCAACGCCCGCGCCGAAACGGCGGCGGAAAAGGCCTCCTTCCGCGCCGCCATGCGCCATCGTCGCGTGCTTATTCCGGCCTCCGGCTTCTACGAATGGCATCGCCCCTCGAAGGAAAGCGGCGAGAAGGCGCAGGCCTACTGGATCAGGCCGCGTCGGCAGGAGGTCGTCGCCTTTGCCGGATTGATGGAAACCTGGTCCTCGGCCGATGGATCGGAAGTCGACACCGCCGCCATCCTCACCACCTCGGCCAATGCGGCGATGGCGCCGATCCACGATCGCATGCCTGTGGTCATTCGCCAGGAGGATTTCAGCCGCTGGCTCGACTGCAAGACGCAGGAGCCGCGCGACGTCGTCAAATTCATGCGCCCCATCGAGGACGATTTTTTCGAGGCGATACCGGTGTCCGATCTCGTCAACAAGGTCGCCAATATGGGGCCGGATGTGCAGGCGCCGGCCGGCCCGGCCCTGGAGAAGCCGGCGCCGTCGAAACGCAAGCCGTCATCCGATGATTCGCAGCTGACGCTGTTTTGAAGGACTATCCGCGCAAACAAAAACGCCGTGCAAATGCAACGGCGTTAAAATCGATATTCAAATTTATCGTTTTCAGGAGGGCGGCCGAGCCGCCGGAAATCAGGCGTGCTTCTTGATAAGAGGAGCCTTTTTCTTCAGCATCATAGAGGCGGCCAGAACAGCCTTCAGCCCCAACGGGCGATACAGGGCGGTGAGGTCGGTCTTGGGCGCCTTGGCGGCCTGAGCCTTTGCCGTAGCGTCGTTCTGCGAAGTCATTTCAATCTCCTTGGTGTTTTCACAGATGCTTTGCATGCGTTGTTCTAGTTGCAAAGTTGAACACGGATTCGTGACGAAAGCGAGGCGAGCGCGATCAACTTTAGACAAAGGGAACCATATTTCGCGAGGAGAGGCTGTAAATACGGTGACAGTTAAGGCCGCGTAAATTCACGCGGCCTTTTCGATCGATACTCGAATCGAAACCGTATCGTTACATCCAGGTTTCAGGCAAAACTGCCGGCGACGCTGTCATAGCCCGCGGTCGAAATCGTCTTCGCGCGGGTGCTCGCCATGGGTATCCACGGGCACGACGGTGAGCGTACCGTATTTCTTCTTCCAGCTATGAGCGCCGAAGGGCAGGGTGCAGAGATAGGCGATGACGGTGACGACAAGCACTTCCCAAGTGTAGCTCATCAAAAGCGCCACATAAAGCACCACGGCCAGCATCAGCGGCAGGACGAGGTCGCGCCGCACCCGGCTGCCCCCGGATTTGCCGGACCAGACGGGCAGGCGGCTGACCAGGAGCAGGCCGATCATGGCGGTGTAGGCGGCAGACGCATAGGCGAAGCCGCGTGTCGGCACCATACCGAGAAAGCCGAGATAGACAGGCAGCAGCACCAGAAGCGCGCCGGCCGGCGCCGGCACGCCGACGAAATATTCCGATTGCCAGCTCGCCTTGTGCTGCCGTTCATCCATCACATTGAAACGCGCCAGACGCAGGCCGGCGGCGATCACATAGATCAATGCGGCGATCCAGCCGATCGATCTGGCGTGGTCGAGCAGGAAGACATAGAGCACAAGCGCGGGCGCAACGCCGAAATTGACGATATCAGCGAGCGAATCCATCTGTGCGCCGAATTTCGACGTCGCCTTCATCAGCCTGGCGATGCGACCGTCTATACCGTCGAGAAAGGCGGCGACGAGCACCATGCCGACTGCCAGTTCATAGCGATTCTCGAAAGCGAGGCGCACGCCCGTCAGGCCGGCGCAGATCGCCAGGATGGTGATGATGTTGGGGATCATCATCCGCAGCGGAATTTCGCGCAGACGCGGTCCACGCGCATCCTCTTCCTTTTCGGGGCCATGCGGGTCGAAAGGCGGAAACGGTGTCTCCATCGGCTGGCTCCTTTGTGATCTTATCCCCGGCGGCTGATGACCGGCCCCTTGGCGGAGCCGAATTCGGCAAGCACAGTCTCGCCGGCAATCGCAGTCTGGCCGACGGAAACGCGGGGTGCGGCCGACAGCGGCAGGAAGACATCGAGACGCGAGCCGAACCGGATGAGGCCGAAACGCTCGCCCGCTGCCAGCGGCTCGTTCTTGGCCGACCAGCAGACGATGCGGCGCGCCACGAGGCCGGCGATCTGCACGACGCCGATTTCGCCATGCGCGGTTTCGATCACGAGACCGTTGCGCTCGTTTTCGTGGCTGGCCTTGTCGAGTTCGGCATTGAGGAAGCTGCCTTCGCGATAGGCGATGTTGACGATGCGGCCACGCATCGGCGCGCGGTTCACATGGCAGTTGAACACGTTCATGAACACCGAAATGCGCAACATCGGCTCGGCTCCGAGGTCGAGTTCGGCCGGCGGCGTCATCATCTGGATGGCGGATACGCGCCCGTCGGCCGGGCTGATGACGAGATCGTCATCCTGCGGCGTCACACGCTCGGGATCGCGGAAGAAATAGGCGCACCACAGGGTCAGCACGAAGCCGATCCAGAACAGCGGTTCCCAGAACCAGCCGAGGATCAGCGAGACGACGAAGAAACCGGCGACAAAAATATATCCTTCCTTGTGAACGGGAACGATCGTGTTGCGCACGGTGTCTATGAGGCTCATTCTGATGGTCTCCGCAAGGTTTCTGTCTGCTGGTTACAGGCAAACTGAGGCCGGGTCAAAAGCCTGCCACACGAATTCCCCTGGGAAACGGGGAATTCACAGTCGCCAATTCGACGCAGGGTCTTTTCGCAACGCGCCTGTTACCGTGCAGGTTCCAGCCGGTTGACGACGCCGAGTTCGTCATTCTCCCGCACCTTCTTGAGCTGTTCCTCGGCCTGGGTTGCTTCGCGCTGGCGATCCCACATGGAGGCGTAAAGACCGTTCTTGGCGAGCAATTCGGCGTGAGCGCCGCGCTCGGCGATCTCGCCGCCCTTGAGCACGATGATCTCGTCGGCGCCGATCACAGTCGACAGGCGGTGGGCGATGATCAGCGTTGTGCGGTTCTTCGAGACCACGTCGAGCGCGGTCTGGATTTCCCGCTCGGTGGTGGTATCGAGCGCCGAGGTCGCCTCGTCGAGGATAAGGATCGGCGGTGCCTTGAGAATGGTGCGGGCAATCGCCACGCGCTGCTTCTCGCCGCCGGAGAGTTTCAGGCCGCGCTCGCCGACCTTGGTGGCGAAGCCTTCCGGCAGCGCCTCGATGAAAGTCCCGATCTGGGCGATTTCAGCTGCCTTGGACACTTCCTCGTCGGAGGCGGCGGGGCGACCGTAGCGGATGTTATAGGCAATGGTGTCGTTGAACAGCACCGTGTCCTGCGGCACCATGCCGATCGCATGCCGCAGGCTCTTCTGAGTCACCGTCCGGATGTCCTGCCCGTCAAGACAGATTTCACCCTTCTGCACGTCGTAGAAACGATAGAGCAGACGCGAAATCGTCGATTTACCAGCGCCCGAGGGGCCGACGACCGCGACCGTCTTGCCGGCCGGCACCTCAAAGGAAATGCCTTTCAGGATCGGCCGGTCGGGATCGTAGTGGAAATGCACATCCTTGAAGGCGATGCCGCCGCGCTCGATCTGCAATTCCTTGGCATCCGGCGCGTCCTCGATTTCCGCATCGACTTCCAGCAGGTCGAACATCTGCTCGATATCGGTGAGGCCCTGACGGATTTCGCGGTAGACGAAACCGATGAAGTTGAGCGGCGCCGCCAGTTGCAGCAGCATGGCGTTGACGAAGACGAAATCGCCAATGCTCTGCTCGCCGCGCTGCACGGCAAGGCCGGACATGACCAGCATGACTGCCGAGCCGATGCCGAAAATGACGCCCTGGCCGAAGTTCAGCCAGCCGAGCGAGGTCCAGACCTCGGTCGCCGATTTCTCGTAGCGCGCCATCGAAGCATCGAAACGGCGCGCTTCCATATCCTCATTGCCGAAATACTTGACGGTTTCGAAATTGAGCAGCGAATCGATCGCCTTGGTGTTGGCGTCGGTGTCGCTATCGTTCATCGAGCGGCGAATGGAGATGCGCCAGTCGCTGGCCCGCACCGTAAACCAGACATAGGCCCAGACGGTCAGCGCCGTGACGAACAGATAGGAAAAGCCGTAACCCCACCAGAAGATCGCCGCCGTCAGCACGAATTCGACAATGGTCGGCAACGAGTTCAGGATGGTGAAGCGGACGATGGTTTCGATGCCCTTCGTGCCGCGCTCGATGATGCGCGACAGGCCGCCCGTCTTGCGCTCCAGATGGAAGCGCAGCGAAAGCTGGTGCATGTGGACGAAGGTGCGATAGGCGAGCTGGCGCACTGCATATTGGCCGACGCTGGCAAACATCGCATCGCGCAGCTGGTTAAGGCCAAGCTGCATCAGCCGCATGACGTTATAGGCGATGATCAGCGCCACGGCGCCGGCGAGCACGGCCGGCAGCACGCCGGTGACGTCGAACTTGCCGTTCAGCGCATCCGTCGCCCATTTGAAGAAATAGGGGACCGACAGCAGCACGAACTTGGCGACGAGAAGCAGGACCGTCGCCCAGACGACGCGGGTCTTGAGGTCCGGCCGCTCCGCCGGCCACATATAGGGCCAGAGGTTGACGAGCGTTCGAAAAGGGTTGCGGCTGTCCGCCGAAATGGTTTTTTTCTGAGACGCCATCGCGGCCTCCGAGCTCGTCTGTCAAATGCTGTGCAGGAAAAAGCGCGAGCCCGGACGGGCGGCGGCTGCCTGGTATGTCTGTCTGGCATGTCGTTACCGCAAAACTGCGACACGTTGATGCATAACATGCGTTGGCCGGAGATAGGCTCGATCGGCCCCCATGACAATGGCCGCGAATGAACTTCGCGGCCATTGTCGAATGTGACGATAATGAATTTGCGCTTACAGCTTGTCGCCGTGCAGGCGCTTGCGGTGCAGCTCTTCCGAATCCGGCCGCGCATCCTTCGGCAGACCGAAGATCTGGCCGGGGCGAATGCGGTCCGGATTGTTGATCTGCTCGCGATTGGCGAGGTAGATCGTGGTGTAACGCACGCCCGCACCATAGATGCGGCGCGAAATCTGCCACAGCGTATCGCCGCGACGGATGATGACCGACTCGTTGCTCTGCGTCAGCGGCGCCTGCGAGATGGTCACGGGTGCGCCGGCGGCTTCAGCGCCGGCATCTGCCTGCGCCTGCGCGCTCGGCTTCGGCGCCTGGGCGACGGCGGGCGAAGCCGGCTCGACCTGCGGCACGAGACGCAACGTGTCCTCGATGAGCGCTGTCAGATTATCCAGCGATGCGCCGAATGCCTTGGCGTCGCGCGGCAGGGCCTGAAGGGCAGCCAGCGCCTTGGCCGCGCTGGCGTTCGTCTTGGCGACGATGTCCTTGAAACCGGCCGTGCTATCCGAAGCGGCCTGGAAATCGGCCAGCGACTTCAGGGCAATTTCGGTGGCCGAACGCGCCGCCGCCAACGCATCGCCGGCGGGAAGCCCGCCATTGGCGAACAGGTTGCGCAGCAGGCCGAGCGCGGTCGAGAGATCGCTGTGCAGCTTGCGGAAGGCCGGATCGAGCGTCGCGGCGTCGATGCCGGCGGCATTGCCGGGCTGGGCAACGACTGAGACCTGATTGCCGGCCGGGCGCGTGAACGGCACCGAAGCGCGCACGGTCACCTTGCCGCTCGCATCAAGCATATCGACGCGGATCGTGTGATCGCCGACGGCGAGATCGATCACGCCCTCGATGACGAAATGGCCCTCGGCCGCCGCCACGGCCTTGCCGATCGGCGCATCGTCGGCATAGCCGGCGACACTTGCCTTGGCGGCGGCAATACCGGCGACGAAGATCTTGTTGCCTTCGATCTCGACGGCGGTGACGCGCAATTGTGCGTCGGCGGCGCTGTCCGCCGTTGCCGGCTGGGGCGCGCCATTCGATGCACCGTCGGTGGCGGAAGGCGCGGTCGCGGCAAGATCGCCGGACGTTGCCGGCAGATCGGGCGTTGCCGGGGTTGGCGCGGGCGCTGGCTGCTTCGTGGCGGCCTCGTCCGGCGCGGTCATGATGCGGCTGGCTTCGCCGGGCTTGGTGACCATGGCCAGCAATTCGCCGCTCTTGTCCTGCGGGATCGAAACCGTGGCGACCTCTTGCGAGAGCACAGCCTTGCCGTCCTTGCCGGTCGCCTTCAGCACAAGCTGGTGGTCGCCTGCGGCAAGCGGCGTGTCGAGCACAGCCGCGAAATCGCCGCTGGCGCCGACATCGACGCTGCTGACGACCTTGTCGCCATTGATGATCTCGACCTTTGAATTCGGGGCGGCGCGGCCGGCGATGACGGTGGAGCCGTCAGGCTCGACGCGCAGGACGTCGAAGGCAGGTGCGGTCTCGTCCGAAGCCGTTGCGACACTCGGCCGGTCGGTCTTGGCGGTGCTTACGTTATCCACCGGCGCGGGCGTAGCTGCGACCGGCTTTCCGGTGAGAGCGGCTTCGATTTCGGCCAACACTTTCAGCGCGTCTGCGGGCGTGGACGGCAAGGTCTTCAACAGCTCAAGGCCCTTGCGCGCTCCGTCGCGGATCAGGTTCAGCGGCGCGGCGGCTGCGGCATCGAGACCTTGAGGCAAGGCGAAATCGGCAACGGCCTGCAGGCTGCCCTCGGCCTTGGCCTTGGCATCCGCAAGCGCCTTGGCATCGGGAGCGGCTACGCCGGAGAACAGGGTTTTCAGCGATGTGATCGAGGCGAGCGCATCTGTCGACAGGCCGTTGAGCGCCTTGCCGAGTGCCGCGACATCGACGGCGGGCGCCGCAGGCGTTGCCGGTGCGGCCGGCTGTTGCGCGGTCGTTTCCGTCTGCGAGGCCGGCTTTGTCGCCGTATCCTTCGCCTTGTTGTCGTTGCCGATGCGCGGCAGCACGAAAAACACCATCAGAAGGGTTGCCGCCACGACAACCAAGAGGGCCAGCAAGCCGGCACGCCTGTCTTTCATCTTACGTCTCCGGGCGGATGCTTCCGCCTAAACCCCATCACCCCACCGTCCTGCCTTCTTGACGAAATCAGGCCGCCTTACTATTCTCCGCCCGGCTCCCCCATGACAGACGTCGTGCGCGAGCGTCCTGGCGATCATTGCAAAAGTGCTAACGATTTCCACAGGTCCGCACAAGCTTTCAGGCGTCGGCGGCGATGTTAAGCATCGATTTTCCCGCCATTTTCCTTGACGCAGCAGGTGCAGCATAGTCTTGTTGACGCCATGAATGAAGAACTTGTCCCGATTCGATCCATCTGCGTCTATTGCGGTTCCCGGCCCGGACTCGATCCTGCCCACATGGAATCCGGCCTGGCGCTCGGCAAAGCCATTGCCGAAGCGGGCATGAGCCTTGTCTATGGCGGCGGTACGAAGGGCATCATGGGCGCCGTCGCCAATGGCGTGCTCGACCATGGCGGCACCGTCACCGGCATCATCCCTGAATTTCTTGTCGATATGGAGGCGACCCGCCAGTCGCTCGGCAAGCTCGACGAACTGATCGTCACCGAAGACATGCATCAGCGCAAGCACAAGATGTTCGAGCGCTCGGATGCCTTCGTGGCGCTTCCCGGCGGCATCGGCACGCTGGAGGAGATCGTCGAGATCATGACCTGGGCGCAGCTCGGGCGTCATCGCAAGCCGATGGTCTTTGCCAACATCAACGGCTTCTGGAACCCGATGATCGACCTGCTGCAGCACATGCGCGAGCAGGGCTTCATTCACACATCGCATCTGGTTCAGCCGATGCTGATCGACCGCGTCGAAGACATTATTCCGGCCATTCGCAAGCATGCCGTGGCCGGCGCGCAGCGCAACGGCGAGGAAGACGTCATCGCCAAGATGTGATGTCCGCCGGAAATGCGGAAAGCAAGAAAGGGTCGGCTGTGCCGGCCCTTATTTTTTTCGGGCGGAGGCCAGCATCGACATCGAATAGACCACCAGCGCCAGCCAGATCAGCGGAAAGGCCACCATTTTCGCGGTGCCGAACGGCTCGTCGAAGATGAAGACGGCGATCAGGAAGATCATGGTCGGCGCGATATACTGCATGATGCCGATGGTCGATAGCCGCAGGAGCTTGGCGCCATTGGCATAGATGATCAGGGGAACGGCGGTGATAAGTCCTGCGCTGACGAGGAGAATGGTATCCTGCGTCGTACCATGCAGCAGATGGCCTTGTCCGGTCGCTTCCAGATAGACGATATAGGCAAGCGCCGGCAGGCTGAGGATCAGCACTTCGAGGAAGAACCCCTGATTGGGGCCGATCGGCAGCGTCTTGCGGAAGAAGGCGTAAAAGCCCCAGGTCAGCATCAGCATCAAAGCCACCCAGGGCAGGGAGCCCGCTTCGACCGTGAGCACGACCACGCCGAGCGCGGCAAGGCCGATCGCCACCATTTGCGCGGTCTTCAGTTTTTCGCGCAGCAGCAGTGCGCCGAGCAGGATGGAAAACAGCGGGTTGATGAAATAGCCGAGCGCGGTATCCAGCGTCCGTCCTGCGCCGATCGCCCAGACATAAATGCCCCAGTTTGCGGTGATCAGCGCCGCCGTCAGCATCACCATGGCCATTATGCGCGGCGTGCGCAACGCCATCTTGACGTCGTTGGTGCGGCCGAGCGCGATGAGCACGGCGCCGGCAACCGGCAAGGACCAGATGACGCGATGGGCGATGACCTCTGCCGGCGGAATATGCGCCACCGCCTTCATGTAGAAGGGCAGGAAGCCCCACAGGACATAGGCCGCGAGCGCAAAGGCAAAGCCTTTCGCGCTATCGACGTTTTCGCGCACCGGCGCCGCTTCGACTGACATTGTGGTTTCCGTCCCGGACATCGGAGCGCGTGCAGCCGGCTCCATTTTTGTGGCGGCAGCCCGGGCGAAACCTGCGCCCGATGCCCCGCTTCATGGCCCGGATTTACCGTATGGGCCATGAATACACCAATTCATTTCGGTGAAGAATGCCGGGCGGCGTTTATTCGGCCGCGATACGGCCGGCCAGATGCCGGTTCTTCATCAGCTTGTAGATCACCGAATCCATCAGCGCCTGAAAGGAGGCGTCGATGATGTTTTCCGACACGCCGACCGTCCACCAGCGGACGCCGTCGCTATCGGTGGATTCGATCAGAACGCGGGTGATGGCCTCGGTGCCGCCATTGAGGATACGCACCTTGAAGTCGGCGAGTTCGAGATCGTCGATCTCGTGCTGGTACTTGCCGAAATCCTTGCGCAGCGCCAGGTCGAGCGCGTTGACCGGGCCGTCGCCTTCGGCGACCGACATCAGCATTTCGCCATCGACGGAGATACGCACCACGGCCTCTGAAACCGTCTTCACCCGGCCATTGCTGTCGAAGCGGCGCTCGACCATCACGCGAAATCCGTCGACAGTGAAGAATTCCGGGATGGTGCCAAGCGTGCGGCGCGCGAGAAGCTCGAAGCTGGCGTCAGCCCCTTCATAGGCATAGCCTGAGGCTTCGCGCTCCTTGACGATGGAGATCAGCTGGTCGAGGCGCGGGTCGTCCTTGGCAACGGTGATGCCGCGCCGCTTTAGCTCGTTGATGAAATTCGCCTTGCCGCCCTGGTCGGAGACCATGACCTTGCGGAAATTGCCGACGCTGTCAGGGGTTACATGCTCATAGGTGCGCGGATCCTTCAGCAGCGCCGAGGCATGGATGCCGGCCTTGGTGGCGAAGGCTGAGGCGCCCACATAGGGCATCTGGTGATCGGGCGAGCGGTTCAGCAACTCGTCGAAGGCATGGGAAAGGCGGGTCAGTTCCGTCAGCTTTTCGGGGCCGATGGCGGTCTCGAAACGGGAGTTGTACGTCTCTTTCAGCGCCAGCGTCGGGATGAGGGTGACGAGATTGGCATTGCCGCAGCGCTCGCCGATGCCGTTCAGCGTGCCCTGGATCTGGCGCACGCCGGCTTCGACCGCCGCCAGCGAATTTGCGACCGCCTGGCCGGTGTCGTTATGGGCATGGATGCCGAGATGATCGCCCGGCACGCCGGAGGCGATGAGGGCTGCCACGATATCGCGCACCTCCGCCGGCTGCGTGCCCCCATTGGTGTCGCACAAGACGACCCAGCGCGCGCCGGCCTCATAGGCCGTGCGGGTGCAGGCCAGCGCATATTGCGGATTGGCCTTGTAGCCGTCGAAGAAATGCTCGCAATCGACCATGGCGAGCTTGCCGGCATCGCGCGTGGCGACCACGCTGTCGCGGATACAGTCGAGGTTTTCCTCGTTCGAACAGCCGAGCGCCACCTTCACATGGTAATCCCAGCTCTTGGCGACGAAACAGATGGCGTCGCTTTTCGCCTGCAGGAGTGCGGCCAGCCCCGGATCGTTGGAGGCGGAGATGCCGGCGCGCTTGGTCATGCCGAAGGCGACGAAACCCGCCTTCCTGGTGCGCTTTGCGGTGAAGAAGGCGGAATCGGTCGGGTTTGCGCCGGGATAGCCGCCTTCGACGTAATCGAGGCCGAACTCGTCGAGCATGGCGGCAATCGCAATCTTGTCCTCGATCGAAAAGTCGATGCCGGGTGTCTGTTGCCCGTCGCGCAGCGTCGTATCGAAGAGGTAGATTTTTTCGCGTTTCATTGCCGTGTTCCGTCGCTCTGGTTCGGAAGGGATGCCGTTATGCCTTGCCGGCGAATTTGTCCGTTGCATAGATCAGCCGGTCGAGGATGCCGGGCTCGGAATAGGCATGGCCCGCGCCTTCGATGATGAAGAATTCCGCTTCCGGCCAGCCCTTGTGCAACTCCCAGGCATATTTCGCCGGGCAGGGCATGTCGTAGCGGCCATGGACGATGACGCCGGGAATGCCGGTCAGCTTGTGGGCGTCGCGCAGCAACTGCCCGTCTTCCATCCAGCCGGCATTGACGAAGAAATGGTTCTCGATGCGGGCGAAGGCATGGGCGAATTCGTCTTCGCCGAACTTGTCGCTGGTCGAAGGTTCCGGCAGAAGCGTGATGGTCTCGCCTTCCCAGAGGCTCCAGGCCTTGGCCGCCGCAAGTCGCACGGACTTGTCCTCATGCGTCAGCCGGCGGTGATAGGCATGCATCATTTCATGACGCTCTTCCGGCGGGATCGGCGCGAGGAAACGTTCCCACTTGTCCGGGAACATTTCCGAGACGCCGAACTGGTAATACCAGTCGAGTTCCGCCTTGGTCAGCGTGTAGATGCCGCGCACCACGAGTTCGGACACATGGGCGGGATGGGTCTGCGCATAGGCGAGCGCCAGCGTCGAGCCCCAAGAGCCGCCGAAAACCAGCCACTTGTCGACGCCCGCCATCTCGCGCAGCCGCTCGATATCGGCAACGAGATGCCAGGTGGTGTTGGCGTTGAGATCGGCATTCGGCACGGATTTGCCGCAGCCGCGCTGGTCGAACAGGATGACGTCGTACAGCGCCGGATCGAACTGGCGGCGATGGTTCGGCGAGAAACCGCCGCCCGGGCCGCCATGCAGGAAGACGGCCGGCTTTGCGCCGGGCGTACCGACCCGCTCCCAATAGATGCTGTGGCCGTCGCCAACCTCGAGATGGCCAGAGGCATAAGGTTCGATTTCGGGATAGAGCGTGCGCAATGTCATGAATTGTGTTCCTTGCTCGGCCAGACATCGGTGTCGTGGTCGGGGTGCTGATAGGAAACGACGTCGTTGAGGTAAGGCGCGGTCTCCGCGTCCTCCAGCGTCTCGTGGCCCGGCAAGGCGTGCAGCCGGTCGACGAAGTCGATCTTGTTCTCGGTACCGAACTGGACATGCGGCGGCAGGCTGGCCGGGTCGTCGAACGCGCCGGCGGCAAGTGCGATGCCGTCAGGCGCCTCGAAACTCAGCGGCGTGCCACAATCGGCGCAAAAGCCGCGCGTGGCATAGTTCGACGAGCGGAACGTCTTGCGCACGCCGCGAGTCCAGGTGAGCGTGGCCCCGCGCGTCGAGACCAGCGGCGCATAATAGGCGCCAAAGGCCTTCTGGCACATGCGACAGTGGCAGATCGAGCTGTCATGCAGATCGCCTTCCACGCGGAAGCGGATGGCCCCGCATTGGCATCCGCCGGTATGAACGCTCACGGGTGCGCTCCCCCGGCGTCGCCGTGATAGACGGCTTCGATATTGTTGCCGTCGGGATCGAAGACGAAGGCGCCGTAATAGTTGGGGTGGTAATGCGGGCGCAGGCCCGGCTTGCCATTGTCGCGACCGCCTGCGGCGATGGCGGCATCATAGAAGGCATCCACCTCGGCGCGGCTGCGGGCGGTGAAGGCAACATGCAGGCGGTCCGCCGGCGGCTTGCCTTCCGTCAGCCAGTAGGAGGGCTTGCCATCGCGGCCGAAGCCGCCGACCTTGACGCCATTGGTATATTCCGGCGGCACCATCATGATCAGCGATGCGCCGATCGGCGCAAGTGCTGCATCGTAGAAAGCCTTTGCGCGGTCGAAATCGGCGACCGTGATGCCCATGTGATCGATCATGCTTCGTCCTCCCACGTTCGTTTAGCGCTTGATGTCCCAGCTCGTGACGCGCTCGCCGGTATCCTTGTCCTTGCCATCCTTGAGCTGGATGCCTTGCGCCGTCAGTTCATCGCGGATGCGGTCCGCGCCGGCAAAGTCCTTGGCTTTCAGCAGGTCGAGACGCGTCTTGACCTTGGCGTCGATGTCGGCGACCACCGCCTCGTCCAGTTCGGCCGCCTGTGGCAAAACGCCGAGCAGGGCGGCGCTGGCGGCGAAGACCGCTTTCGCCTGCGGATCGCCGTGGGCGGTCTGCGCCAGCGCATGCAGCGCCTGCACGGCGGCGACGGTGTTGAGGTCGTCGGCAAGGGCTGCGAGGATCGCCGCATCGGGTTCGGCATCGCCCGGCTCCGCCACCGGCCATTTGGAAAGCAGCCGCTCGGCCTCTTCCAGCCGCTTGACCGAGAAATCGATCGGCTCGCGATAATGAGTCATCAGCATGGCAAGGCGCAGCACGTCGCCCGGCCATTGCCGACCGCCGAATTTTTCGCTGGCCAGCAATTCGTTGATGGTGACGAAATTGCCTTCCGACTTCGACATCTTGCGGCCTTCGACCTGAACGAAGCCGTTATGCATCCAGACATTGGCCATGACCTCCGTGCCATGGGCGCAGCGCGACTGGGCGATCTCGTTTTCATGATGCGGGAAGATCAGGTCCAGCCCGCCGCCATGGATGTCGAAGACCTCGCCGAGGTAACGGCCGCTCATCGCCGAGCATTCGATATGCCAGCCCGGCCGGCCGCGGCCCCAGGGACTTTCCCAGCCGGGTTCGCTTTCGCTCGAAAGCTTCCACAGCACGAAATCGCCCGGATGCTTCTTGTGGGCATCGACGGCGATTCGCGCACCCGCCTGCTGCTCGTCGAGCGGCCGCTTCGAAAGCTGGCCGTAGTCTGCCATCGAGCGGGTGTCGAACAGCACGTCGCCTTCCACCACATAGGCATGGCCACGCGCGATCAGCGTCTCGATGATGGCGATCATCTGCGGGATATTGTCGGTGGCGCGGGGCTCGACGGTCGGCGGCAGGCAACCGAGGGCTGCGACATCTTCGTGGAACTGCCGCTCGGTCTTTTCGGTGACGGCCCGGATGGCGTCGTTCAGCGGCAGATGCGGAAAATCGCGCAGCGCGCGCGCATTGATCTTGTCATCGACGTCGGTGATGTTGCGCACATAGGTGACGTGCTCGATGCCATAGACATGGGAAAGCAGCCGGTAGAGCACATCGAAGACGATGACCGGGCGGGCATTGCCGATATGGGCGAAATCATAGACCGTCGGCCCGCAGACATACATGCGGACTTTGTCCGGGTCGATCGGCCGGAAATCGGCCTTTTCGCGCGTCAGCGTGTTGTAAAGCCTGAGCGTCACGCTCATCGAACTCTCCCATGAGCCAAGCGTCCGGCTGGACCGGGTCGTCTGTCTGCTCGGGAAGCTTTTCAAGGAGACGAAAACGGCCAGGCCAGCGGAAACGCTAGCGAATAATAATCCAGCAGATGCGAATTGCCGTTTTCATGGGCCACGTTATGCCGCGTGGCGGGCGGACGGTCAAGGGCGGAGGTGCCGCCCCTAGACCATTTTGCAAGCGAGGAAAAGCAATCGGCGCCGCAAAAACGCGGGCGAAACAAAAAGCTTATTCCGGCATCCGGTAATCGACGATCTTGTTTTCGCGCACGACGAACAGCTTGCCGGTTTCGGTCTGCTCCGGGCCGACCAGCGGCAGCAGCGTTGCGGCGACTTCTGAGGGATGCGGCACGGTCGTCGGGTCTTCGCCGGGAATGGCTTGGGCGCGCATCGCGGTGCGGGTCGCGCCGGGATCGACGGAGAGAATGCGCAAGGGGGTGCGCTGCGTCTCGCCGGCCCAGGTGCGGGCCAGCGCCTCGACGGCGGCCTTCGAGGCGGAGTAGGGACCCCAGAAGGGCCGGCACTTGTAGGCGGCGCCGGAGGAGAGAATCAACGCCCTGCCGGCATCCGACTTCAACAGCAGCGGTTCGACCGAGCGGATCAGCCGCCAGGTGGCTGTGACGTTGATGGTCATCACCTTCTCGAACACCTTGGCCTCGACATGGCCGATCGGCGAGATGGTGCCGAGCACGCCGGCATTGGCGACGAGGATATCGAGCTTGCCCCAACGCTCGAAGATAGAGCCGCCGAGCTTGTCGATGGCCGCCATATCGGCGAGATCGAAGGGGACCAAAGTGGCGCTGCCGCCGGCTTTCTGGATGGCGTCGTCAAGCTCCTCGAGGCCGCCGACCGTGCGCGCGCAGGCGATCACATGCGCGCCGGCCTTGGCAAGCTCCAAGGCCGTGAAGTAGCCGATACCGCGCGAGGCGCCGGTGACCAGCGCCAGCCGGCCATTGAGGTTGACAGTCATCGTTCCTCCGGAATGAAAGCTCAGCGAAATCAGGCGCTGGTCGAGAGCATGGAGACCTTGCGGCCCGGCATTTCGCCGTTCTTGTCGAGCAGCCGCGTCGGATAGTCACCGGTGAAATAATGGTCGGTGAACTGCGGCTTGTCGGGATTGCGCTTCTCGCCGCCGACGGCCTGATACAGTCCGTCGATCGACAGGAACTGCAGCGAATCGGCGCCGATATATTTCGCCATCGCCTCGACATCGGCATACTGGTTGGCCAGCAGCTTATCGGCGTCCGGCGTATCGATGCCGTAGAAATCGGGGAAGAAGATCATCGGGCTGGCGACGCGGATATGCACTTCCGTCGCGCCCGCCTCGCGGATCATCTGCACGATCTTGACCGAGGTCGTGCCGCGCACGATGGAATCGTCGACCAGCACGACGCGCTTGCCCTCGATCATCGCGCGATTGGCCGAATGCTTCAGCTTGACGCCGAAGGCGCGGATCTGCTGCGTGGGTTCGATGAAGGTGCGGCCGACATAGTGGTTACGGATGATGCCGTATTCGAAGGGGATGCCGCTTTGCTGGGCGAAACCAAGCGCTGCCGGCGTGCCGCCATCCGGCACCGGCACAACGACATCGGCCACGACGGGTGCTTCCTTGGCGAGGTTCATGCCCATGTTCTTGCGCGCCACATAGACGCTGCGACCGCCGATGACCGAGTCGGGACGGGCGAAATAGACATATTCGAACAGGCAGAGGCGTTCGGCTGGCGGATTGACCGGCTTGCGCGCCTCGACGGTGATCGAGCCGTCCGGCTGGAGCTCGCAGATGATCACCTCGCCATTCTCGACGTCGCGTACATATTTCGCGCCGATGATGTCGAGCGCGCAAGTCTCGGAGCAGAAGATCGGCTTGCCGTCGAGCTCGCCCATGACCAGCGGACGGATGCCGGTGGTGTCGCGTGCGGCGATCAGCTTGGTGCGCGTGATGGCAACCATGGCATAGCCGCCCTCCATCTGCCGGATCGCATCGATGAAGCGATCGACGGTCGAGGAGTGGCGCGAGCGGGCGATGAGGTGCAGGACAACCTCGGTATCGGAGGTCGACTGACAGATGGCGCCGGTGGCAATGATCTGGCGGCGCAGCGTCAAGCCATTGGTGAAATTGCCGTTATGGGCGAGCGCAATGCCGCCGACTTCCAGCTCGGCAAACAGCGGCTGCACATTGCGCAACGCCACTTCGCCGGTGGTGGAATAGCGCGTATGGCCGATGGAGATTGAGCCAGGCAATTTGGCGAGCGTTGCCGGGTCGGTATAGTGGTCGCCCACCAGGCCCATGCGCTTTTCGGTGTGGAACTGCTTGCCGTCGAAGGAGACGATGCCCGCCGCTTCCTGGCCGCGATGCTGCAGGGCGTGCAGGCCGAGCGCCGTCAGCGTCGCCGCATCCGGGTGCCCGAGAATGCCGAACACGCCGCATTCCTCGTGAAGGGTATCACCATCGATGACATCGTCGATATGGCTCGAATGCGTCATTGCTCTGAAGCCTTTGCTCTGTACGGAACGGGTCAGCCGTCGCTCAAATGCCGAATGCCCCGCGCGGCTTTTTCAAGCTGCGGCGGAGCGATGTTGCGATGCCATAAATGGCCACGGGCATCAAGTGTTTCAAGGCGAAAACGGTGCGTCAACCGTTCGTCGCGGGCGCCTCTTCTTCGGGGGCGGGTTCGTTTGCATTCGCCGGATCGGTGGCGTTGCCGTTGGCCGGCGCTTCCTTGCCGAGGATACGGGCGCGCATCTGCGGCTCGATGTCGTCGGGCAGCACGGCTTCCAGCTTCAGCACCATGGCGTCGAGGAACGGCTTTGACTTGGCGTTGTTGATCCAGTCAGGGCGATGGTTGGCGTCGACCAGCCAGTTCCAGAAGGCGACGGCGACGACCAGGAGCAGCAGGCCGCGTGCGGCGCCGAACAGGAAACCGAGCGTGCGATCGAGCGCGCCGACACGGCTGTCGATGATGAAATCGGCAATCCGCATGGTGATGAAGGAGATGACGATCAGCGCCACGACGAAGATGACGGCGGCGGAGCCGGCGACAGCGATGCGCTTGTCGTCGGTATATTTCAGCGCATAGGGCACCAGCATGCCGTAGAAATAATAGGCCGCTGCGGCTGCGCCGCCCCAGCTTGCAATCGACAGAACCTCGCGCGAGAAACCGCGCACCATGGCCAGCACGGCCGAGAAGAGGGTCACGCCGATAACAACGCCGTCAAAAATCGTAATGGGCATATTCTTTTAACTCCATCGCGGGCCGACAGCCCTGCCGCTTTTCCGCCGGTCTCGTTCGACGCCTGCTATAGAGCATTTTCAGGAAAAGTGCGAAGCGGTTTTCCGTTCGAAAATGCGACAAATGGATTCCTGGTATTTTCAGGAAAAGTGCGAAGCGGTTTTCCTCATGAAACAGGATTTGTAAAGCATAACCCTTTCAATCCGCTGAACGGCGTCACGCATCTTCTTCCACTCGCTTCAGCGCGGTCTTCGATCCCGCGATGCGGGCCACGAGATCGGCCAAGCCTTCCACCTCGTTCCAGCGCCCGCCGGATGCCTTCGGCAGATCGGGAGAGCCCGACGGCAGGACGGCCGAGGCGAAGCCCAGCTTCTCCGCTTCCTTCAGGCGATGGGCGGTCTGCGAAACGGCGCGCACCGCGCCCGACAGGCTGACTTCGCCGAAATAGACGCAATCGGCGGGCAAGGCGACGCCGGCAAGCGACGAGACGAGCGCTGCTGCCACCGCAAGATCGGCAGCCGGCTCGCTGATGCGATAGCCGCCGGCAACGTTGAGATAGACGTCGTGCTGTCCCAGTCGCACGCCGCAATGGGCCTCGAGAACTGCGAGAATCATCGACAGTCGCGCCGAATCCCAGCCGATGACGGCGCGGCGCGGCGTGCCGAGCGAGGTGGCGGCGACCAGCGCCTGCACCTCGACCAGAACCGGCCGCGTGCCCTCCATGCCGGCAAAGACGGATGCGCCCGGCGCCTTGGCATTGCGCTCGCCGAGGAAGAGTTCGGAAGGGTTGGCGACCTCGCGCAGCCCCTTGTCGGACATTTCGAAGACGCCGATCTCGTCGGTTGGGCCGAATCGATTCTTGACCGTGCGCAGGATGCGGTAGTGGTGACCGCGATCGCCCTCGAAATAGAGCACGGCGTCGACCATGTGCTCGACGACGCGCGGGCCGGCGATCTGGCCTTCCTTGGTGACGTGGCCGACCAGCACCATGGCGGCACCCGTCTGCTTGGCGAAACGGATCATCGCCTGCACGCCGGTGCGCACCTGCGCCACCGTGCCGGGCGCCGATTCGACGATGTCGCTCCACAGGGTCTGGATCGAATCGATGATGACGAGATCGGGGCGCTTGTCTTCGCTCAACGTCGCGAGAATATCCTCGACATTGGTTTCGGCGGCGAGCAGCACGTCGGTGTCGGCCGCATTCAGGCGTTGCGCGCGCAGGCGCACCTGCGCCACCGCTTCTTCGCCAGAGACATAGACGATGCGGTGCTTGTTGCGGGAGAGTGCGGCAGCGGCCTGCATCAAAAGCGTCGATTTGCCGATGCCGGGATCGCCGCCGATCAGCACGGCCGAGCCGCGCACGAAGCCACCGCCCAAGGCGCGGTCGAGTTCGGCGATATGGGTGTGGATGCGCGGCGCCTGCTCACTTTCGCCGGAAAGATTGTAAAGCGCCACCGGGCGACCCTTTTTCGGCGTCTTGCCGGGGCCGCCGCCGATACCGCCGAGCGGATCCTCTTCGACGATGGTGTTCCATTCGCCGCAGCCATCGCATTTGCCGGCCCAGCGATTGTGGACCGCGCCGCAGTTCTGGCAGATGAACTGGGTCTTGGATTTTGCCATTGGAATTCTCGCCGCCGCTCAGGTTTGATCACTTTTTGTTCTCGTGTATCACAACCGCTGGAGCGTTCCAAGCCTCAAGTCTCGCTGTCGAGATAACGTCGTTCGTAGCGCAGGCCGAGGCTGGTCAGGACCTCGTAACCGATGGTGCCGCCGGCGCGGGCGACGTCGTCGAGGGCAATATTGTCCCCGAAGAGTTCGACATAATCCCCGGCGCGGACTTCGTTTTCCGGAATGTCGGTCACGTCGAAAATCGTCATGTCCATGGTGATGCGGCCGATCACCGGCACCTTGCGGCCGGCGACATAGCCGAAAGCGCCGTTCGGCAGCACTTGACGCAAGGGAAGGCCGGAACCGGAAAGCGCGCGCAGATAGCCATCGGCATAACCGGCGGAAACGATCGCCAGCCGGCTTTCGCGCGAAAGCTGGTAGGTGCCGCCATAGCTGACGGTCTCGCCTTTGCGGGCAGTGCGGATCTGGATGATGCGCGCCTCGGCCTTGACGACCGGGCGCATCGGATTGGCGACGCCGTTGACGGCTTCGCCGCCATAGAGGGCAACGCCAGGGCGGGTGAGATCGAAGTGATAATCGGAGCCGAGGAAGATGCCGGACGACGCGGAAAAACTTGATTCGATGCCTTCGAAAGCCGCCGCAACCCTGCGAAAGGATTCGAGTTGCTGGCGGTTGAGGGCTGAATCGGGCGTATCGCCGCTGTGCAGATGCGACATGATCAGCACGGGGGAGAAACTGGCAGGGCGGGCGGTGTCGTCGGCCAGCGCCAGCGCGTCTTCAAGCGGCACGCCAAGACGGTTGAAGCCGGTATCGACATGCAGCGCATAGGGATAATCGCCTTCTTCAGCGAGCACGCCCATCCAGAAGGCGAGCTGTTCTTCCGAGGCGATGACCGGCACCAGGTCGTTTTCGAAAAAGATCGCCTCGCGCCCGGCCCAGATGCCGGAGAGCACGAAGATGCGGGCTTCGGGCGCAAAGCTGCGCAATGTCGCACCTTCTTCAGCCGCAGCGACAAAGAAATCGCGCACGCCGGCCTCATAAAGCGTGACACCGACATCCTCGATGCCAAGCCCATAGGCATCGGCCTTGACGACGGCGCCGGTGCGCGCATTGCCGGAGCGGCGCGCCATGGCGCGCCAATTGTCGGCAATGGCGCCGAGATCGATGGTCAGGCGCAGCGGCGCCACGTCGAAAGGATCGGTTTCGGTGAAATCGTCTGTCGTCATGATCCTGCCTGCCATTGGTTTTATCGAGAGTTATCACGTTTCGGGCGGGCGTAAACCCGTCACTTTTGTTCAAGACCGTGTTTGCGCCCATGCTATGATGGGAAGATGAAAAGCATATCGCAGGAACATGCGGCGGCCGAGCAGCCGTTGTCGGCGACGGAGGCTACCCGCTTCTGGCGGGCGGGACGTTTTCGCGGCATGGAATGTCTCAGCGCCACGTTTCACACCCATGAATATGCGCCTCACAGCCATGACACGTTCAGCATCGGCGCCATCGAAACCGGCAGCCAGATCGCCTCGATCCGTGGCGAGCGCGAGGAAACCGGCCCCGGCGGCCTCTATCTGATCAATCCCGACGACATTCACGATGGCGCGCCGGGCGAAAGCGGCTATCGCTACCGGATGATCTATCCGGCGGCCGAATTGTTCGCCGATATTCTGGAGGATGTGTCCGGGCGCGAATTGAAAGGCACCCCATCCTTTTCGCGCCGGCTGGTCAACGATCCCGAACTTGCCGCCGCCTTCCACCATGCCCACCGGACGATGGAGCAGGAGACGGGACGGCTGGAGACGGACGAATCGATGTTCCGGCTGCTGTCGGCGATCTTCGTGCGCCATGGCGCGGTGCGCGTCAGCCCGCTTGCCAGCCGCGAAAGCACCGCCGCCCATCGCGTGCGAGATTACATCGAGGCGCATTACGAAAACGATCCGGGGCTGGAGGAACTGGCAACCGTCGCGGGCCTCAGCCGAGCCCATATGGTCCGTTCCTTCCGTCGCGAATTCTTCACGACGCCCCATGCCTTCCTCACCGATATTCGCATTCGCCAGGCGCGAAAATTGCTGCGCGCCGGCCAGACGCCGGCCGAGGTGGCGCTTGCCTGCGGGTTTGCCGATCAGGCGCATCTGACCCGCCACTTCAAGGCGCGCACCGGCGTCACGCCCGGGCAGTTTCGAAGCGCCGGGCGATCGCTAACCTGATGTCACTTTCGTTCAAGACGAGGTGCGACGGGACGACTAAAGCCGACGCATGAACAGTCACGACAAACATGCATTGCAATCGAAAACCGCATGGGGCGATTTCGCCGGCGGGGCGCGCGCCATCGCGCCGCTGATCGTCGCGCTCATCCCCATCGGCATGGTCTATGGCGCGGTCGCCGTCACCAAGGGACTGTCGCCGCTCGAAACGACGCTGATGAGCATCGTCGTCTTTGCCGGCGGGGCGCAGTTCGTGGCGCTGGATTTGTGGACGCATCCGGCAAGCTGGGCGAGCCTCGGGCTTGCGGCGCTGCTGGTCAATATCCGCCATGTGCTGATGAGCGCCTCGATCGGCCTGCATATGCAGCAATTCTCCGGGCCGAAGAAATATCTCGCCATGCTGTTCCTCGCGGATGAAATCTGGGCCGTCTCGGAATTCCGCGCCCGCATCGCGACGCTGACGCCGATGTGGTATTGCGGCGTCGTTGCGCCGTTTTATTGCGCCTGGTTCCTGTCCGGACTGACCGGCGCGCTGCTCGGCGCCTTTCTCGGCGATCCCGCCGTCGTCGGGCTGGATTTCGCTTTTCCCGCTGTCTTTATCGTGCTGGTCGCCGGCTTCTGGAAGGGGCGGGAGACGGGTTTCGTGCTGCTGGCAAGTGCCGCCGCCGCTGCTATCGTCCACTGGCTGCTGCCCGGCGTCTGGTATGTCGCGGCCGGCGCTGTCGCCGGATTGATCGTCGCCGGCCTGATCGGCGGCGATGACGAGAATGAAGAAGAGGCCGCGCAATGACGCTCGATCTTTCGACGCTTGCCGCGATCCTCGCCATGGCCGCCGCCACGATCCTGACGCGGATCAGCGGCCTCGTGCTCCTGCGTTATGTGACGCTGTCGAAACGGCAGAAGCGGGCGCTCGGCTCGATCCCGCCGGCGGTGCTGATGGCGGTGGTGACGCCGACCGCGCTGGCGACCGGCCTTGCCGAAAGCATCGCCTGCGCGGTGACGGCGCTGGCCGCGTTCCGGCTGCCGATGCTGGCCGCCGTCGCGCTCGGTGTCGCGACGGTTGCCGTGTTAAGATTTGCGGGCCTGTAACGGCCCCGCTCAATGCTCTTCGTACTGGATGAAGGACGAATCGGCGAGATCGGCGAAGCGGGTGTATTCCGCCTGGAAGGCCAGCTTCACCGTGCCGGTCGGCCCGTGACGCTGCTTGGCGATGATGACGTCGGCCGTGCCCTTGACCTTGTCGAACAGCGTTTCCCATTCGACGTATTTCGGGTCGTGCGGATCGCGCGGTTCCTGGTTCTTGACGTAATATTCCTCGCGGAACACGAACAGAACCACGTCCGCGTCCTGCTCGATCGAACCGGATTCGCGAAGATCCGAAAGCTGCGGGCGCTTGTCTTCGCGGCTTTCCACCTGACGCGAAAGCTGTGACAGCGCCACGATCGGCACGTTCAGCTCCTTTGCCAAGGCCTTCAGTCCTGTGGTGATCTCGGTGATTTCCTGCACGCGGTTTTCGCCGGCCTTTTTCGAGCCGGTCATCAGCTGCACGTAGTCGACCACGAGAACGTCGAGGCCACGCTGGCGCTTCAGGCGACGGGCGCGGGCGGCAAGCTGGGCGATGGAAATACCACCGGTCTGGTCGATGAACAGCGGGACCTTCTGCATCATCATCGAGCAGGCGACCAGCTTTTCGAAATCGGTATCTGTGAGATCGCCGCGGCGTATCTTCGACGAGGAGACTTCCGTCTGCTCGGAGATGATACGGGTGGCCAGCTGTTCGGAGGACATTTCGAGCGAATAGAAACCGACGACGCCGCCGTTCTTCGCCCGCATCGAACCGTCAGCCTGCACGTCGCCTTCGTAGGAGGCCGCAATGTTGTAGGCGATGTTGGTGGCCAGCGAGGTCTTGCCCATGCCGGGACGGCCGGCGAGGATGATCAAGTCCGAACGCTGCAGGCCGCCCATCTTGGAATCCAGCGAATGGATGCCGGTGGAAATGCCCGACAGGCCGCCGTCGCGTTCCTTGGCGGCTGCCGCCATGTCGATGGCGGTGGCGACCGCATCGTTGAACGCCTGGAAGCCGCCGTCGTAGCGGCCGTTTTCGGCAAGCTCGAACAGGCGGCGCTCCGTATCCTCGATCTGCGCCTGCGGCGGCATGTCGACGGGGGCGTCATAGGCGATGTTGACGATGTCCTCGCCGATGGTGATCAGCGCCCGGCGCAGCGCCAGGTCGTAGATGGTGCGGCCATAATCCTCGGCATTGATGATCGACACGGCTTCCGCCGCCAGACGCGCCAGATAGGTGGCAACGCTCATCTCTCCGACCTTGGCGTCGCCCAGATGCGTCTTGATCGTCACCGGATTGGCGATGCGGCCCATGCGGATGATGTCGCTGGCGATCTCGAAAATCTTCCGGTGCAGCGGCTCGTAAAGATGCACAGGCTTCAGGAAATCCGAAACGCGGTAGAAGGCATCGTTGTTGACGAGGATCGCGCCAAGCAGCGCCTGTTCGGCCTCGATGTTGTTCGGGGCTTCGCGATAATGCGGCTCGGTCGGTGCGGGCACGGGCGTCTTTCGGGCTGTATCGTTCATCCTGTCCTCTGGCAACGGAACCGTCCGTCTTGAGATCGAACCTTTCGTTTGAGCCTGCGGGGCATCGCAGTCAACCGGAAAAGCCGTCGCATCGGGTCGGCGAGGGCGATGATCCGAATCTTCCCACCAATCCACAGGCTGTATGCTTTTATGCAAATATGGGTGGTCAGCCTTGCATTTCCATGCCTGCCGAATCGGCGGTGCCGGGCTTGCGAAAATTGCAATGCCGGATTAGATAGGACAAGAATAATAAGCACACTAATTATAAAGGAACGTTAGCGATGTCGCGATCCGTGTCGCACCGGCTGCTGTTCGACGAGGTCTCCTCCTTCACGCGCAAGCTGCGCGCTTTGTTCGATGCCCGCGTGCGCGAGCGCGGCATGACGCTGCCGCGCACCCGCGCTTTGTTTGCCATCTCCAGGCGTGACGGGTTGAACCAGCGGGAACTCGCCGAAGAGCTTGAGTTGGAAACGCCGACCGTCGTGCGCCTGCTCGATTCCATGGAGGCGCAGGATGTCATAGAACGTCGCGCCGACGAGGCGGATCGGCGGGCGAAACTCGTTCATCTGACGCCCGGCGGCAAGCTTCTGGCCGACGAGATCGAAAGCATGGCCGCGGATCTTCGCCAGCAGATCCTCGGCGATATTCCCGAGGCCGATCTTGAGGTAACATTACGTGTCGTGCGCCAGATGCATGCACGGCTCAAGGAATTGCGATCCGGGGAGGAGGGGCAATGAGCGACGTCGCCGCAACCAGCGTGCCGACGCTTGCGGTTCCGGTTCCTCCGCCTTCGCCGCCGCTTCCCATGCCTGGCTGGAAGGCGGGGCTCTATATGGCAAGCTCCGTCGCTCTGTTCGTCACCCAGGGCCTGGGGATGAACCTTGCGCTGGCAAACCTGACGCAGCTTCAGGGAACGCTGGCTGCCACCTCAACCGAATCGGCCTGGCTCAGCGCTGCCTATATGGCGCCGAGCGCAAGCCTCGCGGTGCTCCTGGTCAAAATACGTACCCAATACGGCCTGCGCAATTTCGCCGAGATCAGCATCGTCTGTTTCGCCATCGCCTCGGTGATGAATGTCTTCGTGTCCGATCTGCAATCGGCATTGGTCGTGCGTTTCCTGAGCGGCATTGCCGCAGCACCGCTGTCGACCCTCGGCTTTCTCTATATGCTCGAAGCGTTCGAGCCGGCCCGCAAGATGACCATCGGTCTCAGCCTTGCGCTGATGAACACGACGCTGTCTGCGCCGCTCAGCCGCCTCGTGTCGCCGACATTGCTGGATTTCGGCCAGTGGCATGGCCTCTACATGCTGGAACTGGCGCTGGCGCTGATGGTGTTTCCGATCATCTATCTGCTGCCGCTGACGCCGGTGCCGCGCGCGAAGGTCATCACCGTCACCGATATCGGCAGCTATATGCTGATTGCGCTCGGCTTCGGCGCGCTGTCCGTCGTCCTGTCGCTTGGCCGCGTCTACTGGTGGTTCGAAGCGCCGTGGCTTGGCTGGCTGCTGGCGATCTCGATCGCCTCGCTCAGCCTCGCCGCCATCGTGGAACTGAGACGCGCCAATCCGCTGATCGACATCCGCTGGCTGGCAAGCCGTGGGTTGCTGCATTTCACCGGCGTGCTGCTGGTCTTCCGGCTGATTGCCTCGGTGCAATCAAGCGTTCCCTCGCTCTGGCAGCAGACGCTCAATCTGCAATACGACCAGACGATGACCCTCTATACGGTCATTCTTGCCGCCTCGATCTTCGGCGGTGTGACTTGTGCCGCTCTTATGAAGAACGGCTTCGACTCGTCGATCCACGTCGTCGCGCTGACGATGATGGCGGTCGGCTGTTTCCTCGACAGCAGCATCACCAATCTCACCCGGCCGGAGCAGCTCTATGTCGGGCAGGGACTGATTGCTGCGGGTGCTGCGCTTTTCCTGCCGCCGGCCATGGCCAGCGGCTTCAAGGCGGCGCTCGCCAAGGGGCCGAATTACTTCGTCAGCTTCATTGTCGTCTTTCTCTTCACCCAGAGCATCGGCGGCCTGATGGGCTCTGCCTTCTACGGCACGCTGGTCGTATTACGCGAAAAATTTCATTCGAATATTCTCGCCGAACATGTGTTGCTATCGGACCCGCTGGTCGCCCAGCGCATCGCCCAGCTTTCCGGCGCGTATGGCAAGGTGATCGGCGATGCGGCGTTGCTGAAGAGCGAGGGCGTTTCGCTGCTTGCACAACAGATCAGCCGCGAATCCTACATGCTGGCCTATGGCGATGCGTTCCTGGCCGGCGGAGTTCTGGCCAGCCTGGCGCTCGCCGTCCTCCTCATCCACCTGTTTCTCAAGGCCCTGCAACGCCGCTTTGCCGCGCCGCAGGCCGTCTCCACCGTTTCGTGAGCCACCCATGCCCAAATTTCTTCGCATCCCCATCGAAGTCATCGCCATCCTGATCGGAATCGCCGGCGTCGTGCTGGTGCTGTATGCGTGGCACCTGCCGCCGTTCCGCACCAGCATCGAATCGACCGAGAATGCCTATGTCAAAGGCTATGTGACGTTGATCAGCCCGCAGCTCAGTGGTTACGTTTCCGAGGTCAAGGTCACCGACTATACGGCCGTCAAGGCCGGCGACGTTCTGGTGCGTCTCGACGATCGCATCTATGCCGAGAAGCTGGCGCAGGCCAAGGCGACGCTCGATTCGCAGCGCGCCCTGCTGGCCAATTCGGCCCAGCAGCAGCTGGCTGCCAAGGCCAGCATCGATGCCGCCCAGGCCCAGTTCGACAGCGCCGAAGCCGCCGCCAAGCGGGCGGAGCTTGCCTGGGAGCGCGCCGCTTCGCTGGTCCACAAGGGCATTTCAGCGACAAGTGAATACGAGCAGGCGCAGGCGACGCTGGAACAGTCGCGTGCTTCGGTGCATCAGGCGCAGGCCGCAATCGAAACCGCGCGTCAGAACCTCGCCGTCATCGTCGGCAACCGCTCGTCGCTGGAAGCCGGCGTCAGCGGCGCGGAAGCCGCCGTGCAGCTTGCCGAGATCGACCTCGGCAATACCGTCATCACCGCGCCGCGCGACGGTCGCATCGGCGAGGTCGGCGTCCGCCTCGGCCAATATGTCACCGCCGGCACGCAATTGATGGCGGTGGTCCCCTCGGATGTCTGGGTGATCGCCAACTTCAAGGAAACCCAGCTCGACGGAATGCAGGTCGGCCAGCCCGTGACGATCGCGGTCGATGCGCTCGGCCATCGCCAGTTGACCGGCCGTATCGAGGGCTTCTCACCTGCTGCCGGTTCGGAATTCGCCGTCATCAAGCCGGACAACGCCACGGGCAATTTCACCAAGATCGCCCAACGCATCGGCACCCGCATCCATATTGACGAAGGTCAGGAAGAGGCCGCACTTCTGGCGCCGGGTCTCTCGGTGGTCGTCACCGTCGACAAGGCCTCCGTGCCCAATGCAAAGGCGGCCGCAAAATAAAGGCCAAAAAGCGAAAGGCCCGGATCGCAGGATCCGGGCCTCGCTTTTTCCGCCTGACGGCAGAAAATTCTTATTCGTCGTCGCCGTCCTGATCGGCTTCCGGATCGAAGAAGTCTTCCGGACGCAGGGCGTCTTCGTCAACGCCGTAGATGGCGTCTGCGGAGGTGAGGGTTTCACCCTTGGCCTGACGCTCGGCTTCTTCGGCGGAACGGGCAACGTTGACCTTGACGGAGATTTCGACTTCCGAATGCAGGTGCAGCGTGACTTCGTGCAGGCCGATGGACTTGATCGGATGGTTCAGGTCAACCTGGTTGCGGTTGATGTTGAAGCCTTCGCCAGCCAGGGCGTCCATGACGTCGCGGGCAGCGACCGAGCCGTACAGCTGGCCGGTTTCGCCAGCGGAGCGAACGATGATGAAGGTCTTGCCGTCGAGAGCTTCGGCAACCTTCTGGGCTTCCGACTTGCGCTCGAGGTTACGGGCTTCAAGCGTGGCGCGCTCGGATTCGAAGCGCTTCTTGTTGGCTTCGTTGGCGCGCAGCGCCTTGCCGAGCGGCAGCAGGAAGTTACGGGCGTAGCCGTCGCGAACCTTGACGGTTTCGCCCATCTGGCCGAGCTTGGCAACGCGTTCGAGGAGAATGACGTCCATTTGTCTTTTCCTTTTTGTTTGAGTTTCAGGTTTCGGTGGAATTCGAGGATTGCGGATCGCGGCCGGGCGTCAGCGAGATCGCCCGTCTCGTGTCGGCCAGGCCGAGCACGACGATCAGGAAGGCGGGAAGCAGCATGGTCGACGCCAGATAGGCGAGGATCAGGGCCGGCATCCGCCAGGGCTTTCCGCGCGTGCGAAAATGCAAGACGGCAAACCCGGAAATGAGAAAGCCCGCGCCGAACGTGCCGACGACGGTGGCCCCGATCAGCGCCGGCAGGCCGCCGACGAAGCAGGCCGCAAGGCCGGCGAGGAAGGCGAAGATCGCATAGCGGTTCATGCGCAGCGACGAGGGCATGTCTTCGCGTGGGCGCAGACCATGGCCGGAGGCCGCGACGATGCGCGTCGCGAGATAATAGGCGCAGAACAGCAGCAGCACCCACAAACCGCCCTGCGTCATCGGCAGGACGAGCACGACGAGCCGCTTGGTCTGGGCCACGACTTCGGCGCTGCTGGCCAGTTCCGGCTGCTGCGCCTGCATCTGTTCCATCATCAGATCGACGAGCTGGTCGGTCAGATGAGGGCCGTAGCCGACCATGAAGCCGACGATGATGACGCCGGCGGCGACCATCGTGCAGAGCTGCAGCATGATGTCGGAAAGCGGATACCAGGCCATCAGGTGCGACGGGCCGCCGATTTCGGAGGCCGGGCGACCCAGATTGGCGAGGTGGCTGATCCAGCCGGCCGGTGCCAGCGTCACAGCCGTCATCACGACGGCAAAACTCGGGCTGACGAAGACCGCGCCGATGGCGGCGGCGCTTGCAATCGCGATCATGGCGCAGAGATTGCCCCAGCCAAGGCCGGCAAGCAGAATGGGAAGCGCGGAAGCCGCATACAGCACGGCCGCGAAAGACGGCTGCGCACCCGCGCCAAACACCAGAAGGGCGGCGGTGATGCCGGCGACAAGGCCGATCAACAGCATTTTCGGGTCGAAAGTCTTCACTTCGCTGTCCTGCGTCACGCAGTTAGAGGAGCCGCGCTCCCCAACATGGGATTTTCAAGAGCATTTCCAGTCGAAGCAAAGTCGCTTCGGCGTCGGAGAATGCGGCAAAAACGATAGTTCCCGATCCGCGCCCACCGCGGAAAGGAAGAAAGGCGGCTGGGCCGCCTTTCCGAAAGTCGAATACGTTTTCCTGAAACTTAGGAAACGACGTAGGGCAGCAGGCCGAGGAAACGGGCGCGCTTGATCGCCTGGGCGAGTTCGCGCTGCTTCTTCTGGGAAACGGCCGTGATGCGGGAAGGAACGATCTTGCCACGCTCGGAAATGTAGCGCTGCAGGAGACGAACGTCCTTGTAGTCGATCCGCGGAGCGTTTGCGCCCGAGAAGGGGCAGGTCTTGCGGCGACGATGGAACGGGCGACGTGCCGGAGAGGAAGAGGATTCAGCCATGTTCAGAGCTCCTTATGCACGGTCTTCGCGCGGACGGCGCGGGCGGTCGTCGTCACGACGCGGACGGTCGCCGAAGCTGCGCTCCGGACGGTCGCCATCGCGACGCGGACGGTCGTCGCGGTCACGCTTCTGCATCATGGCGGAGGCGCCTTCTTCGTGCTTCTCGACGGCGATCGTCATGTAGCGAAGAACGTCTTCGTTGATGCGCATCTGGCGCTCGACTTCGTGGATGGCAGCCGCCGGAGCGTCGATGTCCATCAGGGCGTAGTGAGCCTTGCGGTTCTTCTTGATGCGGTAGGTGAGGGACTTGAGGCCCCAGTTTTCGACGCGACCGACCTTGCCACCGAAGGATTCGATGACGGCCTTGTACTGTTCGACGAGAGCGTCGACCTGCTGCGGCGAAACGTCCTGGCGGGCCAGGAATACGTGTTCATAAAGAGCCATTGAGGCTTGCCTTTCTTGCGTTTCATGGACCCGGACCTCGGCGGCTAAGCCTCAACGACTGCTCCTGATGGGGAAATCCCCGGCAAGAAAGCGTTATTTCGAGACGGTCGAGAGCGGAGACACGGGAGGCTGGAACCTTGTGGCTCCCAAGCGGTCTGCTTAAAACAAACCGGCCCTCCGTTCAGCCACCAGCCTGAAGACCGGGTTGCGAACAGCGCGCCTTATACGCAAATTTGCGCAGAAAGCAAGGCCCCGGCCGGAATTTCCCAGCCGGGGCCTGTGTCGGTATCAGATCGGCATCGGATATTGCCGATGGACGGCGGCGATCTCGCGCAGGATTTCGTCGGGCAGCGTGATGTCCTTGGCGCCGATCACCGTGGCGAGCTGCTCCAGCGTCGTCGCGCCGATGATCACCGAAGCCATGAAGGGGCGCGTCAGGCAGAAGGCGATCGCCATTGCCGACGGGTCGAGCCCATGGCGGCGGGCGATCTCGACATAGGCCGCAACCGGCTTTTCCTGTAGCGGCTGGAAGCGGCCGCCGAGATCCGGATTGATCGAAGCGCGTGAGTCCGCCGGGATCGCGCCGCCGAGATACTTGCCCGACAGCAGCCCGGCCGCCAGCGGCGAATAGGCGAGCAGCCCGACATCCTCGATATGCGAAAGTTCCGCCATGTCGAGATCGTGATGGCGGTAGAGAAGATTGTATTCGTTCTGGACGGTGGCGACGCGCGGCAATCCCTTGCGATCCGACAGCGACAGGTATTTCTGCGTGCCCCAGGTCGTTTCGTTGGACAGCCCGATGGCGCGGACTTTGCCTGCCTTCACGACCTCGTCCAGCGTATCGAGAATGGCCTGGATGTCGGCGACCGCCTGTTCGCGATCGATCTTGGCGGCGTTATAGGTCCAGGCATTGCGGAAATGGAAATGCGGACGGTTCGGCCAGTGGACCTGGTAGAGATCGACATAATCGGTCTTCAGTCGCTTGAGGCTGTTGTCCAGCGCCTCGCGGATGCCGGCCGGATCGGTGGGGCGCCCGCCGCGAATATAGGGACGGCCGGGGCCGGCGACCTTGGTGGCCAGGATGACCTTGTCGCGTTTGCCGCTTTTCTCGAGCCATGTGCCGATATAGGCTTCCGTATCGCCCCAGGTTTCGGCCGAAACCGGCGTCGTCGGATAAAGTTCGGCGGTATCGAAGAAATTGACGCCTTGCGAGAGCGCGTAGTCCATCTGCTGATGGGCTTCGGCTTCGCTGTTCTGGCTGCCCCAGGTCATCGTGCCGAGGCAGATTTCCGACACCGAGATATCGGTGCGGCCCAGCTTCTTGTATTTCATGGGAGAGATCCGTGCTTGGGTAAGACGGCGTCAATGTAGGCCGGTTTTGATTGAACGCAAGTGCGAAATGGCGAGGCGAAAGCCTTGGAAATCTGGCGTTGCTGCAAGGTCCACAGGCTTGACACGCCGTTAACACTTAGCGAATGGAAAGAAAAACAGACCGGAGGATGACATCCCTATGGCAATTGCATTCACATTTCCCGGCCAGGGCAGCCAGTCCGTCGGCATGGGCAAGGATCTGGCTGAGGCTTTTCCAGAAGCCCGCGCCGTCTTCGAAGAAGTCGACGAAGCGCTCGGCCAGAAGCTCTCCACCATCATGTGGGAAGGCCCTGAAGACACGCTGACGTTGACGGCCAATGCCCAGCCGGCGCTGATGGCCGTTTCCATTGCGGCTGTGCGGGTTCTCGAAAGCCGCGGCCTGTCCTTGAAGGACAAGGTGGCTTATGTCGCCGGTCATTCGCTCGGCGAATATTCCGCGCTCTGTGCCGCCGGTTCGTTCTCGCTGGCCGACACCGCGCACCTGTTGCGCATTCGCGGCAATGCCATGCAGGCTGCCGTTCCGGTCGGCGCCGGCGCCATGGCGGCAATCATCGGCCTCGAACAGGGCGATGTCGAAGCCATCTGCGCGGAAGCCTCCGCCATCGGCCCCTGCCAGATCGCCAATGACAATGGCGGCGGCCAGCTCGTTATTTCCGGCGAAAAGGCAGCTGTCGAAAAGGCCGCCGGCCTTGCCACCGACAAGGGCGCAAAGCGCGCCATCCTGCTGCCGGTCTCCGCACCCTTCCATTCCGCCCTGATGGCGCCGGCTGCAGAGGCCATGCGCGAGGCGCTGGCCGGCGTCGCGATCAACGACCCGGTCGTGCCGGTCATCGCCAATGTCCGCGCCGCCCCGGTTTCCGATGCCAGGGAAATCGCCGCCCTCCTCGTCGAGCAGGTGACCGGCCAGGTGCGCTGGCGCGAGACGGTCGAATGGTTCGGCAAGAACGGCGTCACGACACTTTATGAAGTGGGCTCCGGCAAGGTGCTGACCGGGCTTGCCCGCCGCATCGACAAGTCGGTCACGGGCGTTGCCATCAACTCATCCGCCGATATCGACGCGGCGCTTTCGGCTATCTAGAGCAATTCCAGCAAAAGTGTGCATCGGTTTTGCGGCCGGAATTGCGTTGAAACCTATCTACAGAGTGTTTTTGCGTTTCGAAGAAAAGCCGAAACACTCTGTCTGACAAACGAAGGAATTTGACCATGTTTGATTTGACCGGACGCAAGGCGCTGGTAACCGGCGCCACCGGCGGCATCGGCGAGGAAATCGCCCGTATGCTGCACGCGCAGGGCGCCATCGTCGGCCTGCACGGCACGCGTGTCGAAAAGCTGGAAGCGCTGGCCGGCGAGCTTGGCGAGCGGGTGAAGATCTTCCCGGCCAACCTCTCGGATCGCGACAGCGTCAAGGCGCTGGGTGAAAAGGCCGAGGCCGATCTCGAAGGCGTCGACATCCTCGTCAACAATGCCGGCATCACCAAGGACGGCCTGTTCGTGCGCATGAGCGATGCCGACTGGGACAGCGTTCTCGAAGTCAATCTGACGGCGGTCTTCCGCCTGACGCGCGAACTGGCGCATCCGATGATGCGCCGCCGCTTCGGCCGCATCGTCAACATCACCTCGGTCGTCGGCGTCACCGGCAATCCCGGTCAGGCGAACTACTGCGCCTCCAAGGCCGGCATGATCGGCTTCTCCAAGTCGCTCGGCCAGGAGATCGCCACCCGCAACGTGACGGTCAACTGCGTCGCCCCCGGCTTCATCGAGAGCGCCATGACCGGCAAGCTGAACGACAAGCAGAAGGACGCCATCATGGGCGCCATCCCGATGAAGCGGATGGGCACCGGCGCCGAAGTAGCCTCGGCCGTGCTCTACCTTGCCTCGAACGAGGCGAGCTATGTCACCGGCCAGACGATTCACGTCAATGGCGGTATGGCGATGATCTGACGCTCGTATGGGTGATTCGGTTGAATGCAGCTAAAATGCATGTTGACCAAGCCCATAGCCGACGATTTTCTGGCTTTGCGGCGGCCTTAAACCGTGTTAAGCGGGCCATGACTGTGAACAGTCGCCCCGAGAACAGGCGTGACCGGTTCGACTTTCGCAGCGACCGGACCGCTACGGGACGACGGGGATGAACGGTTTGCCGGGCGCCTTTTCGGTGCCGCAGGCCAAGAGCAGGGTACGGATGCCATAATGGCATTCTGGTGAAGTCAAAGGTCGAGGAAACCGACATGAGCGATATCGCAGAACGCGTTAAGAAAATTGTGGTTGATCATCTGGGCGTTGACGCCGAGAAGGTTGTCGAAGGCGCCAGCTTCATCGACGATCTCGGTGCGGACTCGCTCGACACCGTTGAGCTGGTCATGGCGTTCGAAGAAGAATTCGGCGTCGAGATCCCGGACGATGCCGCAGACTCGATCCTGACCGTCGGCGATGCCGTCAAGTTCATCGAGAAGGCTCAGGCCTGATATCGAATCCCATCGGATTCCGTGGGCGGACCGTTGTACGGTTCGCCCCATTTTGCCCGGTCTTCCGGGCATTTCTCTAATAAGAAGACGCTGATTATATAGGGTGGGCTGACGGGCGATGAGACGTGTCGTGATCACCGGTACCGGTATGGTATCTCCTTTGGGATGCGGAACGGAAATAACCTGGTCCCGTCTGCTGGCTGGACAAAATGGCGCCCGCCTGGTGACCGAATTCGAGGTCGAAGATCTGCCCGCCAAGATCGCCTGCCGTATTCCTGTCGGCGATGGTTCCGACGGCACCTACAATGTTGATGCCTGGATGGAGCCGAAGGAACAGCGCAAGGTCGATCCCTTCATCGTCTATGGCATGG
>CAMFHE010000015.1 GCA_945952045.1 uncultured Rhizobium sp.
TCGCCTATCTGCTCGAACATCTCGGCCTTTCCGGCGAGGAAGACCCGAAGAACCTATCCGGCGGCGAGGCGCGCCGCGCGGCGCTTGCCCGCGTTCTGGCGCCGGAGCCGGATATCCTGCTGCTCGACGAGCCGACCAACCATCTCGACCTGCCGACCATCGAATGGCTGGAAGGCGAATTGCAGAAGACCCGCAGCAGCCTCGTGCTGATTTCGCACGACCGCCGTTTTCTCGAAAAGGTCTCGACCGCTACCGTCTGGCTCGATCGCGGCCAGTCGCGCCGCCTCGACCGGGGTTTTGCGCATTTCGAAGCCTGGCGCGATCAGGTGCTGGAAGCCGAGGAACTGGAACAGCACAAGCTCGGCAAGGCGATCGAGCGCGAGGAGCATTGGCTGCGCTACGGCGTCACCGCGCGCCGCAAGCGCAATATGCGCCGCCTTGGCGAATTGCAGCAGATGCGCGCCGATTATCGCGGCCATAAGGGGCCGCAGGGCACGGTGCAGGCCAGCGCCGCCGACGCGCGCGAATCGGGCAAGCTGGTGATCGAGGCGGAAAAGATCACCAAGACCTATGGCGAACGCAGCATCGTCTCGCCGTTTTCGATCCGCGTGCATCGCGGCGATTGCATCGGTCTCGTCGGCCCCAACGGCGCCGGCAAGACGACGCTTCTGAAAATGCTGACCGGCCAGCTCGAACCCGACTCAGGCACCATCCGCCTCGGCACCAATCTCGATATCGCCACGCTCGACCAGAAGCGCGAGGATCTGAACCTCAACGACACGCTCGCCCATTACCTGACCGACGGTCGCGGCGAAAACCTGCTGGTCAATGGCGAGCAGCGCCATGTCACCGGCTATATGAAGGATTTCCTGTTCCAGCCGGAACAGGCGCGCACGCCGATTTCCAGCCTCTCCGGCGGCGAGCGTGCAAGGCTGATGCTGGCGCGCATCCTGGCGCGGCCGTCAAACCTGCTGATCCTCGACGAGCCGACCAACGACCTCGACATCGAGACGCTCGACCTGCTGCAGGAACTGGTCTCCGGTTATACCGGCACCGTCATCCTCGTCAGCCACGACCGCGATTTCCTCGACCGCACCGTGACCTCGACCATCGCCCCCGCCGACCCGGAAAGCCCGGATGGCCGCTGGATCGAATATGCCGGTGGCTATTCCGACATGATGGCGCAGCGCAAGGGTGCTGCGGAAGAGAGGCGCAGGGCGGAAAAAGCCGAGAAGGCAAAATCCGCCGAAAACGCTCCGGCCGCCTCAGGCGATGCCGCGAAATCCAAGGGCAAGCTTTCCTACAAGCAGAAATTCGCGCTGGAAAACCTGCCGAAGGAGATGGCGAAGACCGAAGCCGAAATCGCCAGGCGCGAGGAACGCATGGCCGATCCGACCCTGTTCGCCAAGGACCCGGCCGCTTTCAACAAGCTCGCCGCCGAGATGGAAAAGCTGCGCGCCGACCTGACGCGCATGGAAGAGGAATGGCTGGAACTGGAAATGCTGCGCGAGGAGCTGGAGGGATAAGGTTCGGCGACGAACCTCATCTTCCAAAGAACCCGCCGGATGTTCCACGTGTCGGCGATCGGCGCATCGCTGGGCAGGCCGTCGCATCGGGTGCCGTATTTTCGAGAAATCCGCGGCACGTTATTCGCTCAGAAGGTGATTGAGGCGGAGATAGCGGAGAGGAACCGGCACCTGAAGAGCGGAGGATTCAACGTCGTGCGTTGTAAGCCATCAAAATGCACACTAATTTGTGGGCTGCGTGAGGGCGAAAGCTGAAGGCAATGCACTTTACCTCGTTTTGACCCGTCAGGTGCTAGGCGCTAGGTGCTGCGCATCACCATTCAAGGCAAGCGACCTGATCAACGGCAGCAAGGGCAGCAAGGGCAGCAAGAATTCCTGGAAATGCTCTCATGGAGAAATCAAGCCCAGGACCGAGGTTGTCGGTATCTTTCCAAACAACGATGCAATCATACGTCTGGTCGGTGCGTTGCTGCTCAAGCAAAATAATGAATGCCCGTTCAGCAATCCGGATATACGACACTTGAGACTATCGCCACCATGAGCGATGATCCGCTAATCAGCCTGCCGTTCCCAAGCTGAGCCGGCACAATCCGGAAGACAGGGCAATCGCCGAAACTACGCTATGCCTCGGGACACCATCGTTAAACTCGGCATGGTTCCTATATCCTCATTCACCCTAAGGATGATCGGTGATACTAGGCGCCACAAATTTATTGTAAATCTCATAGGCGAGTTCTAACGCGGTCTTATCAGTCGTCTGTAGAGTCAGTTGCGACGAATCTGGCACATCGAAACGAGAACTAATTCCTGTAAAGCTATCGATCTCGCCGCGTATTGCCTTTGCGTAGAGGCCTTTTTGATCACGCTCAATGCACACAGCCAAGGGCGTATCGACAAAGATCTCGGCGAAACCGGTTCCGATTATCGCGCGGGCCAACGATCTGTGACAGTGGAATGGGGAAATCAGGCAGACAATCGCCAAAATACCCTGGCTCCCGAGCGACTTCGCAACCTCTGCGACACGCCTGACATTTTCGGTCCGGTCGCTATCGGAGAAACTGAGGTCCTTGTTCAAGCCTTGTCGAAGCTCGTCACCGTCGAGGATACAGCATGCAGTACCCGCTCGCCGGACGATCTTCGCAAGTATCTTCGCGATTGTTGTTTTTCCGGATCCGGATAGTCCGGTCATCCACAGTACAGGCGCCGCTTCAACGATCGCCTCTGATCCAGACTGCGCAAATTTAGGCGAGGCGACCTCAAACGGTCGCACGTTCACCATCCCTTCAAAGCGAAATCCTGCTGACTCCATTCGCGATCACCATGGCTGACTCTGTGCATCCCGACCAAATCCTTGACGCGGTGCGAGCGTCAGCGACATCAACGAACAAACTCCTCGGCGGATCTTCGCAATCGAGAGTTCGGATGAAGGTCCACGTAATTTAAAAGAGTATTCCGAAGCGTACGCTGTTCACGAAACTTGGCGTAGGGCACACTCAGATAATCAAGCTCTAATTCCTGCAGCCCGGAGTAGATCGTATTGTAGATCTCCTTGGCTCCATTTGCGCCGTAGCTTGGTGGCCAGTAACGGCGGCACCTAGTCTTTTCGATCTCTTCGAATGGCCTGTGCACCACGACGAAACGAACTTTCGGAAG
Organism: uncultured Rhizobium sp.; assembly: GCA_945952045.1. GTDB lineage: Bacteria > Pseudomonadota > Alphaproteobacteria > Rhizobiales > Rhizobiaceae > Metarhizobium. Next base: position 3,180 of record CAMFHE010000015.1, read on the forward strand.
TCGCGCCAGTTCCTCGAGCACAAAAGCCTGCAAAGGATGTTTAAGCACGATGTGAGTGGCGCCGCAGTTTCCAGCAGCGTGCTTCTGCTCGACCATCCACGAGATCAGGAATGCCTTAAATTCGAACGGCTGACCCGTCGTCTGCAGGGTGGATTCATCAACCAGACGAGTTAATGCGTCCCTGTAATAAAGAGGTTCGTACGCATCAGGAGTCTTACTGTCGTTGGTAATGAGGTGAGGAAAACATGAATATGCTCCACATTTAGCAAGAAATCCCGCAACGGCAGTTGATCCTGAACTCCAGGATGAAAGTATTACTATGGTTTGTATTTCTTCCGCCTTCACGCCCGCCTCCGCACAGTAATATTGCATGAGGCACAGGATCGCAAATATTAGAATGTTTATACTGGCAACGAATCGATTTCGAAGGAACAGTCATGGCATTCTCAAAATGCGCGAAGCGAGCCGCCCCTCCAACAACAAATCACCTCATCAACTCTGTGCAAGGATAGGAATGGCTGCAAAAATGGCCGTATTGCGTCAATGTATTTCATTGTTTAAATTGAATACATATGTTCCAGTTCATTTTTATCAAACGGCAACGCAAGATTATATTGATAAGAGAAAATCTAAATAATTAGGCAAGAGCCTCGAATGATGAATAAAGTTCTGAAAAAAAAATTTATAAATATTTCATTATCAGAAAATCTCAATGTTCCGATAAATCTCAGAGAAATTAAAACAAAGTTGACAAGCATCAAAAATAAACAAATTGAAAACTTTAAATTTAATAAACATTCAATACACCAAAATTGCAAAATCGGACATAATCTAAATAATCATGGATAAAAAATCGCAGGGAAAAACGGCAGGTGATCGCAAAAAAATTCATTCAGGATGCATTTTTGAATATACCGACCTGTTGACCGGCCGCATTCCCGAAAGCGATTTCGAGAAAATTGTGGTGCTCTCCGAGGAGTTCAAGCGGCTGCCGTACCAGATCGAGGAAGCCTCCTGCCTGCCGGTCGAGGGCATCCGGGCGAAGCTGGAGCGCATGAACGATATCGCGGAGCAGTCGGGCGAGCCGACCGGCGTGCTTGTCGTGGATTATCTCCGCGTCGTCGCGCTACCAAGGCAATCGCGTTGCGGAGGTCGCCGAAATCTCCGCTGGCCTTACGCGCGATCGCTCGCAATTACAATCTGGCGCTGGTAGCACTGTCACAGTTGAGCCGAGGTGTTGAGAGCCGGCCGCTCAAGGACCGCCGCCCGACGCTTTCCGATCTTCGCGAGTCCGGTGTCATCGAACAGGATGCGGATCTGGTCTGCTTCCTCTTCCATGAGCCTATTACCTCGCCAAGGAGAAGGGCAGCAGTGCTGACGAAGCGGCCGACCTGATGGAGCGTTTCGAGGCATCGGCAACTGGCCTTCTTCGCGTCGTCAACGAACACGCGATGGCATCGGCAACCATTCTTTCTATGCCCGAGATAGACCATGCGTAGCCCGGCAATCATGCAAGCCGGCCGTGCCTGGTTGGAGCAATGGATAGACCGGCCCGTTGATTTTCTCGATGAAATCGACGGCGACCCCGACGAAGAACGTACTTAACCGACGCCAAAACCGATCGGGAATGGGATGACGCCGAACTGGATAGGCCCGGCCGAATATGGGGATGGCAAGGCCGATAACCGCCAGCGTCCACAATTTGGTGAATGCGTAGGGCCCTCGAAGTAGCCTCGGAGGCTCTTTCTCGTTCGGCGCCCTAGGTCTCGGCCGTTTGATTTTAATCAAAGGAAATCAGAACGACGACGCTTCAAAACAAGGCAGCATCAACGCGGCAAAAGCGCAACACTAGTCCATTACCGTTCGCGGCTATCCGAGGGACAAAGTGGGGAAGCGCTTCTTTATCTCTCAAAATTCACATTATTTTCAATGCGATAGAGAAATTTTATGGCGGAGAGGGAGGGATTCGAACCCCCGATACCCTTGCGAGTATGCCGCATTTCGAGTGCGGTGCTTTCAACCACTCAGCCACCTCTCCGCGGGAGCCGAAGCACCGCAGCTTGGCGGTGCGGGGGCTACATAACCAGTAGATGACAGGTTGGCAAGCGCAAATTATCAAGAAAATCGCCTTTTGCCTTGACAGTTTGGCGGCGCTCGCTTATCCCGGCCAGCGAATAGGCGTGGTGTATTGCGCGCTTCATTTCCCCGCATCTTGCGGAGCTCACCGGCAGATCGAAGCCAGACGGCCCGAAAGGGTTTTGGATTTCCCTGCTCAATTCAGACTGGCAAAAAGACGGCCGCTTCGGATGAAAATCCAAGCAGAGCCGGAACGAACATGAAAGGATATAAAATGTTCGCAGTCATCAAGACCGGCGGTAAACAGTACCGCGTGGCAGCCAACGATGTGCTGACCATCGAAAAGCTCGAAGCCGCTGCTGGCGCCTCGATCGAATTCACCGAAGTTCTCGTCGTCGGCGTTGGCGCCGATGCCAAGATCGGCGCGCCCTTCGTGGCTGGCGCCATCGTCAAGGCTGAAGTCGTCGAGCACAATCGTGGCGACAAGGTTCTGTCGTTCAAGAAGCGTCGTCGCCAGAATTCCAAGCGCATTCGCGGCCATCGCCAGCATCACACCGTTGTCCGTATCACGGACATCGTGGCAGCCTAAAGACAACGGTCAGGTACAAGGAGAACTCCCATGGCACACAAAAAAGCTGGCGGTTCCTCGCGCAACGGTCGCGATTCTGAATCCAAGCGCCTCGGCGTGAAGAAGTTCGGCGGCGAAGCCGTCGTTCCGGGCAACATCATTCTGCGTCAGCGCGGCACCAAGTGGCATCCGGGCCAGAACGTCGGTCTCGGCAAGGATCACACGATCTTCGCACTTACAGCCGGCAATGTGAATTTCCGCACGCGTGGCAATGGCCGCGTGTTCGTATCCGTGATGCCGAAAGCCGAAGCAGCAGAATAAAGCCGGTAAAAACAGCCGGCGTCTCATCGACCCGGCTGAGCTACTTGGTTCAGACCAGACTTGAAAAAGGGGAGATGGGGCGCCGCCCGATCTCCCCTTTTTTCTTGTCCACAGGAGGACTGAACCATGCAGGATGAATTGTTGAGGCAAAGCCAGAGGGGCTTGCCAGAGGAACGGCCAAGGCCGGAGCGGTTAAGGACCGATTGCCCTGTCCTGTTGTCGGAGCGGCTCGTCTTGCGGGCGCCCCACGAGGAAGACATCGACGCCCTTGCCCATCTCGCCAACAATCCGAATGTCGCGACAATGGTTTCGCGTATGCCGCACCCCTATACGGTGAATGACGCAGCCGACTTCGTCCGACGCGCCAAACAGGGCGGGATCGGCAAGTGCGTCTATGCGATCACGAAAGCGGAGACGGGCCATTTCCTCGGTTGCTGCGGCATCGAACCGATCGACGATCAGACCGTCGAGATCGGTTACTGGCTGGGCGAGCCCTATTGGAACCAGGGCTATATGACGGAAGCCGCCCATGTTTTGATCGACATGGTGTTCCGCACCCGCGATATCGAGCGTATCGACGCCCGCTGCCGGGTGATGAATATCGGTTCGCGCCGGGTTATCCAGAAGTGCGGTTTCCAGTTTCAAGGTTCGGCCATGTTTCCGTCGTTGGCTATGGGCGGTCCGGTCGCTGTGGAATGGTTCCGCCTCGACCGCAAGACCTGGATATCCTTGAGAAGCTGGGGAGGGATGCGATGAGCGCCGCACCGTACAATCAGGTCCACGACGTCAGCCGCGCAGCGGGTCCGTGCCCGGTCATCGAAACCGCAAGGCTGAAGCTGCGGCCGCATCGGCTCGACGATGCCGAGGCGATCGCCGCATCGTTCCGCGATTTTTCCATCGCGCGGATGCTGCGACGGGTGCCGATGCCCTATTACAAGCAGGACGCGCTGGAATGGCTGCTGCCGCGGGTCGCGGCCGTTCTGCCGGACTGGACCTTTGCCGTGACGACGCCTGATGACCACCACATCGGCGTCGTCTCGCTCGAACTGCGCAAGGGCATCTGGTATCTGGGCTATTGGCTCGACAGCGGTCATTGGGGCAAGGGCTATATGACGGAGGCGGTTTCCGCCGCCGTCGGTCGGTTGGTTAGCCAGCTACCGGATATCGCTGTGCATTCCGGCTTCTTTGCCGACAACCGCGCTTCGCTGCGGGTGCAGGAGAAGCTGGGCTTTCACCTGACCGGCTGCTCGGATGTTTATTCCACTGCCCGTCAGGCAATGGTTCTGCATATCGACACGGTTCTGGAAGCCGGTGATTTTCGGCCGGCTTCGCGACCATAAGTCCTTGAACATCTGGGACCGCCGCTTTGGCGGCGGTTCCTATCCATCCGCCAGGTCCAGCCAGACCGGAAAATGATCCGAGCCCTGCGGTTCCAGATCGACGTAAGCGTCCCTGAGGCGCGGCAACAGGCCGCAACTGATGAAGGCATAATCCAGATGCAGCCGGCTCGAAGGCTTCTTGGGATCCATCCAGCTATAGCAGCCGGGCGTCAGCCGGCCCATGCGGTCGAGCGCGTCGACGGGATGGGGATGGCGCGCCACGCGGCCGTAATAGGCATCGACCGGGCCGGTCATCGCCACATATTCCGGCGATTCCGGCTGCATGTTGAAATCGCCCATCAGCACGTAATCCTCGGGCATCGGCAGGATCGGCAGGTCAAAATCGGCCCCACCCGTCAAGCCGCCGCCTTCCTCGACATAAAGATTGGCGCGCGCCTTCAATTCGGCGATCTGGGCGATGCGCTCCTCAGGCGAGACATGGTCGAGATGTGCGGAATAGACACGCAAAGCGCCGCCCGGCGCATCGATCAGCGCTTCGGTGGCGCAGCGCTGCATATTCAGCTTGTCGAATGTGCGGGCGCGCGGCAAAAGCAGGGTGCGCACCGACAGGATCGGCCAGCGCGACAGCACCATGTTGCCGAATTGCAGCCGCCGCGCGACATGCTTTCCGTCCTCCGTCTCGATCATGCCGAGATAGACGTCGGCCGGGGCGCTGTAAACGGAATGATAGCCGGCAAACAGATTGGCCATCGTGGCCGCGAGGTCGGCGTAACCATTGGCATGGAAACCGCGCGTCACCTCCTGCAGGCAGATGATGTCGGCGCCGTCGAGGCTGTGCGCGATCCGGGCGGGATCGAAGCGCCCGTCGAGACCGACGCCGAACTGTATGTTATAAGAGACGAGTTTCACGATAATCTTTGACCTCCGCAGCCGCTGACGATATCGAGAGCGGCACGTTTTCCAAGAAACCAGACACAAGACGATCGGCCACGCAATGAAATTTCTCGACGAAGCAAAGGTTTATATTCGCTCCGGCGATGGCGGCGCGGGTGCGGTCTCGTTCCGCCGCGAAAAATTCGTTGAATTCGGCGGGCCGGATGGCGGCGATGGCGGCCGCGGCGGCGATGTCTGGATCGAGGCGGTCAACGGCCTCAACACTCTGATCGACTTCCGTTTCCAGCAGCACTTCAAGGCCAAGGTCGGCATGCATGGCATGGGCCGCAACCGCACCGGCGCCAATGGCGGTGACGTGACGCTGAAGGTGCCTGTGGGAACGCAGGTTCTGGAAGAGGACGGCGAGACGCTGATCGTCGACATCACCAAGGAAGGCCAGCGCTTTCGCCTTGCCAAGGGTGGCAATGGCGGTTTCGGCAATGCCTATTTCAAATCCTCGACCAACCAGGCGCCGAACTGGGCCAATCCCGGCCAGGAAGGCGAGGAAAAGACCATCTGGCTGCATCTGAAGCTAATCGCCGATGCCGGTCTGGTCGGCCTGCCGAACGCCGGCAAGTCCACATTCCTGGCGACTGTGACGCGGGCGCGGCCGAAGATCGCCAATTATCCCTTCACCACGCTGCACCCCAATCTCGGCGTCGCCACCATCGACGGGCGTGAATTCGTGCTCGCCGACATTCCAGGCCTGATCGAGGGCGCGCATGAGGGCGTGGGCATCGGCGACCGCTTCCTCGGCCATGTGGAGCGCACCCGTGTGCTGCTGCATCTGGTCTCGGCGCAGGAAGAAAAGGTCGGCTTGGCCTACAAGACGGTGAAAACCGAACTTGAAGCCTATGGCGGCGAACTGCTTGGCAAGCCGGAGATCGTGGCCCTGTCGCAGATCGACACGCTCGACGACAAGGAACGCAAGAAGAAGGCCAAGGAACTGGAAAAGGCCTGTGGCCGGCCGCCGCTCCTGCTGTCCGCAGCAACCGGCGAGGGCATGCTCGAAGCGCTCAGGGCGCTGCGCGACATCATCGTCGCTGCCGCCGAGGGCGGCGAGACGGCGCTGCCGGATCGCAGCGTACCCGAAACGGATACCGATACGCTGTCGAACGAGGAATAATCTTTATGGCCGCTCCGTCGCTCGCCCGCTACAAGCGTATCGTCATCAAGATCGGTTCCGCTTTGCTGGTCGATCGCAAGAGCGGCCTGAAGCAGGCGTGGCTGGACGCCATGTGCGCCGATATCGCGGCCCTGAAAGCGAAGGATGTCGATGTACTCGTCGTCTCCTCAGGCGCAATTGCCATGGGCCGCACCGTGCTCGACCTCCCCTCGGGTGCGCTCAAGCTGGAGGAAAGCCAGGCGGCGGCGGCCGTCGGGCAGATCGCGCTGGCGCGCGCCTGGACGCACAGCCTGTCGCATGACGGCATCGTCGCCGGCCAGATCCTGCTGACGCTCGGCGATACCGAGGAGCGTCGTCGCTATCTCAATGCCCGCGCCACCATCAACCAGCTGCTGAAGCTCGGCGCCGTGCCGATCATCAACGAGAACGACACGGTGGCGACCACCGAGATTCGCTATGGCGACAACGACCGGCTGGCGGCGCGCGTCGCCACCATGACCGGCGCCGACCTGCTGGTGCTGCTCTCCGATATCGACGGCCTCTACACCGCGCCGCCGCATCTCGATCCCGATGCCCGTTTCCTCGACACGATTGCGGCGATCACGCCTGACATCGAGGCGATGGCCGGGGGGGCCGCATCGGAATTGTCGCGTGGCGGCATGCGCACCAAGATCGATGCCGGCAAGATCGCGACGGGCGCCGGTTGCGCCATGATCATCGCTTCGGGCAAGACGGATCATCCGCTGCGCGCCATCGAGAACGGGGCGCGCTGCTCGTTGTTTGCCGCGTCCGGCACGCCGGTGACGGCGCGCAAGACGTGGATTGCCGGGCAGTTGCAGCCTGCCGGCGCCCTGCATGTGGATGCCGGCGCGGTAACGGCGCTGGCCTCGGGCAAGAGCCTGCTGCCGGCGGGCGTGCGCAGCGTCGTCGGCCAGTTCGAGCGCGGCGACACCGTGGCGATCATCGGGCCGGAGGGACGCGAGATCGCGCGCGGGCTCGTCAGCTACGATGCCGTCGAGGCGCGCCAGATCACCGGGCGCAAGTCGGGCGAGATCGAGGCCATCCTCGGTTATGCCGGCCGCGCCGCCATGGTGCATCGCGACGACATGGTGACCACCATTGTAAAGGTTCAAGAGGAGAAGGACGCAACCCATGCTTGATACGGTATCGCAGACTGGCGGGATCGACGCGCTGATGCAGGACATCGGTGCGCGTGCCAAGGCCGCGAGCCGACCACTGGCCATGGCGAGCACTGACGCAAAGAACCGGGCGCTGAACGCGATGGCCGATGCCATCCTCGCCGCAACGCCCGAGATCCTCGCCGCCAATGCGGCCGATCTCAAGGCGACCGAAGGCGGCGACATGCTGCCCTCCTTTGTCGACCGGCTGACTCTTTCCGAAAAACGCATCGCCGACATGGCCGAGGGCATCCGCGCCATCGCCGCCTTCCAGGATCCGGTCGGCGATATCATTGCCGAATGGGACCGGCCGAACGGGCTGCATATCGAGCGGGTGCGCACGCCGCTCGGCGTCATCGGCGTCATCTATGAAAGCCGCCCGAACGTCACCGCCGATGCCGGCGCGCTGTGCCTCAAGGCCGGCAATGCCGTCATCCTGCGCGGCGGATCGGATTCGGCGCAGTCGTCGCGGGCGATCCATGCCTGCCTGCAGCGCGGCCTGAGCCAAGCCGGCCTGCCGGTGGATGCGATCCAGCTCGTGCCCACCACCGACCGCGCCGCCGTCGGCGCCATGCTGTCGGGCCTTGGCGGCGCCATAGACGTCATCGTGCCGCGCGGCGGCAAGAGCCTCGTCGCCCGCGTCCAGTCGGAAGCGCGCGTGCCGGTCTTCGCCCATCTCGAAGGCCTCTGCCATGTCTATGTCGATGCTTCGGCCGATCTCGACATGGCGCTGAACATCGTCGTCAACGCCAAGATGCGCCGCACCGGCATCTGCGGCGCGGCCGAAACCTTGCTGATCGATCGCGCCGTCGCCGCCACGCATCTGAAGCCGCTGATCGAAGCCTTGCAAAAGGCCGGCTGCGAAATCCGCGCATCGGCCGATGTGCTGGCGCTCGTTCCCGGTCTCAAGCCGGCGACGGAAGAGGATTGGCGCACCGAATATCTCGATGCGGTGATCTCGGTGGCGCTGGTCGACGGCATAAGCGGGGCCATCGACCATATCGACCGCTACTCCTCGCACCACACCGAGGCGGTGATCGCTGAAGACCCTGATGTCGTCGAGCGCTTCTTCCGCGAGATCGATTCGGCCATCCTGTTGCACAACGCCTCGACGCAGTTCGCCGATGGCGGCGAGTTCGGCATGGGCGGCGAGATCGGCATCGCCACCGGCAAGATGCATGCGCGCGGCCCTGTCGGCGTCGAGCAGCTCACCTCGTTCAAATACCGCGTGCGCGGCACAGGCCAAACCAGGTCATGAGCCAAGGCCAGATCGTGACGTGACGCCGAAACCGATTGCCCGGCAATACCTGACCATGCCGCATGCCGAGGCCGGCATGGTCGTCGGCCTGTTCGGCGGTTCCTTCAATCCGCCGCATGAGGGCCATGTGCTGGTCAGCGATATCGCGCTGCGCAAGCTCGGCCTTGACCAGCTCTGGTGGATGGTGACCCCCGGCAACCCGCTGAAGAACCATTCGAACCTCGCGCCGCTGGCCGAGCGCCTCGCCTGGAGCGAGGCGATAGCCCGCGATCCGCGTGTCAAAGTGACCGCCTTCGAAAAGACTTTGGGCGGCAGCTATACGGCGAAGACGCTGGCGCGCGTCAAGGCGCTGAACCCCAAGGTGCATTTCATCTGGATCATGGGCGCCGACAATCTCAGGACGTTCGACCGCTGGCAGAACTGGCAGGGCATCGCCAACACGTTCCCCATCGCCGTGGTCGACCGGCCGGGCGCGACGCTGTCCTATCTCTCCTCGAAAATGGCGCAGCGCTTCGCTTTCGCCCGGGTCGACGAGGACGATGCCGGTGTCTTGTGGAAACGCCACGCACCCGCCTGGACCTTCCTGCATGGCCCACGCTCGACGCTGAGCTCCACGGCGTTGCGCGCCGCAAAGACCTCCTCTTGACCTGATCGCCGGCAGCGTGTTGCCTGAGGGACAATCTCACTCCATCCCCGGAGACCGGCCGATGTCGAGAAACGGTATCTCGTCGCATTTCCATCGCAATCGTTTCGAAACGTGCGGCATCTGCAAACAGCGCAAGCCGGTTTCTGAGATGATCTCCTGCGAATTGGTGCGCGACACGATCGCCGGGGAGCTCGACAAGGAAGGTGGCGACTGGCGGCAAACCGGGTGGATCTGCCGAGACGATGTGCATGAGTTCCGCCGCCGCTCTGTGGAGGAGATGATTCGCCGCGAACGTGGCGAGTTGACGCGTCTGGACCGGGAGGTCATCGACAGCCTGTCGCAACATGCCATGGTCACCGAGAACACAGAGGAGACCTATCGCGAAGCGGTGACGCTTGGCGACCGGATCGCCGACCGAACCGCGACCTTCGCCGGTTCCTGGACCTTCATTCTTGCCTTTCTCGGCTTCATGGCGATCTGGATTGGATTGAACATGTTGCCGATCCTGCGCCAGGACTTCGATCCTTACCCCTTCATTTTGCTCAACCTCCTGCTATCGATGATTGCCGCCCTTCAGGCACCGCTGATCATGATGAGCCAGCGACGACAGGAGGAAAAGGATCGATTGCGTTCGCAAAACGACTATCAGATCAATCTCAAAGCCGAGCTTGAGATTCGCCATCTGCATGAGAAGCTCGACCGTATCCTCATCGGCCAGTGGGAACGATTGTCTTCGATCCAGGAGGCGCAACTCGAGCTATTCGAGGAATTCACACGGGATCGTCGCGCGCCATGAACGGGGCATCGGCATGGGGGCGCGATCTTGGCGCGGGGCTCGCGATTTCCGGTCTGTTGCTGCCGGAAGCGGTCGCATATGCGGGCCTTGCCGGGCTCGATCCGGCGCATGGTCTGGCGGCGGCGATCGCCGGCTGTTTCGCCTATGGCCTGTTCGGCCGCAGCCGTTTCGCCATCGTCACGCCCACCTCGTCCTCCGCCGTCATCCTTGCGGCGATCCTTGCCGATCCCGGGCTGTCGCCGGCGGAAAAATCGACGCTGGCGGTCGTCACCACTGGCCTTGTCGGCCTGCTGTTTCTCGGCGCTTCCTTGCTGCGGCTCGGCGCGCTTGCCAGTTTCATCGCCCGTCCGGTGCTGCGCGGTTTCGCTTTTGCCTTGGCGCTCAGCATCATCATCCGGCAATTGCCGTCGCTAGCCGGCATCAAGGTGGCGGCGACGGATCCCTTCCATATCCTGACTGAAACATTCGGCCGCCTGTCGGAGTGGAACGGTCCGAGCCTTGCCGTCGGCATGGTGGCGCTCGCGGCGCTCGTGCTGTCGCGCCGTTTGCCGCGCCTTCCGGGGGCGGCCGTCGTCCTGGCGGCGGCAGTGCTCGCCAGCCGGCTGTTCGATCTCGAGGCACATGGGGTTGCGAGCGTCGGGCGGATCGACATCGCTTTCGTTCTGCCGACCCTGCCGGATGTCTCGACAAGCGATCTGCCGCACATCGCCCGGCTGTGCCTGCCCTTGGTGATGATCCTGTTTGCCGAATCCTGGGGCACGGTGCGCTCGCTGTCCCTGCGTCGCGGCGATCCCGTCGATGCCGACCGGGAATTGCGTGCCTTTGGCCTTGCCAATCTTGCCAGCGCCCTGGTGCGCGGCATGCCAGTCGGCGCCGGGTTTTCGGCCGGTTCGGCGAGCGAGGCGGCCGGCGCCGTCAGCCGGTTTGCGGCGCTCTCGGCCGCCCTCCTCCTCGCACTGCTCGTCGCATTCGGTCTCGACTTCGTCGCCCGGCTGCCGGAGCCGGTGCTGGCCGCTGTGGTGATCGCCGCGTTGCTGCATGCGCTCGATCCGTCGCCCTTCCTGCAATTGAACCGCGTCGATCGCGACCAGTATCTGGCGGTCATCGCAGCGCTGGGCGTCTTCGTCGCCGGTATCCTCAACGGCATGCTGATCGCCATAGCGCTCTCCTTCCTGCTTTTGATCCGAAGGCTCGGCTCGCGGCGCACGGCCACGCTCGGGCGGCTTGGCGGCGGACATGATTTCGTCGACATTGACCGCCATCCAGACGCGGTGCCGGTGCCGGATATCGTTATCCTCAGACCGGCGCAGCCCTTGTTTTTCGGCAATGCCGATCCAGTTCTGGGAGAGGTGGCGCGCAAGGCGCGGTTGAATGACGCCGCCCGCGGTATCGTGGTCAGCCTTGAGGAAACCTTCGACCTCGACAGTACGGCGCTGGATGCGTTGCAGGAGTTCGACGTCACCATGGGAAAATCCGGTCGCGCCGTCGTCTATGCGCGTGTGCACGATCGCGTGCGCGACCTGCTGGCCGCGGCCGGCACCGGCGATATGGCCGCCCGCAGCGCCTACAGCGTCGACGATGCCGTCGCCCTGTTGTCGAAGCGGCTTGGCCTTGGCGAAAACTCGGTTTAGGTTTGCATCGGGTATGCGCGCATGAAGCGAGAATGGGCGTTGATGTCATCAAGGAGAAAGCAGCCTCACATGAATAAAAGACGTGCCGCAGTCCTTCTCGGTCTTCTCTCGGCAGCGGGCCTTGACTTCCTGCCCGCCGCCGCGCAGGACAAGAAATTCGATACGGGCATGATTCCGGGCGACCATATCCTGCTGCCGCAGGACGGCGCGGTGAAGGCCAATATCTTCCTGATCTCCGACGCCGGCGGCTGGGGCGATGCCGAACAGCAGCAGGCCGAAGCGCTCGCCGCCAAGGGCGCGGCCGTGGTCGGCATCGATTTTCCGAGCTATATCAAGTCGCTGTCGCAGGATAAGGGCGATTGCGTCTACATGATTTCCGATGTGGAAGCGCTCGCCCATCAGATACAGCGCTCCGCCGGCACCAGCGCCTATGCGCTGCCGATCGTCGCCGGTATCGGCGAAGGCGGCGCGCTTGCGCTTGCGATGATTTCCCAGAGCCCGGCCGCAACCGTGGGCGAGGCGGTCGCGGTCGATCCGCAGGCCGGCATTCCCCTGCAAAAGGTCCTCTGCACGCCGGCCGACAAGCAGACGGCGGATGGCCGAACCGTCTATGGTTTCACCGACGGCCCGCTGCCGGCGACCGTGACCATCGCGCTGACCAAGGATGCGCCGCAGGCCGGTCAAGATCATGCAGCAGCGCTCGAAAAAGCGCATAACGATGTCGACCTGACCCATGAGGAAGGCGCAGCGCCTGCCGTGCTCCAGCAGATGCTGACCGATCGCGTCGACGCGGCCGGCAATACAGACGAGCCGCTCGGCCTGCCGATCAGCATTCTCGAGGCGCAGCCGAAATACGATACGATGGCGGTGATCTATTCCGGCGACGGGGGCTGGCGCGATCTGGACAAGGAAGTCGCCTCCGTCCTGCAGACGCAAGGCATTCCCGTCGTCGGCATCGACTCGCTGCGTTATTTCTGGTCCGAGCGCAAGCCGCAGGAAACCGCCGACGATCTGTCCCGCATCATGGACGCGTATCGGCGCGAATGGAATGTCAAGCATGTGATGCTCATCGGCTATTCCTTCGGCGCCGACGTGCTGCCGGCCACCTACAATCTCCTGTCCGACAAGGACAAGGCGCGGGTGCCGCAGATCACTTTGATGGCACTGTCGCGTCAGGTCGATTACGTCATTTCGGTCGAAGGCTGGCTCGGTGTCGATGGCGAAGGCAAGGGTGGCGACCCGGTCAAGGATATCGGCAGGATCGATCCCAAGCTGGTGCAATGCATCTACGGCACCGATGAGGACGAAGATCCCTGCCCCACGCTGAAGGACAAGGGCGTCGAATCCGTCGCCATCGAGGGTGGGCATCATTTCGACGAAAATTACGAAGCGCTGGCGGCGAAGATCACCACGGCGCTGAAGACGCGGCTGGCGATCCCCTGACGTGAAAAGCCATATCTACCAGCGGCGGCGAAAGACCTGAACCAGCGCCGCCGCAAGGCCGATCGCCATCGCATACCAGGTGATGGCGTACATCAGATGGCTGTTTGGCAATGTCACCCGAGTCAGCCCGCCGACCGGCAAGCCGCCGGGATTGGGCGTCGCATCGGCATCGACGAAGTAAGGCGCGACGTCGGTAACACCTCTGGCGGCGGCAATCGCCGTGACATCGCGCGAATACCAGCGATCTTCACCCGGGCGGTTCGATTGCAGCAGCGTACCGCCCGGCTCGTCCATGCGCATCAGGCCGGTGACCTCGGTCTCGCCCGTCGGCTGTCCGGCCGACCGGCCTTGCGGATCGCGCTTTTCATTGGGCACGAAGCCACGATTGACGAGGATCGTGGTGCCGTCCGCCTGTTTCAGCGGCACGATCACCCAGGCGCCCGGGCCGAGTTCGGTCGAGGCGTAGACCAGCGTTTCCTTTGAATTGTCGAAGATGCCGTGAAGGCGCAGGCGGCGATATTCGTCATCGCGGGCGTTGACCTGAGGCCACTCGGCTTTTGCCGGTGGCGCCGCGGGTTCGGCGTGGATACGCGCGTCGATGCGGGCAATCAGGTCGCGTTTCCAGAAAAGCCGCTGCACCTGCCATGTGCCGAGGCCGGCGAGCACGAAGACAGTGAAGATGGCAAAGGCGGCGAGGAGCAGGCGGACCCATCGGGAACGAGGCGAGGCGGCGCTCGGTTCAGACATCGGCAAAGGGAAGTTCCGGTCGCGAGGGACAGGAGGCGCGGGCCGCGATAGCCCGCGCCAGAGGCGTCATGGCATGTTGCGCATCATATCCGGGCTCATTGGCATCATGTTGGTGTTCAGGTGATGCATGACCCAGAGCGAACCCGAGAGGGCGATGACGACGATGATAACGGTGAAGATCAGCGCCAGCATGGTCCAGCCGCCTTCGGAGCGGGTGTTCATGTGCAGGAAATAGACCATATGGACGACGATCTGCACGGCGCCGATGCCCATTACCAGGATCGCGGTGACGAGGCGGCTTTCGATCACGCCGGACATGACCAGCCAGAAGGGAATGGCTGTCAGGATGACCGACAGGATGAAGCCCGTCATATAATCCTTGAAGCTGCCATGGCTCGCTTCGTGGCCATGGCCATGATCATGCCCGTGGTCGTTATGGGCCGTGTGCGCATCGTCATGCGCGGGTGCTTTCGAACTCATCCGAGGACTCCCAGCAGATAGACGAAGGAAAAGACGCCGATCCAGATGACGTCGAGGAAGTGCCAGAACATGCTCAGGCACATCAGGCGGCGGCGGTTCTCGGGGATCAGCCCGTGCATGGAGACCTGCACTATCAACGTCACCAGCCAGATGATGCCGAAGGTGACGTGCAGGCCGTGAGTGGCGACCAGCGTGAAGAAGGCCGACAGGAAGGCGCTGCGCGTCGGGCCGGCGCCTTCATGGAGCAGATGGCTGAATTCATAGAGCTCGATGGCGAGGAAGGCCGCGCCGAACAGGCCGGTGATCCCCAGCCAGAACAACGTTTCGGCCTTGGCGCCGCGGTCCATCTGCAGCATGGCGAAGCCATAGGTGATCGACGAGAGCAGCAGCATGGCGGTGTTGAGCGCCACCAGCGGCAGGTCGAACAGGTCGGCCGGCGAAGGGCCGGCCGCGTAGTTGCGGCCGACGACGGCATAGGTCGCGAAGAGCGTCGCGAAGATCAGGCAGTCGCTCATCAGGTAGAGCCAGAAGCCGAGGCTGGTGCTGCTCTCCGGGTGATGGTCTTCCGTCAGGTAGAATTGCGGCGCTTCGTCGCCGGTCTGAACGGTCGGTTGGCTCATCATTGCGCTCCCTGCTGGGCGGCGAGCCGCGCGGTACGGCGGTCTTCGGTCGCCGTGACGACATCGGCGGGGATGTAGAAGTCACGCTTGTAGTTGAAGGTATGGGCGATCGAGACGACCAGGATCGCGAGGAAGGAAACCGCAACCAGCCACCACATGTACCAGATCAGGCCGAAGGCGAGCGCGATGCTGATGACGCTGAGGATGAAGCCGGTGCCGGTGTTCTTCGGCATGTGGATCGGGCGGAAGCCTTCGATCGGACGCACATAACCGCGCTTCTTCATGTCGTACCAGCTGTCGTAGTCATGCACGACCGGCGTGAAGGCGAAGTTGTAGTCCGGCGGCGGCGAGGAAGTCGCCCATTCCAGCGTGCGGGCATCCCAGGGGTCGCCGGTCTCGTCGCGCAGCGCCTCGCGTTTGCGGAAGCTGACGAAGAGCTGGACCAGGAAGGCGCCGATGCCGAGCGCGATCAGGAAGGCGCCGAAGGCGGCGATGACGAACCAGATCTGCAGCGACGGATCCTCGAACTGGCTGAGACGGCGGGTGACGCCCATCAGGCCGAGCACATAGAGCGGCAGGAAGGCGAACCAGAAGCCGATCTGCCAGAACCAGAACGACATCTTGCCCCAGAAGGGATCGAGCTTGAAACCGAAGGCCTTGGGGAACCAGTAGTTGATGCCGGCGAACAGACCGAACAGCACGCCGCCGATGATGACGTTGTGGAAGTGGGCGATCAGGAACAGCGAGTTGTGCAGCACGAAGTCGGCCGGCGGCACGGCCAGCATGACCCCGGTCATGCCGCCGATCACGAAGGTGAACATGAAGCCGAGCGTCCACAGCATCGGCACCTCGTAACGGATGCGGCCGCGGAACATGGTGAACAGCCAGTTGAACATCTTCGCGCCCGTTGGAATCGAGATCACCATGGTGGTGATGCCGAAGAAGGCGTTGACGCTGGCGCCCGAGCCCATGGTGAAGAAGTGATGCAGCCAGACGACGTAGGAGAGGATCATGATCACGCAGGTCGCATAGACCATCGAGGCATAACCGAACAGGCGCTTGCCGCAGAAGGTGGCGACCACTTCGGAGAAGATGCCGAAGGCCGGCAGCACGAGGATGTAAACCTCCGGATGACCCCAGATCCAGATGAGGTTCACATACATCATCGGGTTGCCGCCGAGATCGTTGGTGAAGAAGTTGGTGCCGACGTAACGGTCGAGCGACAGCAGCGCCAGCACGCCCGTCAGGATCGGGAAGCTGGCGACGATCAGCACGTTGGTGCAGAAGGACGTCCAGGTGAAGACGGGCATCTTCATCATCGTCATGCCCGGCGCGCGCATCTTGATGATGGTGGCGATCAGGTTGATGCCCGACAGCGTCGTGCCGATACCGGCCACCTGCAGGCCCCAGATATAGTAATCGACGCCGACCCCCGGACTGTAGTCGGCCCCCGACAGCGGCGGATAGGCGAGCCAGCCGGTGCGGGCGAATTCACCGATAAACAGCGAGATCATCACCACGATGGCGCCGGCCGTCGTCATCCAGAAGGAGAAGTTGTTGAGGAAGGGGAAGGAAACGTCGCGGGCGCCGATCTGCAGCGGCACCACGAAGTTCATCAGGCCCGTCACCAGCGGCATGGCCACGAAGAAGATCATGATCACGCCATGGGCGGTGAAGATCTGGTCGTAATGGTGCGGCGGCAGGTAGCCTTCGGAACCGCCGAAGGCGATCGCCTGCTGGATGCGCATCAGGATGGCGTCGGAGAAGCCGCGCAGCAGCATGATCAGCGCCAGGATCACATACATGATGCCGATTTTCTTGTGATCGACGCTGGTGATCCACTCACGCCACAGATAGCCCCAGACCTTGAAATAGGTCAGCGCAGCCATCAGCGCCAGGCCGCCGATGGCGACCCCGAGGAAGGTCACCACCAGAATGGGCTCGTGATAGGGGATCGCCTCGAGCGTCAACCGGCCGAAGATGAACTTCACGAGGTCAGGATTGGAAAACATGGGTCAACCTGTTCATTGATGTCGTCTTGACGCGAGCCGCGCCATGAAATCTGCGGTCAGTTGGCATTGAGCTGAGCCGGGGCCGGGTCGCTACCGCCATGGTCCATGCCCGGCATCGAATGACCTTCATGCGTGCCGGTCTGGCCGGACGGCGCTTCTTCGCTGCGGGCCGGCTGGCCGGTGGCTGGGAAGGTGCCGGCGGGGGCCTTTTCACCCTGCTCGGCATGGCGGTTGTCGTATTCCAGCTTCTCGCGGTTTTCGGCGCTTTCCTTGCCGCCGCCGCCGCTCATGTCGATATGCATCATCTCGTTCATGCACATCTTGCCGGGCTTTGCGCAGAGATTGAGGATGGCTTCGTAAAGTCCGTTCTCGAAGCTGGCGTAATAGCGCACCGGTTCGCGTTCGCTCGGCTTTTCCAGCTTGAGATAGGTGTCGCGGTTGAGCGTCGTGCCCTGCGCCTTGACGCGGGCGACCCAGGCATCGAAGCCTTGAGCGTCGACGCCATGGAACTTGAAGCGCATGTGCGAGAAGCCGTCGCCGCTGTAATTGGCCGAGAAGCCGTCGAACTCGCCGGGCTTGTTGATGACGGCGTGCAGCTTGGTCTGCATGCCGGGCATCGCATAGATCTGGCCGGCGAGCGCGGGAATGTAGAAGGAATTCATCACCGACGAGGCCGTGATCTTGAAATTGATCGGAACGTCGACCGGCGCCGCCATCTCGTTGACGCTGGCGACGCCGAGGTCGGGGTAGATGAACAGCCATTTCCAGTCGAGCGCCACGACCTCCACCGTCAGCGGCTTGACGTCGGCCGGTATGGCGCGCTCGGCGTCGATGCGGTCGAGCGGCCGGTAGGGGTCGAGCTTGTGGGTGCTGATCCAGGTGACAGCGCCGAGCGCCACGATGATGACCAGCGGCGCCGACCAGATGACCACTTCCAGCGCCGTGGAATGGTGCCAGTCGGGATCGTAGTTGGCGGCGGTGTTCGAGCGGCGGTAATGCCAGGCGAACAACAGCGTCAGCGCCATCACGGGCACGATGATGATCAGCATCAGGATGGTGGAGACCACGATCAGGTCTCGCTGCTGCATGGCGATGTCGCCGGAGGGCGACATCACCACCATATTGCAGCCGGCCAGCATCAGGAGCGGCAGGAGGAGGGCAAAGCGATAAATCTTCGACAGGCTTTTCACGGGTCCAAGCTCTTCTTCAATCGGTCAATCCGCGACTAATGCATCGACGCGGCGAGGGATATGAGGTCTTTGGTCGCAGTGCAGCATTGCTGTCGCAACGCGAAATCGTCTCGTTGGACGCTGAGGTCCGGAGTTCCGGGCAGGCCGCGCCTTGGGTTCAGCGGCTTGACGAAAGCCAATATATCGGGAATCGCGCAGATCGCCAGAGATACGCGCCGAAATCGGGCAAATTGCCGCGCGGGCGAATTTGATGAACTATTTGATCCCGGCGGGCTTGATATGCATTCCGCTTTGTTGAACCATCGTGACCTGCGATGCTTTGACGCTGGCATCGGTGAAGGAGGAGGCGTTTGTCGACATGACCGCTGCAACGAATTTCAGACCCACATCGTCCACCCTCGAGCGCGATGCCCGCCGCATGCATGCGGACGAGCACGTGTCGCCCGGCAATATCGCGCTTGGCGTCATCATCGGGCGCATGTCGGAATTCTTCGACTTCTTCGTGTATGGCCTGGCCTCAGTGCTGGTCTTTCCGAAGGTGATGTTTCCCTTCGCGCCGGACGCGCTGACGGCGACGCTCTATTCCTTCGCGATCTTTTCGCTGGCCTTCATCGCCCGCCCGATCGGTTCCGTCGTCTTCATGGAGATCGACCGACGGCACGGGCGCGGCACCAAGCTGACCATCGCGCTGTTCATTCTCGGCGGCTCCACCGCCTCGATCAGCTTCCTGCCGGGTTACGACACGCTGGGCATGTGGTCGGTGGCGCTTCTGGCGCTGTTCCGGCTGGGCCAGGGCTTTGCGCTCGGCGGCGCCTGGGACGGTCTGGCCTCGCTTTTGGCCCTCAACGCGCCGAACAATCGCCGCGGCTGGTATGCGATGATCCCGCAGCTCGGCGCGCCGATCGGCTTTGCGCTGGCCAGCGTCCTGTTCGCGTATCTCGTCGCCAACCTGTCGTCGGAGGATTTCCTCAGCTGGGGCTGGCGTTATCCCTTCTTCGTCGCCTTCGCCATCAACGTCGTGGCGCTGTTTGCGCGGCTTCGCCTGGTCATGACGCAGGAATTCGGCACGCTGCTGGAACAGCACGAGCTGGAGGCTCGCTCGGTCTTCGACGTCATCCGCGTCCATGGCCGCGATATCCTGATCGGCGCCTTCGTGCCGCTCGCCAGCTTCGCCATGTTCCATCTCGTCACCATTTTCCCGCTCGGCTGGATGACGCTGTTCGGCAATCAGTCGACCAGCACCTTCCTGCTGGTGCAGGTGATCGGCGCCGTCGTCGGTGTCGCCACCATCGTCGTCTCCGGCCCGATCGCTGACATGATCGGCCGCCGGGCGCAGCTCTTCGTCAGCGCAATCGTCATCGCCCTGTTCAGCTTCCTGGCGCCATTCCTGATCGGCTCCGGCAATATCGGGCAGGATGCCTTCGTCATCCTCGGCTTCGGCGTGCTCGGTCTGTCCTTCGGCCAGGCGGCCGGCTCGGTGTCGTCGCGCTTCAGCCATGGCTATCGCTACACCGGCGCTGCGCTGACATCGGACCTCTCCTGGCTGATCGGCGCCGGCTTCGCACCGCTGGTGGCGCTGACGCTGTCGAGCAAATTCGGCCTGACCTTCGTCGGCTTCTACCTGCTGTCGGGCGCGATCTGCACCGTGGCCGCCATCGCCATCAGCGAACGTCTGCCGGTGCGTCGCAAGGACGATTGATCCATTCAATCCGCAATCAATCAACAAAAGGGGAGCCTTAAAGCTCCCCTTTTTCGTGCCCGCTCCTTGCCTTCAAAGCAACGTCCTGCGTCAATCTGGCCAATCGACGTCTCCTGGAAAACTCCCTATTTGATTGACTGCAATCATTCATGTAAATTGAATGCATATATGCGCCGTCAATGACAGGAGAAATCCGCATGGAAAACCAATGGCCCCCTCTTTCACCGATGCAAACAGGCATTCGTGGGCGCTGCCCGCGTTGTGGGCAGGGTCATATCTTCAAGGGTTTCCTGACACTGGCTCCCTCCTGTGAAGCCTGCGGGCTGGATTACGGTTTTGCCGATCCGGCCGACGGTCCGGCCTTCTTCGTCATCTGCTTCGCCTGCGTGCCCTCGGTGCTGCTTGGCGTGTGGCTGGAGGTGGCGTTTTCTGCCCCTCTCTGGGTTCATCTCTTCGTGACCCTGCCCTTCATGCTGGCGACCTGTATTCCGCCCTTGCGGCCGCTGAAGGGATGGCTGGTGGCAAGCCAGTACTTCTACAAGGCCGAAGAGGGAAAACTCGCCCGCTGACGCGGTTTTCGGAACTCGCTTTCGAAAATCCATTGGAGGGGAATCGATTTTCGCAACGAATTTGTATAGGTTGCGAACATTTGGAGGAACCCACCATGGCAAACGTCCGCGCACTCGTTCTGGAACGTAAAGACGAACTCTCGCTTCGCGATATCGACCTGCCGCTCGATGTCGGTCCGGGTCAGGTCAAGATCAAGATCCACACTGTCGGCGTCTGCGGTTCGGACGTGCATTATTACACCCATGGCAAGATCGGCCCCTTCGTCGTCGAGGCGCCGATGGTGCTCGGCCATGAAGCCGCCGGCACGGTCGTCGAGGTTGGCGAAGGTGTCACGCATCTCAAGGTCGGCGACCGCGTCTGCATGGAACCCGGCATTCCCGATCCCAATTCCAAGGCAAGCCGGCTTGGCATGTACAATGTCGATCCCGCCGTGACCTTCTGGGCGACGCCGCCGATCCATGGCGTTTTGACGCCGCATGTGGTGCATCCGGCCAATTACACCTTCAAGCTGCCCGATAATGTCAGTTTCGCCGAGGGCGCGATGGTCGAGCCCTTCGCGGTCGGCATGCAGGCGGCGACCAAGGCGAAGATCACGCCCGGCGATACCGCCGTCGTGCTCGGCGCCGGGCCGATCGGCACCATGGTGGCGATCGCAGCGCTTGCCGGCGGTTGCGCCCGCGTCGTCATCGCCGATCTCGCGCAACCGAAGCTCGATATCGCCGCCCGCTACCAGGGCGTCATTCCGGTCAACATCCGCGAGAAGAACCTGGCGGAAGAGGTTTCGCGCCTCACGGGCGGCTGGGGCGCAGATGTGATCTTCGAATGCTCCGGCGCGCCGAAAGCCTGGGAAACCATCATGGACCTGCCGCGGCCGGGCGGCGTCATCGTCGTCGTCGGTATGCCGGTGCAGCCGATCGCCTTTGATGTCTCGACCATGTCGACCAAGGAACTGCGCGTCGAATCCGTCTTCCGCTATGCCCACCAGTATGAGCGGGCCGTGGCGCTGATCGGTTCGGGCCGCGTCGATCTCAAGCCGTTGATTACGGAGACTTTCTCCTTCGAGGATTCGATCAAGGCCTTCGACCGGGCCGTCGAAGGCCGGCCGGATGACGTCAAGCTGCAGATCGCGTTCGACTGATTGCGTGATTTTTTGCTAGGCTTCCGGATTCTCACGGCAAGTGATTCCTTGCCGTGAAATGTTTCGCATTTCTTAATGCGCCGGCTCTATGGTGGCGGTGCGGCATGGCTCGCACCGAGCCGCCGACGAGCCGGAACGACTGATGGAATCCGCCGATAATTTCGCATTTCTGCTGCCTTTCATTCTCCTGACATTCGGGGGCGCCTTTCTGCTCGTCGCCCGTTACGAGCGGAAGCCGGCTCTGTCCTGGGGCATTGGTTACAGTCTTGCCGCAGCGGCCTTTGCGGGTCCGGCCCTGCGCTTCTGGGTGCCGATCCCGCTTGTGGCGCTTGCCTGCGACACGCTGTTCATCGGCGCGTTTTATTTCTATGGCCAGGCGATGCTGGAGCGATTCCGCCGTCCACCCCATCGGCTGGTTCGCGGCGGACTGGCCGCGGCCGGCCTGGCGGCGGCGATCTATACCGATCTCATCGTCGGCGATCTCGAACTCGAATTGCTGTTCAACGACCTTGCAACCATGTTGCTGCTGATCATTCCGCTCGTCATGTGCCTGCGCCATCCTCGCCATTGGCTGGATGTCGTGCTTCTGGTGCTGGCAGGCCTGGTGATCCTGGAAACCGTGTCGCGCAATATTTTCCTGACGGTTCTGGCGCAGGTGCCGAGCGATCTCGCAGACTTCGCAACCTCGGACTATGCCGCGATCATGCGAACGACAGCGAGCGTCGTCGGGCTTCTCTTTGCGCTGACGGCGCTCGCCACAGTCGCGCTCGACATCCTCTCGCGTTACCGCCATGCAGCCGAACGCGACGCGCTGACGGATATGCTCAATAGACGCGGCTTCGAGCAGGCGCTTTCGGCCGGGACCGGACAGGACAGCCATTCCGGCGCGGTTATCGTCTGCGATATCGACCGCTTCAAACAGATCAACGATGCTTTCGGCCACCAGCAGGGCGACCGGGTTCTGGTCGCCTTTGCAGCAATCCTCAACCGTTACCTGCCGGCGCAGGCGCTTGCCGCCCGCTTCGGCGGCGAGGAGTTCGTCATCTTCTTGCCCGGCTATGCCTTGGCGGAGGCCGGCGTCCTTGCCAACATGCTGCGGCTTGCCGTCGCGTCATATGGATGGTCTTCGCTCGGCATCGACCGGCAGGTGACGGCAAGCTTCGGCTGTGCGGCGGCCGATGCCACCGACCGCAGCGTCCACGATGCGATCGGTCGCGCCGATGCCAATCTCTATGCCGCGAAAGCCGAGGGCCGAAACCGGGTCGTCGCGCTGGTTCGCAGCGAGCGCGACGCGGCCACGGCCGGCAAGGATGTCAGCGTTTCGCCGGTTCGTTCATACTCCAGATGACGCCGAACGGGTCGCGCAACTGGCCGTAGCGATCACCCCAGAACATCTTCTCGACCGGCATGATCACCTGCGCGCCCGCCTTGACGGCGCGGTCCCACCAGACGTCGATATCGTCGACGATGAGGTTCAGCGCAAAGGATTGCGGCGGCGTCAGCGGATGGCCGTATTCGGGAAAGGCGTCGCTCAGCATGATCGAGCTGCCATTGACATAGAGATGCACATGCATCGTGCGGCCCTGCTCATCCGGCGGATAGGCAAAGACCGGCTCGGCGCCAAAGGCCTGCTGATAGAATTCCGATGCGCGGTGCGCGCCATCGACGGTCAGATAGGGCACGACGCCGCCCAGAACCTTGGGGTTCGGATATTCGGCTGCGGTCGGATCGGTGGTCTCGGTCATGGTCGTCTCCCGGTGTTGACGGGCGACGCCGTCGTCGCCCTTCTGTTTCCAAGACGTTTCGCTTGATGCCCAGCCGACAGGGGATCGGAAAAATTTCCGCCTCAGCTTCTGGAGAAGACGTAGTCCGTTTCCTGGCGCAGGGTTTCGCCGGGGCGCAGGATGGAGGGCGGGAAATCCGCATGGTTGACGGCATCCGGCCAGACCTGGGTTTCCAGGCAGAAGCCGGCGAAAGGTCCGTACTTGCGTCCGTCGAGGCCCGGCACCGGGGCGTTGACCTTGAAACCGGCATAGAATTGAACGCCGGGTTCGCTGGTGCGCACCTCGAGCGAGACGCCGGAATTGAGGCTGCGGGCCAGCGCCACCGGGCGTTTCGGCATGCGGGCGCGCGACAGGCAGAAATTATGGTCGAACAGAACCTGTTCGCCATTCTCCACCCGCCTCATCGGGCTCATCTGGCGGAAATCGAAAGGCGTTCCGACGACCGGGCGAAGTTCGCCGGTCGGCACCTGCGCCTCGTCTGTCGGCAGATAATGATCGGCGGCGATCATCAGGTCGTGGCCGAGCGCGTCGTCGCGACCGTCGAGATTGAAATAGGAATGCTGGCACACATTGGCTGGCGTCGGCGCGTCGGTGGTGGAATCGTAGATCACCGAGAGCACGCCGTCGTCGCGCAGATGATAGGTGGCGGTGATCTCGCAATTGCCGGGATAGCCGGCGCGGCCGGCTGGATCGACGATGCGCAGCACGACGCGGTCTTCAGCGAGATCGACGATCGACCAGTTGCTCTTGCCGATATTGCCGGTGCCGCCATGCAGATGGGTCACGCCGCGTTCGTTGCGGTCCAGCTGGATCTCCTGGCCGTCGAGCATGAAGCGCCCGTTTGCGATGCGATTGGCATTGCGGCCGGGGCTGGCGCCGAAATAGGGCGAATAGAGCGGATAGGGTTCGAAGGTGTCGAAGCCGAGCACGAGCGGCGGTTCATGACCGTCGAGGCGCAGATCCTGGATGACGGAACCCCAGGTCATGACCTTCGCTTTCAACCCGCCGCCGCGAAGCTCGACGCGATAGACCGTTTCGCCATTGGCCGTCTGGCCGAAAATTTCCCGTTCGCTGCTCATGGATCGCCTGCTATCGATTTCTCTTCGAGCGCGCTTGCGCTCATGTCTGGAATGCCTTGATTGCGGCGCAGGATGCGTCGCTTTCACGGCCGTTGCAACCGGCTTTATTTCGACAGCGCCCGCATGGCCCTGTCGAGGCCGCCAAGCGTCAGCGGATACATCTGGCCGGCCATCAGCGACCGGATCATGCCGGTCGAGGTGGTATAGCCCCAATGCTCCTGCCGCATCGGATTGAGCCAGATGCATTTGCGGAAATGGCCGGTCATGCGGGAAAGCCAGGTGGCGCCGGCCTCCGGGTTCCAGTGCTCGACCGAGCCGCCGGAATGGCTGATCTCATACGGGCTCATGGCGGCGTCGCCGACGAAGACGACATGGTAGTCCGGCCCGTAGGTGCGCAGGATATCCATGGTCGGGGTAACCTCGGCGCGGCGGCGGCGGTTGTCTTTCCACACGCCTTCGTAAAGGCAGTTGTGGAAGTAGAAATAATCCATGTGGCGGAATTCGGCGCGCGCGGCGGAAAACAGCTCTTCGACGGAGCGGATATGATCGTCCATCGATCCGCCGACATCGAAGAACATCAATAGCTTGACGGCATTGCGGCGCTCCGGCCGGGTCTGAACGTCGAGATAGCCGTGTTCGGCGGTGGCGCGGATCGTGCCGGCAAGATCGAGTTCGTCGGCCGCGCCGTCGCGCACCCAGCGGCGCAGGCGTTTCAACGCCACCTTGATGTTGCGCGTGCCGAGCTCGACCGTATCGTCGAAATTGCGGAATTCACGCCGGTCCCAGACCTTCACCGCTCGGCGATGGCGCGAGCGATCCTGGCCGATGCGCACGCCTTCCGGATTGTAGCCATAGGCGCCGAAAGGCGAGGTGCCGGCGGTGCCGATCCACTTCGAGCCGCCCTGATGGCGCCCCTTCTGTTCGGCAAAGCGCTCGCGCAGGGTTTCCATCAGCTTGTCGAAGCCACCGAGGCTGTCGATCAGCGCCTTGTCTTCGGCGCTCAGGTGTTTTTCCGCGAGCCGCCGCAACCACTCCTCCGGCAGGTCGCGCGGCGAAGGGCCTTCCTCACCGGTAGCGTCCGCCAGCGCTTCCAGCCCCTGAAAACTCTCGGAAAAGACGCGGTCGAAGCGGTCGATGAAGCGCTCGTCCTTCACCAGCGCCGTGCGGGCGAGGTAATAGAAGGCCTCGACGTCGAAATCGGCGATCCCCGTCTTCATCGCTTCGAGAAGCAGCAGGAATTCCCGGAGCGTGACCGGCACGCCCGCTGATTTCAGCCGCAGGAAGAAGGGCAGGAACATGCGCGTCAGAAATTCCGCTGGTAGACGAGGAAGGGCGTCTTTTCGGCGATGCGGTCGTAGAGCCGGCGCGCGGTCGCATTGAATTCCTGGGTCATCCAGTAGACCTCCTTCGACCCTTGCGTCTGCGCCGCGCCATAGACCGCTTCGATCAGCGCCCGGCCGACGCCCTTGCCGCGGACTTCAGGATCGGCGAACAGATCCTGAAGATAGCAGACATTGTCGATATGCCAGCAGGAACGGTGGAACAGGTAATGCGCCAGCCCCACGGCGCGGCCGTTATCGAAGGCGATGAAGCCGCGATATTCGTTCGGCGCGCCGCTGAGCAGCCGCGCGAAGGTGGAGACATAGATCTCCTCGGGCAGAACGGTCTCATAAAAGGCGAGGTAGGCGGTCCAGAGGCGGCGCCAGTCCGCCTCGTCGCGCGCCTCGATCGGGCGGATGTCCAGTTCGCTCATCGTCTCACCTGTCGTTGCCGATCTCTTCGAGATCGTAAGGGGTCGTCTGGTAGATTTCGGCGATCCAGTTGCCGAAGAACAGATGCGCATGGCTGCGCCAGCGATTGAGCGGCGGGAGGGTGGCGTCGTTATGCGGGAAATAGTCGTGCGGCATCTTGATCGGCACGCCGGCATCGACGTCGCGGAAATATTCGTCGGCAAGCGAGGTCGAATCATATTCGACATGGTTGAACATATAGAGACGATTGCCGGCGTTCTCGTGGATCAGGCAAACGCCCATCTCCTTCGATTCCATCAGCACTTCCAGTTCCGGCACCTTGGCGACGTCGGCGCGGCGCACCTCCGTCCAGCGCGACACCGGCACGCCGAAATCGTCGGAAAAGCCGTTGAGATAGACCGAGGACGGCTTCAGGTTCATGTGGCGATAGACGCCAAAAGCCTTTTCCTTCAGCAGATGCTTGGGCACCCCGTGGAAATGGTAGATGGCGGCCATCGCGCCCCAGCAGACGTTGAGCGTCGAGTGGACGTTGGTCGCAGTCCAGTCGAAAATCCGCTGCATTTCGTTCCAGTAGGTCACGTCCTCGTAGTCGAGGGTTTCGACCGGCGCGCCGGTAATGATGAAACCGTCGAACTTGCGGTGGCGCACCTCCTCCCAGGTCTCGTAAAAGGACAGGAGATGTTCCTCGGAGGTGTTCTTGGCCTTGTGGCCACCGACGCGGATCAGCGACAGTTCGACCTGCAGCGGGCTCGCGCCGACCAGGCGGGCCATCTGGATCTCGGTCTTGATCTTGTTCGGCATGAGATTCAGCAGGCCGATATGGAGCGGGCGGATGTCCTGGCGGACGGCCACGGTCTCGGTCATCACCCGCACGCCCTCGTTCACGAGGGTCTGGAAGGCAGGCAAGGTATCGGGAATCTTGATCGGCATTGTGCTGTCACTCGTTAAAAACAAGACGACCGGCCGCGAGAATAAAAAAACGCTAATCGGTCCGTGACGCACGGCCCTTTAGCGACTTATTTAACGTGGCTGCAAGCCGGCCGGCCAAATCACCACGATCCCCTAGATACGCTGAGGCGAGACAAGAATCAAGGATCAGTCGCGCCGCGCCATGAAAGCCAGTCGTTCGAACAGATGCACGTCCTGTTCGTTCTTCAAAAGCGCCCCGTGCAGGCGTGGAAGCGCGTTCTTGGCCGAGCCCCGCAGATCGGCCGGATCGACCTCGTCGGCGACCAGAAGGCGGATCCAGTCGAGCGCCTCCGATGTCGATGGCTTCTTCTTCAGCCCCTGCGTATCGCGGATTTC
This sequence comes from uncultured Rhizobium sp., assembly GCA_945952045.1. GTDB lineage: Bacteria > Pseudomonadota > Alphaproteobacteria > Rhizobiales > Rhizobiaceae > Metarhizobium. The sequence goes on from CAMFHE010000015.1 coordinate 30,871, forward strand.
ATAGAAGGTCGTCAGCGCGCTTGCGAGCAGCTGCTGGCGGATGCCGGGATAGTGCACCTCGACGATGCGGGCCAGCGTATCCGGGTCGGGAAAGCGGATGTAATTGAAGAAGCAGCGGCGCAGGAATGCGTCCGGCAACTCCTTCTCGTTGTTGGAGGTGATGATGACGATCGGGCGCTGGCGGGCGGTGATCGTCTCGCCGGTCTCGTAGACATGGAATTCCATACGGTCGAGTTCCTGCAACAGGTCGTTGGGAAACTCGATGTCGGCCTTGTCGATCTCGTCGATCAGCAGCACGCATTTCCGCTCGGTCTCGAACGCCTGCCACAGCTTGCCCTTGCGGATGTAGTTGGCGACATCGTTGACCCGCTCGTCGCCGAGCTGGCTGTCGCGCAGGCGCGAGACGGCATCGTATTCGTAAAGCCCCTGTTGCGCCTTGGTCGTCGACTTGACGTTCCATTCGAGCAGGTCGAGGCCAAGCGCTGCGGCCACCTGCCGCGCCAGCTCGGTCTTGCCGGTGCCGGGCTCGCCCTTGACCAGAAGCGGGCGCTCCAGCCTGATGGCGGCATTGACCGCGACCATCAGATCCTTGTCGGCGATATAGGCATCGGTACCCTGAAACTGCATGTGACCCCGTGGCATTGGAAGCATGGCGTGCGAAAACGTGCGGGCCGCACCCTACTCCATCGTCTCGAAAACCGAAATTGCGGCGCAGCAAAAATTTCCGCTGCCGTAATGAAACCACCTTCACGCAAGATGCGTGTCATATTCATGAGGGATTCAGGCGGAAGACAGCGAACTCCATGGCGAATGACGAAGCAGTATCCGAGCGCCACGACGCCGCAACCGGCGAGCCGGCGATCGGTTTCACGTCCCAGCTGAGCATGATGTTGCGGGCCCTGTGGGATTCGCCCGTGCGCAGCCGCCTCATCGTCTTCTGGATCCTCATCCTCGCTATCATCCTGGCTACTGCCTTCGTGCAGGTGATGCTCAACGACTGGAACGGCGCCTTCTACGATTCGCTGGAACGGCGCGATCTCTCCGGCTTCCTGCATCAGTTGCAGATCTTCGCGGCAATTGCCGGCGTGCTGCTGCTGCTCAATGTCAGCCAGACCTGGGTGAACCAGATTTTGTCTATCCGCATGCGTGACGGATTGACGCGCGACCTCCTCGGGCAATGGCTGTTTCCGCGCCGGGCCTTGCGGCTGTCGGCATCGGGCATTCTCGGCGTCAACCCGGACCAGCGCCTGCATGAGGATTCGGCGCATCTCTCCGACATCACCACCAGCCTTGCGATCGGGCTGACGCAATCGACGATCATGCTGGTCAGCTTCGTTGGCGTGCTCTGGGATCTGTCGGCGGGCTTTTCGTTTTCCTATAACGGGCATCCGGTTGCCATTCCCGGCTACATGGTCTGGGCGGTGTTTCTCTATGCCGGCTCCGCCTCGCTGCTGAGCACCGTCGTCGGCCGCAGCCTGCCGGCGCTGACCGCCGAGCGCTACGCCAAGGAAGCGCAGCTGCGCACCTCGCTGATGCGCGCCAACGAAAACCTGACCGCGATCACCCTGCAGGAAGGCGAGGAGACCGAACGCCGGCGCATCGATGGCGATATCTCGGTGATCCTGCGGACCATGGGCAAGCTCGCCATGGCCAACACCAACCTGCGCTGGGTGTCGGCGGGCTATGGATGGCTGACGATCATCGCCCCGATCCTCATCGCCGCGCCCGTCTATTTTGCCGGAGACCTGACCTTCGGCGGCCTGATGATGGCCGTCGGCGCCTTCAACCAGGTCTATACGGCGTTGCGCTGGTATGTCGACAATTTCAGCACCATCGCCGACTGGAAGGCGTCGCTGATGCGCGTCGCCAATTTCCGTCAGGCGCTGGTGCTGATGGAAACCCATCCGCCGGCCGCCGATTGCAATCATCCGGCAAAGGCAGCGGATGCGGTGGTGCTGCGCAATCTCGCGGTCTCGGCCGGTCAGGCCTCGGGCAGCTTCCGGCTGAAGGAAACCAATGTCGCCATCCATCCCGGCGAGCGCATCGTCGTCAACGGCGATCCCGGCGCCAACCGCCGACTGCTGTTTGCGGCGCTTGCCGGCTGGTGGGCAGACTGGACCGGCTCGATCGTGCTGCCGGAAAAGGCGCATATCCTGTTCGTGCCCTACGCCTCCTATCTGCCGCAGGCGCCGTTGCGCGATGCGATCGCCTTTCCGGCGACGGCGGATGTCTATGGCGACGACCGCATTGCCGCCGTTCTGGAACGGGTGGGACTTGCCGATCTCGTGTCGCGCCTCGACATGACAGCCCGCTGGGATCGCCAGCTCGACCGTGAACAGCAGGTGGCGCTGGCCGTCGCCCGCGTTCTCCTGACGCAAGCCGACTGGGTCATCTTCGAAGACACGCTGGAAGGGCTTGAGCCGGAGACGGCGCAGCGCCTGTCATCGGCGCTCGCCGGTCTCGACAAGGTCGGCATCATCTATATCGGCCGCTCGGAAGCGTTCATCGCCGCCGTCAAGCCCCGGATTCTACATCTGGAAGTCACCAATGGCGCCGAACCGGTTCCGCAGCCGGCATGAAGGCACAGGCATGGCGGCGCCGCCCTCACCCAACGAGATGCCCTTATTCCGCAACCCGGGAATAGGCTTTGAACTTGCGGAAAGCGTAGACAGAAAATCCAGGTTCGTCAGCAATCGCGAGCCGATCTCGGCTCGCGGACAGGCTTCCTCCCGTTACTTCTGCCCCAGCACTTTTTCCCGCTCGCGGTAGACCGCCTCGAACCCATCCATGAAGCGTTCGAACAGTTCCGCGAAACGTTCGGCGTCTTCTTCGGGCCAGTCGGCGACGATGTCGGCGATTGCCGAGAGCTTGACGGCGCGGACTTCGGTGAGCAGTTCAGCGCCCCGCGGGGTCAGCATGACGATGCTGCGCCGCGCATCGGCCTGCGAGACGTCGCGGCGCAGGACGCCGCGTTCGACCAGTTCGGCCACGACCCGGCTTGCCCGCGAGGGATCGACGCGCATCATCTCGGCGACCGTTCCGACCGTCGTTTCCGTCTCGGTCAGGCTGGCGCGGCGCACCACGTCCAGCACGTCGAGATGGGAAATGTCGAGTTCCGGCGCCACTTTCTGGATCGCCAGGCGGCCGACGAGGCGGCGGCCGACCATCAGCCGCATGCGCGACATCGATTGGCCGATGCGGTCGATATCGGCGGTCTTGCCCGGTGCGGGCGGGGCATCGGTCTTCGGTGCGTGATCCATGTTCCAAGGTCTAGCAAATCCGGGTCGGCTTGAAAATATGCCGCGCGCAATTATGTGCCATTGACAAATATATGCCATAAGCACATAAATCCGCAAAATGGATCGGAACCCTCTTCATGGATATGCAGCCCGCCTTCGCGCCGCTGGTCACCGACGACAAGCGCCGCCTCATCGTCTTTTCCTTCCTCATGGCGGCGCTGTTCATGGCGACGCTCGACAACCAGATCGTCTCGACGGCCCTGCCGACCATCGTCGGCGAGTTCGGCCAGCTCGAACGTTTCGGCTGGATCGGCTCGTCCTATCTGCTGGCGACCAGCGCGGTGATGCCGCTCTACGGCAAGCTCGGCGATCTCTTCGGCCGCAAGCCGGTGATGATCACGGCGGTGACGATCTTCATCCTCGGCTCGGCGCTGTGCGGCTTGGCGGTATCGATGAACACGCTGATCGCCGCCCGCGTGCTGCAGGGCTTGGGCGGCGGCGGACTGATGGTCTCGATCTTTTCCATCAATGCCGACCTGTTCGAGCCGCGCGAGCGCGCCCGTTACCAGAGCTATTCCAGCCTGATGCTGATGGCCTCCGGCGCCATCGGCCCGACGCTGGGCGGCACGATGAGCGACGCCTTCGGATGGCGCTCGATCTTCCTGGTCAATATCCCGCTTGGCCTGATCGTCCTTGTCGGCCTCATAACCATGCTGCCTTATCGCCGACCGACCCGCCTGCCGCGCATCGATTATGCCGGTGCGCTGCTGCTGGCTCTCGCCGTCGGCTCCATCGTTCTCGCTGCCGATAGCGCTGAACTGTTCGGCTCGCTCGTCAGCATAGAAAGTCTGGCCGTCATTGCTTTCGGGCTGGCCTGCGCCATTGGCTGGGTCGCGGTCGAACGTCGCGCGCCGGAGCCGATCGTGCCGCTGTCGCTGTTTGGCAATTCCACCTTCAACCTTCTGCTGGTCGTTTCCATCGTCAGCGGCTCCATCGGCATCGGTCTCGTCAATTATTATGCGCTGTTTCTGCAGACCACCACCGGGCTGTCGCCCTCGGTCGCCGGGCTGCTGTTTATCGCGCTGACCGGCGGCATCGTCATCGGTTCGCTTTCAGCCGGATGGCTGATCTCGAAATTCGGCCTCTACAAACCGTTTTCGATTGCCAGCATCGGCCTCAGCCTGACGGCGCTGGCGCTGTTTACGCAGATCCATCCCGATACGCCGATCTCGATCGTCGCCTCGGTCATGCTGCTGCATGGCTTCGGGGTCGGGCTCGGCCAGCAGGTGCCAATCCTCGGCATCCAGAACACCGCGCCGCAGCGTGATGTCGGCGCCGCGACCGGAGCGGTGACGCTGACGCGGATGTCCGGCGCGGCGATTGCCATCTCCATCTATGGCGCGATCATCAATGCGGGCTTACGCGATGTCACCATCCCCGGCGTCGACAATCTCAAGGAGCTGACGCCGAAAGCGCTGGCGCTGCTGGCGCCGGAAACCCGGCATATGGTTGCCATGGCCTATTCGCATGCCTTCCTGTCGCTGTTTGCCGCCGCTGCCGTTTGCGCCGGCATCGGCCTGATGGCGGCGCTCATGCTGAAGCCGGTTCGCCTGCCGCGACACCGCTAGTTGGTGTGAGCCGGATCTTGCCAATCCGGCCGCACGCGTCTACATCTTTCCTCGCTCTAACGGGGTGCCGGACCTTGGCGATAACCAAGGCCACCGGCTGAGAGGCTTCACCGCCAACCCGAAGAACCTGATCCGGTTAGCACCGGCGGAGGGATTAGACGCGCCAGTTTCATGACGCCCTTTTCCCCGATCAACCCGTTTACGAAGGAGGAAGAGGCGTCATGCCGAACCATATCATCCGCAATCTCGTGTCCGCCGTGGCACTCTCGGCGGCTGCCTTGCTTAGCCTGCAAGGCCCGGCCAATGCCGCGGACAAGACGCTCACCGTCTACACCTATGAAAGCTTCATTTCCGAATGGGGTCCCGGCCCGAAGGTGAAGGCCGCGTTTGAAAAGACCTGCGGCTGCACGGTGAATTTCGTCGGCGTCGCCGATGGCGTGGCGCTGCTCTCGCGTCTCAAGCTGGAAGGCGCGGGTTCCAAGGCCGATGTCGTGCTTGGCCTCGACACCAACCTGATCGACGAGGCCAAGCAGACCGGCCTGTTCGATGCCAGCGGCGTCGACGCCTCCGCCGCCAAGGTTCCCGGCGATTTCAAGGACGACGTCTTCGTACCCTATGATTACGGCCATTTCGCCGTGGTCTATGACACGCAGGCCCTGAAGACGCCGCCGGCGAGCCTCAAGGAATTGGTCGAGGGCGATCCCTCGCAGAAGATCGTCATCGAGGACCCGCGCACCTCGACGCCCGGCCTCGGCCTGCTGCTGTGGGTCAAGTCGGTCTATGGCGACAAGGCGGGCGAGGCCTGGGCCAAGCTCAAGAACCGCGTACTGACCGTCACACCCGGCTGGTCGGAAGCCTATGGCCTGTTCACCAAGGGCGAAGCGCCGATGGTGCTGTCCTACACCACCTCGCCGGCCTATCACATGGTCGCCGAAAACAGCGAGCGTTATCAGGCCGCCGCTTTCTCGGAGGGGCATTACATCCAGATCGAGGTTGCCGGCCTCTTGAAGAACGCCCCGGAAAAGCAGCTCGCCAAGGATTTTCTGGCCTTCACCCTGACCCCGGCGTTTCAGGACACCATCCCCACCAATAACTGGATGATGCCGGTCGCAAAAACCTCCGAACCGTTGCCGGATGCCTTCGGCAAGCTGGTCACTCCGGAAAAAACCTTCCTGATGAGCCCGGAAGAGGTGGCGAAGAACCGCAAGGCCTGGATCGACGAATGGCTCGCATCCATGAGCATGAACTGATCCCGTGCTAACAGCCCGGCAAAGGCTGGTTGCATTAACGGGTGGCGGGCTCGCGCTCGCCGCTCTTTTCCTGTTCGTCGGGCTTGCGATTGCCAAACTCGTCGCCTTCGGCGGCTGGGCGGCGGCGCTCGCCGTCGTCAGCGATCGCTATATTCTCGGCGTCCTGCAATTCACACTGTTTCAGGCGCTGCTCTCGACGGTGCTGTCCATCCTGTTCGCCATTCCGGTGGCGCGGGCGCTGGCGCGGCAACGCAGCTTTAAAGGCCGCATCTGGCTGGTGCGGCTGCTCGCCGTGCCCATGGGCCTGCCGGCGCTGATCGGCGCGCTCGGCCTGATCGCCGTCTGGGGGCGGCAGGGCGTCGCCAATCAGGCCCTTGCCTTCCTCGGCCTGAGCGAACCCGTCAGCATCTACGGGCTGACCGGCATCCTCATCGCCCATGTCTTTTTCAACATGCCGCTCGCCTGCCGTTTCCTGTTGATCGGGCTGGAGCGCATTCCCGGCGAATACTGGCTGATATCGGCGTCACTGGGATTGCGCGGGCGCGATGTCTTCCGCTTCATCGAATGGCCGGTCATGCGCCGCATCCTGCCGGGCGTCGCCGGGCTGATCTTCATGCTCAGCGCCACGAGTTTCACCCTGGTGCTGACGCTCGGCGGCGGGCCAAGGGCGACGACGCTGGAAGTGGCGATCTACCAGGCGCTGCGCTTCGATTTCGAGCCGCCGCGCGCCGTCGGCCTGGCGCTGATGCAGATCGCTGTCACCGCCGTCATTCTGGCGATCATCGCCCTGCTGCCCGCCCCGGACGACCGTGGCCTGACCATTGGCAAGCCGGTCCGGCGGCTGGATGCCGGTCGGACGGGCGCACGCCTCGCCGATACGCTCGCGATTGGCCTCATGCTGGTCTTCACGGCCTTGCCGCTGTCTGCCGTGCTCATCGCCGGCCTGCGCTCCGACCTCACCAAACTTATCGGCGAACCCATCGTCCATGAGGCGGCGCTGACCAGCCTCGTCCTGTCCTTGTCGGCGGGCTTGATGGCGGTGGTCACCGCGCTGGCCATCGTCCGCGCCCAGCAGGCGGCGGCGGGCGGTGGAATTTTTCTGCGCGGGTTTTCGCTGCTTCTGTCGGCATCCTCGGCGCTGGTGCTGCTGGTGCCGCCTATCGTGCTGGCGACCGGCTGGTTTTTGATGCTGCTGCCGGCGGGCGATGTCGGCGCCTTTGCCGCGCCGCTGGTGGCGACGATCAATGCCGCCATGTCCCTGCCCTTCGTCGTCAGACTGATCGGCCCCGCCTATCGCGAACACCGCATCCGCACCGGCAGGCTGGCCGCCAGCCTCGGCCTTTCCGGCTGGACGCGATTGCGGCTGATCGACTGGCCGGGCCTGCGCAAACCGCTCTTGATGGGCCTGTCCTTCGCCATGGCCCTGTCGCTCGGCGATCTCGGCGCGGTGGCGCTGTTCGGCTCCGACAATCTGATGACCCTGCCCTGGCTCGTCTATAGCCGCATGGGCAATTACCGCACCGCCGATGCCGACGGGCTGGCGCTGTTGCTCGGGCTGATCTGCCTGGCGCTGACCGTCGCCGGCACCCTGCCCCGCGCCGAAACTTCAGAGGACAAGGATCGATGACGACCATCCGGCTGGAAAACGTCATGCTGACGCTGGGCGACAAACACTTCCATTTCGACACGGAGATCGCCGGCGGCGCGATCACCGCAATCACCGGCGCCTCCGGCTCCGGCAAGTCGACGCTGCTCAACCTGATCGCCGGTTTCGAGGCGCCTGCCAGCGGACGCATTATCGTCGATGGCAAGGATATTTCGCGCCTGCATCCGGCCGAACGACCGGTGTCGCTGATTTTCCAGGACAACAATCTTTTCGGCCATCTCGACCTGTTCACCAATATCGGCCTCGGTATCAGCCCCTCGCTCAAACTCTCCGCCGCCGACCGCCAGGCGATTTCGGCGGCGCTAACGCGTGTCGGGCTCGCCGGTTTCGAAAAACGCCTGCCGCCGACCCTGTCGGGCGGCGAGCGCCAGCGCGCCGCCTTTGCCCGCGCGCTGGTGCGCAACCGGCCTCTTTTGCTGCTCGACGAACCTTTCGCCGCCCTCGATCCCGGCCTGCGCGGCGCCATGGCGGCGCTGCTTGTCGATCTTCATCGGGAGAGCGGCAACACCATCCTCATCGTTACCCACGACCCCGACGAAGTGGCGCGGCTGGCAGACCATGCCCTGTTCATCGAGGACGGTCATATTCTCGTTCATGCGCCGACGGCAGTCTTCCTGCAACGCCGCGACAATCCCGGCCTTGCCGCCTTTCTGGGCGTAAATTCCGCCTGATCGAATCGAGGTCACGCGTTTTTGCCGCACCGCCACAATTCGGACGCCCGGTCGTGGAATGGCAGAAGCGCAAACCGTGGCAGTGGAAAGCGAAAATGCTCTTGTGAGATGCTTGCTAAAATACAACGCCGCCATAATTAAACGATACCTCGCTATGCAACGGCTGGTGAAATCGGCTACAGCAGAATTTCGCCACGGGAGAAGCTCTGGTTGCTTTGTAGGTATTCATCCGCACGCCATGCGGGCAATGCCGACCGAAGCTATAGCCCGCGACACGAGAGACCGTTGAACGACACACTGGACAGCATGACCACGCGCGCGGCCGAGTTTTCAAGCCCTGTGACCCTTCGCACTTCCGTTGCGCGCGGGCCCGCTTTCCTGCGCCGCGCGGCACCTCTGCTGATGGTCTCCATGCTGCTTGCCGGCTGCCAGTCGGTGATGGAGCAGACCTACGAACCGAGCGTCGCGCCGTCCAACAATCCGCAGATCGTCGAGGAAGTCCAGAAGAACGACCCTCGCGCCCAGATGGGCGCGCGCGAGCATCCGCGCATCGTCGCCAGCTATGGCGGCGAATACAAGGATGCGCGTACCGAGCGCCTCGTCGCCCGCATCACCGGCGCGCTCACGGCGGTTTCGGAAAACCCGAACCAGTCCTATCGCATCACCATTCTCAATTCGCCGGCGATCAACGCCTTTGCGCTTCCCGGCGGTTATCTCTATGTGACGCGCGGCCTGCTGGCGCTCGCCAACGACGCCTCGGAAGTCGCCGCCGTCCTGTCGCATGAGATGGCGCACGTCACCGCCAATCACGGCATCGAGCGCCAGAAGCGCGAAGAGGCAGAGGTCATCGCCAGCCGCGTCGTCGCCGAGGTCCTGTCCAGCGACCTCGCCGGCAAGCAGGCGTTGGCGCGTGGAAAACTCAGGCTCGCCGCCTTCTCCCGCCAGCAGGAGCTTCAGGCCGATGTCATCGGCGTGCGCATGCTCGGCGAGGCCGGCTACGACCCTTACGCCGCCGCCCGCTTCCTCGATTCCATGGCCGCCTATAGCCGCTTCATGTCGGTCGATCCGGAAGCCGACCAGAGCCTCGACTTCCTGTCCAGCCACCCCAATTCGGTGCAGCGCATCGAGCTGGCGCGCCGTCATGCCCGCAATTTCGGGCCTGAAGGCCAGACCGGCGATCGCGGGCGCGGCTATTATCTCGACGGCATCGACGGCCTGCTCTATGGCGACAGCCCGCAGGAAGGCTATGTTCGCGGCCAGACCTTCATGCACGGCAATCTCGGCATTCGTTTCGACGTTCCCGCCGGTTTCCAGATCGACAACAAGGTGGAAGCGGTGCTGGCGACCGGCCCCGGCGACATTGCCGTGCGGTTTGACGGCGTCGCCGACAGCAGCCGCACCAGCCTGACCAATTATATTTCCAGCGGCTGGGTGACCGGCCTGCTACCGGAAACCATCCAGCCGACCACCGTCAACGGCATGGAAGCGGCGACCGCGCGCGCTCAGGCCGAGCGTTGGGATTTCGACGTCACCGTCATCCGCAACGGCAACCAGATCTTCCGCTTCCTGACGGCAGTGCCGAAGGGAAGCCCGGCGCTGGAAACCACCGCCAATGCGCTGCGCGCCAGCTTCCGCCGCATGACGCCAGAAGAAGCCGCCTCGCTGAAGCCCTTGCGCATCCGCGTCGCCACCGTCCAGCCCGGCGAAACCATTTCGACGCTGTCGGCCCGCATGATGGGCACTGACCGCAAGCTCGACCTGTTCAAGCTGATCAACGCCCTGCCCAGCGGCGCCACGATCGCTCCCGGCGACCGGGTCAAGCTGATCTCGGAATGAAAAAAGCGCCGGATGCGATCCGGCGCTTTCTCTCAAATGCATTTCAGCAGTCTCAGGCCAGTTCGGCCATCATCGGATCGGCGGTCACAAGCGCGTTGCGCAGCTTTTCCAGCGCCCGGCTTTCGATCTGGCGGACGCGTTCCTTGGAGATGCCGAGATCGGCGCCGAGTTCTTCCAGCGTTGCGCCCTCGTCGACGAGGCGGCGGGCCTGGATGATGCGCATCTCGCGTTCGTTGAGGTGGCCGAGCGCTTCCTTGAGCCAGACACGCCGACGCTCGGTATCGATGACCATCGACACCTGTTCGTCCGGCAAGGGCTCTTCGCTGGCCAGCATGTCGAGACGCTCGCCGCTATCGGCATCGCCAGAGATCGTCGGGCTCTGCAACGAGGTGTCGTTGGCAGAGAGGCGCGCATCCATGGTCTGCACGTCGGCAAGGCTGACCCCGAGGGCCGCTGCGATTTCCTCATGGATCGCCTGCGCCGTCAGCTGACTGTCCCCGCGCGCCAGCTTGGCGCGCAGGCGGCGCAGATTGAAGAACAGCGCTTTCTGCGCCGAGCTGGTGCCGCCGCGCACGATCGACCAGTTGCGCAGGATATAATCCTGCATCGAGGCGCGAATCCACCAGGAGGCATAGGTCGAGAAACGGACTTCGCGATCCGGCTCGAAACGGGCAGCCGCCTCCAGAAGGCCGACATAGCCTTCCTGCACGAGATCGCTCATCGACAGGCCGAAATGGCGGAACTTGCCGGCCATGGACACGACCAGCCGCATATGGGCCATGGCGATACGATTGCGCGCCATCTGGTCGGCGCGCTCCTTCCAGCGCACGGCGAGATCATGCTCCTCCTCGCGGGCGAGATAGGGTGCAGCCATGGCGATCTTGATCATCCGCCGATCCGCAGACATGGTTTTCATGCATCTCTCCACGAATGGCCGGCTCCTTGAAAAAACCGCCGGCACGCCACGATACCTGGGCAAGGCTTCAGAGGCGAAAGGGAGACGCTTCACGGCCATTGCGACCTGAAAACGCGCGAAGTGCAAAAAAGTTTCAAATAAAAAACCCGGCGCATGGCCGGGTTCTTTAAAAAACGGAAGAGGGCGCTAATTTTACGCCGCTTCGTCCTGGGAGTCGTCCTCATCGATCGTCTTGCCGCGCTTGGGACCTTTGGCAAGATGGGTTTCGACAAGACGAACCGCTTCGGTTTCGGACATCTTGTTGACAGCGGCGATTTCGCGCGCCATGCGGTCGAGAGCGGCTTCGTAAAGCTGGCGCTCGGAATAGGACTGCTCGGGCTGGTTCTCGGCACGATAGAGATCGCGCACGACTTCCGCGATGGAAATCAGGTCGCCCGAATTGATCTTGGCATCATATTCCTGTGCACGGCGAGACCACATGGTCCGCTTGACGCGCGCCTTGCCCTGCACCACTTTCAACGCGCGTTCGACGAAATCGGTCTCCGACAGCTTGCGCATGCCGATGCTGACGGCTTTCGCGACCGGCACCTTCAAACGCATCTTGTCCTTGTCGAAATCGATAACAAAAAGCTCCAGCTTCATGCCAGCAACTTCCTGCTCCTCGATGGCGCTGATCGTGCCAACGCCATGGGCGGGGTAAACGATTGCTTCACCAGTCTTGAAGCCGTGGCGCGTTGAAGATTTTTTCTGCTGGGTCGTCATGCGTTTCAAAAACTCCCTGTTACGAACCCGGCGGGGCCGCCGGGGCCGGGTCAGTCAGGCCCGAATGAAACGGAGCCACCGGAAAGGCTGGCTCCACATCTGGTCCGTCCAAACGCGCGCAAAAAGAATCCCCCATCGCGATTTGTAACCGACAGCCAAAGTGCTTGTTGTCACGGAACCGCGCCTAGGTTATTCGTTGCTTTCGTGATGGTTTTGGGCACGCAAATGCCACAATGTGGATCAGTGTTTCGGACACTACCACAAAAATATGAGGAAATCAATAATTTGCTTTGCCCGTGTCGGAACGGACACTTGGCTGGCGGTTGCCCGCCAGCGCTATTGATTCGCAATGATTAACTCGCGACTCACCCGTTCAGGCGAGGCCTCAATCGCCCGAACCGGGGTTCGCGGAGAAAAATTTTTCGAACTTGCCTTCGACGCCGTCCATTTCCTTGGCCTCCGGCAGCGCGTCGCGCTTGACGGTGATGTTGGGCCAGATGGAAGCGTATTCGGTGTTGATCTTGAGCCATTTGTCGAGACCCGGCTCGGTATCCGGCTTGATCGCCTCGGCCGGACATTCCGGCTCGCAGACGCCGCAATCGATGCATTCGTCAGGATGGATGACGAGGAAATTCTCGCCCTCGTAGAAACAGTCGACCGGGCAAACCTCGACACAATCGGTATATTTGCAGCGAATGCAGTTGTCTGTCACGACATACGTCATGATGAACTCCAGAATGAACCGTGCGGACGCAGCGCCACGCAAACGCCACGCCAAGGATGGGCAGGAAGACGCCGGTCGGCAAAAGCTCTGACCCCGCGAATCCGCGTCAGGTCAGCACGTAACGCCTTTGCGGTCGCATATCAAGAATGTTTCGTGCCGATTTCGCCGCCGTTTGAAATCCTATTCCAAACCTCGCGCCTCACGGCTCGTCGGACTCCTGCAGACGATCGAGCGCCCGGCGTTCCTTCTTTGTCGGACGACCGCTTCCCGGCGCGCGCAACGCCTGTTCGAAAGGTGTGTGGCGTTTCGCCGCATCGGCGGGCGGCGACAGGTCTTCGTAGAGAAGCTGGGCCTCGGGGAAAGGCCCGCGCCGCTCGCCCGGCAGCTTGACCAGAAGCACGAGATCGCGCCGTTCGAGCGCCAGCTCAACACGGTCGCCGGGCTTGACGGCGTGGCTCGGCTGAACGACGCGCTCGCCGTTGATGCGCACCAGCCCCGACTGGATCTGGGACTGGGCCAGCGAACGCGACTTGGCCATGCGGGCAAAGAACAGCCACTTGTCGATGCGCTGGCGCGAACCGGTCTGTGGCTGCTTTTCGTCCGTCATGATTTACTTCTTCATCTGCTCCTTGAGGGCAGCCAGCTTTGCGAAAGGCGAATCCGGATCGATCGGCTTTTCCTTGCGCGGCGGCTTGGCCTCGAAGCGGGCCGGCTGCGAACCGCGATCGTTGCGGTCGCGGCGATCCTGGCGGTCGGAGCGCTCGCCGCGTCCACCCTGATCCCCACGGCCACCCTCGCGCGGCTTGAACTTGTTGTCGGGACGGTCGCCGCCACGACGGTTGTTGTCGCGACCCTCGCGGTTGCCCTCACGGCCACCCTCGCGGTTTTCACGACGCTCGCCATCCTGTCGGGCATTGTTGTCGCCGGCGCCGCGATTGCGGTTCTGCTGCGCACGACGGTCGCCCTGATTACGCTGCTGGCCGCGCTGATTGTCGTTGCGGCCACCCGGACGCCACAACAGCACCGGCTTCGGCTCGGCCAACTCTTCCGTGGAAACGGCGGCAGCGGCCTCCTCTGTGGTGGCAGGAGCCTCCACAGCCGGCGCGGCTTCCGCCTCGGCGGCCGGTTCGTCGGCATCGTCGTGATCGGCAACGGCAGCCGATTCGGCCTCGACGGCAGGGGCAGCCACGGCTTCGCCCGTTTGCGCCGCGAGATGGGCAGCGGCCTCTTCCGGCTTCACGGCATCGGCGCGGTAACCAAGACCCTTGAGGATCTCTTCCATGTCATCGGGCGTCGCGCCGAGGATGGAGAGCATCGCCGTCGTCGTAGTGAAACGGCGGCCGTCATAGGCGCCGTCCGGCCGCGGCGTGGTGCCGGGCTTCCACTGCAGGAGCGGACGGATGAGGTCGGCGAGACGCTCCAGAATGTCGATGCGCACGGCGCGCTTGCCGAGGAAACGGAAACCGGCAAGCTTGTAGAACATACGCTCGAAGCCGGGATCGGTCACGATCGAGGTGCGGCCGGCTGCCAGCGCCGGGATCAGGTCGCCATAGCCCGGCTTGTCGAGGCCGTCATTCTTCAGCGCCCAAAGCAGGGTGATGAGTTCGGCCGGCGCCGGCTTCAACAGCGCCGGCATGAAGATGTGGTAAGCGCCGAAGCGAACGCCATAACGGCGGATCGAAGCGCGCGCTTCCTGATCCAGCGACTTGACGTCGTCGGTGACGTCGCGGCGGAACAGGACGCCGAGGTTTTCGACGAGCTGGAAGGCTAGACCTTTGGCGAGGCCCTGCAGGTCTTCGGCGCGCGAGAGATCGTCGAGCGGCTTCAGCACCGTCGAGATGTGATAGTTCACGAAACGCTCGACGCGGGCTGCGACATGCTCGCGGGCATTGCCCGTCAGCTGTTCGTCGGCCAGCAGGATGACGCGCGGGCGCATGACGTGATCGGTCGCAGCCAGGCGCGCGACGGGATCGCCAAGCCAGCGCACGGTGCCATCGGCCGACAGGGCCAGATCGCCATTGCCGCTGGCATGCAGGCGCGCGGCGCGCGCCTCGAATTCGAGCGCCAAAGCCTTCTGCGCCGCAGCCTGCACGGCGCGCGCATCCGGGCCTTCGGCCCCGGCGACGGTCGTGAACCGAAAGCCGGCCAATTGTCCCACATGATGTCCTTCGACGAAGACATCGCCATTCACACTGATTTCAGCTTCCAGCATCGCATTCTCTCTCAGGCGCTTCATGAGCACAGATGTCCTGCGATCAACAAAGCGGTTCGTCAACCTTTCATGTAACGCATCGGACAATCGATCCTCGATTTCCCGCGTCTTTTCTTGCCAGTGTGTCGGATCGGCAAGCCATCCCGGCCTGTTGGACACATAGGTCCAGGTCCTTATCTGCGCGATTCGCGCCGAAAGCGTGTCGATCTCACCATCGGTGCGATCCGCACGGCGCACCTGTTCGGCAAGAAAATCTTCATTCACCGTTCCGAACCGGACGAGGTCCGAAAACAGCGACGAGATCAGATCCGCATGCTGGGCGGGCGTGATGCGCCGGTAATCCGGCAGCGCACAGGCCTCCCACAGCTTTTCCACCCTTTCCGGCGACGTGGCAAGATCGTTGATTTCGGGGTAGCGCGCAAGATGTTCCAGCGCCTGCTGGTCGATCGCCGGAAGGGCGCGCGCAAGGCCGGCAATTTTCGGCGGCGCCTCAAGGCTTCTGCGCAGCGCCGGGATGCTTGCAAAATCGAATTGCTTGCTGCGCCATTGCAGAACGCGCACCGGATCGAAGTGGTGACTTTCGATCTGCTGGACCAGTTCCTGGTCGAAGGGATCGACCTGCCCCGTCACTCCGAAGGTGCCGTCGCGCAGGTGACGGCCGGCGCGGCCGGCAACCTGGGCAAGTTCGGCCGGATTGAGATTGCGAAACTGGTAGCCGTCGAATTTGCGATCCTGGGCGAAGGCGACGTGGTCGACATCGAGATTGAGGCCCATGCCGATCGCATCCGTGGCGACCAGATATTCGACGTCGCCGGACTGGTAGAGACCGACCTGCGCATTGCGGGTGCGCGGGCTCAGCGCCCCCAGCACCACGGCGGCGCCACCGCGCTGGCGGCGGATCAGTTCGGCGATGGCATAAACCTCGTCGGCCGAAAAGGCGACGATGGCCGTGCGCTGCGGCAGGCGGGTGATCTTCTTCTGGCCGGCGTAGAAAAGCTGCGACAGGCGCGGGCGCTCGACGACGGTCAGGCCCGGCAGCAATTGCTCGAGGATCGGCCGCATGGTCGCGGCACCCAGAAGCAGCGTCTCGTCGCGACCACGCAAGTGCAGGATGCGGTCGGTAAAGATGTGGCCGCGCTCGAGATCGCCGGCAAGCTGCACTTCGTCGATGGCGACGAAGGCGGCGCGGGTCTCGCGCGGCATCGCCTCGACGGTGCACACCGAATAGCGCGCGCCCTGTGGGGCGATCTTTTCCTCGCCGGTCACCAACGCCACATGCTGCGCGCCGACCCGTTCCACGAGGCGCGTATAAACCTCGCGCGCAAGCAGCCGGAGCGGCAAGCCGATGACACCCGAGCCATGCGCCACCATCCGCTCGATAGCGTAGTGCGTCTTGCCGGTATTGGTCGGCCCCAGGACTGCGGTGACGCCGCGTCCACTGAGGATCATGGGCTGCGAATTCAAAATCTCGTTCCGTGCATAAGCCAGACGCTTTTCCAGGACAGATGAAGACCGGATTCCGACCCGGGGCGACGTCGATCAAGCCGCCACCGGCAAGGCGCCCGCCGATGACCGACCACACATGGCGATCCTTTCCGGCAAAGGCAAGTGCAGAATAGCGGCCAAAAACGATTGGAGCGGCAATTTCCGATCGCTCTATCCGTGGCTGCGCCGATCAGTCGCGTTCAAATGTGCGGAACCTTTTCGTGATGCGCGCATTTTACCCGGCGAAAGCGCATTCGATCCAGGAGGAACAAAAAAATGCTCGGCACAATTCTTCTCGTCATCCTCATACTTCTGCTGATCGGGGCCTTGCCGAACTGGGGTTACAGCCGCGGCTGGGGCTACGGGCCATCCGGCGGCCTTGGCCTCGTGGTTGTGATTATCATCATCCTCCTCCTCATGGGACGGATTTGACGGTACGCGTCGGCCCGGCTTTCGCCGGGTCGGTTTTCTTTAGGAAACGAAGGATCCTTCTCATGAAAAAATCAATCATTGCAGCAGTGCTCGTTCTTCCCATGCTGGCCTCCTGCTCGCAGACGGAGCGTTCGACTGCGGTGGGCGCCGCCTCCGGCGCCGTCATCGGCGGCGTGGTCACCGGTCGCGCCGGCGGCGCGCTTGCAGGTGCAGCCATCGGCGGCGCAGCCGGCTATCTGATCGGGCGCTCGAACCGTGCCGACTACTGCATCTATCGCGACCGCCATGGCCGCCGCTACGAAGCCCGCTGCTGATCCCAAGCGAATCGCGAAAACAAAAACGGCGCCCCGAAGCGCCGTTTTTTATTTGCGAAATCCGTCAATTCTAAAGCGTTTTCACGCATTTCCAGACGGAAAACCGCTTCGCACTTTTCCTGAAAATGCTTCAGACGTAAAACTGACCGCCATTGGCCGAAATCGTCGAGCCGGTAATGAAACCGGCATCGTCGGAGGCCAGGAAAACGACGCAGCGGGCGATTTCTTCCGGTTCGCCGAGACGGCCGACGGGAATCTGCGGGATGATGCGCTCGGTGAGCACCTTTTCCGGAATGGCGCGCACCATTTCCGTCCCGATATAGCCCGGGCAGATCGCATTGACGGTGATGCCCTTGGCGGCCCCTTCCTGAGCGAGCGCCTTGGTGAAGCCGAGATCGCCTGCCTTGGCGGCGGAATAGTTCGCCTGACCCATCTGGCCCTTCTGGCCGTTGATCGAGGAAATGTTGATGACGCGGCCAAAATTCCGGTCGCGCATGCCCGTCCACACCGGATGCGTCATGTTGAACAGACCGGTGAGGTTGGTGCCGATCACCTCGCCCCATGCCTCCGGCGTCATCTTGTGGAACATCGCGTCGCGGGTGATGCCGGCATTGTTGACCAGAACCTCGACCGGGCCGAGCTTGGCCTCGACGGCGGCGATGCCGTCGCGACATGCATCGTAGCTGGAGACGTCCCACTTGAAGACGGCAATCCCGGTTTCGGCCTCGAACGCCTTGGCGCGTTCGTCATTGCCGGCATAGTTCGCCGCCACGGTGTAGCCGGCGTTTTTCAGGGCGACGCTGATCGCCGCGCCGATGCCACGCGTGCCACCGGTAACCAAAGCCACTCTTGCCATGCCTGTTCCTCCCCTGCTGTTATACTCGTCTGTTTATTGCATAGAGACTGCATCCGACGCATGGCCGGCAGAGACGCATGCGCTCATACCGGAGATGCGACGGTGCATGGCGATCTTGCGCCGCCATGCACGATTGCCGAAGACGAAAGGCCGGATCAGAGCGCCTCGACGCAGAGCGCGATGCCCATGCCGCCGCCGATGCACAGCGTCGCCAGGCCCTTGCGCGCGCCACGGCGCTTCATTTCGAACAAAAGCGTATTGAGAACGCGCGCGCCGGAAGCGCCGACCGGATGGCCGATGGCGATGGCGCCGCCATTGACGTTGACGATGGCCGGATCCCAGCCGAGATCCTTGTTGACGGCGCAGGCCTGCGCGGCGAAGGCCTCGTTGGCTTCGACGAGATCGAGATCGCCGATCTTCCAGCCGGCACGCTCCAGCGCCTTGCGCGACGCCGGGATCGGGCCGGTGCCCATGATCTGCGGATCGACGCCGGCGGTCGCCCAGGAGGCGAAGCGCGCAAGCGGCTGGATGCCGCGACGCGAGGCTTCGGCTTCGCTCATCAAAAGCGCGGCGGCGGCGCCGTCATTGATGCCGGAGGCGTTGCCGGCCGTGACAGTGCCCTCCTTGTCGAAGGCGGGGCGCAGCTTGGTCATCGAGTCCAGCGTGGCGCCGGCGCGGATGTACTCGTCCTGGTCGATGATCGTATCGCCCTTGCGGCCCTTGACGGTGAAGGCGACGATCTCGTCGGCGAAGCGACCGGCTTTCTGCGCGGCTTCCGCCTTGTTCTGCGAAGCGACGGCGAACGCGTCCTGCTCTTCGCGCGACAGCTGGAACTGGCGCGCGACGTTTTCGGCGGTGATGCCCATGTGGTAGCCGTAGAAGGCATCCGTCAGGCCGTCCTTGATCATGGTGTCGACCATCTTGAAGTCGCCCATTTTCACGCCACCGCGCAAATGCGCGCAATGCGGCGCCATGGACATGGATTCCTGGCCACCGGCCACGACGATCGAGGCATCACCGGTGACGATCTGCTGCATGCCGAGCGCAACCGCGCGCAAGCCCGAGCCACAAAGCTGGTTGATGGCGAACGCGGTGGCCTCCTGCGGAATGCCGGCCTTCATCGCCGCCTGGCGGGCCGGATTCTGGCCTTCGCCGGCCGTCAGGATCTGGCCGAGAATGACCTCATCGACTTCTTTTGCGTCGACGCCGGCGCGTTCGAGAACGCCTTTGATCGCGGCTGCGCCGAGTTCATGCGCCGGAATATTGCCGAATGCGCCGTTGAACGAACCGACGGCTGTACGCGCGGCGCTGGCGATGACGATGGATGGGCTGCTCATGGACGGTTCCTCCGAATGCACTCTCGTGGACACGAAAGTGGCAAAGCTCTGGCCTCAAGTCAAACGAGAAACGGGCATCCCGGCCTTTTCGGGACACGCGAGTAGGCCTCTGTCCAGGCCTTCCTTCCGCATCGCACAAATCGATTGTCACCACCCTTCGTTTAAGCTTAGAGTGACCGCGGGAGAAGCTTGCGTTACCAATCAAGGACGGGGCCAGGAGACGAATATGGCGAAAAACGAAGGCCAGATCGTAATCAAGAAATACGCCAACCGGCGATTGTACAATACGGGCACGAGCACCTATGTCACGCTCGACGATCTGGCTGTCATGGTCAAGAAGGGTGAGGATTTCACCGTTCAGGACGCAAAATCCGGCGAGGACATCACCCATTCCGTGCTGACGCAGATCATTTTCGAGCAGGAATCCAAGACCGGGAACACGCTCCTGCCGGTATCCTTCCTGCGGCAGCTGATTTCCTATTATGGCGACCAGATGCAGATGGTCGTTCCGAGTTTCCTCGAGCACTCGATGCAGGCTTTCGCACAGCAGCAGACGCAGATGCGCGAGCAGATGACACGCGCCTTCGGCGACACGCCGCTGACCAAGAACCTTCAGGCGCCGCTGCAGCTGGTCGAGGAACAGGTGCGGCGCAACACCGAGATGTTCCATCAGGCGATGCAGATGTTTTCGCCCTTCATGACCCCGCCGGCCGCCAAGGAAACCCGCAAGGCCGAAGCCAAGGACATCGACGAGCTGAAGGAACAGCTGCGCGCCCTGCAGACCAAGCTCGACAATCTCTGATCGTCTTGAGCCCGCTACGGTAAACTCCGTAGGGGGCTCTCGCACTTTTCCTGAATTGCCTACAGGCCGATGGACACGTCGCGTCCGGCCGTGCGGATCGAGATGACGAAGCCGCCGATTACATCGAGGAAGGCGATGGTCATCAGGATGAAGAAGATCTGCGTCGCGGCGCCCTGAACCAGCAGGAATTCCACCAGAAACAGGATGAAGACCACAAGCGACAGCATGTGGTTGATCAGCGAACCCGAACCGGTGCGCGTCGCCTTGACGATTTCGAAGAACAGCGCGACGAGGCCGATGACGATCATCAGGTCGCCGAGGCTCATCGTCCAGACCGCGCCCGACAGCATCGACAACGACAGGACAACCTTCTCAAGGGCGGCAGCGCCGCCTTCGCCCATCAGGCCGATCATCGCGAGATTGTAAAGCGCCAGCGGAACCAGCAGCAGCGGAAAGGCGGCGATCATGCGGGATATCTCCTGATTTTAAGGCCGGGACTGTCGCGGCAAGCCTGTCATTGCAAACAGGGCTTTATCAGGGAAAACGGGATGTGTCAGCCGGCGACGGGTCAACCGCCGCCGGCGAGATTCATTAGAAGTCGGCCGTCATCGGATCGGGACCGATGCGCGCGCCGGCATTGTCGAGCCGCTCGATATCCGCCATGTCGTCGGCATCGAGCTTGAAGTCGAAGACCTGGAAATTCTCCACGATGCGGCTCGGCGTGATCGATTTCGGGATAACCACGAGGCCGCTGTCGAGATGCCAGCGAATGATCACCTGCGCCGGGGTCTTGCCATGCTTGGCGGCAAGCCTGGCGATGACCGGATTCTCGATCAGCTTGCCCTGGCCAAGCGGGCTCCAGGATTGCGTGGCAATGTTCAGCTTCGCATGGGCGGCGCGGGCGGCGCGTTGCTGGAAATCCGGATGCAGCTCGATCTGGTTGATCACCGGCACGACGCCGGTTTCGGCGACGATGCGCTCGATATGCTCGGGATAGAAGTTCGAGACGCCGATGGAGCGGGCGCGGCCCTCTTCCTTCAGTTTCACGAAGGCTTTCCAGGTATCGATATAGCGATCCTTGCGCGGCGCCGGCCAGTGGATCAGGTAGAGATCGACATAGTCCGTGCCGAGGCGCTTCAGGCTGGCGTCGAATGCCTTCAAGGTCGAATCGTAACCCTGCTCGTCGTTCCAGAGTTTTGTCGTCAGATAGATGTCCTTGCGATCGACGCCCGAAGCACGGATGCCTTCGCCGACGCCTTCCTCGTTGCCATAGATCGCGGCCGTGTCGACATGGCGGTAACCGGCCTCGATCGCGGTCTTCACCGTCGGCGCGGCGATCTCGTTGGGCGTCTGCCAGACGCCGAGACCGAGCTGGGGAATGGATTGTCCGTCATGGAATTTGATGGTGGGGGTCACGCGAGTTCTCCGTCGGATGGAAACGTCATGAAACGAACGCCGGCGCCGGCCTCGTCGTCCACGAGAACCGGATCGCCAAAGAGATGGAAATCGATGCCACGCGATCGCGGCAAGGGCATTGATATAGGAAGGGCACGCAGCGATGGTAAGGGGCGCGGCTCAGAGAACCCGCAGGACGGTTCCCCTGCGGATCAGCGGCAAAAGCCGCAACATGTCGCGATGCGACAGCGCCACGCAGCCGGCGGTCGGCTCGTAGCCGGGGCGGATGAGATGGAAAAAAATCGCCGAACCGGCATTGCGGCGGCGCGAGGAGATGTTCCAGTCGAGCACCAGGCAGAGGTCATAGAGCCCGTCGCTGCGCAACATCTCCTCATGGCTTGACGCAAACGGCGCGCCGACCGGACGATTATAGGCGGCATGACCAGGCGCATCGCACCACAGCATATCCTTGCGGATCGACCGCATCGGCAAGGCGGTGCGCAGGTTGCGCACCCGCTCGGCGCGCACATAGCCATGCAGAACCCGCATCGCCGCGATCGGCGTCTTGCCGTCGCCCTCGCGCTTGAAAACCGTTCGCCCGTTCCGGCCGATGGCCGCGGGAAAATTCAATGTCCCCACGGTGAGGATGGCGCGACTTGGACGCCCCGGCTTCGGCCGCACGGTGAGGATGGCGGGGGCGGGTCGATCGGCCCTTGTTTTTCGCATGACAGCTCACAACTATTTGCTTTGCGCGTGATCGGCAGGAAAACATAGCAGCTCCTATGGCCCTTGAAAGGCCCGGATCCTGTAAATGCTTGCCAATTCAGCGATTTGGCGTAGGACTGGAAAAATTAGAGGGAAAGGCAGCGCTTATGACGGCCCGGACGATTCTGGTGGTGGACGACGATGCGGACCTGCGCGAGACGCTGGTCGAGCAATTGGCGCTCTATGACGAATTCAACGTGCTTCAGGAAGCCAGCGCCGTTCAGGGCATGCAGGCGGCGCGCAGCGGCGCCATCGACCTGTTGATCATGGATGTCGGTCTTCCGGATATGGACGGCCGCGAAGCCGTGAAAATGCTGCGCAAGAACGGCTTCAAGGCCCCGATCGTCATGCTGACCGGCCACGATACCGATTCCGACACCATCCTCGGCCTGGAAGCCGGCGCCAATGATTACGTCACCAAGCCGTTCCGCTTCGCCGTGCTGCTCGCCCGCATCCGCGCCCAGCTGCGCCAGCACGAGCAGAGCGAGGACGCCACCTTCACGGTCGGCCCCTATCTGTTCAAGCCGAGCCAGAAACTTCTGACCACCGAAGACGGCCAGAAGATCCGGCTAACGGAAAAGGAAGCGGCGATTATCCGTTACCTTTACCGTGCCGACCAGAAGGTCGTGACCCGCGATGTGCTTCTGGAAGAGGTTTGGGGCTATAATTCCGGCGTGACCACGCATACGCTGGAAACCCATGTCTACCGCCTGCGCCAGAAGATCGAGCGCGATCCGTCGAATGCCGAAATTCTGGTCACTGAAAACGGCGGCTATAAAATCGTTCCGTAGGGCATGTTGCGCAACAATGTGCAGCGGTTTTGCTAAAACAACATGCCTTGAACAAGGGATTTCGAGATGGCCGGACTGCAGGACGATATCCAGCTTCTGTCGAACGTGCCGCTGTTTGCCGGCATGAGCGACGACCAGTTGCGGCTGGTCGCCTTCGGGGCGGAGCGGCGGCGCTTGTCGCCGGGACAGGCGCTGTTTCGCGAACATGCGCCGGCCGAATGCGCCTATATCGTCGCCGACGGTGCAATCGACCTGACGATCACCGGCCGCGACGGCAAGCCGGAACTGCGCGAAACCGTGCCTGCCGGCACGCTGCTCTCGGAAATCGCCCTGATCACCCTGGTCGAGCGCAAATATACCGCAACGGCGCGCGGCGATGCCGAGGTGCTGCGCATCACCCGCGCCCTGTTCCAGCGGCTGATGGAGGAATATCCCCCCGTCGCTGCGCTGGTGCAGGCTCGCCTCAAGCAGAACCTCGCCGCCATGGTCGAGGGCATCGGCGCGCTCGACAGCCATTTCGGCTAAACCGCCGGCCCTGCCGCTGCCTCGGAAAACTTACAGATCGAAATGCGCCGTCACCGGCACATGGTCCGATGGCTGTACCCAGCCGCGCGCTTCCTTCAGGATATCGATACGCGTCAGGAGCGGCGCCAGATCCGGCGACGACCAGATATGGTCGAGGCGACGGCCGCGGTCGGCGGCGGCCCAGTCCTTGGCGCGGTAGCTCCACCAAGTGTAGAGCTTTTCGCTGGCCGGCACTTTCAGGCGCATCAGGTCTTCCCAGCCGCCGAGACGCATGATCTCAAGCAGGCCCTCGGTTTCGACTGGCGTGTGGCTGACGATCTTCAGAAGCTGCTTGTGCGACCAGACGTCATGCTCGAGCGGCGCGATGTTCAGATCGCCGACCAGGATCGAGGAGGTGTTTGCCTCCGCCGTCGATTTCAGCCGCTTCATCTCCTCGATGAAATCGAGCTTGTGGCCGAATTTCGGATTGATCGTCCGGTCCGGCTCGTCGCCGCCGGCCGGAACGTAGAAATTATGCAGGCGCACCCGGCGACCGTTACGCTCGAAGATCGCCGAGATATGGCGGGAATCGCCGACATTGCAGTAATCCTGCCGGTGATCCTCGACGAGCGGCAGGCGCGAAGCGATCGCGACGCCGTGATAACCCTTCTGGCCATGAATGATGATGTGCTCGAACCCCATGGCGCGCAGCGGCTCATACGGGAAAAGCTCGTTCGCGACCTTGGTTTCCTGCAGGCACAGGATATCCGGGCGGTGCTTGAGCACGAATTGCTGCACGATCGGCATGCGCAACCGCACCGAATTGATGTTCCAGGTGGTGATCGAGAAAGTCATGACCCGCGCCTCTTTCCATTATCGGCGCGGTGTAGCAAGTTTCCCGGGAGGGAACAGCAAAAATCGCTGATTTTTTAGCGCTTCAGCGCCTTGTTGACCTCTTCATAGGGAACCTTGAACACGGACTGGTCGAACTGCACGCCGGTCTTGACGTTGAAGATCATCACCGAGGTATCCTTGCCCTGGTTGTCGGTGATCGTCCACTGGCGCAGCTCGTAGCTCTTGGGGTCGAACATCATGGTGATGGTCGAATCGGCGAAGATCGAGCGGTCGCCGAGCACGATGGTGGTCAGGTCCGCTTCTTCCTTGACGTTGCGCACCATCTTGGTCGAGAGGTCGATGCGGTCGCTGAGCAGCAGGCTGAGCGGCGTCTTGGAGAGCGGGTAAAGGCTCCAGGTCTTCATCTTGCTGTTGCCGATGACGACGTTGTTGCCATCGGAAATCACCCGCATCGGCGAGGGGGCGTCATAGTTGAAACGCAGCATGCCCGGCCGCTGGATGAAGAATTTCCCGCCGGTCTGCTCGCCGCGCGGCCCGAACTGGACGAATTCGCCCTGCATCGACTTCACCGATGAAAAATGATCGGCGATCTGCTGGGCGACGCCGCTCGGCGCCTGGGCGAAGGCGGCGGCCGGAAGAAGGCCTGCGATCACCGCGCCGATCCCGCCGGCAAGCAGGCTGCGGCGGCTGACGCCACGGGATACCGGGCCGGCCTTCGGGGTTTCGGGGTGAAAGTCTGTCATCTCTATCTCCTTCGTTCCGCGTCCTGCTTTTGCTGTGCCGCAATGCCGGACGCGAAACCGCTTCCTCTTTGCTGTGTCGCATATCCCGTTGAAACCGCGTTGCACGGTTCCTGAACATGCGCTCGACTTGCTCGTGACGCAAAAACGCGGCGCCTTGATGACACCGCGTCCTGTTCGCCGGCATCGCGTTTTCGTTTCTGAAAACGCTCAGCGTTCGATGATGTCGGCCTCGGTCGGCACGAGAATTTCGCGCTTGCCGGCATGGTTTGCCGGTCCGACCAGCCCTTCCTTCTCCATCCGCTCGATGATCGAGGCGGCTCGGTTGTAACCGATGCCCAGACGCCGCTGGATATAGGAGGTCGATGCCTTTCCGTCGCGCAATACCACTGCCACAGCCTGGTCGTAAGGATCGTCGGAATCGGACAGGGCAGACATTCCACCCGAACCGCCGCCAGCCTCCTCATCATCGTCTTCGGTAATAGCATCAAGATATTGGGGAGCGCCTTGCGTTTTCAAGTGGGCGACGATGTCCTCGACCTCGGCATCCGATACGAACGGCCCGTGGACGCGCTGGATGCGACCGCCGCCGGCCATGTAGAGCATGTCGCCCTGGCCGAGAAGCTGTTCGGCCCCCTGCTCGCCGAGAATGGTGCGGCTGTCGATCTTCGAGGTCACCTGGAAGGAAATACGCGTCGGGAAGTTCGCCTTGATCGTGCCGGTGATGACGTCGACCGACGGGCGCTGCGTCGCCATGATGACATGGATGCCGGCGGCGCGCGCCATCTGGGCGAGGCGCTGAACGGCGCCTTCGATATCCTTGCCGGCGACCATCATCAGGTCGGCCATTTCGTCGATGATGACGACGATATAGGGCATCGGCGCCAGATCGAATTCCTCGGTCTCGTAGGTCGCCTCACCGGTGTTGCGGTCGAAGCCGGTCTGCACCGTGCGGCTGATCGCTTCGCCCTTGGCCAACGCCTGCTCGACGCGGCTGTTGAAGCCGTCGATGTTGCGCACGCCAATCTTCGACATCTTCTTGTAGCGCTCCTCCATCTCGCGGACGGTCCATTTCAGCGCCACCACCGCCTTTTTCGGGTCGGTGACCACGGGCGAGAGCAGGTGCGGAATGCCGTCATAGACGGAGAGTTCGAGCATCTTCGGATCGATCATGATCAGGCGGCACTGGTCCGGCGTCATGCGATAGACCAGCGACAGGATCATGGTGTTGATGGCGACCGACTTGCCGGAGCCGGTGGTGCCGGCGACCAGCAGATGCGGCATCTTGGCGAGGTCGGCGATGACGGGCTCGCCGCCGATGGTCTTGCCGAGCGCCATGGCGAGCTTGGCCTTGGAGCCGGCAAAGTCGCGGCTGGCGACCAGCTCGCGCAGATAGACCATCTCGCGGCTCTGGTTCGGCAGCTCGATGCCGATGGCGTTACGGCCGGGCACGACGGCGACGCGGGCGGCAATCGCGCTCATCGAGCGGGCGATATCGTCGGCGAGACCGATGACGCGCGAGGATTTGATGCCCGGCGCCGGTTCCAGTTCATAGAGCGTCACGACCGGGCCGGGGCGGACATGGATGATTTCGCCCTTGACGCCGAAATCCTCCAGCACGCCTTCCAGCATGCGGGCATTCTGCTCCAGCGCATCGGACGACAGCGTCGTGTCGCGCACGACATTCTTGGGCTCGGCGAGATAATCCAGCGCCGGCAGCTGGAAGACGCCGGGAACCGCCGGATAGCGCGGAGCCGGATCGTAAGCGGCGGAACGATTGGCGCGCGGGGCCTGCACGCGGCCACGGCGGTCGCCGGTCGCTTCGCTGCGCGGCGAAACCATGCGGTCGTCATCGGGCAGGATGTCGTCCGGCAGAATATCGTCGTCGTCATCCTCCTCGTCGTCATCGAGGGCGATGGAAGGCGGCACGACGGCGCGGCGGGCGGCGGCGCGCGGTTCCATCGTCGGCTCGCGGCGCTGGCTCTGGCCACCCTGGCGGGCGCGGGCCGGCTCGTTGAGCGTGCCGAATTCGTCGTCGTTGAAATCGTAAGGCGCTTCGTAGCGCTCGCTGCGCACCGGGCGGCTGAGGCCGAAGACGCGGCGGATCCGCGCCTGCAGCGTAAACCACATGTGAGTCAGCGCGCCGAGCGGCAGGAGGTTCGCCAGGAAGCTGACACCCTCGTCCTCGTCGTCATATTCGTCGCGGACCGTCTGGGCCTTGCTCGGAGAGACGGGAAGATCGTCTTCCTCGTCGATCTCGCGATGGCCGATGACGCCGGCGGCAAACAGCATCAGCCAGACAGTCGGAATGGCGAAGACGACGCCGAGCGTGGTGGCGAAGGTGCCGGTCGGGTAAGCGCCGACGAACAGGGACGGAAACCGCAGGATCATGTCGCCGATGACGCCGCCGATGCCGTTGGGGATCGGCCAGGTGGCGGGAGCGGGAAAGCAGCCCATGGCGGCGGCGCAGAGCATGGCGCCGCAGAGCCAGGCGGCAAGCCGCGCCGGAATGCGGTCGATGCCGCGCCCGCTGACGAGCGCCAGCGACCAGGCCAGCACCGGCAGCAGCGATACGACGCCGGAAAGGCCGAAGAACTGCATCAGCACATCCGCGAAGGCCGCGCCGCCGAAGCCGAGGATATTGGTGGGTTCCCTGCCCGTCGCATAGGAGAGGCTGGGGTCGCCGACGTTCCAGGTGGCGAGCGCGGCGACTGCCAGCGCCAGCGCGAAAAAGATCGCAAATCCGCACAGCGACATGGCCTGCCGCAGTACGAAAGCCGAAAGCGTGAAACGATGGGGGCGACCGTCGATCGCCGAACTGCTTCTGCCCATATTTCCGGTCCGTCATCTTATTCGGTGGGACACGAATCGTACGACCGCCGCGGTCGGATTCGCGTTATTCAAGCGTAAACTAAACCGAGAGAGTTAAAGTGGCATTAACCATCGAAACCGGCCGGGCAATTATTGCGGCTGCCTTATAAATCGGCGCAAGTCCGACGCTTTCTCCCGTTTCGAAGCAAGGTGAATGACCGTTTCATCGGGTCAACCGGACATAAAAAAAGCCCGAACCGCAAGGTCCGGGCCAAAGGCGATCCGGAAGACCGAACCGCGACGGGCTGTGAAGCGGCGCCGCTCAAGACGCCGCAAGCTTTTGCCTTATGCGTGATAGGCCGCTTCGCCATGCGAGGCGAGGTCGAGGCCTTCGCGCTCGGCTTCGACCGGCACGCGCAGACCGACGACGATGTCCGTGATCTTGTAGAGCACGATGGAGCCGATACCCGTCCAGAGAACGGTGACGACAACGGCCTTCACCTGGGTGAAGAACTGCGCCGCCATGGTGACGCCTTCGACATAACCGACGCCGCCGAGCGAAGCGGACGCGAAGATGCCGGTCGCCAGCGCGCCAAACAGGCCGCCGATGCCGTGAACGCCGAAGACGTCGGCGGTGTCGTCATAGCCGAACTTGTTCTTGACCACCGAGACGAAGAAGTAGCACAGCGGCGAGACGAGCAGGCCCATGACGATGGCGCCCATCGGACCGACGACGCCGGCAGCCGGCGTGATGGCGACGAGGCCGGCGATCATGCCGGAGGCGCCGCCGAGCATCGAGGCCTTGCCGCGGGCAAAGGCTTCGACGGCGCACCAGGAGAGGATGGCGGCGGCGGTGGCGACGAAAGTGTTGACGGTGGCGAGCATGGCGCCGCCCGAAGCTTCAAGGTTGGAGCCGGCATTGAAGCCGAACCAGCCGACCCACAGCATCGCCGCGCCGACATAAGTCAGCGTCATCGAGTGCGGCGCCATCATGTCCTTGCCGAAGCCGACGCGCTTGCCGACCATGATCGAGCCGATCAGACCCGCAACACCGGCATTGATGTGAACGACGGTGCCGCCGGCGAAGTCGAGCGCGCCCCAGCCGAAGATCAGGCCGTTGGCATCCCAGACCATGTGGGCGATCGGGAAATAGACGAAGGTGACCCAGAGCAGGCAGAACAGCACCGCCGCGGAAAAGCGGATGCGCTCGGCGAACGCGCCGATGATCAGGCAGGGCGTGATCGCGGCGAAGGTCATCTGGAACATCACGAAGATGTATTCAGGAATGACGACGCCCTTGGTGAAGGTGGTCGCCGTCGTGGTCGGATCGACGCCGGCCAGGAAAACCTTGGCGAAACCGCCGAAGAAGGCGTTGGTCGAACCGCCGAAGGCGAAGGAATAACCGTAGAGAACCCAGGCGATCATCACCGCGGCGGCAATGACGGTGCACTGCATCAGAACCGACAGCATGTTCTTGGCGCGCATCAGGCCGCCATAGAACAGGCCGAGACCCGGAACGATCATGAACAGGACGAGGATCGTCGCCATGAACATGAAGGCGGTATCGCCCTTTTCCGGGACCGGAACGGCGGCGGCGGCAGGCGCGGCTTCCTGGGCGAAGGCGACGGCCGGTGCGATCAGGAGTGCGCCGGCGGCAGCAAGGCTGGAGCGGGATACAAGCGTGCGAAATGACATGAAATAACTCCCCTTGCGCCGATTACAGGGCTTCGGAATCGGTTTCGCCGGTGCGGATGCGCACGGCATGATCGATGGAATAGACGAAGATCTTGCCGTCGCCGATCTGGCCGGTCTTGGCAGCTGCGGCAATCGCCTCGACGGCCTTGTCGGCCATGTCGGACGCAACCGCGATCTCGATCTTCAGCTTGGGCAGGAAGCTGACGGCATACTCTGTCCCGCGATAGATTTCGGTATGCCCCTTCTGCCGCCCGTAGCCCTTGACTTCGGTAACGGTCAGGCCCTGGATGCCGAGCCCGGTGAGGGCTTCGCGCACCTCGTCCAGCTTGAACGGCTTGATGATGGCCATCACAATTTTCATCTGTACCCCATCCTCTCTTGCCTCGGCGCTTTGCCGATGTTCGTGCCGCTGGCGCCCAAGCGCCTGCCGCGACTGGCCTTCTTGATACAAGGGGCGTGCCAGTTTCGAGGGGACAGGGTAATTTATTGAAAATGCTTGGAAATATTTTCAGTCGACCGATGAGCGGTAAGGCCATCGTACTTAAATGATTAAAAAATAGTCAATCAAAATTTAATGTCTACTTTTTAGTCATCTGCTCTTTTCCGAATCAACCCTTCCTGCGCCACCGAAGCGATCAGCTGGCCGGAGCGGGAAAACAGACTGCCACGAGTCATTCCGCGCGCACCCGACGCGCTGGGGCTATCCTGGGTGTAGAGAAGCCAGTCGTCGAGATCGACCGGGCGATGAAACCACATGGCATGGTCGAGGCTCGCCACCTGCACGGTCGGATCGAAAATCGACGTGCCATGCGCGTAAAGCGCGGTATCGATCAGCGTCATATCGGAGAGATAGGCAAGGATCGCGGTGCGAACCTGGCGGTCATCCGGCACCGCGCCATTGGTGCGCACCCAGACATCCTGGCGCGGCGGCAGCTTTTCGGAGGAAATATAGTGGGTGAAGGCGGTCGGGCGGATCTCGATCGCCCTTTCCCGCTCCCAGTAGCGCCGCACCGGTTCCGGCGCATGCGCCAGGAATTCGGCCCGCAGCCGTTCCTCGTCGGGCAGATCCTCGGGGAAGGGCACCGCCGGCATCGCCATCTGGTGATCGAAGCCGGGTTCGTCCTTCTGGAACGAGGCCGACATCGAGAAGATCGGCTTGCCGTGCTGCACCGCCACCACCCAGCGCGTTGCAAAGCTTGCGCCATCGCGGATACGCTCAACCTGATAAACGATGGGAACGGCGGGATCGCCTGGTCGCATGAAATAGGCATGCAGCGAATGGACGAAGCGGTCCTCGTCCACCGTGCGTTGCGCGGCCACCAGCGCCTGGGCGATGACCTGCCCGCCGAACACGCGCTGCCAGCCGGTCTGCGGGCTCAGGCCCCGAAACAGGTTTTCCTCGATGGTCTCGATATCGAGGATGGCGATCAGCCTCTGCATGGCGGACGGCGTGCTGGCACTTTGCGACATTTTGGTCAAACTCCGGCAGTATAAGTCTCTGACTTTTGGTCTATAAAGCAGGGCGCGTAAAGATGCGCCGCGTTTTGACGGATGCGGCGCCTTACGCGGTAACCGACGATAAAAACGGAGATGCACGCGATGATCGACATGCTGGTGGTGGGTGGCGGATATGTCGGTCTTTCGCTGGCGGTGGCGGTCAAGCACGCGGCGCCGCATCTGAGCGTCGAGATCGTCGAGGCCGCGCCCGCGGACGTCTGGAAGAAGGATCAGCGCGCCTCCGCCGTCATCGCGGCTGCGACGCAGATGCTGACAGTGCTCGGCGTCTGGGACGAGATTTTGCCGCAGGCGCAGCCGATCACCCGCATGATCATCACCGATTCGCGCACTGCCGATCCGGTTCGCCCCGTTTTCCTCACCTTCGACGGCGATGTCGCAGAAGGCCAGCCCTTCGCCCATATGGTGCCGAACGTCGCCATGGTCGCGGCCCTGCGCGGCGCCTGCGACAAGCTTGGCGTCACCATCCGCCACGGGCTGACGGCGACAAATTTCACCGCCGGCGACAATGCCGTCAGCGTCGAACTCTCCGATGGCCAGACGCTCGAAGCGCGCCTGCTCGTCGCCTGCGACGGCGTGCGCTCGAAGCTGCGCGACATGGCCGGCATCAAGACCGTTTCCTGGGAATACGGCCAATCCGGCATCGTCACCACGGTGAAACACGAGCGCCCGCATGAGGGCTGCGCCGAGGAACATTTCCTGCCCGCCGGCCCCTTCGCCATCCTGCCGCTGACCGAAAACCGTTCCTCGCTGGTCTGGACCGAACGCACCGCCGATGCGGAGCGATTGCTACGCGCCGACGATCTCGTCTTCGAAGAGGAACTGGAGCGCCGTTTTGGCCACAAGCTCGGTCACCTCACGGTGGTCGGCGACCGCAAGGCCTTTCCGCTGGGATTGACGCTGGCGCGCGATTTCATAGCCCCGCGCTTTGCGCTGGCGGGCGACGCCGCCCATGGCATCCATCCCATTTCCGGTCAGGGGCTGAACCTCGGCTTCAAGGATGTGGCGGCATTGGCCGAAACCATCGTCGAGGCAGACCGTCTCGGCCTCGATATCGGCGCGTTGACCGTGCTGGAGCGCTACCAGACCTGGCGGCGTTTCGACACCTTCCGCATGGGGGTGACGACCGACGTGCTGAACCGGCTGTTTTCCAACGATATCGGCCCCTTGCGCGTGCTGCGCGACGTCGGCCTCGGGCTGGTGGAGCGCATGCCGAAGATGAAATCCTATTTCATCGGCGAAGCCGCCGGCCTTACCGCCAAGGACAATCCCCGCCTTCTGGCCGGGGAGCAGATCTAGAGTTTGTCAGGGAAACGTGGGAACCGGTTTTCCCTGACAAACGAAAACAAAGAAATTCGACATCCTAATCTTCGAGCTTGCGGGCTTCCGACATC
The DNA here is from genome assembly GCA_945952045.1 of uncultured Rhizobium sp. GTDB lineage: Bacteria > Pseudomonadota > Alphaproteobacteria > Rhizobiales > Rhizobiaceae > Metarhizobium. The sequence goes on from CAMFHE010000015.1 coordinate 63,466, forward strand.
AGCATGATCGGAATGCCGTCGCGGATCGGGTAGGCGAGCTTGCCGCGCTCCGACACCAGCTCGTTGCGCTCACGGTCAAGGGTCAGGCGACCCTTGGTCAGCGGGCAGACCAGAAGGTCGAGAAGCTTGGCATCGACGCGGGCAATGTTCTCGTCCATCACTGCAAGACCGTGTCCGAGCCGTCGCCGGCAATGGCGAATTCGGTAATGGCGATCAGGGTTTCGGCGCGCGACTTCAGGTCCGGCGCTTCCAGCAGCGCCTGTTTTTCCGCCGGCCCGAACGGCGACATCATCGAAACGGAATTGACCAGCGTGCGGTTGCTGGCGCGCTCGACGCTGTCCCAGTCCGCCTCGAGATTATTGGCGTCGAGATAGGCGCGGAAGGCGGCGAGCAGGGCGGCGCGATCGATGGCATCATCGTCGTCGTCGGCCGTCAGATCGGTCAGGAACGGCGCGATGCGGAAGCTGCGATAGGGCTTGCCGCTCTGGACCTCTTCCACCAGCCGGTAACGGCAGATGCCGGTCAGCGAGGTGACGTAGCGCCCGTCGCCGGTCTCGGCAATCGAGGTGATCCGCCCCAGGCAACCGACGGGGCACAATTCCGCGTGGACCTGTTCGGAATAGGAAGGCTGCACCATGCCGATGATGCGATGATGCGCAAGCGCATCGTCGAGCATCATCAGATAGCGTGGCTCGAAGATATTCAGCGGCAATTGCCCGGAGGGAAGGAGCAGCGCCCCCGACAACGGAAAGATCGGAATGGTCTCCGGAATATCCTCCGCTTTCAGATATCTGGCGTTTCCCGCTTGCATCGCTCTATCCCGTCCTCAAGCACTCCCCCGGTCCTCGATCAGGCCCGGCTCCCGGATTATGTGGGGCGGCCCGGAAAAAACACAAGTCTCATTCCGGGCTATGGCAGAGATCAGGAAGCGAGGATCACGAAAACAGGATCGACGACAGCTTGCGGCGCGCCGCGATCGCCGCCGGATCCTTGAAGCCCCAGACATCGAAGAATTGCAGCAGCTGGCGGCGGGCGCCGTCATCGTCGAAGGTGCGGTCGCGCTTCATCACATAGAGAAGGTGATCGGCCGCCTCGTCGCGCCGGCCTTCGACATTGCGGATCTTGGCAAGCTTGATGCGCGCCTCGTGATGATCGGGGTTCAGCGCCAGCTCATGCTCCAGCGCCACGGGATCGCCGAGCTTGCGGGCTTCCTCGATCTGCTCGAGCTTCTTCACGACCGGCTGAAGTGCGGCATCGGCCAAGAGCGTATCGGGCAACGTGCCCAGGAATTCGCGCACCCGCTCCGGCTGCTCGGCCGCCAGAAGGCATTCGGCGATGCCGGCGATGGCCTTGGTGTTTTCGGGATCGGCCTGCAGGATGGCGCCGTAGAGTTCGCCGGCGGCATCGATATCGCCCTGCGCGAAGGCGGCATCGGCCTCTTCGAGAATTGCGGCGATCTGCGCGGCCGGATCGTCGACGGCGGGACCGGCGATGCGATCGATGAACTGGCGAATCTGGGTCTCCGGCACCGCGCCCATGAAGCCGTCGGCGGGGCGACCGTTGACGAAGGCAATGACGGCCGGGATCGACTGGATGCCGAGCTGGCCGGGAATGGCCGGATGATCGTCGATATTGAGCTTGACCAGCTTGACGCGTCCGTTCGCCTCGTTGACCACCTTCTCGATCACCGGCGTCAGCTGCTTGCAGGGACCGCACCAGGGCGCCCAGAAATCGACCAGAACCGGTTGGTGGCGCGATTCCTCCAGAACGTCCTTCGTGAACTGCGCCGTGGTCGTGTCCTTGATGTGACCGCCCGCCGCACCCGCATTCACAGAGGCGCTCATCTGGTTGCCGAAGGAACCGCTATAGGAATCGTTCATGCCGCTCATCGAAATCTCCCGCCGTGCCGCTCAACGCTTTTCGTCGCGCACTCTGTTTTCGGATTGCGCTGTAAATCGTATGTCAGGCCGTGACTTTCAAGACAAGCGGCCGATGGCCCGTCGCTTCCATAAAGCGAACCAGATCGTCGCGGGCGATGGATGTCGTGGCATCGTTGCTGAGCGGATGGCAGTTGATGATCTCGTCCTTCATCAGATCCGCGTCCAGAACGAAAGTGACATTGTTGCCGGTATCGTTGATCGCCCCGAAGGCGGTGACGGAACCGGGCGCAACGCCCAAAAATTCCATCAGCTTTTCCGGCTTGCCAAACGACACCTTGCTGGCCGCGCCGATCAGGTTATGCACCGTCTTCAGGTCGACCGAGGCATTCTCCTCGACGGTCAGCAGGAAGAAATTGTCCTTCTTGTCCTTCACGAACAGGTTTTTCGTATGACCGCCGGGAATTTCGTCGCGCAGCGACACCGATTCGGCAACGGTGAACACCGGCGGATGATCCTTGGTCTTGTGGGCGATGCCGAGGCTGTCGAGAAAGGCAAACAGGTCTTCACGCGTCTTCGGTGCGGTCATGATCGGCTCTGCGTCGTGATGCCGTCCGGCGCGAATCCCTGGAGCAGGGCGAGCGCCGGAAACGGGAGTTGAGGGGTGGCGCCAGGCCAGGCGCCGCGCGTCCTTGATAGGGCGCTGACGGCGTTTTGGCAAGAACGCGGAAATTTTCCCTTTGTTTTCAATTCGATGGTTTTAAGCCGGCGAAAAATGCCGATTTTTCCGACGCCTGCGTCATTTCCCTGTTGCAATCGATCCGCAGTTGGGTCATATAGCCCCCGTCGCCGCAAGCGGTGACGCCGCCGCGATCCACACACTACCCCGGATCGAGGCTTGATGAGCGGGTGTAGCTCAGGGGTAGAGCACAACCTTGCCAAGGTTGGGGTCGAGGGTTCGAATCCCTTCGCCCGCTCCAGTTTTCCAAAGCCATGACATCGACAGACGAACGAAACCTGCCTTTGCAGGCCGTTTCGCCGCGCATGCGCCTTGCCCGATCCTTCCTGAAACGTCCAGAGATCGACGTTTTTATTGGTGAAAAGCCTCTTGCAATCGCTCCGGACTTGGGTCATATAGCCCCCGTCGCCGCAAGCGGTGACGCCGCCGCGATCCACACACTACCCCGGATCGAGGCTTGATGAGCGGGTGTAGCTCAGGGGTAGAGCACAACCTTGCCAAGGTTGGGGTCGAGGGTTCGAATCCCTTCGCCCGCTCCAGTTTTCCAAAGATCATTCTCCCGAAATACAGTCTTCACGCCGATGGCGCTTGCTTGTCCTGCTGCCTGCGGCCCGAAAAACGAATCGCCCGGCTGTTTGTACGGCCGGGCGATTCGTTTTCGATGCGATGGCAGCGATACGGGTTCAGCCGAACAGGCTGACGACGTAATAGAAGGCGGCGGAGATGATCGCGGCTGCCGGCAACGTCACGATCCAGGCAATGACGATATTGCCGGCAATGCCCCAGCGCACCGCCGACGCACGACGCGCCGCGCCGACGCCGATGATTGCGCCGGTGATCGTATGCGTCGTGGAGACCGGAATGCCGAGCCAGGTCGCGCCGAACAGCGTCAACGCCCCACCGGTTTCGGCGCAGAAACCCTGCATCGGGTTCAGCCGGGTGATCTTCGAGCCCATGGTATGGACGATGCGCCAGCCGCCGAACAGCGTGCCGAGCGCCATGGCCGACTGGCAGGAAATCACCACCCAGAAGGGCACGTAGAATTCCTGCCCCAGATAGCCCTGCGAGAACAGCAGCACGGCGATGATGCCCATGGTCTTCTGCGCATCATTGCCGCCATGGCCGAGCGAATAGAGCGAGGCGGAGAAGAATTGCAGCACCCGGAAGGAGCGGTCGACGGCGAACGGTGTCTGCCGCAAGCAGACCCAGGAGACGATCAGCACCAGGATCAGCGCCAGGAAGAAACCGATGGCCGGCGACAGGAAGATGGCGCCGGCAGTCTTCAACAGGCCCGCCCAGACGATCGAATCCCAGCCAACCTTGGCAAGCCCTGCCCCGACAAGCCCGCCGATCAGCGCATGCGAGGAGGAAGAGGGGATGCCGAACACCCAGGTGATGATGTTCCACAGGATGGCGCCCATCAGGGCCGAAAAGATCACCAGCGGTGAAACGATCGCCGGATCGATGATGCCCTTGCCCAGCGTTTCGGCCACATGCAGGCCGAAGAACAGGAAGGCGATAAAATTGAAGAAGGCCGCCCAGGCGACCGCGAATTGCGGCCGCAGCACCCGGGTGGAGACGATGGTGGCGATGGAATTGGCCGCATCGTGCAGGCCGTTCAGGAAATCGAAGAACAGCGCAATGCCGATCAGGCCGACCAGCAGCGGAAATGCGAGCGCGGCGTCCATCAGACGTTCTCGATCACGATGCCGCTGATCTCATTGGCGACGTCCTCGAAACGGTCGACGACCTTTTCCAGTTCGCCATAGATTTCGCTGCCGATCATGTAGGCCATGGCGTTGCCGTTCGGTCCGTGCTTGCGGAACAATGCCTTGACGCCCTGGTCGTAAAGATCGTCGGAACGACCCTCGACGCGGGTCACGTCTTCGACAAGACCGTTCAGGCGGTGGGCGTTGATGCCGATGCGGTCGAGCAACGGCACGGCCTCGGCCACCAGATGCGCCGCCTCGACCACTGCCTTGCCCATTTCCTGCATGCCGGGCTCGAATTCGGTCTGCTCGTAGAGCCGGATGGTCTTGACCGTCTTGTGCATCATGTCGATCGCATCGTCCATGGACTGGATCAGATCCTTGATGTCGCCCCGGTCGAAAGGGGTGATGAAGCTGAGACGCACCGCCGTCATCACTTCGCGGGTGATTTCGTCGGCCTGGTTTTCCAGATCGACGATCTTCTTGCAATTCGCCTCGATGTCCTTGCCGGACAGAAGCTGGTCCAGCGCTTCCGCCGCCGCGACGACGGTGCGCGAATGGCGGGCGAACATGTCGAAGAAACGATCCTCGCGCGGCATCAATTTTCGAAACAGGCTGAGCATCGTCGGTCCTTCCGGTCGCTTCCTTGTCACGAAAGTGTCATATATCCCAAGCGCGGCGAATGAAACCGTCCCGTTGAATCGCAAAGCCGCGCAAAAGGTTTTTCGCGCGGCTTTTTCAACAGGCATTTGGGGAATCGGGGTCAGCCCCGCAGGATCAGCCGGCCAGGCGGTCGTTGGCGCTCTCGTCCACCTTCGCATGATCGGGAAGGCCCGGGCGGCCGAAGAGAAAGCCCTGAACCTCGTCGCAGCCTTCGGCCAGCAGGAAACGGAACTGCTCGTTGGTCTCGACGCCCTCGGCCAACACCGAGACGTCGAGGCTTTTTCCGAGTGCGACGATGGCGCGCACGAAAGCCTTCGACTGACGATTGCCGATTTCCTCGACGAAGGAGCGATCGAGCTTGATCTTGTCGAAGGGGAAGGAGCGCAGCGTTTCCAGCGACGAATAGCCGGTGCCGAAATCGTCGATGGCGATGGTGACGCCGAGGTCCTTGATCTGGCGCAGCACGTGCAGCGCCCGGGCCTTGTCGGCAATGATCGCGCTTTCGGTCACTTCGAGTTCCAGCCGTTCCGGCGTCAGCCCGGTCGTGCTCAGAACCCTGCGGACCTTTTCCGGCAGCAACGTATCGACGAGTTGCAGCGGCGACAGGTTGACGGCGATGCGATGCGGCTGCGGCCAGGAGGCCGCCTCGCGGCAGGCGCGCTCCAAAACCCATTCGCCGAGCGCAGTAATCGCCCCGCTTTCCTCGGCCAGCGGAATGAAGGTCGAGGGCGGGATCAGCCCATGCTTGGGATGGCTCCAGCGCAGGAGAACCTCGTAGCCGGTGGTGGCATTGGTGCGCACCGCCTTCTGCACCTGATAGGCGAGGAAGAATTGCTCCTCTTCCAGCGCGACCGCGATATCACGTGCAAGCGCGCGGCGCTCGCGGGCCGCCTCATCCATGCCGGCCTCGTAATAGCTGATCTTTTCCTCAAGGTTTTCCTTGGAGCGGTACATGGCGAGGTCGGCATTGCCGAGCAGTCGTTCGCGATCCTGGGCATCCTGCGGGTAGATGGCGACGCCAAGGCTGGCGCCGGGCGCAAGCGTCGTGTGGCCGAGATCGACGCGCTCATTGAGGGCTATCGCCAGGCGCTTGAGGAAGCCCTGCAACTCGCCCGGTTCGGAATAGGACTTGAGCGCCACGAATTCGTCGCCGCCGAAGCGGCCGACGGTTTCCGTGGGATCGGTGCCCTTGACCATGCGCTGCGCCAGCGTCGAGAGAAGCGCATCGCCGCTGGCATGGCCGAAGGTGTCGTTGACCTCCTTGAACTTGTCGAGGTCGATGCAGATCGCGGCGACCCGCGCGCCGGTGTCGTTGGCGCTTTCGATGGCCGCGTCGAGGATCTCGGTGAAGCGGCGGCGGTTCGGCAGGCCGGTCAGCGTATCGTGACGCGCGAGATGGGCGATGCGCTCCTCGGAGCGGACGCGCTCGGTGATGTCCTCGATGGTCGTCACCCAGGCGCCGTCGCCGGTCGGGCGATGGATGGTGCGCACCGTCTTGCCATTGGCGATGACGCGCACATCCTCGCCGCCTTCGGCGCTGGTGATCATTCGGCGGTGGCGCTGGTAGAATGCGTCGATATCGTCGAGATGCTCGACGCCGTGCTGCACCCGCAATTCGCAGAGTTCGCGGAAGGTGCGGCCTGTCAGGTCTGTTTCCGGCATGAAGCCGAAGATGTCGGCGAGCCGACCGTTATACAGCACCAGCTTCTCTTCGCGATCGAACAGGCAGATGGCGTTGGCCATGTGGTTCAGCGCGAGATTGAGGTTCTGCGACGCTTGCTGCAGCTTCTGTGCGTTCAGCATCTGCTCGGTGCAATCGCGAGTAATCTTGGCATAGCCGACCAGCCGCTTTTCCGCATCGTAGATCGGCTCGATGACCACATAGGCCCAGAACCGCGAACCGTCCTTGCGCACCCGCCACGCCTCGACCTCGAACCGTCCTTCGGTGCGCGCCGTCATCAGGGCGCGGGCTGGCGTGCCGAGGCGGCGCTCCTCTTCCGGATAGAACAGATGGAAGAACTGGCCGACGATTTCCGCTTCGCTGTAGCCCAGCGCCCGCTCGGCGCCGGCATTCCAGTTGCTGACGCGCCCGTCGAGGTCGAGCATGTGAATGGCATAGTCATGGACGGCCTGCACCAGCCGCTTGAAATTCGCTTCGCCATCGACGGTCGCCTTCTCGGCACGCATGGCAAACAGCGCCGCCGCAAAGCCGGCAAACAGCAGAGACAGCGCCACGACGGTGATCATCATCACCATCAGATGCGGCGACAGGACATCCTTGCTGGACACAGCGCCGGCATCGGGAACGACGCTGACGCTGCCCATGGCCGTGAAATGCATCAGCACGATGCCGAGCGTCATCAACGCCGCCGACTCGACGATGCGCTTGCGCGTGATCGTTCCGATCTGCATCAGGAAGGCCGGGACGGAAAACACGATGGCGAGAAAAATGGCGGCGATGACCAGCGCGCGGTCCCAGACCAGCGAACCCGGAAATTCGATGGCCGCCATACCGATGAAATGCATGCTCGACACACCGACGCCGAACAGCAGGCCGGCGCCAAGCGCCGCGCCGATACCGGTCAAAAACACGGCGCAGGCCGTCGCCGCCGACGTGGTCAGCACCGCGATCACAAGAGACAGCAAGGTCTGCGACAGCTCGTAACCGAGGACGACGCCGGGCTCATAGGCCAGCATCGCCACGAAATGCGTCGTCCAGATCCCAAATCCTCCCGCAGCACCGGCGCTCATGAGCCAGATCAGCCGCGCCCAGCCCTCGCTGGCGCGGCCGCGCCGCAACAGCATGAATGCGACATAGGAGGACAGGAAGCACAAGGTTCCCGCCAAAAGGACAAGGCGCAAATCATGCTCAAATGCCAGACACGTGACGACTCTATACATTCCGCCCTCGGGATCGCCGCGTTTCCTGTCCCATTCCGGTTTGCCGGAGACGCGCAGCTTTCGGTATCGGCCTGCACCTTGCCCGCAGACGGTTGATCGCTGTTTAATGTTTCGGGCAGAATCGGCGTCAAACACATAGGTATCTGACCGGGCAGTCAGATTTTGATTCGGACGAAGTTATTGAAATATGAAGAATCTCGCCGATTGATATGAGGATTTCAGCAATACACGATATGCGGGCGGCAAGCCGCTAGCGCGCGCTCTGGATCAGGCGGGTTTCACCGAGCAATCCGCCCTCTTCGAGAATGGGATGAGCCACGGAAACGATATGGGCGTTGACGCGCTTGAGGTCGCGCAGCATGTCGAGGTGCAGCGAGCTGGTCTGCAGGCTCTCGGCGCTCCCGGAGCGCAGGCGATTGAGATGGCGCTCGGAGGATTCCTTCTCGATGCGGCGCACCTCGACCTTCAACTGCATCAACTGCCGTGCCAGCCCGAAATCACGGGTGACGAAAATGGTCTGGGCGATGCGCAGATTGTCGATGGTCATCGCCAGGAAATCACGCAGTTCCGCATGACCGGCATCGGAAAAGCGCAGGTGATTGTCGATCTTCTTGGCGACCTGCTCGCGCAGACCCTTTTCGATAATGTCGCCGATATGCTCGAGGTTGATGGCATAATCGATGATGACGATGGAGCGGCGCCCATGCTCCTCATCCAGCCCTTCGCTCTTCAGCTTCGACAGATAGATTTTCACTTCCTGCTGCAGGAGATCGACGCGTTTTTCCAGCGCCGGCACTTCGGCCAGCGGGCCGGTGTCGTTGCGCTCCAGCGCATCGGCGATGCGCATCAGCATCCGTTCGATCAGGTCGCCGACCGCCAGAACCTCGCGCGTGGCGCTGGCCAGCGCCACGACCGGCGTCGCCAGTTCGCGCTCGTCGAGGAAGCGCGGGCCGCTTTCCTCCTTAGCCTCCTCGCGGATCAGCCGGGCCATCAGGTTCGACAGCGGCCGTGAAAACGGCGCTGCGAGGAGGGCAAGCAGGATATTGAAGCCGAGATGGGCATCCACCGGCAGTTTTTCAGGCGCAAGCGGCAGCATGGCCATCAGTTCGCTGGCAAAGCCGGCGAGCGGCAAGGCGATGACGCAGCCAACGGCGCGCACCAGAAGATTGCCGAAGGTGATGCGCCGCACCGCGGCCGGCGCGGCCAGCGAGGCGATGACCGGCGGAATAGCGCCGCCGAGATTGGCGCCAAGCACCAGCACGATGATCAGGCTGAGCGGCAGCGCGCCTGTCGAGGCAAGCGACAGGATCAGCACGACGGCGGCGAGCGAAGAGGAAGAGACGAAGGCGACGCCGGCCGACAGCGCCAGCGCGACGGGCCAGGCATTGGCGAGCAGACCGAAAAAGGCGGCAAGAGCGGGCGATTCCCGCATCGGTTCGGTCGCAGCCCCCAGAAGATGCAGCGACGTCAACATCAGGCCGATACCGATCAATGCCAAGCCGCCGCCACGCCGCGCCATCGCGTGACTGCGATAGAGCACCATGCCGAGGAACAGCACGAGCGGCGCCAGCCACGCCACGCCGGCCGACACGATCCAGGCGGTGACCGCGGTGCCGACATTGGCGCCGAGCAGCACGATCTGCGCCATGCGCGATTCGACCATGCGCTTTTCGACAAAGGACGCAGTCAACAGAGCCGTCGCCGTCGAGCTTTGCAGGGCAATCGTCGCTGCAAAGCCCGAGACGAAGGAGCGCGAAGCGCTCTGTGTACCCTTGGCGAGACCAGAGCGCAGCTTGGCGCCAAAGGCCAGCGTCACGCCGTCCTTGACCTGCCGCAGCCCAAACAGGAGCAAGGCCACTGCGCCGAAAAGATTGATCATCACCACCGTCGATGCCACGCCGTCGCCCTCATTCGTCGGGTGCCCGGCAGCGCGTTTGCACCGGCCGAGTCGCCAGGAAAGCTTGCAAGCTTACACCCATTCAAGGGGATGCACTTGTCATTTATGACAACTGGATGACAGGATTCGCGACGAAACCGCCGCGCTTCCTCCAATCAAAACGGGATCGATTTCCGCAAGAGCATTCTGCGATCAGGCGCAATCGGCTGATCGCGGAGGCATCTCGCGTTCAAGGAGATCGAGCGTCATAGGTCCGTTGGGACACATGGCGCTCCCGTCCCGGTTCTCCGTGTTTTAAGCAATTCGCGGTTTACCGGAATTGCGGGCAGCGCTGCGCGTCGATCATGACGCGGGGAAACGCTGAAAGTCCGTGCCAGAATTCTTCCGCCGGGTCAGAGAGGCGCAGCGATCCGCGACAGGCCGACGATGACGAGCAGCAAAAACAGCAACCAGCTCACCGCCTTGATTTTCCTGATACGGTCGGTGCGCACACCGTCCCAATCATAAACCATCTATTCTCCAGTCTTGTTCAAACTGAGAACAGCCTAATATACGGGCCTGTTGCGAAGCTTTCTGCAAACCGTTGATTTTTATAAGCCTGACTTAAGGTAAACTGACCCATCCGGCAGCGGATGTAAAAAAGGGCGGCCCCATCGGAACCGCCCTTTTTCTGTTTCATATCAGGACACTAGGTCAATCGATATTAAAGCCCGCCTGCGGATCGGAAAGCGCCACGCCATCCAGCGTGATCGCATAGACGCCATCGGCGGTGCGCGTCACAGACAGGGTTCGGCGGCGGTCGCCGAGGCGGATGTCCGCTTCGAAGCCCGGCCATTCCGCCGGCAGCGCCGGCTTGACCTGCAGGCGATTGCCGAACTTGCGGATGCCGAGAATGCCTTCGACGGCGCTGCGATAGAGCCAGCCGGCAGAGCCCGTGTACCAGGTCCAGCCGCCGCGCCCGGTGCGGTCGGCCGCGCCATAGACGTCGGCTGCGACCACGTAAGGCTCGACGCGGTATTTTTCCGCGGCGTCGGCATCGAGCGAATGGCCGACCGGGTTGAGCAGCGAGAAGCAGGCGAAGGCATCGTCGCCGCGCCCGAGCTCGGCCAGCGCCATCACCACCCAGGTGGCGGCATGGGTATACTGGCCGCCGTTTTCGCGCACGCCGGGCGGATAGGCGGCGATATAGCCGGGATCCTTGTCGGTGTCATCGAAGGGCGGCGTGAACAGGCGGATGATGCCGGCCTCACGATCGACCAGCCGCGCCATGACGGCATCCATCGCCTGGGTGCGCCGGGCCGGATCGCCCTGCCCCGACAGCACGCTCCACGACTGCGCGATGGAATCGATCTGGCATTCCGGCTGGTCTTTCGAACCCAGCGGCGTGCCGTCGTCGAAATAGCCGCGGCGATAGTAGTCGCCGTCCCAGCCCGCCGTTTCCAGCGTCTGTTTCAGCGATGCCAGATGCGCGCTCCAGCGTTCGGCGCGGGCCGTATCGCCCCGGTCGCGGGCATGGACGACAAAGGCATCGAGCGTGCCGGCCAGGAACCAGCCGAGCCAGATGCTCTCGCCCTTGCCCTTGATGCCGACGCGGTTCATGCCGTCGTTCCAGTCGCCGCCGAGGATCAGCGGCAGGCCGTTCGGACCGGTGCGGGCGATGGCGAGATCGAGCGCCAAAGCCGCATGTTCGTAGACGCTGACGGTGTCTTCGGAAAGACCGGGCTTGTAGAAGGAATCATGCTGACCGGGCTGGAGGGCAGCCCCTTCGAGGAAGGGAAGCTGTTCGTCGAGCAGTGTTCGGTCGCCGACCGCCTCGCAATAGTGATGGATCGCATAGGCGAGCCACACCACGTCGTCGGCGATCAGCGTGCGTACGCCGGCGCCCGTCTGCGGCAACCACCAGTGCTGCACGTCACCTTCGCGGAACTGGCGACCGGCGGCATTGAGGATCTGCCGCCGCGCCAGCGACGGATCGTGGAGGATAAAGGCCAGCGTATCCTGGAGCTGGTCACGGAAACCATAGGCCCCTGACGCCTGATAGAAGGCCGAACGCGCCGTGATGCGGCAGGCAAGCGCCTGATAGGGCAGCCAGCCATTGACTAGGTGGTTCATCGAGGCATCCGGCGTGCGCACCGTCACATGGCCGGTAAACGCGCGCCAATAGGCCTTTTCGCCTTCGAGGATGGCATCGAAGTCCGCTCCCTTGATCTCGCGGACCAGCGACAACGCCTGTTCGCGGTCATCGCCATCGCCCAGATGGAAGACGATGTCATGCGATGCGCCCGGCGCCAGCGTGACGTCGATGGCAAGGGCCGCGCAGACGTCGCCATCCGGCTCGACCGCGCCGGAAAGCGCTGCCGCACCGGTCACCGCCTGCGGCAACCGCACCGAGCCTTGCCTGCCGATGAATTCGCGGCGGCTGGACGAAACGCTGGATGGCATCTCGCTGGCCGACAGGAAGGCGGACCGGGCGGAGAAGTCGATGCTGTAAGGGTTGCCGGCGAGCAATGCGCCGCCTTCCTCGTCATGGAACGGCACGATGAAGGGGGCGGTGCGCTGGCCGTTATTGCCGAGCAGCCACTCGACATAGGCATAGGCGCGCAGCCGCTTCGGCTCGCCCGAGCGGTTGGTGAGACGCAGGCGCGAAAGCTTGACCGAGCGGGTGCGGTCGACGGTCTGCGTCAGTTCCAGCCCGATATCCTGCTGCGTCGAGGCGAAATGCGAGAAGCCGAAACCGTGGCGCGCCTCGAATTCGACCGAAGCGTCGGTGGAAAGGGCGGCAATCGGAGTCAGCACCGCCTTGCTGTCGGTATCGACGACATAAAAGGCTTCGCCCGGCCGGTTGCTGACCGCATCGTTCGACCACGGCGTCAGCTGATAGTCGCGCGAATTGCGGCTCCAGGTGAAGCCCGCGCCTTCGGCCGAAACATGGAAGCCGAAGTTGTCGTTGGACAGCACGTTGATCCAAGGCTGCGGCGTGGCGCCGCCGCCCTGCAGGCGCACGACATATTCCTCGCCGCCCTTCTCGAAACCGCCAAAGCTGTTCCAGAAATCGAGATCGCCGCGACCCTCGACCGGCTTCGCCACGAAGGCCGGACGATAGGGTTTCAAGGCCAGCGGCTTCAGCGGCGCGGGCGCTGCCGGTTCCGTCGGGCGTGGGCCGGCAAACAGCGCCAGCTCACGATTGATCTGGTCGACGATCTTGCCGTTGCGGGCATGGAAGACGACGCGGGCGGTCGCCAGCAGCGCATTCCAGGTTTCGCCGTCCATAAGATCACGGCGCACCGCGAAGATATGCTGGCGCAAGCCGTCGCCCTGGCCGAGACGGCGCAGGTTTTCGCAGGCCGCGTCGAGCGCATGCTGCATGTCCTGCGCATAGGATGCGGCGCGTTCGTTGACGATGACGAGGTCGGCCGTGACGCCGCGCGAACGCAGATATTCCTGCGCGCCCAGCGCCTCGCGGGCGATGTGCATGTCCATGTCGTCATTGATGCGCAGCGCGAAGATCGGATGGTCGCCGGAGATCGCCAGCGGCCACAGCATGGATTGCGAGCGTAAGCCTTCAGCGACGGCGGCTGCATCCATGCGCAGCTGCATGTCGGGATAGACGAGGTGACGGCCGAGAAGCTGATAGGCGGCGGCCTGCTGCGAGGTGACGCCGACATGGCGCATCTGCACCTGCGTGCGCGTCCAGGCATGCGTCAGCTCATGGGCAAAGGCATCCGGGTGGCGATAGCGGTCAATCGCCTTGTCGGTTTCCTCGCGGTTGGCGGCGGCGATGGTCCAGAAGATCACCGAGACCTTCTTGCCGGCCGGCACGCGGATGGTGCGGCGCAGCGACAGCACCGGATCGAGCGTGAAGCCGTCGCTGCCCGACAGCGTTGCACCCGGATCGAAGGCGGCGGCATCGGCAAGCGACCGGCCGCGGCCGATGAACTTGCGCCGGTCGGTCTCGAATTCCGTGTGGCGCGAATTGCCGGCATTGTCGACGATCAGATGCGCAACGCACATGTCGGGATCGGAGGGGCTGCGCTTGTTGCGCTCGGCGCGGATGACGTCGCCGCGCCGGCCGATCTCGGTCTTCAGGAACATGCGCGAGAAGGCAGGATGGGCGTTATCGGTGTCGTCTGCGGCGAGCACGGGTTCCATATAGGAGGTCACTTCGATGAAGCGATCCTCCGGGCCCATGTTGAGCAGCGTCAGCCGGCGGCCTTCGGCATCATGCTCGGTGGCGATGATGCATTCGACCTCGCTGACGAGATCGCCGACCGTCTTGTGGAATTCGGCATGGTCGTCGCTGAAGATCGTCTTGGTGATTTCACCCTCGACCCGGCGCGGTTCCGAGGTCGCCGACCACCACTGGCCGCTGGCGACATCGCGCAGGAAGATGAAGGTGCCCCAGCGATCCTCGGTCGGATCGGCCTTCCAGCGGGCGACCGTCTGGCCGTTCCAGCGGGAATAGCCGGCGCCCGTCGCGGTCAGCATCACCGAATAATGGCCGTTCGACAGGAAGACCAGCTCGCGGTCCTTGGCGGCGGGATCGTCGATGGTGCGCACTTCCGGACGCGGCAGGTCGGCCTGCTCGTCGCCGGGGGTGGAGGATTCCTCCTTGGTGCTCATCACCTGAATGTCGCGCGGCGCCTTTTCCTGCAAGAGCAGCTCGGCCGCTTCCACCACCGGATCGGAGTGGAACAGCTCGCGCAGCCAGCCGGCGAAGGCGACGTTGGCGACAGCCGCAATCGACATGCCATGATGGTGGGCATAATAGTTATAGACCACCGCGCAACGCTGGCCCTCGGGCACGCGCGTCGGGGTGAAATCGACGGCATCGTGATAGCCGTAGATGCCGAGCGCGCCGAGCTTGCGCAGCCGCTCGAGGTTTTCGAGCGCGGCTTCCGGCGCATACATGCTGGCGAGGATCGAGGCATAGGGCGCGATGACGGCATTCTGGCCGAGACCGCGCTTGAGGCCGAGCGTCGGCACCCCGAAATTGGTGTACTGATAGGTCAGCTGGTGGTCGCGGGCGTTGAAGGCGGCTTCGGAAATGCCCCAGGGCGTGCCGAGGCGGCGGCCATGGTTCATCTGCTCGCGCACAATCAGATTGTTGGTCTGGTTGAGAATACCGCCCTGACGCTCCTGCATGACGAGCGGCGGCATCAGATATTCGAACATCGAGCCCGACCAGGAGACCAGCGCACCGCGCAGGCCGACCGGCACGACCTGACGGCCGAGCTTGTACCAGTGCTCGGTCGGAAGGTCGCCCTTGGCGATGGCGAAGAGGCTGGTCAGGCGGGCTTCGGAGGCGAGAAGGTCGTAGCAGGCCTCGTCCAGCTCGCCGCTTTCGACGCGGAAGCCGATCGAGAGCAGGCGACGCTCCTGCCGGAACAGGAAGCTGAAATCCATCGAGAAGGCGAGATCGCGGGCGCGGTCGCGCAGCGAGGCGAGGCGGGCGCGCAGCGGCTCGATGTTGGAGAGGTCGAAGACGCTGTCGGCGACATGGTCCTCGCAGGCCGAGAGCAGCGACTGCGCCCACACGGTGACTTCGCGGCTCTGCGGCGAATGCACCTCGTGATCGAGGTTGGCCGCAAGCTTCTGGATGTCGCGGGCGAGCACCGAGAGGTTGATGATGCGGATCGAGGCGAATTCATGCTCTCGCTTGACGGCGGCGAGCGCGTTCTGGAAGCCGATGATGCGCTCTTCCAGACGGCGACGCAGCGGCCGCACGGTCTTGCGGTCATCCGGCAGGTCGGCGAGCACCTCGCCGAGAATGCCGGCGACATCGCCAATACCGTCGAGGTTGCCCTGCAGATGCGCCGAGGGCGCTTCCGCCCAGGTGCGGCAGGCGGAGGATACGGCGATCAGATGGCCTGCGAGGTTGCCGCTATCGACGGCGGAGACGTAGCGGGGCCCCAGCGTCAGCAGCGTATCGGTGTGATACCAGTTGAACAGATGGCCACGGAACTTCTCCATCTTCTCCAGCGTCGCGACGGTCTGCTCCAGCCGCTCGATGGTCTGTTCGAAGGAGAACCAGCCGAAATGCCGGCCCGAGATCACCGACAGCAGA
Organism: uncultured Rhizobium sp.; assembly: GCA_945952045.1. GTDB lineage: Bacteria > Pseudomonadota > Alphaproteobacteria > Rhizobiales > Rhizobiaceae > Metarhizobium. The sequence continues at coordinate 79,316 of CAMFHE010000015.1, forward strand.
TAGACGCCGATATTGGTCGGCGAGGTGCGGGCGGCGACGATCGGGTTCGGCTTTTCCTGGAAATTGTCCGGCGGCAGATAGTTCTGTTCCGGAGTGACGAAGGTTTCGAAATAACGCCAGGTGCGGCGCGCCACCTTTCGCAACTCCTCGGTCACTTCCTCGGAGACTTCGAGGCGGTCCTCGGTCTCGGCCGACTGGCTGACATACCAGGCGATCGCCGGCGAAACGATCCACAACAGCGCGAAGGGAATGCCGACGAGGAAGGCATTGTCACCCGGCAGCGCCGCAAAGGCGAGGCCGAGCAGGGCGGCGAGCGGGGCCTGCCACATGTTTTTGTAGAAATTGAGGATCGACCCTTGCGCGCTCGACTGCACGCTTGCCGCGGTGCGCCATTCCAGCATCAGCTTGTGAGAGACGAACAGGCGATAGAGCGAGCGGATGATGGCATCAGCCATCAGGCAGGCGCTATGGGCGATAAAGACGATGCGCAACGCAACCTGGGCGTTGGCGGCGCGAATATCCGACCAGACCGTATAGAGATGGGCGCTGGGCACGATATCGCTGGAGCGCGGCACGATGCCGGAGATCAGCGACAGGGTCGGCGCGACGAACAGCGAGAAAATCAGCACGATCTGCCAGATCAGGGCGCCAAGCGGCCCCATGAAATACCAGCCGAGCACGGAGGCGAAGAACCAGGCGATCGGCGTCAGCGAGCGGCGCAGGTTGTCGACCATCTTCCAGCGGCCGAGCGCGGTGACACCGCGCAGCGGATTGAAAATATAGGGCAGCAACTGCCAGTCGCCGCGCGCCCAGCGATGCTGGCGGGAGACTTCGACCTCGTAACGGGTCGGGAAATCCTCGACCAGCTCGACATCGGTGACGAGGGCGCAGCGCGCCATCGAGCCCTCGAGCAGGTCGTGGCTGAGCACCGCGTTTTCATCGATGCGGCCCTTCAGCGACGCCTCGAAGGCATCGACGTGATACAGGCCCTTGCCGGTGAACGTGCCCTCGCCCGTCAGATCCTGATAGACGTCGGAAACGGTGAAGACGTAAGGATCGACGCCGCGATTGATCGAGAACACACGCTGGAAAACGGAGGCATCCTCGCCCGTGGTCAGAGACGGGGTGACGCGCGGCTGCAGGAGACCGTAGCCGGAGGTGACGCGCTTGGTCTCGGGATCGAAGACCGGGCGGTTGATCGGGTGATAGAGCTTGCCGACCAGCTTGGTCACCGCGTCGCGCATCAGGCGCGTGTCGGAGTCCAGCGTCATGACATATTGGACGTCGGCCGGCACGATATTGGCGCCGGGCAGGAAGGTGGTGTCGGCATCGCCGCGCAGCAAAAGGTTCAGCTCATGCAGCTTGCCGCGCTTGCGCTCCCAGCCCATCCATGCGCCTTCGGCCGGATTGTAGAGCCGGCGGCGATGCAGGAAGAAGAAGCGGTTCTTGCCGTCATAGGCGTATTTTTCACTGAGCGCGGCAATTTCCTTGCGGGCATATTCGAAGACGGCGACGTCGGCTTCCGTCTCTTCCTTCTGGCTGTCTGGCCAGTCGCTGAGCAGCGCGAAGTAGATTTCGCCGCGCGGATTGGCGAGGTAGTGGACCTCGAGATTGCGCACCAGCTCGTCGACGCCGTCGCGATTGGAGATCAGCGATGGCACGACCAGCAGCGTGCGGGCATCCTCGGGGATGCCCTCCTTGAACTCATAACCGATCAGGCGCGCCGGCGTGACGAAGAAGGTGACGAGCGTGTTGAACAGGCCTGTCGCGCCTTCCGAGGCCGGCAGCGAGAACATCGCCAGGAGTATGATGATCTGGCCGAGCGGCATGCCGAAGCTCGCCATGAACCAGCCGACGAGCGCCAGAACCAGAACGGTCAAGAGCACAACGGGGGCGGCGACCGCCATCCAGTGGAAAGAGCGCACCCGGCGCACGATTTGCTGCAGCGGCGTCGGACGATAGTCGATCGCCTTTTCCAGCGCCTTGCGCTGGCTGCCGACGAGATAGGAGCCGATATTCGGCTCGTGCTCGCCTTCCTTGCCCGCGCGACGGTCGGCCTCGGTCAGGTCGATGACGGTATGGGCGATTTCCAGCTCGCTGCGGTCGCTGTAGCGCGCCAGCTTCTCGACCTGCTTGCGGTATTTGTTGCGCGAGCCCGGATCGAGCTCGGAATAATCGGTCTTTTCGAAGAACAGGCGGTCGACATGGCTGACCTGCTCGACCCAGACGGCCCATTCGGTGTCGTCGATCTCACGCAGGCTGCGGATGATGTTGCCCATCGTGACATTGCCGGACGAGAGGCGGTTGTGCTCCGCCATCATCGTTTCCTCGGCGTCGCTGCCGGCCTTTTCCAGCCGCTCTTCCAGCCAGGAAATAGCGAAGGCAGCGGTCTGGGAACCGTCGCGCAGGCGATAGAGGAACTGCGTCGCGAAAGTGCTGTCCTCGGCCTGCGCCTCGATGCTCTTGAGGATCTCGGCACTCTTGGCGGGATCGTTCAGGCGGATCAGTTCGTCGGCAATGTCGTTGGCGCGGCGGCGCATATGGCGCGAACGCTCGACACGGATGGAGATGCGGCGCAGGTTTTCGACCAGCACGTAGCGCACCATCGACGGCAGCGCCCACAATTCGCCGATTTCCAGCGTCTTGACCGACTGGAACCCGTCGACCAGCGCCGTCAGGCTTTCATGCGAAACCGTGCTGTGGGTATGGGCGACATAGAGCCAGGCCAGCGCCGTCACCCGCGGAATTTCGATGCCGCCGACGCGCATGGTCGGCAGCTGGCGATAGAAGCGGCGCGGAAAATCGCGGCGCACTTCCTGGATCGCTTCCTCGACGATGTAATGGTTGTCGAGCAGCCATTCGGCGGCGGGCGTGATCGTCGCGCCGGCGGCCACATCGGCGGCCGTCGCGCGATAGACCCTGAGGATCTCCCGCTCGTTTTCCTTGTGCCGCCCGAAGAAATCGAAGGCGGAGAAGGCTGGCAGCGCCTGGGCGCCGTCGCGCGCCAGCGCCATGCCGCAATCGCTCAGCTCGTCCTTGGTGAAATAGGTGGAGCGAATGGAATCGTTGTGGTCGATCTGCTTCGCTTCGGTCTCGCGGGAGGACGAGGGGGTCGACATGTGAAATGACATGGGGGCCTGATTCTGGATCGGAACAGCAATAGGGTCTTACTGGCCTTAGCCGGTTTTCCAGACAACACATAATGGAATATGTGCCGCCGGAAACCCCACCCGGGCCAGTTCAATGGCAGTCTATCCTATTTGCAGCAAAATGAACCGAACCTGACTGCCGGGCAAGAGGCAGTCGCGCTTGCTTGCAAGTTAAAGTCGAAACCTCCGTTTTCCCCATGCAAAAAGGGCCGGCGTAACGCCAGCCCTGTCTTTAATCATTGTCCGGCCGTCAGGGCCGGGCGAGATAGGCCTCGGCCAGTTCAACCCAGAATGCGGCGCCGATCGGCAGAATGTCGTCGTTGAAGTCGTAGCGCGGATGATGCAGCGACGGATCGTTCGGCGTACGGCGCGTGCCGAGGAAGAAATAGCTGCCCGGGCGCTTTTCCAGCATATAGGCGAAATCCTCGCTGCCCATGAAAGGACGGGCGAGATCGTAGACCTTGTCCGCGCCGGCAAAACGCGTGGCGATGTCGCGCACGAAATCCGTCTCCGCCTTATGGTTGACGGTGGCGGAGTAGCTGCGCTCGTAATTGACGGTCGCCGACATGCCGTAGCTCTCGGCCTGACGCTCGGCGATGAGGGTGATGCGGCGCTGCAACTCGTCGCGGGTCGCCGGATCGTAGGAGCGGATGCCGACGACGATGTCGGCATGATCGGGAATGATGTTGCTGGCGGTGCCGGCGCGGAAGACGCCGACGGTGACCACGGCCGGTTCCAGCGGATGGATGTTGCGCGAGACGATGCTCTGCAATGCCATGACGATCGAGGCGCCGGCAACGACCGGATCGGCGGTCTCCTGCGGTTCGGCCCCGTGACCGCCCTTGCCCTGAACGCGGATGCGGCATTCGTCGACGGCGGCCATGATCGGGCCTTCGCGCAGCGCGAAATGGCCGAAGGCGATGCCCGGATCGTTGTGCAGGCCGAAGACGGCGTCGCAGGGGAAACGCTCGAACAGGCCTTCCTCGACCATGATGCGGGCGCCGCCGAAATTCTCCTCGGCCGGCTGGAAGATCAGGTTGATCGTGCCGTCGAAATTGCGGCGCTCGGCCAGCATCTTGGCGGCACCCAGCAGCATGGTCGTGTGGCCGTCATGGCCGCAGGCATGCATGGCGCCCGGATGCTGGCTGGCGTAGTCGAGCCCGGTTTCTTCCTGGATCGGCAGGGCGTCGATATCGGCGCGAATGCCGATCGAGCGGTCCGAGGAGCCGTTGCGCAAGGTGGCGACGATGCCGGTCTTGGCCAGCCCGCGCGTCACCTCGTAGCCCATCGCCGTCAGTTGCTCGGCGATGTAGTCGGAGGTCTTGAACTCCGACAGGCCGATTTCCGGGATCTGATGGAGAAAATGCCGGGTTGCCACGAGATCGGGCATAATGTTCGCGAACGGATAGGTCATGTCATGCACCACGAGTTGGAACGCGGTTTTCCAGGATACGGAAGGCCGCAATCAGAATGCCGGTGAGGCAAAGATAGATGAGCGCCAGCAGAAGCAGCGGCTCATAGGTGAGGTATGTATCCTGTCTCACCTTGGAAATCACCGCATAAACGTCGATGACGGTGATGGTGGCCACAAGCGGGGTCGATTTCAGCTGGAGAACCGTTTCGCCCGTGAGTGTCGGCAGGGCGCGGTTGATGGCGCGCGGCAGCCAGATGCGTCGGAAAAGCGTGAAGCGGCCCATGCCGAAGGCGCGGCCCGCCTCCAGTTCTCCCTTCGGCACGCCGGCGAAGGCGCCGCGCATCACCTCGCCCTCATAGGCCGCGAAGGAAATCATCAGCGCCATGAAGCCGTAAGGCCAGGCCTGGCGCAGATAGGGCCAGAGGAAGGAGGAGCGGATTTCCGGATATTGCGCAAACAGCGAGCCGAGCCCGTAATAGAGCAGCCAGAGTTGCAACAGGAGCGGCGTGCCGCGGATGATCGTGCAGAAACCCTTGGCGAGCCAAGCAAGCGGCCACGGCCCGGTGACCTGCACCAGCCCCAGCGGCACGGCGAAGAGGAAACCGATCGCCGTCGTCGTCGCCAGCATCAGCAAGGATTGGCCGATACCGGCGATCAAACGGTCCTGATACTTGGGAATCCAGTCCCAGCGCAGATACCAGACGGCGCAGAAGACGATGACGGCGAACACCGCCATGAGGAACAGGCGATGCGGCTCGAACAGGCTGCGCGCCTTGGGCAGGTGCGGCGTGGTGATGGCGGAAATGGGAACAGGTTCGCTCATGATCTCACACCGGTCTCGCCATGCCGCGTCGCGAGCGGCGTTCGATGAAGCCGATCGCGACATTCGATACCAGCGTCAGCAGGAGGTAAAGCACGCCCGCCGCCAGGTAGAACATCATATAGGCCTTGGTGGAACCGGCCGCCTGGCGCGTCACCAGCGTCAGCTCGCTGAAGCCGACGACGGCCAAAAGCGCGGTGTCCTTGGTGGCGATCAGCCAGAGATTGGAAAGGCCGGGAATGGCGTAGGGCAGCATGGCCGGCAGCGTCACGCGGCGCATCACCTGCATCGGCGACATGCCATAGGCGCGGGCCGCCTCGATCTGCCCCGGCGGCACCGCCTTGATGGCGCCGCGCAGGACCTCGGTCGAATAGGCGCCCTGCACCACGCCGATGACGAAGATGCCGGCGACCAGTCCGTTGATATCGACCGGGCCGACGCCGAACAGGCCCAAAAGCTGGTTCACCGCATCCGTGCCCGCATAATAAAGCAAAAGGATCAGCACCAGTTCGGGCACAGCGCGAATCAGCGTCGTATAGACCTCCATGAGGTCGCGCAGGATCGGGCCGCCGTAAAGCTTGCCGCAGGCGCCGCCGATGCCGAGCGCCAGGCCCAGGCAATAGCCGCCGACCGCAAGCTCCAGCGAGCTGACGAACCCGTTGAGAAGAACCCCGCCCCAGCCGGGCGCATCGAGCGCCAGAAGGCTGAGGTCGAACATCGTGGCGGAAGATGCAGCCATCGGAAATTCCGTTCGCGCCGGCGGCGGCCGAAGGACGGCCGACGCATCGGGTCGTTTCTAGGATCGTTTCAGGCGGGCGGCCCCGATAGGGCCACCCGTCGGCACTTACTTTCCGTAGACGTCGAAGGCGAAATACTTCTTGGAGAAGGCGTCATAGGTGCCATTGGCGCGGATCGCCTTGATGGCGGCGTTCAGCTTTTCCTTCAGCTCGGTCTCGCCCTTGCGGATACCGATGCCGACGCCAAGGCCGAGGATCGCCGGATCGTCGGCAACCGTGCCCTTCAGGTCGCAGCAGGCGCCCTGCTCCGACTTGAGGAAGGCGTCGAGCGCGATCGAATCCGCCTGCACGGCGTCGATACGGCCGGCGGCCAGATCCTGGTTGGCTTCGTCCTGCGTCTGGTATTCCTTGATTTCGGTGCCGTTGGCGCCGAAATATTTGTTCACATAGACCTGGTGGATGGTCGAGACCTGCACGCCGAGCACCTTGCCCTTCAGGCCTTCAGGCGTGGCGTCGAACTTCTGGTCCTTCGGGCCGATGATGCCGGGCGGGGAGTTGTAATACTTGTCGGTGAAATCGATCGTCTTCAGGCGCTCCTCGGTGATCGACATCGAACCGATGATCATGTCGATCTTCTTGGAGGTCAGGGCCGGAATGATGCCGTCCCAGGAGACCGGGGTGACGACGCAGTCGAGCTTGGCTTCCTTGCAGATCGCATCCTTGAAATCGACTTCCCAGCCGACCCAGTTGCCGTTCGCATCCGGCGAGGTGAAGGGCGGATAGGGCTCTGCGGCGAAACCGACCTTGAGCTGTTCGGCCGAGGCGGCAGCCATGCCGGCCAGACCGATCGCGAGCGCCGCAACGAGCGTCTTGACGATGGATTTCATGCAATTTCCCCTTTTCTTGGTGTTTGATATTGTAAATTCGCTTGTGTGGAAGAAAACGGCGACCCTGCCGCCCTGTTCTTCGGCCCACACCCCATGACGGGTGTTGCGCGTCAATGGATCGAGCTGATGAACTTCTTCAGCCGCTCGGATTTCGGGGCGCCGAAAAGCTGGGCCGGCGGCCCCTGCTCCTCGATGATGCCATTGTGCAGGAAGACGATGTGGCTGGCGACATCGCGGGCGAATTTCATCTCGTGGGTGACGAGGATCATCGTGCGCTTTTCCTTGGCGAGATCGCCGATGACCGTCAGAACCTCGCCGACCAGTTCCGGATCGAGCGCCGAGGTCGGCTCGTCGAACAGCATGACCAGTGGCTGGATCGCCAGCGCCCGGGCGATTGCGGCGCGCTGCTGCTGGCCGCCCGACATGAAGGCGGGATAGACGTCGCGCTTTTCGTAAAGCCCGACGCGGCGCAGCAACGTCTCGCCGATCTCGATCGCCTTGTCCTTGGGCATGCCCAGAACATGAACGGGCACTTCGATGACATTCTGGAGAACGGTCATGTGCTGCCACAGGTTGAAACTCTGGAACACCATGCCGAGCTGGCTGCGGATGCGCTGCACCTGCTTGCGGTTGGACGGCATCAGGCCGCCATGGCCGTCGCTCCTCATGGTGATGGTTTCGCCATGAATGCTGATCTCGCCGGCAGTGGGCAGTTCCAGCAGGTTGATGCAACGCAGGAAGGTCGATTTTCCCGAGCCGGAACCGCCGATGATGGCGATGACATCGCCCTGCTTTGCCGTAAGAGAAACGCCTTTGAGAACCTCGAGAGCGCCGAAGCGCTTGTGCAGGTTCGATACGTGAAGGGCCTCGGCCGTATCCGTCATGTATGATCCACCCATGCCGGACAAGAGCTCGCCCAGCTTACTGATGCCAATACTGTTCCCGCCAGCTTTTCATGGTTTTTCAGGTGTGCGTCGCTGGTTTCGCACCCCGATTGATCAGGAGTTTTGCACTTGTGCGAAAATTATTCAAGCGTATAATAGCGGGCATCTGCACAAAAATCGACGCTCGGGACGACGCGTTTTCTTCGGGGGATGAGGGAATGATGGATTTCGGCGCACAGCCGATGGCGACGGGATCGCGCCAAAATCCGGCGCACCGCCCGGTGGGACGCCTGAACGGCGTGGTCGCAGGCGTCGGTCGTCACGGCATCGTTCCTCCTTATCCCCGAGACGCCGCATGAGCCGCCGCGCCTTCCATCGCGCCAGCGAGGCGGAACGGCGGCAGGATCTGATTTCCGCAACCCTGGACTGCATTGCCGAATTGGGCGTCCAGGGCGCCACCGTGCGCCAGATCGCCACGCGCGCCGGCGTCACCGGCGGCCTCATCCGCCATTACTTCGACGGCAAGGACCAGATGGTGCAGGCCGCCTATCGCGACACGATGATGGGCATGACCCGCACCGCCATCGAGGCGGCCGAATCGCTGGATGCCGATGCCCATACCCGCCTCGGACGGTTTATCGTCGCCAATCTGACGCCGCCGGTCACCGATCCGCGCACGCTGTCGCTCTGGGCCGGCTTTATCGGCCATGTGCGCCTCGACCCGACCTTCGGCGCCATTCACCGTGAAAACTACGTGGTGTTTCGCGAGGCGCTGGAACGACTGGTGGGCGACTGCCTGCGCGAGGCCAACCGGGCGCCGACGCCTGCGGAATGCCGGGCGCATTCCATCGCTATCAATGGTTTGATCGACGGCCTGTGGATCGAGGGATCGCTGGCCGCCGATATGTTTCACGATCGGGAACTGGCCGATACGGCGCTGCGCGCTGTCGAGGCGATGCTCGGCCTGCCTCCGGGCGGCCTTGGCGCAACTCCCACCATGCAAGAAGGATAAGGCAATGCGTTACGCATCGATCACCGATCGGCTCGAACATCTCGGCTCCGGCAAATGGGCCGTCCATCTTGAGGCGCGGCGCATGGCCGCAGCCGGCGCACCGGTCATCGAGCTGACCATCGGCGAACCCGATGTGCCGACCGACCCGGCGCTGCTTGCCGAATGCACCCGCTCCATGCATGCCGGCCGCACCCGTTATTCCAACGGCCGTGGCGAACCGAGCATCGTCGAAGCCCTCGTCGCCAAATACGCCAAGCGCCGCCCCGGCGTCGACGAGCACAACATTCTCTGCTTCCCCGGCACGCAGACGGCCCTGTTTGCGGTCATGGTCGGCCTGGTGGAATCAGGAGACGCCGTGCTGGTCGGCGATCCCCTGTATGCGACCTATGAAGGCGTCATCGCCTCGACCGGCGCGCATATGATCCCGGTGCCGCTGCGCCCGGAAAAGGATTTCCACATGCAGGCCGAGGATCTGGAAAAGGCGATCACGCCGAATGCCCGGGTCCTGCTGCTCAACACGCCCCATAACCCGACCGGCGCCGTGCTCAGCCGCGACGAGATCGCCAGGCTCGGCGAAATCTGCCGCCGCCACGATCTCTGGATCGTCTGTGACGAGGTCTATGAGGAACTGATCTTCGACAAGCCGTTCGCATCGCCCTTCGACGATCCGGCGCTGGCCGAGCGCACCATCGTCGTCTCCTCGATCTCGAAGTCCCATGCCGCCCCCGGTTTCCGCAGCGGCTGGGCCGCCGGTCCGGCTGAATTCTGCGACAAGCTTCTGCCGGTCTCCGAAACCATGTTGTTCGGCGGACAGCCCTTCATCGCCGACATGACCGCCATGGCGATCTCGCAGCCCTTCCAGACCGCGGCCATCATGCGCGAAAAATATCAGGCACGCGCCGAACTGGTCTGCAAGACGCTGGCCGGATCGAACCTGCTGCAGCCGCTGATGCCGGAAGGCGGCATGTTCATCGTTATCGACATCTCCGCAACCGGCCTCAGCGGCGATGCCTTCGCCTGGGATCTCTTGAAAGACGAACAGGTCGCCGTCATGCCGGGCGCCTCGTTCGGCGAGCAGGCTGCCGACTATGTTCGCGTCTCGCTGACCGTCGAGGACGCGCTTCTGGTGACCGCAATGGAACGCATGGTGGCGCTCGCGGCCCGCCTCGCTTCGCAGGGCGCGCCGGCGCCGCGCAGCCTCAGCGCCTGATCGCATTTCACCGATCGACAATGACAGCCGCATCCGGTTTCCGGGTGCGGCTTTTTCGTTGCCCCTCCCTCAAAAGATCTCGCGAAACCGTGGGAACCGGAACGCCCGCTTGCGCATTATTTGCGCATACAGAGTTCGTATGGAGGTGAAGATGAAAGGAATACTTCTCTGGCTGATCGGGATACCGCTTCCGATTATCCTGCTCCTGTATTTCTTCCATTACCTGTAAGAAAAGCAGGAAAACACTCGATATGACTTTGCGGATACAGATCGGAATCCAATGATGATTTCGATATACCGCTGAATTTTACGCGAAGGAGCCTCACTATGCTGTATTATGCACTGGTTTTTCTTGTCGTCGCGCTGGTTGCAGGTGTTCTCGGCTTCGGTGGCGTCGCCGGTGTTTCCGCCTCGATCGCCCAGGTGCTTTTCTTCCTGTTCCTGGTGTTGTTCCTGGCCTCGCTGGTCATGCGCCTGGTACGCGGCGCCTGAGGAATGTCATGACATCATGGGCTCCTCCTCCCCTTGCCCATGAAATAAAAAACCCGCCGGTCGCCCGGCGGGTTTTTTGTTGGCAATCCTTAATGCGGGAACGCTTAGTTCCAGTCGCGAATATCGACGAAATGGCCGTTGATCGCGGCTGCGGCCGCCATGGCCGGCGAGACCAGATGCGTGCGGCCCTTGAAGCCCTGACGGCCCTCGAAGTTGCGGTTCGAGGTGGAGGCGCAACGCTCGCCCGGCTTCAGCCGGTCGTCGTTCATGGCCAGGCACATGGAGCAACCCGGCTCGCGCCAGTCGAAACCGGCCGCCTTGAAGATGGCGTCGAGGCCTTCCTTCTCGGCCTGTTCCTTCACAAGGCCCGAGCCCGGAACGATCATGGCGCTGACGGAAGACGCCACCTGCTTGCCTTCGACGACCTTGGCGACGGCGCGCAGATCCTCGATGCGGCCATTGGTGCAGGAACCGATGAAGACGCGGTCGACGGCGATGTCGGTGATCTTCGTGCCCGGCTTCAGGCCCATATAGTCAAGCGCGCGCCACTTGGAGGCACGCTTGGTCTCGTCCTGGATCTCGTCCGGGTTGGGAACGATGCCCTGAACCGAAATGACGTCTTCCGGCGAGGAACCCCAGGAAACGATCGGCGGCAGGTTGGCGGCGTCGAGCACGACGACGCGGTCGTAATGGGCGCCCTCGTCGGTGTGCAGCGTCTTCCAGTAGTCGAGCGCCATGTCCCAGGCCTTGCCCTTCGGCGCACGCGGCTTGTCCTGGACATAGGCGAAGGTGGTTTCATCCGGCGCGATCAGGCCGGCGCGGGCGCCGCCTTCGATCGTCATGTTGCAGATCGTCATGCGGCCTTCCATCGACAGCGAGCGGATGGCTTCGCCGGCGAATTCGATGACGTAACCGGTGCCGCCGGCTGTGCCGATCTCGCCGATGATGGCGAGGATGATGTCCTTGGCGGTGACGCCCGGCGGCAGCTGGTTGTCGACGCGCACCAGCATGTTCTTCGCCTTCTTCTGAATCAGCGTTTGCGTCGCCAGAACGTGCTCGACTTCAGACGTGCCGATGCCATGCGCCAGCGCGCCGAAAGCGCCATGCGTGGAAGTGTGGCTGTCGCCGCAGACGATAGTCATGCCCGGCAGGGTAAAGCCCTGTTCCGGCCCGACGATATGGACGATGCCCTGGCGGATATCGTTCTCGGAATAGTATTCGACACCGAAGTCGGCGGCGTTCCTGGCAAGCGCCTCGACCTGGATACGGCTTTCCTCGTTCTTGATGCCGAGCTTGCGGTCCGGCGAGGTCGGCACGTTGTGGTCGACGACGGCAAGCGTTTTCTCCGGATGACGAACCTTGCGGCCGGCCATGCGCAGGCCCTCGAAGGCCTGCGGCGAGGTCACTTCATGGACCAGGTGCCGGTCGATATAGAGAAGACAGGTTCCGTCGTCTTGGCTGTTTACAACGTGATCGTCCCAGATCTTGTCGTAGAGGGTGCGGGGTGCGCTCATGGCTTGCTATCCATCAATGTGCGGGGTCGGGGGATCGGCGACCGGTGGCCGCCAGGAGTGATCGGCGTGAAGAGACGATCAGGAAAGTCGGCTGTTAAGCGCTCCGGAGACGCGCGCGAAAAAGCGTGCCGGCAGGCGCTTGTGGTCCTGCAGCACGTAAACGAAAGGCGCGAGGCATCCGAATTTCGATCCCATGGCGGCGCTCATAGCAATTTTTGGCGGCTTCGGCAATGCATTTCGACCCCAGGCGTGGCCTTAGCGCAACGCAATTGGAAGGAGGCGATCTTGAAACCTTAACGAATCGGTGCCTATCTTTACTTCTGGTTGGGGCTCTCTGCCCGAATCACAGTGCCTGTTCTGTTACGAAAGAAAGGAAGAACTCTGACAACAGTACACGCCAAGGGGGGAGCGCGCTCCGCCACCCCGAAAAGCCCGGATCGTGGCGTCGATGCCGCAACCCGCGGGCTTCAACTGGTCCTCCTCAGCCTCGAGGACTCCAAAGCAGAAGACATCGTCACTCTCAACATTGCCGGAAAGTCCGCGCTCGGAGACTACATGGTCGTCGCCTCCGGTCGTTCGAGCAGGCATGTCGCCGCCATTTGCGACCACCTGATCGCCGATCTCAAGGACGAAGGTTTCGGCAACGCCCGCGTCGAAGGCATGGAAACCGGCGACTGGGTGCTGATTGACACCGGTGACATCATCGTCCATGTGTTCCGCCCCGAAATCCGCGAGTTCTACAACATCGAAAAGATGTGGGCCGCGCCGGATCTCGAGGAAGAGACACTGCACTGATCGCCCATGCCCGTCGTTGAACGGTCGGGCCGAAGTGACAGCGCGTAAAGCATTTCCAGGAAAAGTGGATATCGGTTTTCCGTCCGGAAATGCGATAAGATTAGGACGCGGCTGACAAAGGCCCGACGGAACGAACACGACATGCGCATTGGCCTGTTTGCGGTTGGCCGGCTGAAAGCCGGGCCTGAGAAGGATCTTGCGGCCCGCTACCTAGAGCGGCTGGGCAAGGCAGGGCCTGCCATCGGCATCGAGCTTTCACGCGTCGCCGAGGTGGCGGAAAGCCGCGCCTCGAATGCGGAGACGCGCAAGCGCGAAGAAGCGGGCATGCTCGACAAGGCCTTGCCCGAGGGATCCGTCCTGCTCCTGCTCGACGAGCGCGGCAAGGCGCTCGACAGCGAGGCCTTCGCCGCCCTGATCGGTCAATATCGCGACCAGGGCAAACGCGACCTGATGGTGGCGATCGGCGGGGCCGATGGCCTCGATCCGGCGCTGTATCAAAAAGCCGATGCCGTCATCTGCCTCGGCAAGATGACCTGGCCGCACCAGCTGGTGCGCATCCTCATCGCCGAACAGCTTTATCGCGCGGTGACGATCCTGTCGGGCCATCCCTATCACCGGGTTTGAAGCCGTCAGAGAGACGGGCGCGAAGCTTGCGCCAAACTTGCGCCTCAAAGCCGGCGTCCTATCGTTCACGGCGTTGTTCCTTGGCGAAGTGCTGCAAATCAGCTTAAGAATCCGCCCTTGTACGTTTTTTCCGAACCGGATTCCGATGCGGCCATTCCTGCGCGCCATGACACTTGCCCGCCTCGCCACCGCCCTGCCGCTTCTGGCGGTGCTGACGGCCGGCGGCGATATGGCGACGCGGGCGCAATCGCCGGAGCCGATCCCGGATGCGGCCGCTTCGCCGGCTACGCCGAACGAGCTGGAAAGCGCCCTGCAGAAGAAGCGCGACGCCACCCGCGTCGAACTCGACGCCCTGTCGCGCACCATGACACTGTCCACCGACAAGGTGAAAGCGCTGGAAGACGGCATCGCCGCCCTCGACAAGAGCAGCGCCAGCCTGCGCCAGGCGCTGATCGAATCGGCCGCCAAGCGCAAGTCGATCGACAAGGACATCGCCAAGGGCGAATCCCGGCTGGCCGAATTGCAGGTGCGCAGCGACATGATCCATGGTTCGCTGCGCGAGCGGCGCGGTCTGCTGGCCGAAGTGCTGGCCGCCCTGCAACGCATGGGTCGCAACCCGCCGCCCGCCCTTCTGGTGACGCCGGAAGATGCGCTGGCCTCCGTGCGCAGCGCCATTCTTCTGGGCGCCGTGGTGCCGGGCATTCGCCATGAGACGGAAAAACTTGCCGCCGACCTCGATGAACTGACAACGCTTTCAGCGCGTATCCGCACCGAAAGGGAAACGCTCACCGCCGCCATGTCCACCAGCATGGAGGAGGAGCGGCGCATGGATCTGCTGATCGTCGAGAACGACAAGGCGAGTCGCCGCAGCGCCGGCGAGCTGGAGACCGAACGCAGCCACGCCGAGGAGCTGGCGGCCAGGGCGACGAGCCTCGAATCGCTGATCGGCTCGCTGGAAACGGAGATCACCTCGGCCCGCGATGCCGCGGCCGCCGCCCGCGTCGAGGAGGAGCGTCGCCGGCTGATGTCGGACGAGCAGCGCCAGAAGGCGCGCGAGCTTGCCGAAAGCGGCGTGCCCGACAAAAACCGTATTGCGCCCGCATATGCATTTTCCGACCTGAAGAAGAAGCTGGAGCTTCCGGTCGCCGGTACGATCCTGCGCCAGTTCGGCGATGCCGACGGCACCGGGCATCCGGCGAGAGGCATGACCGTCGCCGTCGATGCCGGTGCGCTCGTCACTGCGCCGGCGGATGGCTCGGTGGTGTTTGCCGGCGCCTTCCGCAGCTACGGCCAGATGATCATCCTCAACACCGGCGACGGCTACCATCTGGTGATGTCGGGGATGGATCAGATCAAGACGCGTCAGGGCAAGTTCGTGTTCGCGGGCGAGCCCCTGGCGGTGATGGGTGAGAAAAGAGTTGCAAGCGCGACGGCTTTGGCGCTGGAAACCGACCGTCCGACGCTTTACATTGAATTTCGAAAAGACGGTGCACCGGTCGATTCCCGACCCTGGTGGACCGCAACAAGCTCTGGAAAGGCACGCAATGATACGTAGGGCTTCTCTTGTTCTCGTGGGCGCTCTGATGGGCGCGACGGCGATGAGCGTCGTTTACTCGGCCGGCATGCCCGCCGTGGCCGCGGGCTCTTCCACCTACAAGGAACTGTCGATCTTCGGCGACGTGTTCGAACGCGTGCGTGCCCAGTATGTGACGCCGCCGCAGGAAGACAAGCTGATCGAAAATGCCATCAATGGCATGCTGACCTCCCTCGACCCGCATTCGAGCTACATGAATGCCAAGGACGCCGAGGACATGCGCAGCCAGACCAAGGGCGAGTTCGGCGGCCTCGGCATCGAAGTGACCATGGAAGACGAAATGGTCAAGGTCATCACCCCGATCGACGACACCCCGGCTTCGCGCGCCGGCGTTCTGGCGGGCGACTATATTTCCGAAATCGATGGCGCGCCCGTGCGCGGCCTGAAGCTTGAAGACGCCGTCGAGAAGATGCGCGGCGCCGTCAACACGCCGATCAAGCTGAAGCTGCTCCGCAAGGGCGCCGACAAGCCGATCGAACTGACCATCGTGCGTGACATCATCCCGGTCCGCGCCGTCAAGTGGCGCGTCGAGAACGATGTCGGCTATCTGCGCATCATCTCCTTCTCGGAAAAGACCTATGACGATCTGGTCAAGGGCATCGACGGCATCAAGAAGCAGGTGCCGGCCGACAAGCTGAAGGGCTATGTGCTCGACCTGCGCCTCAATCCGGGCGGTCTGCTCGACCAGGCGATCAACGTCTCCGACGCTTTCCTGGAGCGTGGCGAGGTGGTTTCCACCCGTGGCCGCAACCCGGACGAAACCCGTCGCTTCAACGCCAGCGCAGGCGATCTCTCCGACGAAAAGCCGGTGATCGTGCTGATCAACGGCGGCTCGGCATCGGCATCGGAAATCGTCGCCGGCGCCCTGCAGGACCAGCATCGCGCCACGGTTCTCGGCACCCGCAGCTTCGGCAAGGGTTCGGTTCAGACCATGATCCCGCTCGGCGAGAACGGCATGCTGCGCCTGACGACGGCGCTGTATTACACGCCGTCCGGCAAGTCGATCCAGGGCACCGGCATCCAGCCGGACATCAAGGTCGATCAGCCGCTGCCTGCAGAACTGCAGGGCAAGCTGACCACCGAAGGCGAATCCTCGCTGCCGGGCCACATCAAGGGCCAGAGCGAAACCGAGGAAGGCTCGGGCTCGTCTGCCTACGTGCCGCCGGAGCCGAAGGACGACATCCAGCTCAACTACGCGCTCGACCTGCTGCGCGGCGTCAAGAAAGATCCCGCCTTCCCGCCGATGCCGGACAAGGCCGAAGTCACGAAGTAACCTTGAAAGACAGGCGCCGGCTTTTGCGAGCCGGCGCCTTTATCTTGCCCGTGATGTCCTCGCCTATCATCGATGACGGGATGTCGCAGGGGCGCTAAGCGGGCGGCAGACGGTGGACAGCAACCTTCATCTTCCATTGGGACAGAACAGAAAGGCTGCGACGCCGAAACGAAGACTGCTTTCGCCCGAACGCCTGCTGACCGTCCTCTGCACGGTCGCCGTCCTCGGTCTTTCGGTCTACGCCACCCTCCCCCAGACAGGCCTGCAACGCCCCGCGCCGGAAACGGCAGCCACAGAACCGCAAAAGGATGTGGCCCAGGCCGAGACGCCAGCGGAGACCACGCCAGCCGCCAAGAATGGCGGCATGCCGGTCGCCCATAGCCGCTCCGGCGCCAATGTCGAGGCAACCACGACGGACGACGGCTCGGTCGTCACCAAATATACCCCGAAATCGCGGAACGGCAGCGGTCCGGTTCTGGTTGGCACCGACAAGGTCGGTCAGGACCCGCGCATGGCGGCCATGCCAAACGATGCGCTGCTGGAGGATACGCCCGAGGGACGCCTGCCGATCGTCGGTGCGGACGGCATGCGCCCGGTCGATCATTACGCCCGGCCCTGGTCGGGAACGCGCAGCACCCGCATCGCTATCGTCGTCGCCGGCCTTGGCCTCAGCCAGACCGGCACGCAGCGCGCCATCAAGCAATTGCCGGAGGAAATCACCCTCGCCTTTGCCGCCAGCGGCAACAGCCTGCAGCGCTGGATGCAGGAAGCGCGCCGCAACGGCCACGAGATCCTGCTACAGGTGCCGCTGGAGCCATTCGATTACCCGGATAACGATCCTGGGCCCGATACGCTGCTGACGACGAACGCGGCCAAGGAAAACCTGAAGCGCCTGCATCGCTCGATGGCCAAGATCACCAATTACACCGGCGTGATGAACTATCTCGGCGGCCGTTTCCTCTCCAATGCCGATGCCCTCGAGCCGGTCATGCGCGACGTTGCAGACCGTGGCCTGCTGTTCCTCGACGACGGTTCCTCGGCGCAGACCCTGACCGGCACCATCTCCAAGACGCTGGAATCGCCGCAAGCCTTCGCCGACCTGCAACTGGACGGCCAGATCGACGAGACGGCCATCCTGACCAAGCTGGACGAGCTGGAGCGCATTGCGCGGCGAAACGGTTCCGCCATCGGCGTCGCCAACGCCTTCGACGAGAGCATCGCCGCCATTTCCAAGTGGAGCAACGAGGCGGCGACCCGCGGCATCGAGATCGTCGGCGTGGCGTCGCTGGCAACGGACCGCTAAGGTCCTTGTTTTTCTGGCATGTCGGGGCGGAAAACCGTTTCACACGCTTCATGGAAATGCTCTAGAAAACGCAACGACACAAACATGCGGAACATGAGATGAGCAAGAACAAGCCCCTGCGGGCCGAGGATCTCCCCTATCGCCCCTGCGTCGGCATCATGGTGCTGAACCGTGCCGGCCTTGTCTGGGCCGGGCGGCGCATTGCCGAGGGTAATTCCGAATATGACGGCTCGCCGCAGCTCTGGCAGATGCCGCAGGGTGGCATCGACAAGGGCGAGGATCCCCTGCCCGCCGCCATGCGCGAACTTTACGAAGAAACCGGCATGCGCTCGGTCACGCTGCTTGCCGAAGCCAGCGACTGGATCAATTACGACCTGCCGGCCCATCTGATCGGCATCGGCCTCAAGGGCAAATATCGCGGCCAGACGCAGCGCTGGTTCGCCTTCCGCTTCGAGGGCGACGAGAGCGAAATCGCCATCAATCCGCCGCCGGGCGGCCATGATGCCGAATTCGACGCCTGGGAATGGAAACCGATGCAGGATCTGCCCGGTCTGATCGTGCCGTTCAAGCGCGGCGTCTACGATGCCGTCGTAGCGGAATTTTCCCATCTCGCCGGATAAGCGGGGAAACAGAGGTCGTACATGCTGCATGTCGGCTGGAGTCATCGGGCGAAAACGCACGGTCGTGTCACCATCTACCCCGATGGCTGCCGCGACGTCATCGTCATCGAAGCCCCGGATGCGGCTCCGCGCCTTCTCTTCTCCGACTGGGACTTTCGGCCGCGCGTGGTCGATGTCACCGCCGGTGTCCGCATGACCGGCTTCCGCCTGCGCCCCGGCCTCACTCTGGCGCCGGAAGCGCTCGGCGAACTGGCGGGCGCGGAAACGCAGACCATTGCCTTCCTCGAATCGGCGCTGAGCCCGGCTGACGACATGGCCGAGATCGTCGACCAGCTTTCAAGCTCGACTCTGCCGCTCGCGCGGATTGCGCGCCGGGCCGGCGTGTCGCCACGCACCCTGCAACGGCGGTTTCAGGAAAAGCGCCTGCCCGCCCCGGATTTCTGGCGTCGCCTCGGCCGGGCGCGCCGCATGGCCGCCGCTTTGTCCGAAGACAGGCCGCTGGCGGATATTGCCGCGGGTTTCGGCTATAGCGATCAGGCGCATATGAGCCGCGATTGCGTGGAATGGTTCGGGCAAAGCCCGGCGCGGCTGCGCCGCGACGATGCGGCCCGCGCCATTCTGGCTCAGCCGGGGCTCGGCAACTGGACCGGTGTGCAGATCTCGATGAGATAGCCGTTGGGATCGCCGACATAGGCGTTCATCTGTCCCCAGGGCATTTCCTTTTCGGCCTGCACCAGCGTCGCACCGGCTGCAACGGCGCGGGCAAGTGCGGCGGTGACATCGTCCGTCTCGAAGGCGAGTTCGAAGGCAGGCGCATTCAGCGACGGTTTTTGCGGATGCTTGCCCAATTGCCGCATCAGCGCCATCGACGAACAGGCGAGTTTGGTGTTCCCCGTCGAAAGCTCGCCGTAATCGCCGCCCTCATGCAGGAAGGCGATCTCGAAACCGAAGGCGCGGTTGAAGAAATCGAGGCTGGCGGCCACATCCTCGACATAGAGAATGGTGTAACGGAAATTCATGGAAACGCTCCCTTGCTGATATCAAAGACATAGAGCGCAACGCGCGCCCGGTCTTGAACTTTCGCGACAGGGCGGAAACGAAAAGGCCGCCCGCGAAACCTCTCGCGAGCGGCCTGAGTTCTGCAGGGCGAAAGCTTAGTGGGCGTCGCCTTCGGCCTCGTCGGCGGAACCGGCATTGAGCTGGCCGTATTTCGCTTCGCCGATCTTGTCGAGCAGTTCGAGCTGGGTTTCGAGGAAGTCGATATGGCCTTCCTCGTCGGCCAGCAGCTGTTCGAACAGCTTCATCGACACGTAGTCGCCAGCCTCATGACAGATGTCGCGCGATGCCTTGTAGGCGGTGCGGGCATCGTATTCGCCAGCGAGATCGGCTTCCAGAACTTCCTTGACATTCTGGCCGATGCGCAGCGGCGCAACGGTCTGCAGGTTCGGATGTCCCTCAAGGAAGATGATGCGCGCGACGAGCTTGTCGGCGTGCTGCATTTCCTCGATCGATTCGGCCCGTTCCTTCTTGGCCAGCTTGGTGTAGCCCCAGTCTTCGAGAAGACGGTAGTGCAGCCAGTACTGGTTGACGGCTCCCAGCTCGAGGAACAAGGCCTCGTTAAGCCGCTCGATGACTCTTTTGTCGCCTTTCAAGGTCCGCTCTCCTGTTTTCTTCGTGGAATTGCTTGAGGCGGGCCATAAAATCAAAAATCTCGGCCTGCGTCGAGTGGCGGCCGTTATGATAGGCTTCCGTGGTGCGAATAATGATGTCGACGACCTGGGGGAAACAGCCGCAGCAGCGGCCGCGCTTTTCCATGGCATGATAGACCTTGGCAGGAACGATCAACTGCCAACAGTCTTCATCGAGCAGCGAAACGATCGTTTCCTCGATGTCTTTCACGGTGATGAAATTGCAGCTGCATACGAGCATGTACGTCTACCCGACAATCACGCGCCTTGATTTTCGCCATAGAAACCAAAAGAGGACATTCCCTGTCAACATAAAAACATCACGAAAAACCGCCCGCTTTTTCGAGTCGTTCTAAACTTGACAAAACCTGTCGTCATTTCAGCCGGTTACGACGTGATGCCTTGATGTCTCAGGTCAATGAAAATTGCGCCCCTTCGGCATCAGACGCGTGGCATCCTCGATGGCGGTCTGGTTGTGCGCCTCGCGCATGCCCTTGCGCTCGCGATGATCAACCGTGGGGCGGAGGACCTCGTCAACGCGGGGCATGGCGGCAAAACGCTGCTTCTCCTTGTTCAAAAGGCCGAGAAGATGCGTCATG
Organism: uncultured Rhizobium sp.; assembly: GCA_945952045.1. Lineage (GTDB taxonomy): Bacteria > Pseudomonadota > Alphaproteobacteria > Rhizobiales > Rhizobiaceae > Metarhizobium. Next base: position 99,931 of record CAMFHE010000015.1, read on the forward strand.
TCCTCCAGATGCTCGGCGACCACGTGGATCACCTCGTTCTCGCGCTGCAACCGTCCGCGGATGCGCACCAGCCGCGCATTCATTACCACCGGACGATAGGCCTCGAACACCCGTTTCCAGACGATGGCATTGGCAACGCCGGTCTCGTCCTCCAGCGTCATGAAAATCACGCCCTTGGACGAGCCCGGGCGCTGGCGCACCAATACGAGGCCGGCGATCGTCACCTGACTGTCGCGCGGCGCGGCCCGCAGGTCACGGTTCCGGGTGACGCCCTGCGCCGCCAGCTCCTTGCGCAGGAAATTCAGCGGATGCGCCTTCAGCGAAAAGGTGACGGCGCGGTAATCCTCGATCACCTCTTCGCCTGGCGACAGGCCAGGCAGGATCACCGCCTCTTCCTTTTGCAGGTCTTCGCTATCGCCGCGCTCGAACAGCGGGAGGAATTCGGCCGCGCCCTTTTCGTCCAGCGCCCGCACCTGCCACAAGGCCTGGCGCCGGTCGAGGCCGAGCGAGCGGAAGGCATCGGCGTCGGCAAGCTTTTCGATGGCGCCGCGCGAAAGGCCGGAGCGGAGCCACAGATCACGCACCGAACGATAGCCCTGCCCGCGCCGCTTGCCGCATTCCTCCATCTCGGCCTCGCGCAGGCCGGTGACCTGACGAAAACCGAGCCGCACCGCCTTTCTGGTCCTGATGACAGACCGCATCGAGACATGGCGGATATCGATGCGGCGTGGATCGAAGTCCGTTTCCTCCAGCGTGCTATCCCAGACTGAATGGTTGATATCGACCGGCCGGATCTCGACACCATGGTCGCGCGCATCCCGCACCAGCTGCCCCGGCGCATAAAACCCCATCGGCTGCGAATTGAGCAGCGCCACGCAAAACACATCCGGATAATAGGTTTTTACCCAGGAGGAAGCATAGACCAGCAGCGCGAACGAAGCCGCATGGCTTTCGGGAAAACCATATTCACCAAAACCCTCGATCTGGCTGAAGCAGTTTTCGGCAAACTCCCGGTCGTATTTTTTCTTCACCATGCCGGCGATGAATTTGTCCTTGAAATAAGCCAGCTTGCCGCTGCGCTTGAAGGTCGCCATGGCGCGGCGTAGCATATCGGCCTCACCCGCCTTGAAGCCTGCGGCAGTAATAGCGATCTGCATCGCCTGTTCCTGAAACAGCGGAACGCCAAGCGTCCGCTCTAGAACAGATTTGAGTTGCGGATAGCGATAGTCGATCTCCTTCCCCTGCCGCAGCATCTCGCGGCGCTTGAGATAGGGATGCACCATATTGCCCTGGATCGGGCCGGGCCTGACGATCGCCACCTCGACGACGAGGTCGTAGAATTCACGCGGGCGCAGGCGCGGCAGCATGCTCATCTGCGCCCGGCTTTCGATCTGGAAGACGCCGATCGTATCGGCGCGGCAGATCATGTCGTAGACCGGCGCCTCGTCCTCATGGGTATCGTTGCCGAGATCGGCGAGCGTCTTCTTCACATCGTAATGCAGTTGCAGCAGGGTGAAGGCCTTGGCCATGCAGGTCAGCATGCCCAAGGCCAGGATATCGATCTTGAACAGGCGGACATTGTCGAGATCGTCCTTGTCCCATTCGATCATGTAGCGGTCTTCAGACGCCGTGTTCATGATCGGCACGATTTCGTCCAACCGGTCGCGGGTGATGACGAAACCGCCGACATGCTGGGTGAGATGCCGGGGAAACTCCATCAATTGCCGCGTATATTCGGCAACGCGCCGCGTCGTCGGATCCTTGGCGTCGAGACCGGAGAGGCGCACCTGCTCCGGCGAAAGCCCATGCGTCCACCAGCCCCAGACATTGGCCGCCAGCGCCGCCTGCACATCCTCCGACAGGCCAAACACCTTGGCCACCTCGCGGCAGGCCGAGCGGGTGCGATAGGTGGTGACGCCGGCCGCAAGCCCGGCATGGTCGCGACCATAGGTCTTGTAGATATGCTCGATGATCTCCTGCCGGCGGGCATGCTCGAAATCGACATCGATATCCGGCGGCTCGTCGCGCTCGGTCGAGATGAAGCGTTCGAACAGCAAGGTCGATTTCTTCGGATTAACGTCGGTGATCTTAAGGCAATAACAGACAGTGGAATTGGCCGCCGATCCCCGCCCCTGGCAAAGGATGCTCTGGCTGCGCGCAAAATTCATGATCGAGCGGATGGTAAGGAAATAGCCTTCGTAATGTTTTTCCCGGATCAGCTTGAGTTCATGCTGGATCTGGTGGACGAGCTTTCCCGGCATGCCTTCGGGAAACCGCGCTGCCGCCCCTTCCCAGGTGAGCCGCGCCAACGTCTCGGTCAATGTCTCGCCTTGCACGCTTTCATCGGGATAGAGATGGCCGAGTTCGTCGAGCGAAAACTTTAGCCGGCGAAAGAATTTGACCGTATTGGCCACCGCCTGATCGTGCTCACGCAGCAGGCGTTTCATTTCTGTCCCGTGCTTCACATGCCGCTCGGCATTGGGCTGCAGCAGAAAGCCCGCCTCCGCAAGCGTCACATGGTTGCGGATCGCGGTGACGACATCGGCAAGCGGCCGACGCTCGGGCAGGTGATACAGCGGCTCGTTGGTGGCGATCAGCGGCAGCTTGAGGCGTCGGGCAAGACTTGCCCGGTCGGCGAAGACGAGACGGTCGAACCCGTCATAGGCCGGAGACAACGCCAGATAGACCCGGTCGCGGCAGGCCGCCTTCAGCCGTTTCAGAAAGTCTTCCAGCTCCGCCTCCTGCCCCTCCGGCCGCCGGCGCGGCGGCAGCACGGCAAGCATCAGGTTTTCATGGAATTGCAGGAGGTCGGCCTCATAGAGCAGGCACTGCCCCTTCTGGGTGCGCAGGTTTCCGGCACTCAGCAGCCGGCAGAGATTGGCCCATCCGCGCCGGTCCTCGGCAAAAGCGAGGATATCGGGCGTGTCGTCGGCAAAGACCAGCCGCGCGCCGGGCTGAAACGGTATGGGCGGCAGCCTGATTTCTCCGTCCCCTCCCTTGTCCGGCACCTTCTCTGGCGGCGCGGCCAGCGTCTTCGCCTGCATATGGGCGCGGACGACGCCGGCGACGGAATTGCGGTCGGCGATGCAGATACCGGCAAGCCCCAATGCGGCGGCGGTCAGCACCATATCCTCAGGCCGGGAAGCACCCTCCAGGAAGGAAAAATTGCTGCGTGCGCCGATCTCGCAAAATTCCGTCATGCGAAAACCCCGTGCATGAACCAGCGCGGCGGCGGCGTCTCGCCATACAGTCCCTCGCGAAACAGCCAGTAGCGACGGCCGGCCTCGTCCTCGATGCGGAAATAATCGCGCGGCGGGGCGTCTTCGCCATCGACCCACCATTCGGCACCGATGCGCTCCGGCCCCTCGGCCCGGCGCACCTGATGCTGGGTTCGCCGCCAGCGGAAGAAGATCGGCGGACCCTCCGGCACCGGCGCCATGACTTCCATCAGTTCCGGCCGGGCAAACAGCCGGAAGGGACGCTCCAGCCGCAACGGCGCATTGCCTTGCGAAACCGCCTGCGCCACGCCCGCCTGAAAGGCCGGTCGCAACAGGCCGGCGCGTTCGGGCAGATGGCTTTCGCGCGCTCCCGGCAGCAGCAGGCAGTCCGCGCCAAAACGGGCGACGGCCTGGTCGATAAAGGCGTCGAGGCTGGCGGCGGTATCGCCGGCGCCTGCAAAATCCTGCTGCGTGCCGGCAAAGGCATCGGCATGCAGCACGTTGAGCCGCAGCATTTCGAAACCGAAGCCGGCATCGAGATCGTCATGCACAGCCTGAAACCGCTCGGCAAACAGCGCCGCGATGCGCTTTGGCTCGCGCAAGGGCGAGGAGGCCCCGGCATGCAGTCGGAAAACCTGGCTATCGACCCGGAAGAGCAGAAGCTCGAACAACCGGCCGCCCAACCCATGTGCCTCCAGTTGCGGCTTCAATGCAACGGCAAGCCTTTCCGACAGCGCCATCAGATCCTCTTCGCCGGTGACCGGCTCGGCGAGCTTGCGCTCGACCGACAGGCGGGCCAGCGGCCGGCGTGGCGAGATCGGCTCCTCCTCATGGCCGAGCGCCTGGTCGAGGCGCAACACCACCTCCGGGCCGAAACGGCGCGTCAACGGCGCGCGCGGCAAGGCCAGGAGATCGCCGACCTGCCGCAGGCCGAGCCGGGCAAGCCGCGCCACGGTTTCAGGCGGCAGCCGCAGGGCGTCGAGCGGTAGCGGCGTCAGCGCTGTCTCGGCTTCCTCCTCGCCGATCACTCCGCCGCCCCCATGGCGGGCAATGGCGGAAGACAGGCCGGGCGAGGCGGCGATGGCGCCGCGCGCATCGAGCCCGAATTGCATCAGGCGGGAAAGCACATCCTTCAGCAACGCTTCCTCGCCGCCGAACAGATGGGCGCAACCGGTAATGTCGAGGAACAACCCGTCGCGGCCGTCGATCGCCACCAGCGGCGTATAGCGGTCGCACCAGTCGGCGATGGCGGCAAGAAAGCGCGCATCCGCCGCCTCGTCGGCCATGACCGCATCGAGCGGCGGGCAGATCGCTTTCGCCTCGGCCAGCCCTTGCATGGGTTTCAGGCCGAGCGCCTCCGCCACTTCGTCCAGCGCCGTCAGCCGCATGGCGTTCTGCACCCGGCCGGCGCAGACGAGCGGCGGCGTTTCAGGACGCCCGGTCGAACGCCACAACATGCCCCAGCGGCTGCGCGCGATCCGGTCGGTCGGCAGATGCGGAAAATGCAGCGACAGGATGCGCTGCTGTCCCTGGCGGAAGAGCGGCAGGGCGGAAGACATCAGCGGGTCGAAACTGGCGAGCATGGGGGTTCCACTCCAGAAAGAAATCGGTGAGGACGGGGAGGCGGCTTTTTTCGACGGTGAGCTGGAAGCGCGGATGACCGAGGCTGCCGGACAAGGGCTTGCCATCACTCAAAAAACGCAGGGAGGCCGGGGCAGGGCGGATATGCAGGCGAAGCGCTGCACTGCTCGCCTCCTCATCGCCCGCCTGGCGCAAAACGAAGACCGGCCGGCCGACGGCGCGCGCCTTAAGGCTGAGCCTGCGGCTTTCGGTGAGGCCGAAACGGGCGGGATTGCCGCGCACTTCCAGAAGCACGGCCGCGAAGGCGCGGCTGGCGAGCGCCGCTTCGGCCAGCCACAGCGCCTCGTCGATCTTTTTTGGCGCGGCATAGAGCAAACGACCGGGGGGCAGGCCGTGATCGGCCAGGCCTTCGATATGCGGCAGGCCGGTTTCCATCGCGACGACCGACTCGCCGATCCACAGGCAAAGCCGGCGGCTCTGTTCGTCCATGGTCAGGCTGGCGCACAGGGCCAGGGCAAAACCGCTGACGGCGCCGGCATCGCGCAATTCGTGGCCCCGCAGTTCCACCATGGCATCGAGTGGCAACCCGCCCTGCAGGACTTCGTCCAGGGCCTGATGGCCGAAAGGCAGCAGGCGAGGGGCCGTTTCCGGCCCGGCGCCAAAAAGGACCGGCGTCTTTCCCGGCACACGGTTCGTCGGGGCCCCCGATGTCTGGCCGACCGGCATATCCATCCGGTCCGGCGCGCGGCCCTCCAATCGGGCAATGGTCTGGCGCAGGGCGCAAAGCGTCTCCCGCGCCATGGCGTCCCCAGCCATGAGCGTGCTCCGATCTCGTTTTTTCCAAAAGACAAGAGAAGGGGCATCCTATAGGGCGACCCAATGTTCTCTTTCTGTTCTTATGGATTCCAGAGGCTCGCCGGAGAGTCAACTCCCTTTTATGTGAATTTATTCCTGTCCGGATTTCTCCACTCGAAAATCGTAAGCGACCGGCCTACACTGTTTTTGCTTTTCCCCAGATCGCGAAAGCGCTCTATCTCTTTGTTTTGCCGCATATCCGGGCGGAAAACCGTTTCACACTTTTCCCGGAAATGCTCTATATGGGGTCAGCGTACAAGGAGTAGACATGGCCCGCATCGACCAGACCGAAGATTGGCGCGAACGCCACGCGCCGACGATCAGCACCTTCGAGTCGCTGGCGATCGAAGCCTATGGCAACCTGCCGGAAGATTTCAGGGCGCTGACGCGCGACCTCATCATCGAGATCTCCGATTTCCCCACCGACGACGTTTTCGAGGACATGGCGCTGGAAACGCCCTTCGATCTGCTCGGCCTGTTCGAGGGACGCGGGATTTCAGAGCGTTTCACGCTGGAAACCGGGCAGATGCCGAACCGCATCACCCTCTATCGCCGCCCGATCATCGACTACTGGGCCGAGAACGAGGAAACGCTGGGCGACATCATCACCCATGTGCTGATCCATGAAATCGGCCATCATTTCGGCCTCAGCGACGACGACATGGAGCGCATCGAGGAAAGCGCCGAACAGGCGGCCGAAAGCCGGGAGAGCATAACCCGACCGGAGTGAAACGCGGATCGATAAGATTATGCTTCAAATCGAACCCAGAGGCTGATTTCAATTTCGGCGATCCTCGACCCAAAGGCCGAGGATCAGGCAATTCTTGCCGATATGAAGCTTATTGCTCGGTCAGCTTTTTGCTCGGATCGTAGTCCTTGCCATGCACCGTCTTGGTGACGGCCTGGCCGCACATGACCTGGCTGGTCGTGGTGTTGTAGGTCAGCGACGGCGAGCCATGCAGTTCCCAGCCATCGTTCAGCGCCGCCGTCACCCGGTGGCAGAAGGCGGCGTCGTCGGGGCCGGTGAGAAAACGATAGAGTTTCACGCAATATCCTTTCGTGCAGAAATCCGACGCACTTTTTGCATCAAGCGCTCGGCCTGTTCAAGATGAAGGCGCTCTACCATGCGCCCGCCGATCTCGATGACGTTGAGCGTTTCGGCCTCCGGCGCGGCGAAGCCGGCGAGGATCGCTTCCGCTTCGGCAATTTCGGCTTCGCCCGGCGCAAAATGGCGGTTGGCGGCATCGATCTGGGCGGGATGGATCAGCATCTTGCCATCGAAACCCATGGCGCGGCCTTGTGCGCATTCCTGCGCAAACCCGTCCCCGTCGCGAAAATCGTTGAAGACGCTGTCGACGACATCGAGGCCGAAGGCGCGGGCGGCAAGCACCACCTGCATCAGCCACGGCACGAGATAGGCGCGGCCCGGCTGCGGCAGCACGCTGGTCTCCTTGCGCAGATCGTTGAGGCCGACGACCAGCGCATCGAGGCGGGCGCCCTGGCCCTGTCGCGCGGCGGCAATCGCGCCGATCTCCAGCACCGCCCGCGGCGTCTCCACCATCGCCCAGACCCGCAAGCCCTGCGGCGCCCGCGCCTTGTCGAGGCGGGCGCAGATATCGACAATATCGGCCGGCGTCGTCACCTTGGGCACCAGCACCGCATCGGGATTGAGCGCCAGCACCGTGTCGAGATCGGCATCGGCATCGCCCGTGTCGAGGGCATTGATGCGCACGATCCGCTCGCGGTCGCGCAAGGGCGTTTCGGTGAAGAAGCGCTTCAGATTGTCGCGCGCCTCGGCCTTGCGGGCGGGCGCGACGGAATCCTCAAGGTCGAAGATCACCCCGTCGCAATCCAGCGCATGCGCCTTTTGCAGGGCGCGATCGTTGATCGCCGGCACGCTGAGCAGCGAGCGGCGCAGGCGGGCAGGGGAGGAAGGGGGAACTGGCGCGGTCATGCGACCTTTTGTGCCAAGCTTTTTAATGCCCCGCAAGACAACAAAATGCCATGCTGCTCTTGCACAAGGCTGAAACAGGGACCACATTCTACGGTGTAGAAAGGCTTGAAAATCATGCACAACCTCCGTTCGATCGTTTATGCCCTCGGTGCCGTCGCGATTGTGTGCTCTCTCGCAGTCTTCACGATTTCGGCGACCCTTGTCCTCGCAGCCGTCCTGGCCGGCATCACCGTGGCGCGTAGCCTGTCGGTGAAGCTGAAGCCGGTGCCCGTGCGCGCACGCAAGGCAAACGAACCGCGCCGCGTCTGGAACGACGGCCGCGGCACGATCATCGACATGTAAGCACCGGCCTCGGCTGTTTCCGGCTCTGGCTTTCGCTGATAAGGGCGAGGCCAGAATTTGCTTCATTTCCTGGCGGATTTGGGCTATGGGGCAGGAAATTTCATGACACGAAGGCCAAGCTCCATGGACAAGTTCGTCAAGCTCACCGGCGTCGCCGCGCCGCTTCCGGTCGTCAACATCGACACCGACATGATCATTCCGAAGGACTACCTGAAGACGATCAAGCGCACCGGTCTCGGCGCCGGCCTGTTCGCCGAAGCCCGCTTCAACGAAGACGGCACGCCGAACCCGGATTTCGTGCTCAACAAGCCCGCTTACCAGAACGCCCAGATCCTCGTCGCCGGCGACAATTTCGGCTGCGGCTCCTCGCGTGAGCATGCCCCCTGGGCGCTGCTCGATTTCGGCATCCGTTGCGTGATCTCCACCAGCTTCGCCGACATCTTCTACAACAACTGTTTCAAGAACGGCATCCTGCCGATC
>CAMFHE010000016.1 GCA_945952045.1 uncultured Rhizobium sp.
GTCACACCAAAATTCTCTTAGCGGGTATTATTGCAGAGATTCCCACGGAGCCCCTGTCATTGGCGGAAACGATATAGCGCGGCAGGATTTGCTTGGCTTCGCCCTCGCGTTCGAATTCCATCGGCATGACGCGCCCCATCTGCGCCTGCAGATATGCGACCGCATAGTGATCGCGGGTGAGGTCGTCAGGCGTTTCCGGAATGCCGTGTTTTTCGATGTAGGCCGGTGTCGCACAGGTGATGAGGTCGATCTCGGAGAGCTTTCTGGCGATGAGCGACTGGTCGCTCGGCGTGCCCGCCCGCAGGGCGCAATCGACGTTTTCGGCGATATAATCGACAAGCCGGTCGCCGACGCCGAGATCGATATGGATTTGCGGATGCCGCTCATGAAAATCATGGAGCGCCGGGATGACGATCAGATCGGCAAAGGCCCCCGCCATCTCGACGCGCAAGCGTCCGGAGGGCTGGGCTTGCGAATTCGACAGGCTGCCGTCGAGTTCGGTGATTTCGGAGAGGATCTGCGCGGCGCGTTCATAGTAGAGTGCGCCATCGGTGGTGACCATCACGCGCCGGGTCGTGCGGTTGAGCAGCGTGGTGCGCAGATGGGCTTCAAGTCCCTGAATGAGATTGGTGACGGTGGTCTTGGGCATTCCGAGCGCCATGGCGGCGCGGGAAAAATTGCCGGTCTCCACGACCCGGACGAAAACCCGCATGGCGGAAAGCTGATCCATGGGGCATCCTCTTCGGAAAAATACGCCATTATTCGAAAATCCGAATAGTGATACCCGATTATTCGGCCTTATCCAAGCTTCGATGAATAATGACATGAGAACCAAGTGAGAGCGTGCACCCATCCCGCATCGGGAAAGTGAGCGGCATGCGAAAGGCAAAGGCCATGAGTGGCGAATGGAAAGAAATAGACGTCGACGGCACCGGGCGTTGCACCATGCCGTTTCGCGTCTATGACGGTTCGAGCCAGGGAAAGAACGCGCCCGTCGTCCTGTATTTCAGCGGCGGCGCCTTCCTTGACCGGGACCGGAATGAGGAAAGCCCGGTGGCGCGGGCCTTTGCCGATTCCGGCGCCGTGGTTGTCGAGGCCGACTATGCGCAGCCTTCGGAAAGCGTGTTTCCGAAGGCGCTGGAATGTGCCTTTGCCGCCTTGCGCTGCCTCAGCGGCAAACGCAAGGAATATGGCGGCAAGCGCTCGCCTTTGATCGTCGCCGGCGAAGAGGCCGGCGGCAATCTGGCGGCCGGTGTGGCGCTGAAGGCGAGAGACCAGATGCCGAACGAGATCGACGGTCAGATTCTGCTGTCGCCGCTCATCGATCCGCTGATGGCGACCGCATCGTTTCGCGAGGCCGATGAGACAGGCATGCGCGAGCGCTGGACCGAGGGTTGGAACCATTATCTCGGCTCAGGTGGTGGTTTTTGCCACCCCTACGCGGCGCCGGGGCATTGTTCGAGGCTATCTGGCGTAGCGCCGGCCCTGATCCTGACCTCGCAGGACGATCCGTTGCGGGACGAGGCGGCCTGTTATGCCGCGCGGCTTGCCGCGGCCGGCGTCAAGGTCACCAGCCGCGTGCTGCCGGCCTGTCGGGGCTGGACGAAGATTTATGACGCGCAGACGCGGTGTGGATGTGTTCCGCCCGGCGAGCTGCGCACGGAATTCGAGCTTTTTATCGAGGGTCTGGACAACAGAGCCTCCTGTTTCAAGAGACATGATCGGCCCGACTGAGGGCCATAAGGAGATACACATGTCGTCGAACAAGAAACGCTGGGCCCTGTGGGGCGCCGGCCTGGGTGTTGCTGCGTCGATTTCGGCGGCTGGCTTTCATTTCGACCTGATGCCCGGCGCCAATGCCGCATCGGCGCCTGCGGCTGCTCCCGCGCCTGCCGTTCCCGTCACCGTCACGGCAATCGAACCGCGTGACGTCACTACCTGGCAGGAATTTTCGGGCCGGCTGGAAGCCGTCGACCGGGTGGAGTTGCGCTCGCGCGTTGCCGGCGCCATCCAGTCGGTGCATTTTCGCGAAGGCGCTTTGGTGAAGGCCGGAGATCTCCTGGTAAAGATCGACCCGGCCCCCTATGAGGCGGCGGTCGCGCAGGCGGAAAGCCTCGTTGCCTCGGCTCAGGCCAAGCTGGCGCTTGCCGAAACCGAGCTTGGACGTGGCGAAACCCTTCAGTCCAAAAAGGTCATTTCCGAAAGCGATTTTGCCCAACGCCGCAGCGTTCATGACGAGGCGCGCGCCAATCTGCGCGCCGCTGAAGCGGCGCTGACCACAGCAAAACTCAATCTCGGTTATACCGAAATCCGCGCCCCGATTGCCGGACGCGCCGGAAAGCTGCAGATCACCGAAGGCAATCTCGTCGCCGCCGGCTCCGGTTCGCCGCCGCTGACGACGCTGGTATCCTCGGGTGAAATCTATGCCAGCTTCAACGCCAATGAAGAGCTGATCGCGCGCACGCTGGCCGCCTTGCCGCAAGATAGCGGCGCCCTGCCGGCCATCGAGCAGGTTCCGGTCGAGATCGGCACGCTCAGCGACGAGGGCACGCCGCTTTCCGGCAAGCTGCAACTGATCGACAACGAGGTCGATGCTGCTAGCGGTACGATCCGCGTCCGCGCTGTCTTCGACAATCCCGGCAATCGCCTTATCCCCGGCCAGTTCGTGCGCATCCGCATGGGCGAGCCGAAGGCGGAAAAACGCCTGATGGTCAGCGAGAAAGCACTCGGCACCGATCAGGACAAGAAATACGTCTTCCTGGTCGATGCGCAGAACACCATTGCCTATCGCCAGGTTCAGCTCGGCGCTTCGGTCGATGGCATGCGCATTGTCGAGAAGGGTCTTGCTGCCGGCGATCGCATCGTCGTCAACGGCCTCCAGCGCGTTCGCCCCGGCGTCGTGGTCGATCCACAGACGGAAGTCGCCGCCGCCAAATAAACCTCTCCGGCGGGCATGGACCCGCCGGCTTTTCCCTTTGATCTACCCCCAAGCTTTCGGCCCTCGGCCGTAAGCCAGGGACAGTTTGTCCCTATGTCAGCCCTTTGGAGAGGGTGCCGCCATGAACATTTCACGATTTTTCGTCGACCGCCCGGTCTTTGCCGGTGTCCTGTCGCTGCTGATCGTCATCGCCGGCCTGATCGGCATGCGATCGCTTCCAATTTCCGAATATCCCGAGGTCGTACCGCCTTCCATCGTCGTGCGGGCGCAATATCCGGGCGCCAACCCGAAGGTGATTGCCGAAACTGTGGCGACGCCGCTGGAAGAACAGATCAACGGCGTCGAGAACATGCTCTACATGTCGAGCCAGGCGACGGCCGACGGCGTCATGACGCTGACGGTGACCTTCGGGCTCGGCACCGATCCCGACAAGGCGCAGCAACTCGTGCAGAACCGCGTCAGCCAGGCCGAACCGCGCCTGCCGGCGGAGGTGCGCGCGCTGGGCGTTACCACGGTCAAGAGCTCGCCGGACCTGATGATGGTCATCCATCTCTCCTCGCCGGACAATCGCTACGACATTACCTATCTGCGCAATTACGCCGTGCTCAACGTCAAGGATCGGCTGGCCCGCATCGACGGCGTCGGCCAGGTGCAGATCTTCGGTTCCGGCGATTATTCGATGCGCATCTGGATCGATCCGCAGAAGGCGGCCGAGCGTGGCCTTTCGGCCAGCGACGTCGTTGCCGCCATCCGCCAGCAGAATGTTCAGGCCGCCGCCGGGGTCATCGGCGCCTCGCCGAACCTTGACGGCATCGACCTCCAGCTTTCCGTCAATGCGCAAGGACGTCTGCAATCGCCGGAAGAGTTCGGCCGTATCATCGTCAAGAGCGGCGCCAACGGCGCGATCACCCGGCTTTCGGATGTCGCCCGTATCGAACTCGGCGCATCCGACTATTCGCTGCGCTCGCTGCTCGACAACAAACAGGCTGTCGCCATCCCCGTCTTCCAGGCCCCGGGCTCGAACGCCATCGAGATCTCCGATCAGGTGACGGCGACGATGAACCAGTTGCAGCTCGCCATGCCCGAAGGCGTGCGTTACGACATCGTTTACGACACGACGCAATTCGTGCGCGCCTCGATCGACAAGGTCGTCCATACGCTGCTCGAAGCGGTGGCGCTGGTGGTGCTCGTCGTCATACTCTTCCTGCAGACCTGGCGCGCCTCGATCATCCCGCTGCTCGCCGTCCCGGTTTCGATCATCGGCACCTTCGCCGTCATGTATGCCTTCGGCTTCTCGATCAATGCGCTGAGCCTCTTCGGGCTGGTGCTGGCGATCGGTATTGTCGTCGATGACGCCATCGTCGTGGTCGAAAATGTCGAGCGCAATATCGAGAACGGGCTTTCGCCGCGCGAGGCCACCTATCAGGCGATGCGCGAAGTCTCCGGGCCGATCATCGCAATCGCGCTGGTGCTGGTCGCGGTTTTCGTGCCGCTTGCCTTCATCACCGGTCTCTCCGGCCAGTTCTATCGCCAGTTCGCGCTGACCATCGCCATTTCGACCGTGATTTCGGCGATCAATTCGCTGACGCTGTCGCCTGCACTTTCGGCACTGCTGCTGAAGGGTCATCACGCGCCGAAGGATTGGCTGACGCGCATCATGGACCGGACGCTCGGCTGGTTCTTCCGCGGCTTCAACCGCGCCTTCGGGGCCAGCTCGAACGCCTATGGGCGTGGCGTCGGCAGGATTCTGTCGCGCAAGAGCATCATCATGCTGGTTTATCTGGTGCTGGCCGGCACGACCTATCAGCTTTTCCAGGCGGTCCCGGGTGGTTTCGTTCCGGCGCAGGACAAGCAATATCTGATCGGTTTCGCCCAGCTGCCCGATGCCGCCACGCTTGACCGCACCGAGGATGTCATCAAGAAGATGAGCGACATCGTGCTGGCCCAGCCTGGCGTCGAACATGCCATCGCCTTCCCCGGCCTGTCGATCAACGGTTTTACCAATGGCTCGAATGCCGGCATCGTCTTCGTGGCGCTCGCTCCGTTTGAGCAACGCACGAAGCCGGAGCTTTCGGCAGGCGCCATCGCCATGCAGCTGAACCAGAAATTCGGCGCTATTCAGGATGCTTTCATCGCCATGTTCCCGCCGCCGCCCGTCCAGGGTCTCGGCACGACCGGCGGCTTCAAGCTGCAGATCGAGGATCGCGCAGGTCTCGGCTATCAGGCGCTCGACGAGGCGACCAAGGCCTTCCTGGCGAAAGCCTATCAGACGCCGGAGCTTGCCGGCCTGTTTTCGAGCTTCCAGATCAACGTGCCGCAGCTCTACGCCGATCTTGATCGCGAGAAGGCCGAACAGCTTGGTGTCTCGGTCACCGATGTCTTCGAAACGCTGCAGATCTATCTTGGCTCGCTCTATGTGAACGACTTCAACGCATTCGGCCGCACCTACAGCGTGCGTGTGCAGGCGGATGCGAAATTCCGCGCCCGTTCCGAGGATATCGGCGCGCTGAAGGTTCGTTCGCAATCGGGCGAAATGATCCCGCTGTCGACGCTGCTCAAGGTCGAGGCGACCACGGGGCCGGAGCGCACCACGCGCTACAATGGCTTCCTCGCCGCCGATATCAATGGCGGCCCGGCGCCGGGCTTCTCCTCGGGACAGGCACAGGCAGCTATCGAGCGGATCGCTGCCGAGACTTTGCCGAAAGGTATCAGCTTCGAATGGACGGACCTGACCTATCAGCAGATCCTCGCCGGCAGCTCGGGCATCCTCGTCTTCCCGCTCGCCCTGCTGCTCGTCTATCTGGTGCTGGCCGCGCAGTACGAAAGCCTGACCTTACCGCTGGCGATCATCCTGATCGTGCCGATGGGCGTGTTGGCGGCGCTGACCGGCGTGTGGCTGACGGGTGGGGACAACAACATCTTCACCCAGATCGGGTTGATCGTCCTCGTGGGCTTGTCGGCGAAGAACGCGATCCTGATCGTCGAATTCGCCCGCGAGCTGGAATTTGCCGGACGCTCGCCGGTGCAGGCGGCGATCGAAGCCAGCCGGCTGCGCCTGCGACCGATCCTGATGACCTCGGCCGCCTTTATCATGGGCGTGGTGCCGCTGGTCACGTCGACCGGCGCGGGTGCGGAAATGCGCGCGGCAATGGGCGTCGCCGTCTTCTCCGGCATGATCGGCGTCACGGTCTTCGGCATCTTCATGACACCGGTCTTCTACGTGCTGGTGCGACGTCTTGCCGGCAACCGGCCGCTGCCGCATCACGGGGAGGTGGCTGTTCCGGCAACACCTCAGCCATTGGCCGCCGAATAAGAACGGTCATCGAAAGCGCCCCGGAGAGAAATTTCCGGGGCGTCTTGTCACTGTCACCGGTCTTGCATGGCCCGCAGCGGTGGAGGCAGTTCGATGCCGATCTGGTCGCGTCCGCGCATCTTTGCGGCATAAAGCGCGAGGTCGGCGCGGCGATAGAGTTCATGCGGATCGTCGCCGCGCAGTGCGCAGGCCAGCCCTGCCGAGAAGGTGTAGCGGAAGCTTACCTGCTCCGGCAGCGGTCGGGAATGGCGGATCGCCTGCAGCATGCGTTGCAGGATCGCCTCGGCCTCGTCCATGGCCGTATTGGGCAGGATGAGCACGAACTCCTCGCCGCCGACACGGCCGAAAATATCGGTCTTGCGCGTCAGCCGTTGCAGCGTGATCGCGAAATCCTTCAGAACGGCGTCACCGACGCTATGGCCGAAGCGGTCGTTGATATATTTGAAATTGTCGATGTCGAGAACGGCCAGGCATCCGACCGCGCGGACTTTCGCACCATCGCCCCTGACCAATTCCTCCAGCTTGCCCATCACGAAACGCCGGCTGGTGACGCCGGTCAATTCGTCCGTGAGCGAAGCCTTGATGGCGGTATCGCGATCCTGACGCAGCGTCCGCTCGTCGGAGCGGATCGAGGTGATATCGCTGGCGACACACAGCATCCAGCCGTTCGGCTGCATCGTTTCTGTCATCCAAAGCCAGCGCCCGTCATGCAGGTCGGTTTCGAAGGCGCGAAAGCCCGCCTTGCCTCGCCGAGACTGGGTCGAGTGCAGCCATGTCTCGAAATCGCTTGTCTTGATGACGGTGCCGCGCGCGGTGTGGAAATTGCGGCGCATGAGATCCGCCCAGATGGGATGCTCGTCTTCGCCGACGAACCAGGCTGCACGGAACGCGCCATTGGCATAACGCAGGCGATCGTCCTGATCGTAGACTGCGATCAGTGCGCCTGTTGCCTCCATGAGCTGCCTCATTTGCAGCATGGTTTCGATATCGACCAAAGCCATCATGTCCTTGGTTAGTGCGTGTTCGGCGAGTCTAGCCCTGACCTATCAATAAAGCCTTAAGCGACTGTTTGGCGGATGGATGCATCACTTGTCGTTGCGTCCGAGTCTGGAGAACAAGGCTTTCGATGCAAGGCCCAGTGCAATTGCCGAGAGCGCGAGGCCAAGCGCATACATGACGAAGTTCCCAGAAAGCCAGTTTGCCGCCACCAGCCGGAGATTGGTGAAGCTGGCTGGCTGGAATGCCAAGATGCCGGTGTTATTGGCCGGAACCGTGAGCATCGTGGTCTTGGCCGTGTCATAGGCGCTCAATCGTCCGTCGATAGCCATCCAGTTCGCCTGGTCACCCAGCACCTGTGCGCCGGCCTGCAGCGCGGCGTCGTTTGCGGCGGAAACGACCGTTTGCACGGACTTGGTTTCCCGGTCGATGCTTTGCGATACGAAAATACCCGCGTTGTCTGGAAGCGGATAGGGCGTATCGGCGTGCGGGATTAGATTGACGGCGGCGAGGTCGAGATTGAAGGTCTCCTTCATCCAGTCGTTCATGCGCGAAAGCGTCTCGGAAAATGTCCCGGCATCGACCTTGTCGCGCCAGGAATCGACGCTGACATCGCTCGATGCGCCGGTATCCGGCTGTCCGTCTGCCACAGTCGGGAGGACGACGCCCGCCAGACGCTCGGAGGGTAGAGTCGCGGCCGTTCCGATATAAAGGGCATGGAGAGGGCCGCTATTGGCCATTGCCGGGCCGGACTGGATGGAGACGGCGCGACCGCCGGCCTGCGCCAGCTTGCCAAGAAAGGTGGCTGCGGCAGAAAGCGTCACTTCATCGTTTCGTCCCAGATGGACGGCAGTCGGCATTGCCGAACCGGCATAGGGGAAACCGAGGCCCGAAGTCGCCGACAGGTTCGGCGCGAGCGACAACCGGGCGAACTCCGGCACGGTGAAACGCGAGGTGCCGAACAAGGCGAAGCGTGGTGTCTTCTCGGCCGGTGCGCCGGGTGCGCAGGTCCGGTCGGCCTCGGTGAGCAGCATGGCCTCCAGCCCGATGACGTTCACGCCTGGCCGGAAATGCTGCATGCTCACCCGGATCGGATATTGCCGCAGCACGGCGCCGCCGGAGGCGGTGATCGGCACGGTGGTCGCGAGATTGCCGTTGACGGTGATGTTGATGCGACTTCCGGGCAGGACCTGAGCGGTATAGGCGGCATCAAGCAGGATGGTGGCGCTGCCATAGGCGTTCGCATAAAAATCATGCGGCATGGCGACCGCGATATCGGTGGCGAAGCGCCGTCCGGAGAATTCCTCTCCCGGGCGCCCGAGGCTGGCAAAGGTCAGCGAGGTCGCGCCATCGATAAGCGGCGTATCAATCGTGCGTGTCGACGTCGTCGCTACGTTCCCGCGTGTCGCGCCGGCTGCGACGGCCATCGACAGGAACTGATCGGCGACAGTGGCGATCGACGTCCAGTCTGCGCCGGTAAAGGCCAAGGCGGCGCCGTTTTGCCCCGGCAGTCGAATGAAACGCGCTGTGCCCGCAGTCGTCGCGGTGTCGTCGGCAAGCCCGGTGAGTGTGCGCATTTCGTCGGAGGTGGCGGCGATGACCACCACATCGCCGGGCTTTTGCTCGGTGGGCAGCGCGCGGCTGACAGAGAAGGAGGTGTTGACGGCGTCGCCGAGCAGCGCAAGGCCTTCCGCAAGCTTCAAAAGCGTGGTTGCGGCGTCCGATTGACCGAGGGCCGGGGCGACCAGGCGGAAGCGGCTGCGGCCGGCTTCGTCGACGCCGATGGCCCTGATATCCTCCAGCCGGATCATGCGGTTGGCTTCAGGCGAAGCGAAGGAAAGGAAGGTGCGCGCGGCATCGATATCCGTCCACAATTCATAGGTGGAGTCGATCGTGCAATCGGTTCGATGCCGTTGCTGAACGGCGATGCGGATGCGGTTGGCACCCGGCGTCAAAAGGCCCGGCGGCAACGACAGCGACAATTGCTGCGGCCGCTCGCTGGCGTGCACCGGTTGTTCGACGATTTCTGTCTCGTTGATCGAGACACGGATTTGCGAGGCCTCCGGTGCGACGACCAGCGCATTCGTATAGCCGATGTCGAGCTTGCTGGCGCTGGCTGCCTGTTCCGGCGTCAGGTTGAAGGTCCAGGCCTGCCCGACATTCTCACCCTGCAGATGCAGTGTCGGCGCCTGCAAGAGATAGCGGCGCGCCGGCGGAACGGGTGCCGGTGCGGGCACAGTCGGGGCTTGTGGGGCGGGTACAGCGGTTGCGGGCGGGGCCTTGCGTTCCGGTGACATGTCGAAGGGCGTCGGGGCCTGAGCTGCGACAGGCGCGGTCATCGCCGACAGGAAAAGAAGGGTGGCGCGCGTCCTCATGTTCCAACAGCCTTGTCTGTCTTGCCGCTGCGGCGGAAGGCAAGGTAGTGCAGTCCGCGAAAGGTCTGGATAAGCGCCATGCGCATGAACCGGGCGGTCCCGCCGATGACGCCGGGATTGCGGCGCCGTGATTTCTGGAAGAGGCTCCATTGCTCCGAATTGGCGAAGATCAGATCGGCGATCGAGGCATGATGGCCGGCATGCTCCGGCAGATAACGGCAGCCGATCGTGACGATTTCGCCAGCGGCATGCGCGTGACGCAACTCGATGGGCAGCTCGACGCTTTCACCGCCGCCATGTGGCTGGAAACGCACCATGCCGAGCGTATCGCGCCGGAACGGACTGGCATCCTTGGTAAAGACCTGGATGTTGGCGCCGTTGACGGAGACATCGCGGATCATCGCCGGGTACCAGCTCTCGCCGATAAGCAATTCCGCCCGGCGGCTGACCTGCACGCGGCGCGAGGACTGCCGCTCGCCGCGTTCCGACACCACGCCGAGGGCGCAGCCTGCCAGCACCAGATTGAGCAGGTTCCACCCGCCGACGACCAACGTCACGTCGAATTTGTAGGGCTCGGTATAGAGACGGTAACCGGTAACGAAAACGGCGACCAGCAGGATGACGAAGATGATGAAAAATGGCCGTCCCAGCTCCGATAGCCGGTTTTCGGAAATGGAATCGTCTTTGGCGGTCACCTTGAAGGTCGGTTTGCGCGGATTGAGGGCGACGGAAACGATCGCCGGCAATAGATGGACCGATTGCACATATTCGTAAAGCTCCGAGATCCATGGCCAGCGGAACGAGCCGTAGAGATGGTTCTGGATCATCAGATTCACGAACATGTAGGATAGCGTGTAGGCCATGAACTCGCCGCCGGAGGCGGTGAAGATCTGCAGGTCGAAAAACAGGTAGCAGAGCGGCGCCAGAAGAAAGATGGTGCGCGGGAACGGAAACAGCCAGAACATCGTCGACGACATGTAGCAAAGCCGCTGCGCGAAGGTCAGACCGCCCTTGAGGATCGGGAACCGGAAACGCATGATCTGCATCATGCCTTGCGCCCAGCGCGAGCGTTGCCCGATGAAACTTGCGAATGTGCCCGGCTGAAGACCGGCGATCAGCGGCATGTCGACATAGATACTGTTCCAGCCGCGCGAATGAAGCTCCAGCGCCGTTTCGCAATCCTCGGTGATCGAAAGGCCTGAAAAGCCGCCGGTCTCTTCCAGCGCCGCGCGGCGCAGCACGGCGGCGGAGCCGCAGAAAAAGGCGGCATTCCACTTGTCGAGACCCCGCTGGATGATGCCGTAGAACATCTCGTTCTCGCTGGGCATCGTGTCGAAGGTATTGAGATTGCGCTCGACCGGATCGGGATTGAGGAAGAAATGCGGTGTCTGCACCAGGAAGAGGCGCGGATCGTCGTTGAAATATCCGACCGTTTCCTTGAGGAAATTGCGCGCCGGCGCGTGATCGGCGTCGAAAACCGCGACCAGCCCGGCCGTCGAATGTTTCAGGCCGTTGTTGAGGTTGCCAGCCTTGGCGTGTTCGTTTCGCTCGCGTGTCAGATACCGGACGCCGAGCTGGTCGCACAGCTGCTGCAGCGTCCGGTATCGCTCTTCCGCGACACGGGCTTCGAGCAGAGTCGCCGAATTGCGCTTCTGCAAGGTGCCGCCATCGTCGAGCAGCCAGACGGTCACCTTCTCGGACGGATAATCCAGATTGCGGGCCGCGGCGAGCGTGTTGGCCAGCAGCGCCGTATCCTCGTTATAGGTTGGCACGTAGATATCGACGTCGGGCAGTTCCTCGGCGGCCATGGTGCGATAGGGCGGCCGCGGCGTCAGCGGTGTCGACACCACGAACAGGCTGAGGAACAGCATGAAGATGCTGTACATTTCCGCCAGGTAAAGCAGCAGGCCCGGCACGAAATTGGAAAGCTGGTTGACCGGCGGCAGCGTGCTTGTCGTGCGCCAGTAGACATAGCGCCAGACGATGGACGTGCCGAGCGCCAAAAGGACGAGCCGGCCGGCGCCTTCGACGCGCATATATTTCATCGCCGCCATGACGACGATGACCAGAACCGTGGTGACCAGCTGCGTGCGTGCGTCGATCGGCAGGAATGCGAGCGCGATCATGACGGCTGCGGACAAGACCCAGAGCAGCAGATGGAGCGTTGTGCGCATCGTCTATTCCTCCATGGCAGTCTAGATCGATCCCTGCTTCAGGAAACGGGGGCGGCGATATTTATCGACATGTACCGTTGGTTGCGGCATTGGCGCCGACGCAGGCCGGAGATGGAACGATCGTTCCGCTGACGGCAGGCGCCGGCGCGACGGCCTTTGCGGGTTGAGCCGGCGGCGTGGCGCGAACGGGAGACGGCACGACGACCTGACCCGCCCCGGGGATGACCGGCGCGGTGTCGGCGGCGTGCGTGGCAGGGCCGGCTCGACGAACCGGCCGGGTTGCCACATCAGCCGTTGCCGTTGCCGTTGCCGGGTCGGGTGGGCCGTCGCCCGACAATTCAGGCGGGTAGATGGGGTTGCTCGAATGGCCGAGCCTGTCGCTGACGGGCCCCGGCGATCCATATGGGTTCCAGCGCATGTCATCGACCGCGCCGATGATGTTGTAGCCATACATGAAGGCCAGCAGCTTGCGTTCGGTTGCGCCCGTCTCGCAGATGCGAACGCGGATCTGGACTGCGCCGAAGCCTGCAAAGGGCGGCTTCTCGCCTTCCGCCGTTCGCAATTGCTGCCAGGCATACATGCACAATTCGGCGGGCGACGGTCGGCCGAAGGCATAACCGAAGGCACCATAGTCGTTTTGTACCAGATAGGGTGACCGCTTCATGGGAATGCCGCGCAGCGTGCCGCGCATTTCCGCGTCGATACCGGCTTCAGTGACTGTCTTGAAACGCAGGTGGTCGTCGCGATAACGCAAATCATTGCGTGTACCGTACAAGCGCATCTGCACGACATTCTGTCCCGGCACAGTGGAGTTCGTCGACAGGAATATCTCTTGCTGTAACCCGTTGCTGAAGCGTTTCTGGGTGATCCCGGCGACGGCAAAGGAGCCTGGCGGCGGCATGAGGATCGCCTCTTCGGCGTCCACCAGCTTCGTCGATGCTCCCATGCGGGTCGGCTCGCCAGCGCAGGCCGTCAACATCGTCAGAAGCGGTAAAATCAGGAATGCCGATCGCACCCGGCGCAACTCCTTCTCGAATCAATCGCGTTGGGTTTCGAGTTAGTAGTTACGGAAGTTTGCCGCATCCTCAAGCGTTAAACGCCGATTTCTGTATTTAAGGTAGACCTAATTCTATAAATTCGCGCCAGGCGCGTGTTTTCGGGTCACCCAGGACAGCGTCGTTAAGGATTTGTTTACCTTGTCCGGCAATTCTGGCGCGTGAATTGGCCATTTCATGCGTTCTAACGGCGAAGGCGGAATCATCATGCGCACATCGCTCTTGGGCTTGGCGGCAGCGGCTGCCGTCGCGGCGGGCGTCGTCGGGGTCGGCGAAAAGGAAGGCTGGCAACCGAGCGGCACCGGCTCGCTCGCGGCCGAAACCTCAAAAGACTCCGAGATCGAAACGCAGAAGAGCGAACGTCTACAGCAACCTTCCGTTTTACCTGTCCAGCTCGTCGAAGCAGGGGCGACAGCGCCGGCGAATGTCGTGCCGAACGCACCGGCGACGCAGCCATCGGTTGCGACAAAGCCCGCGCATCCGGTGGTTGACGAAAGCGCTCTGCGCTATTTCGCTACGCGGGGCGACACGGTTCGCCTGCAGGCGGAAATCTCGCGCCTGCGCGCGCTTTATCCCGGCTGGGAACCGCCCGCCGATCCGCTTGCGATAGCCGATGGCGGCGATCCCCAGCTGGATGCGATGTGGAAACTCTATTCCGAAGGGCGCTACGACGACGTTACCAAGGCAATAGCCGATCGGCAGAAGAACGAGCCCGATTGGTCGCCGCCGACAGAGCTTGTCGATAGCATGCGGCTGGCAACGACGCGTCGTCTTCTGGTGCAGGCGTCCGACGCGCATCAGAATGACCGGGTCGTGGACCTCGCGTCGCAGGCGCCGCAACTCCTCACCTGCAGCGAGGTCGACATTCTCTGGCGCGTCGGCGAGGCCTTCGCCAAGACGAACCGGCCCGATCGCGCCCGCGACGCCTATTCCTACATTCTGCAAAACTGCCACAATCCTCAGGAGCGACTGGCGACGATCCAGAAAGCCAGTCTCGTCCTCGATATCCCGCATCTCGATGGTTTGATGAAGCTCGAGCAGACGGGAACGGACGGCAAGCCGGAATTCGACGCAATCCGCACTGACATTGCGCGCTCGCTGGTGTCGCGCGGCGGCACCGATCCGAAGGCGGTGGTTCCACAGGATTATGTGACACGGCTCGCCGAGGACGCGCGCGCCACCGGCAGCGCCGCTGACAGCCTGTTGCTTGGCTGGTATTTCTATCGACGTAACCAGCTCGATCAGGCGCAGGACTGGTTCCGTCGTTCGTTCGACAAGGAGCCCGCGGCGATAGCCGCGCAGGGGCTTGCGTTGACGCAGGTCGCGGTTGGCGACCCGCAATCGGCGGAAAATACGCTTTACCGCTTCCGCGATGCAACGGACGAGACAAAGGCGGCCTACCTGTCCGCCGTCGCCAATCTTCTGGCGCAAGATCCGCCGAAAGCTATCGACAATGCGGTATTGGCGCGCATGGCGACGCCGGTTGTCGAGGCGCGCAATACGGCCGCTGCCGAACAGTTCGGCTGGTATGCGCGCGCGCTTCAGCAAATGCAGACGGCGGCCGACTGGTTCGGTCTGATCCTCAGCTGGGATGCCTCCTATGAACCGGCCGCCTATGGCCTCGCCCTGTCGTTGGATGCGCTTGGCGACCGTGCTGGCGTTGCCCGTATCCAGGCTGTGTGGGGGCAGCGTTCCGAGCGGATCGCCCATCTGCGCGATCCGAAACGTGCGACGGCCCAACCGACTATTCCGGCCCCCGTGGCAGTTGCGGCTGACACCGAACGGCCGGTCCAGCACATTCGGCCGGGCGGTTTCGTGCTCACCGACGCTGCGCCTGCAGCCACACCTGTCCGCGTGGCTGCCGGCAATCCGCCGGCGGAACGGCGCGTTCGTCCGCGTGGCTGCACCGGTGGCACCGATCTGTCGCGCACTGCGCCTGCGGATGCGCTGCGACGTGGATGGTGCCTGATGGATCTCAAGCGCCCCCTGGAAGCGGCTGCGGCATTCGACCGCGCGATGACGGCGACCGTATCGGCGACCCGGCAGGAAGCGGCCTACGGCAAAAGCCTCGCCTATCTCAGGCTGAACCTGACGGACAAGGCCGCCGTCGCGGCCGTGCAGGAACAGCAGACGCCGGTGCGCGCAAAGCAATTGCAGGTGGCGATCCTGGCCGATCGCGCCGTCGGCGCGTTCCGACTGGGCCGCTTTAACGAAACGATCGTCGCACTCGATCAGCGCAGTCGCCTGACGCGCGAGCCGCAGGACCTGATGATGTTGCGCGCCTCCGCCTACCGCATGCTAGGGTATGAGTCCGAGGCGCGTCGTCTCCTGCAGCCGCTTGCCAATGTCGGCAACAGCGATGCCATCAAGGCGCTCTACGACAAGCCGACCTGATCAGGCATGTTGCGGCGCCTGTGCGCGCGCCACGATGACGATGCCGACCAGCGAGACGGCCAGTCCGCCGGCCATCGCCCAGGACAGATGTTCGCCGAACATCAGCCATGACCAGATCATCGTCACCGGCGGGCTGAGAT
Organism: uncultured Rhizobium sp.; assembly: GCA_945952045.1. Taxonomy (GTDB): domain Bacteria; phylum Pseudomonadota; class Alphaproteobacteria; order Rhizobiales; family Rhizobiaceae; genus Metarhizobium. Next base: position 15,386 of record CAMFHE010000016.1, read on the forward strand.
AGAGGATGGCCGTCACACGCGCCGGAGTGGATTTTCGCAGCGCCAGATAATAGAGGCTCCAGGCGCCGAATGTGGCGAGGAAGACGAGCCACAGGATGCCGCCGATGAAGCTCGTATCGAGGACCGGCAGGACGCCGCCTTCATTCCAGGCGAAAACCGAAAAGATGGCCGCTGCGGAAAGACACTGGATGCACAGGCTTTGATGCACCGGCATGGTGCCGGCCTTGAGGCGCCGTTGCAACAAGATCGCCAGCGCAAGCGATAGCGTTCCAAGCATGGGCAGGCCATAGGCCCAAAGGGGCACGTTGCCGAGGTCGAGCGAAACGCCGGATGCGATCAACACGCCGGCGAGGCCGATGAGCGAGCCGATCCACTGGCGCAGGGTCAGGGCCTGGTTGAGGATCGGCCAGGAGAGGAGGGCGACCACCAGCGGCAGCATGTCGGTGATCAGCGCCACGAGACCCGTGGGCACGCCGAGCGAAATCGCCATTGCAAACCCTGCCAGGTAGCCCGCCATGGCAAGAATGCCGAACAGCACCTGGAAGGCGAAATCCTGCCAACGGATCGCCGGCCCGATGGTCAACGCGAACGGAAGCAGCAGCAGACCGGAGACCAGACTGCGCCATAGGAGGATGAGGAAAATCGGCGCATGGTCGATGGCAAATCGAACGCCGACGAAACCGGCGCTCCAACTGACGACCAGCGCGGCTTCCAGAAGGACCATGACGGCAAGGGTTGCCAGCCGGCCGGATCGTGGGGAGGGGCCGGCCGCGATATCCGGGAATGTCATAGCTGATCCAGAATGGAGAGGGCAATCTTGCGGGCGGCTTGCAGCCGGCCGTCATGTCCATCGAGGCCGGCGCGCGCCATGGCTCCCTCGAGCAGGAAGGACAGATGTTCGGCCGTTTCGTCGATCTCGGCATCGCTCAATGGTTTCATCTCGCGCAGACAATCCTTGAACATCTGCTCCACATCCTGCTTTTGCAGCGCGACGGTGGCGCGACCGCGATCGCCGACCGGCAGTTCCGCGGCGGCATTCAGCAGGCCGCAGCCCCGAAATCCCCAGTCAAAGGCCAGTGCCGCATGATCGGCATAGGAATCGAACACCGCCAGAAGGCGGTCGCGTGGCGTTTGCGCCTCTGCGAGCCGCACGCGGTAAAGCTCGTTCCACTCTTCGACACGCGCTTCGAGATAGGCGTTTACGAGATCGGCCTTGGAGGAAAAGTTGTTGTAGAGGCTCATTTTGGCGACGCCCGCATGAGCGGTGATCGTATCGATCCCGGTCGCTCCGACGCCATCGCGATAGAACAGTTCGGCTGCCGCTTGCAGAAGTCGCTCTCTTGCCGGAATTCGTTCGGTCATGACCAGCTCCAATGAATATGTAGACCGATCTACCTAATAGGACGAAATTGTCAAGACTGCTGGTTGTTGGTCCGGCATCGGAAAGGTTTGCATCGCGGGATCAGGCGGTGCAGGATGGTCCTTTCGCGGCTGATAGAAAGACCGCGTTCGTGTCCAAACGGAGTTGGAATTTTGAGTGTTGCCTTCGTCAAGGAAGAAAGTGCGGAAGCCGCTTCCGAAACCCTGCTGCCTGATCGTGCCATTTCTCCCCATCCCAACCTCGTGACGGAAGCAGGATTGAAGGCGCTGGAACGGCAATTGCAGGAGGCGCGCGAGGCCTATGAGGCGGCGAACATCGTTGAGGATGTCAACGAGCGCCGTCGGCAGACCGCAAACCCGCTCAGAGATCTGCGCTATCTCACGGAGCGCATCCGCACCGCGCAACTGATGCCCGCGCCAACCTCGACCGAAATCGTCGCCTTCGGCAGCAAGGTCACCTTCAGCCGCGACGACGGACGGGTGCAGACCTATCGCATCGTTGGCGAGGACGAGGCCGATCCCAAGGCCGGCTCGATCTCCTATGTTTCGCCGGTCGCGCGCTTGCTGATCGGCAAGGCTGTCGGCGATGCGGTCACCGTTGGCGAGCAGGAACTGGAGATCACCGCAATCGCTTGATCGGGCCGTAAGATGCCGAATTCGGTTGAGGCGGGGCGCGACACAGGCTATCTCCAGCGCAACGATCATTTCCCGGCTTGAACGAAGGCGCGTTGCGGCATGACACCAGATTTCCTCGTCACCCATTCCGGTGGCTTCCATGCCGACGAAGTGCTGTCCAGCGTCATTCTGAGCAGGCTTTTTCCACAGGCCAAACAGGTGCGCAGCCGTGCGCCTGAATGGATTACCCCGGCCTCGGACCGCATCATCTATGACGTTGGCGGCGCCTATGATCCGGCTGCGCAGATTTTCGACCACCACCAGCGTGGCGCGCCGATGCGCGACAGCGGCCAGCCCTACAGCTCATTCGGGCTGATCTGGAAACATTACGGCGAGGATTATCTTGCTGCGCTTGGCATTCCAGAGGCGCATGTGGCCAAGATCCATGCCGGTTTCGACGAGAGTTTCGTACTGCCCGTCGATCTTTTGGACAATGGCGCCATCGATCCTTCCATCGCCGGGCCGCTCGCCGACCTGAACTTTCCGGCCATGATCGAAACCATGAAGCCGGTTTTCGACGAGACCGAACCGGGCGCCGACGACTGTGCCTTCGAGCGCGCGCTTGCGATTGCGCGCAGTTTCGTCGAGGCGCGTATCGCCCAGAGTGCAGCGAAGTTGCGTGCCGAGGGGCTGGTTCTGACCGCAATCGAGGCGGCGGGATCGTCGCGCGTTCTGGAATTGCCGATGGGCATGCCCTTCCGCGCTGCCATCGTGAAGGCCGGCGCCGATCACATGCTGTTCGTCGTCCATCCGCGCGACAAGGATTGGTGCCTGACGGGCATCCGGCGCTCCGACGAAGGGTTCGAGCTGCGCGCGGACCTTCCGGCTGCATGGGCCGGTCTGAGCAATGGCGAACTGGAACTGGTATGCGGCGTCGAAGGCGCAAGCTTCTGCCATCGCGGTCGTTTCATTGCCGCTGCCAGAACGCGGCAAGCAGCACTGGCGATGGCTGACCTGGCGGTTCGCGACGCATTGAACGGCGCTATGGCCGTTTCCGCATAATTCCAGGCGAGCAATAATCTCGCAGAAGCGAAGGCTTTGTCCGGTCAGACAAAGCCTTCGATGCGTGCGTGAACGATGTCGTGATCCGAGAGAACCGTGCCGTCCGCATCCACCGAGGAGAGGATGCCGCTTTCGCCGATGCGAAGACCGCGCGACAGGAACCAGTCGAGCTTCATCGCCCGTTCGGGCCAGCGGGTAATCAGGCTCGGACGCGTCGTCATCGCCTCGAGCGGGCCGCCATGCCGTTCGAAACCGCGCTCGGCGGCGCGGACGAACAGACCCTCGGCCTCGAAATCGCCGCCGGCATGGTTGCCGGTGTTGAGATCGCCGCCGATCAGGATCGGCAGGCCCGCAAAGGCGCTCTCCAGCCGGTCGATGAGATCGACTGTCTGCCGTTCGCGATAGGCTGCGGTTGTTGCGCTTTCGAGATGGGTAGAGACCGCAACGAACGGGCCGGATACCGTTTCGATCACTGCGCCGACCGCGACACGCTCGCCGATGCGCGGCTGGTCCGGATCGTTGCGCCACAACCGGTCACCTTCGAGCCGGATGAGGAAGGGCTGCGACAGCGCGTGGCGCGAGAGCAGCGCGTTGCCGTGAAACCCCCAGAGGTTTTCATCGTCGGCGCAGAATTCCCGTTCGGTATCAGAGCCAAGGCCGAGTTCGAGAAACTCCAGCGCATAGGCATAGGCCATGCCGAGTTCGTCGGCCAGATCGCCAGTCGTGTGCCGCTGTGCCGTGCGGGCCATGCCGGCATCCATCTCGGAGAGAAGGACGAGCGGCGGATCGAGGCTTTGCAGACGCCGGGCGGAGGCTTCGACGAAGAGGCATCGCTCCAGGTTCCAGGCGGCAACCGTGAAGGGGAAGGCCAGTGGCTGAAGGGCGCGCGCCACGCCGCCGGTTTCCACGGCATTGAATGCGGCCAGCGCATTCAGGATGCGATCATGCTGGATGCGATCGCGGCCGCGGTCGATAAGCATATTGCGCTCTATCAGGGGGACGATGGCAAGCGCCGGGGTGGTCTCGACGATCATGCCTTCACCGGTGAAAAATCGCCGCTCGGCTGCATGTGCGAGACCGTGGTGCGCAGACGCTTGCCGGTTGCTGTCGAGAACAGGAAGATCCGGTGCCCGGGAACGGAGAGACGCATGCTTTCCTGCGGCTGGAATTCGGCCGGCGCCGTCGCGGAAACCGGCTGTCCGCCGACCGTTCCATGCACCAGCTTGTGCGCGCCGAGTTCCTCGACGTAATCGAGAAGGAATTCCGGGCCGGCGCGCATATCCTGGGTAAAGGTCACGTCCTCCGGGCGGAAGCCGACGGTGACGGCGGGGTCGTCGAGCGGGCCGGTCGCCAGACGCCAGAGGTCGGGGCCGATCGCCAGCCCGTTCTCGGTCGCTTGCGCCTTGACCAGGCTCATGGCGGGCGAGCCGATGAAGCTGGCGACAAAGGTCGAGGCCGGCTCGTGGTATATCTCCAGAGGTGTGCCGATCTGCTCGATCTCGCCCTTGTTGAGGACGACGAGGCGGTCGGCCAGCGTCATGGCTTCGAGCTGGTCGTGGGTGACGTAGAGCGAGGTCGTGCCGAGGCGGCGTTGCAGGCGCTTGATCTCGCCGCGCATGGTGACGCGCAGCTTGGCGTCGAGGTTCGACAGCGGCTCATCGAACAGGAAGGCGGCCGGATGGCGAACGATGGCGCGGCCCATGGCGACGCGCTGACGCTGGCCGCCGGACAAAGCGCGCGGCTTGCGGTCGAGATAGGGCTCGATTTCAAGCATGCGGGCGGCTTCCGCCACGCGCGCCTCGATCTCGGGTTTCGGCGTGCCACGGTTTTTCAGGCCGTAAGCGAGGTTCTGGCGAACGGTCATATGCGGATAGAGCGCATAGTTCTGGAACACCATGGCGATGTCGCGTTCGGCCGGCTCGACGTCATTGATCAGCCGCCCGCCGATGCGCACTTCGCCGGCCGAGATTTCCTCCAGCCCCGCGACCATGCGCAGCAGCGTAGACTTGCCGCAACCGGAAGGGCCGACAAGCACGATGAACTCGCCGTCGCGGATGTTGATCGACACATCCCGAACGGCTTGAGCGCCGCCGGCATAGGTCTTGAACACATGGTCGATATCGATTTTTGCCATGGCGAAACTCACTTGTCGCTTTCGGTCAGGCCCTTGATGAACCAGCTCTGGAAGATCACCACCATGGCGACCGGAGGCAGGATCGCCAGCACGGCCATCGCGAATGCTTCGTTGTAATCGGGAATCTGGGAACCGACCCAGACGATGAGGATCTGCTTGATGCCGCGCACCAGCGTGTAAAAGCTCTCGTCATTGGTCATCAGCATCGGCCAGAGATACTGGTTCCAGCCATAGACGAACATGATGATGAACATCGCCGCGATCATGGTGCGCGACAGCGGCACGAGGATATCGATGAAAAACTTGAACGGTCCGGCGCCGTCGATGCGCGCCGCTTCCAGCAATTCGTCCGGCACGGACTTGAAGAACTGGCGAAAGAAGAACGTGCCAGTAGCGGATGCCAGCAGCGGGACGATCAGGCCTGTATAGGTGTTGATCAACCCGAGCTTGTGCATCACTTCGTAGGAGGGCAGGATGCGCACTTCCAGCGGCAGGAGCAGCGTCGTGAAGATGATCCAGAACATCAAGGTCGCCGCGCGGAAGCGGAAATAGACGATGGCATAGGCGGCCAGCATCGACAGGACGATCTTGCCGACCGCAAAGCCGAGCCCGAGGATCATCGAATTGGCGAGCATGGTGAGCCCGGTCACCTTGCCAGTAAAGCCGCCCTCGTGGGTCAGAACCTTGGTATAGGTTTCGGCGAAATGATCGCCCGGCGCCAGGGTCAGGCCGTTCATGTGGATATCGGCCGCCTCATGCGTCGAGGTCATGAAGGCGACGACGACGGGCAGGAGCATCAGTATCGAGCCGATGGTCAGGATCAGATGGTCGCGGAATTTCATGCGATACATGTCGTGGCCCTCATCCGTAATGAACGCGGCGTTCCAGGAAGCGGAACTGGAAGACGGTCAGCACCAGGGCGACGACCATGAGGATGACGGACTGGGCCGAGGAACCGCCGAGGTCGTTGCCGCGAAATCCGTCCATGTAGACCTTGTAGGTCAGCGTGATCGGGTTGTTGGCCGCCTTGTCCTTCACCATCACGTCGATGACGCCGAATGTGTCGAACAGGGCATAAGTGAAATTGATGATCAGCAGGAAGAAGGCGGTGGGCGTCAGAAGCGGTGCGAGCACCGTCCAGAAACGGCGCAGGCCGTTGCGGCAATCGATGACGGCCGCCTCCAGCACGGAGGCGGGAATGCTCTGCAGGCCGGAGAGGAAGAAGATGAAATTATAGGGGATCTGCTTCCACACGGCGACGAAGACCATTGCAAACGCCGTGTCCCAATAGTTCAGCCCGACCTTCATCTCCCAGCCGAACATGGCGGCGAGGCGAACGAAGGGGCCGATATGCTGGTCGAAGAACATCATGCCGATGAGGCCGGCCACCGGCGGGGCGATCGCGTAGACCGAGATCAGCACCGTCTTGTAGGCGGAACTGCCACGAATGACCTTGTCCGCCTTGACCGCCAGCAACAGCCCGGCTGCCAGCGAAAAGAAGGTGACGAGCACGGTGTAGATGGCCGTGAAGCTGGCGATGCCGAGATATTCGGGCGATGACAGCGTATCGATGTAATTCTGAAAGCCGACGAAGGTCGCGCCAAAGCCGAAGGGGTCTTCTAGAAAGAAGGAAGAGCGGATCGCCTCTGCCGAGGGCCAGTAAAAGAAAATGAAAATCACCGCCAATTGCGGCGCCAGAAAAAGATAGGGCAGTGTGCTGGATGAAAATTGGGCGCGCTTCATCGACGACCTTTCTGCAACGAGAAGGACCGCCAGAGGCTGGCGATCCCTTTGTTGTCGGTTGAACGGTTTCGCTGAGCGCGATCAGCCGGCCGTCTTGGCGAAGCGGGCGAGCAGGGCGTCGCCTTCCTTCTTGATGGTTTCGAGGCCATCCTTGACGGAGGTTTCGTTTGCGAAGATGCGGTTGTATTCGCGTTCCATGATTTCGCGAATCTGCGGGTAGAAGCCGAGGCGATAGCCCTTCGACCACTGGCCCGACGGCAGCATCAGCTGCTTGATACCGACTTCGGCGGCCGGCTTTTCGTTATACCAGCCTTCCTTCTTGGCCAGTTCGTAAGCCGCCTTGGTCACGGTCACGTAGCCGGTTTCCTTGTGGTAGTAGACCTGGATTTCCGGCGAGGTCAGGAACTGGAAGAAGTCGGCGACGCAATTGTTTTCCGCATCTGACTTGCCGGCCATCGCAAACAGGGCCGCGCCGCCGATGAAGGAATTGGTGCCGGCACCTTCGATCGAACCCCAATAGGGCAGGAAATCGGCCGAGAACGGCATCTTGGCGGTCTTCTGCAGGCCGCCGAACGAGCCGGACGAACCGATCCAGAGAGCGGCCTTGTTTTCCTCGAAGACCTTCTGGTTATCCGACCAGCCGGCGCCGTAATAACCGAACCAGCCCTTGTCGGACCATTCCTTCAGCTTGGTGAACATCATTTCCAGCTTGGGATCGGTGACGTTCAGCGTCGTGGCTTCGGTCGACTCGTAGCCATTGTTGTTGGAGGCGAACTGGACGTTGTTGCGCGAGAAGAAATTTTCGGTGAACTGCCAGGTCAGCTGCGACTGGACGAGCGGCTGGAAGCCGGCTTCCTTGAGCTTCGGCGCAATGGCTTCGAACTCTTCCCAGGTCTTGGGCGCCTCGACACCGGCCTTCTTCAGGGCCTCGGTGTTGATGTACATGATCGGAGCCGAGGAATTGAACGGCATGCCGACGAACTTGCCGGACTGGTCGGCGTAGAAGTAGCGGATGCCGTCGAGGAAGGCTTCGCGCTCGAACTTGTGGCCAGCCTTGATGATCAGGTCTTCGGCCGGAACGACTGCGCCCTTGGCATTGATGATGGTGGCGGCGCCGGCATCGAACACCTGCAGGATGTTTGGCTGTTCGCCGGAACGGAAGGCGGCGATGCCAGCGGCAAGCGCCTCTTCATAGGTGCCCTTGGAAACCGGGGTGATGGCGCAGGCCGACTGGGCCGCGTTGAACTTCTTGGCGACTTCGTTGATGACTTCGCCATTCTTGCCGCTCATGCCGTGCCACCAGGTGATATTGGTGGTGGCGGCGAACGAGCTGGTGGTGGAAAATGCAATGGCGGTCAGGGCCAGGGAAAATTTCTTCAACATGGGCTCTTCCTTTTCGTGCCGGTCGTCGGTCGGGAGAGCGATTAGTCGTGCCATGTGACCCTTCGATAACGGTCCTGTGACAGGTTTTTGAAATCCAGCTTCGACAATTCTCCGGCGACAGCCAAGAGGTCGGATATTGCAACCGGAGAGTGGTTTGCCTTGGCTGAATAAAAAAACGGCCGGAAGTTCAACTTCCGGCCGTCTGGTCAAATCATGACATCTTTGTAAATGTTTAGCGCGTGGCGCCGAAGACCCAGGCAACTGTCGCCACAAGCGCCACGGCGGTTAAAGGCCGTTCCCTCGCCCAGCGGCGTATGGTGCCGGCGAGATCGACGTTCTGCGAAAGCGCCGGATCAAGCTCTGCGTCAGTAGCGCTGATGCGTCGAGCCTCGTCGGCATCGGCGCGGCCGGCGGGAATGCTGGTGACGGTATGCGACACCGGATCGGAGGCTGGAAACGTATCCTCGAGCCCTTTGTCGAGCGCGTCGTTGCCGTTTCGCCGGCGTTGCCGGGCCTGCTCCATCTCCATAGAGCGGACGGCAGGGGATTCCTGGGGATTGTTGACCATCATGAGATCTCCGAGAATAGCTGGACGTTAACGCACCGTGCGGAGTGAAGTTCCCTCCGATCGTCAGCCGTCCAGCCTTCCCGATGTTCGCGACGAATGTCATGCCGGCATCGATTTCGTAGCGCGAAGTCCCGTTCAATTGCCGCATCACGGCTCAGGGGCCGATGCCACGGCATCCCATGCCAAACTGGAAAACAGGTCGAATTGGAAAACTCTGAGGAACAAAATAGCCTTCATTCGCAATCTTACCGGATCGCTGCGCTGAAAGATTGCCAGCGATGGGATGCTTCGGGGAAGGCTTGCGGTTCATTTTCCGTTGTGCACGCCCTTTTTGCGTTTCGGGCGTCGGATTTTCGGCCATGTCCGGAAAACGGGCTGGGATTTGGCTTGGCGGATTGTTAAAGGCGATATACGGGCTCCGGCCGCAATTGGAAGAAAGCAAGCTGACATGGATATCTTCACGGCCGCCGGTCTGACGGCGCTTCTGCAGGTGATCGCAATCGATCTCGTTCTTGCCGGCGACAACGCAGTGGTGATCGGCCTTGCTGCGGCCGGCCTGGAAGCGACGCAGCGGCGCAAGGCAATCATCGTCGGCATTCTGGTCGCCACCGTGCTGCGCATCGCGTTTGCCTCCGTCGCCGTCTATCTCCTGGCGATCATCGGTTTGCTGCTCGCCGGCGGTCTTCTGCTGCTTTGGGTCTGCTGGAAGATGTGGCGCGAGCTGCGCTCCGGCCACGGCGACGAACATGCTGATCAAGGGGCCGTCACGCAGAAGAAAAGCTTTGCCCAGGCGGTCATGCAGATCGTCGTGGCCGACGTCTCGATGTCGCTCGACAATGTGCTGGCGGTGGCTGGCGCCGCGCGCGAACATCCGAGTGTGCTGATCGTCGGCCTTGCGTTGTCGATCGCGCTGATGGGCATTGCCGCGAATTTCATCGCCCGCCTGCTGAACAAGCATCGCTGGATCGCTTATGTCGGCCTTGCGATCATTCTCTATGTCTCGCTCGACATGATCTACCGTGGCTCGCTTGAGGTTATGCCCTACGTGTCCGCCGCCACTGGCTGAAGCTCTCAGGCAGATCTTGCATGACCTGTTGCCCAAATTGAATTGGCCAGGTGCGCAGAACCGAAGCAATGCTTTGCGCCGATGACAATGGGCGCAATGAGGGTGTTATGGGCAGGATCGTCTACCTCCACGGCGAGTTCGTCGCCGAGGAGGGTGCGCGGATCGGGTTGTTCGATCGCGGCTTTTTGTTTGGCGATGCGGTCTATGAAGTGACGGCGGTCGTTGCCGGGCGAATGATCGACAATGATCTGCACCTCGCTCGCCTTGAACGTTCACTAAGGGAATTGGATATCGCGCTCGGTATGTCCCGTGAGGCGATCATTGCCGTCCAGTCGGCACTGATCGACCGAAATGGCCTGCAAGACGGGATCGTCTATCTGCAGGTATCGCGTGGCGAAGCGGATCGCGATTTTCTCTATTCCGAAGCACTGGAGGCGAAGCTTGTCGGCTTTACCCAGACCAAGACATTGACCGGAACGAGGGCCCAGCGTGAGGGCATCGCCGTCGATCTCATCGCCGATCCGCGCTGGCAGCGGCGCGATATCAAGACGACGATGTTGCTCGGCCAGGTCATGGTTAAGAAGACCGCGCGGGCCGGCGGATTCGACGATGTCTGGCTGGTGGAGGATGGCAAGGTGACGGAAGGCGCGTCTTCCACCGCCCATGTGATAACAACTGACGGCCGCATCCTGACGCGCCCTGCCTCGCAGGCCACCTTACCGGGCTGCACCCAACATGCCATTGCAAGGCTTTGTCAAACGCATGGTCTGCGCCTTGAAGAGCGCGCCTTCACGCCCGAGGAAGCGCAAGCGGCGGCGGAGGCTTTTCAGACCTCGGCGTCGAGCCTTGTCACACCGGTCGTGCGGATCGCTGAAAGCGTCGTTGGCGACGGCCGTCCGGGGCCGATGACACGACGCCTGCAGGCGCTCTATCTGGAAGCTGCCGGCATTTCCGCCTAGAACGACATAGCTCAGGCTGGAGATGACCATGATGAAAACGGCGCGTGATTGGGGATTGATCGGGCAGGGTAGGCTGGAGCCCGGCCCGGGCAATGCGATCACAGATGTGCCGGGCGTCGCCGTCGGGCATCGCTCGCTGCGTACAGAGGGCATTTTTACCGGCGTCACCGCCATCGTTCCGCATTCGGGCGATTTGTTTCGCCTGAAACCGCGCGCAGCCGTCGACATCATAAACGGCTTCGGCAAGTCGGCGGGCCTGATGCAGGTGGCCGAACTCGGTACCATCGAAACCCCGATCCTGCTGACCAATACCTTCGGCGTTGCCGCCTGCACGCAGGCCTTGATCGCCCAGGCCATTGCCGCCAATCCCCAAATCGGACGCAAGACCTCGACGGTCAATGCGCTGGTCTGCGAATGCAATGACGGCAGCATCAACGACATCCAGGCGATGGCGATTACGCCCGAGGATGCGTATGCGGCGCTTGGCGCGGCGCGTTCCGGGCCGGTCGAACAGGGCGCGGTCGGCGCCGGCTCGGGCATGACGGCGTTCGGCTTCAAGGCCGGTATCGGCACGGCATCAAGGATGCTGAAGATCGGCACGCATGAATTCACGCTCGGCACGCTGGTGCTTGCCAATTTCGGCGCTGCCGGCGATCTCGTCCTGCCGGACGGACGGCGGCCCGATCCGCGCGGGCCGGCCAATCCGGAGCGCGGCTCGATCATCGTCGTCATGGCGACCGATCTGCCGCTCGGCGATCGGCAATTGCAACGCGTCGCCCGGCGCGGCGGGGCCGGCATTGCCCGGCTTGGCGCCTTCTGGGGGCATGGCAGCGGCGATGTCGCCATTTGCTTCACCACCGCCGATCCGGTCGAGCACGATCCATCGGCCGCGATTTCGACCCAGGAACGTCTGGCGGACACCCATATCGACCTTGCCTTCCGCGCCGCTGCCGAGACGACGCAGGAGGCCGTTCTGAACGCGCTCTGCCTCGCGCCCGCGACGCCGGCACGCAATGGCCGCATCTATCCCACCCTCGCCGACTGGCTCAAGGAGAACCCATGAAAGTCTTCATCTCCGCCGATATCGAAGGAACCGCAGGCATCGCCCAGTGGGACGAGGCCGAGCGCAGCCATGCCGATGGGGCGGAGTTCCGCGCCTTGATGACCGGCGAGGTGATCGCCGCCTGCGAAGGCGCGCGCGCCGCCGGCGCCACCGAAGTGGTGATCAAGGATGCCCATGACAGCGGCCGCAACATCCTCATCGACCGGTTGCCGGATTACGTGCGGATCGTGCGCGGCTGGTCCGGCCATCCCGACAGCATGATGTTCGGGCTCGATGCCGGCTTCGCCGCCGCAATCTATACCGGCTATCACTCCAAGGCCGGCAGCGAAGCCAATCCGCTCGCCCATACCTCCAACATGCGAATTTCGCGCCTGCTTCTGAATGGCGAGGTTGCGTCGGAATTCACGGTGAATGCGCTCTGCGCAGCCGGTTACGGCGTGCCCTCGGTTTTTCTGTCGGGGGATGCGGGCATCTGTCGTGAGGCAAGGGCGATGGTGCCGGGGCTGTCCGCAGTCGAGACCCTCGACGGCAAGGGCAAGGCGACGCTCTCGATTTCGCCTTCATGGTCGCGCCGCCTGATCCGTGAGGGCGTGGCGCAAGCGCTCTCCGGTGATTTCACCCAGGCGCTGCCGGCGCTTGCCGATGCCTATGAGGTCGTCATCGAGTTCAACAACCCGACGGACGCCTATCGCGCCGGCTGGTATCCAGGCGCCAAGGCGCATGGTCCGCGCGCCGTTGCTTTCGAGCACAGGAATTTTTCCGAAATTCTGCGTGCGCTGCTCTTCCTCAAGGTCGGGTGATCAGGCGGGTTTGCGATCCAGAAGCTGCCGGGCGATACGCCAGAGATCGTCGACCTTGCGGTTGCGACTGACGGCGTTGCGATAAAGACGGATCTCGAGATCGAGGTTCCAGCCTTCATCCGAAGATGCCGGCACGAGGCGGCCGGCATCGATCTCGTCGCGCGCAAGGCTCTCCGGCAGCCAGCAGATGCCCGCACCCGTCACCGCCATGTTCATCAGCCCGGCGCTGATGGTATTTTCATGCGTGGTGCGGCGGCGAAAGGGCGGACGCCGCAGATGCAGGCGTGACAGGGCGACGCCGAAGAAGGAATTGAAGCCATAGCTGAGATAGGGCACCGCCAGTCGCGGCTGCTCGACGGCGCGATCGAGCAGATTGCGCCCCGGTTGCGCCGTGCCCGACACGACGACCGTGGGGGCGACGAGCGGCACGAGCCGGTCATGGGCAACCGTCAGCGAGGCGAATTTTCCGCGATCGAGGTGAAACGGCACTTCCGGATGCGCGTAGGTGAGGAAAAAATCCGCTTCGTCGCCGACAAGCGCGTCGAGATTGGCTTCGATGCCGCCGCGGTCGGGGATCAATGACGTGCTGAAGGCGCCGCCCGTCTTTTCCAGCGCCTTCAGCCAGCGTGGAAAGAAGGTGACCGTCAGTGTATGCAGCGCGGCGAAACGGATGAGGCCGGCCTCATGGGAAGGACGCAGCGTTTCGCGCACGGAATAGAGCGCCCGGATCGCCTCTTGCGCGACCGGCAGGAAATTGCGGCCTGCCTGCGTCAATTCCGCAGGCATGGTTGCGCGGCTGATCAGCGTTGCGCCGATCCAGCCTTCCAGCTGCTTGATTCGACGGCTGAAGGCGGGCTGCGTCACGTTGCGCATTTCCGCAGCGCGGGAAAAGCTGGAGGTATCGGCAAGGGTTACGAAATCCTCCAGCCACTTGATTTCCATCGTCCCCAACTCCCCCTGTCGTCTCCCTTGTGGGCGATCATAAGTCTTTCAATCGAAAAGGGTATGCTGATTTTGCATAGTTTCTTGCTAAAAGCGAATTAGCCAAGTGGATGACAAACTTCCACGTTGTGCGCGGAGGAATGGGGCGTCGCCAGCCGGCGCCCGGAGGGAGCAGTGAATGGCAAGCGTAATTCATGCCGATCTTATCCTGCATGGCGGCCGCATCTGGTGCGGCCGTGCGGAAGGCAGCGTCGAGGCTGTGGCCGTCTGGCAGGGCAAGGTTCTGGCGACCGGCGGCAATGCCGACATTTTGGCCCTGAAGGGGCCGCAGACCGAAATCATCGATCTCCAGGGGCGCTTCGCCTGCCCGGGCCTGATCGACAACCATTTGCACCTGATCGCGACCGGCATCGCCATGGGTTGGGTGGATGCGACGCCCGCCGCCGCGCCGACCCTTGCCGATCTGATGCGGCTGATTTCCGAACGCACCGCGAAGACGCCTAAGGGCGGCTGGGTGAATGCGCGCGGCTACGATCAGGTCAAGCTCGATATCGGCCGGCATCCGACGCGCGAGGAATTGGACCAGGCCGCGCCCGATCATCCCGTTCTGCTGACGCGCGCCTGCGGCCATGTGTCGGTGGCCAATTCCAGAGCCCTGGAACTCGCCGGCATCACGGAAGCGACGCCGGTGCCGGACGGCGGCGTCATCGGCCTGACCGACGGCCGGCTGAACGGTTTCCTTGCGGAAAACGCCCAGAACCTCGTCAAGGCGGCAATGCCCGACGCGACGACCGAAGAGCTGATCGACAGCATCGAGCGCGGCGGTCGCCATCTGCTTTCCTTCGGCATCACCAGCTGCATGGACGCGGCTGTCGGCCATGTCGGCGGCATGGCGGAAATTCAGGCCTATGAGATGGCCAAGCTTTCCGGTCGCCTGCCGGTGCGCGTCTGGCTGACGCTTCTCGGCGATCCCGGCGTGTCCATCGTCGAGGACTGCTGGCGCGCCGGCCTGATCTCTGGCGCTGGCGACGACATGCTGCGCGTCGGCGGCGTCAAGATCTTCCTCGATGGTTCGGCCGGCGGGCGAACCGCCTGGATGTCCAAACCCTATGAGGGCGAACCCGACAATATCGGCGTCCAGATGCTGCCGGATGAAACGGTCGAGACGATCGTGCGCGAGTGCCATGATCGCGGCTACCAGATGGCCTGCCATGCCATCGGCGATGGAGCTATCGAGCAGCTGATCACCGCCTATGAAAAGGCGCTCGCCGCCAATCCCGACCCCGACCGGCGGCATCGCGTCGAGCATTGCGGTTTCGCCACGCCGGCGCAGAATGCGCGCATGCAGGCCGCCGGCATCCTGCCGGCGCCGCAGATGGCCTTTATCCACGATTTCGGCGACAGCTACATTTCCGTGCTCGGGGAGGAGCGCGGCATGCAGTCCTACCAGCTGGGAACATGGATGCGCATGGGCATGAAGCCCTCGACGGGCTCGGACTCGCCGGTCTGCTCGCCCGATCCTTTCTCCAACCTGTCGGCGATGATCACCCGCAAGACCGGCAAGGGCACGGTCATGGATGCGTCCGAACGGCTGAGCCAGGAAGAAGCGCTGCAAGCCTATACCGAATTCGGCGCCTATTCGCAGAAGGCCGAGGCGGTGAAGGGAAAGCTGGTGCCCGGCCAATGGGCCGATATCGCTGTCTTCAACAACGATCTTCTGGCCACCGACCCGCAGACCATTCGCGAAGACACGCGCTGCCTTCTGACCCTGCTTGCGGGCCGCGTGGTGCATGACGCGCGCTGATCTCTCTCAGAGGCCAGCGCATTTCCCAAGGATAGACGGAGACCGGAACACGCGCCTTGAGGCGCTTTGAATAGGCAATCGGGACGTTTTCGCATGGAGGAAAGCGAAAACGTCCTCACCAATCGAAACGAAGCCGAAAACGGCACGAGAGGGAGGAACGAAATGCTGAAGAAACTGACACTGGCCGCAATGCTTGGCCTCGGCGTGGCTTCCGGGGCATTGGCCGCCGGCGAGCGCCATGGCGGAACGCTGGTCTTTACTGCGCCTTATGGCTCGAGCTTTGCCACGCTCGACGTGCAGGCCAGCCCCAATACCCAGGAAGAATTCATCACCCAGGCCATCCATCGCGGGCTCTATAGCTGGGATTCGATCCAGAACAAGCCGGTTCTGGAGCTGGCGACCTCCGAAGACGTCTCTGCCGACGGCACGGTGCATACATATCACCTGCGCAAGAATGCCGTCTTCCACAACGGCAAGCCGCTGACGGCGGATGACATCGTCTACAGCTACAAGCGCATCGCTAATCCGAAGAATGCTTTCCCGGGCGCAAGTTTCATCGCCGTCATCAAGGGTGCGGAAGACTATATCGCCGGCAAGGCCGAGGACATCTCCGGCCTCAGGAAGATCGACGACAACACGCTGGAAATTACATATACTGGCCCGATCAATCCCGGATTCCAGCTGATGCAAAACACGACGGTCATCTATCCGTCGAATGTTTCAGATGAGGCGAGCTTCGCCAAGACCCCGGTCGGCCTCGGTGCCTTCGTCTTCAAGGAGCATGTGCCGGGCTCTCAGGTCGTGGTCGAAAAATTCGACAAGTATTACGAGGAAGGCAAGCCCTATCTCGACCGCATCAATATCGTGCTGATGGCTGAGGACGCCGCCCGCGACGTCGCCTTCCGCAACAAGGAAATCGACGTTTCGGTTCTCGGGCCGACGCAGTATCAGGCCTATCAGGGCGAGGAAGGCCTGAAGGATCATCTGCTCGAAGTCGCCGAGGTCTATACCCGCAATATCGGCTTCAACCCGGCCTATGAGCCGTTCAAGGACAAGCGCGTGCGCCAGGCGATCAACTACGCCATCAACGCGCCGCTGATCATCGAACGTCTCGTCAAGAACAAGGCCTATCAGGCCGCCGGCTGGCTGCCGATCTCCTCGCCGGCCTACGACAAGGACAAGGCGCCCTATGCCTACGATCCGGAAAAGGCCAAGGCGCTGTTGAAGGAAGCCGGCTATGCCGACGGCTTCGAATTCGAGGTGACGGCGAGCCCGAACGAAAGCTGGGGCGTGCCGATCGTCGAGGCCATCCTGCCGATGCTGAAGAAGGTCGGTATCACCGTGAAGCCGAAGCCGGTGGAAAGCTCCGCGCTCGGCGAGGCGGTGACGACCAACAACTTCCAGTCCTTCATCTGGTCGAACCTCTCCGGTCCCGATCCGCTGAACGCGTTGCGCTGCTATTATTCCAAGACGGCGCAATCGGCCTGCAATTACGCCAGCTATGCGAGCCCGGATTTCGACAAGCTCTATGAAGCGGCCCAGCAGGAGCGCGACCCCGCCAAGCAGAACGAGTTGCTGCGCCAGGCCAACAACATCGTGCAGGACGATGCCCCGGTCTGGTTCTTCAACTACAACAAGGCGGTCATGGCCTACCAGCCGTGGATCCACGGCCTCGTGCCGAACGCGACGGAACTGGCGGTCCAGCCCTATGACGAGATCTGGATCGACGAAAACGCACCGGCCTCGCGCAAATAAGCCTTGAGCGGTTCGGGGGCGGCGTTCGCGTCGCCCCTTGATCGATTGCCGCGCCCGCTCGGGCGGCCAACACGGAACCGTCAATGCTTCGTTTCACCCTGCGCCGCATCCTGCAGATCATTCCGACTGTCGTCGTGGTGGCGCTGCTGATCTTCGTCATCTTCTCAGTCGTGCCCGGCACCTTCGCCTCAAGCCTGTTTTCCGATGGCAAGCGCGCTGCCGACCCGCAGATGATCGCCCGCCTCAACGAGGAATTCGGGCTCAACAAGCCGCTGACCGAGCGCTTCGTGGCCTATGTAACCGATCTCGCCCATTTCGATCTCGGCACCAGTTTCCGCACCCGCCAGCCGGTCATCGACCTGATCCACGATCGCATGGGGGCCTCGCTGCAACTGGCGATCGCCGCCATGGTCTTCGCCATCCTTGTCGGCGTGCCGCTCGGGTTTCTGGCGGCGCTCCGACCCGGCTCGATCCTCGATACGGTGACGATGGTCGGCGCGGTCTCGGGCCTCTCCATGCCGCAATTCTGGCTGGGGCTCCTGATGATGTATCTCTTCGCCCTGCAACTGAACTGGTTGCCGAGTTTCGGCTATGGCGACGGCTCGTTCAGCAATCTCATTCTGCCCGCCGTCACGCTCGGCGTCACGCCGCTGGCGCTGCTGGCGCGCACCACGCGGGCCGGCGTGCTCGATGTGCTGAATGCCGATTTCATCCGCACCGCCCATTCCAAGGGCATGAGCGAGATCAAGGTGGTGCGCTGGCATGTGGCGCGCAATGCGCTGGTGTTGATCGTCACCACGGTCGGGCTGCAGTTCGGTTCGCTGATCGGCCAGGCGGTGGTCATCGAAAAGCTGTTCGCCTGGCCGGGCATCGGCTCGCTGCTGGTCGATAGCGTCGCCATCCGCGACATTCCCGTGGTGCAGGGCACGATCCTGGTCATCGTGCTGTGGTTCCTGGTCATCAACACGGCCGTCGATCTGGTCTATGCCGCGATCGATCCGCGCATCAAGCAGGAGTGACGGCAATGCGCCTCGGCTTCAACTTCTGGCTCGGCGCGACGCTGACGGCGCTGGTCATCCTCGCCGGCGTCCTCGCCCATTGGATCGCGCCCTTCGACCCGGTGCTCGACGCGGATCTGATGAATTCCGAACTGCCGCCTGACGCCACCTTCTGGTTCGGCACGGATGCGCAGGGGCGCGACGTCTATACCCGCATCCTCTATGGCGCGCAGATCTCGCTCACCGTCGGCATCGTCTCGCAGGTAATCAATTCGCTGATCGGCATCACGCTCGGCATGACCGCCGGCTATTGGGGCGGCTGGTGGGACGATCTGGTAAACGGGTTGACCAATGTCATGCTCGCCATCCCCTCGCTGATCTTCGCGCTCGCCGTCATGGCCGTGCTCGGCCCCGGCTTGCCATCGCTGCTGATCGCGCTTGGCCTGACCAACTGGAGCTGGACCTGCCGCATCGCCCGCTCCTCGACGCTCTCCCTGAAATCGCAGGGTTATGCGCAGGCGGCGCAGACGCTGGGTTACGGAGACCTGCGCATCATGTTCACGCAGATCCTGCCGAACATGATGGGGCCGATCCTGGTCATGGCGACGCTCGGCATGGGCTCGGCGGTGCTTTCGGAAGCAGCGCTCTCCTTCCTCGGCCTCGGCATCCAGCCGCCGTTTCCGAGCTGGGGCTCGATGCTAACAGATGCGCGCCAGCTCATCCAGCTCGCGCCTTGGGTTGCGATCTTCCCCGGCCTTGCCATCTTCCTGTCGGTGCTCGGCTTCAACCTTCTCGGCGACGGGCTGCGCGACAGCCTCGACCCGCATATGAGGACGCGCAAGCCATGACCGCGCCGCTTCTCGACATCAAGGAACTGCGCCTCGGCATCGCCGCTGGCCGCACCGTCACCCATCCGCTGCTGAAAGGCGTATCCTTCCAGATCATGCCGGGCGAGGCCTATGGGCTGGTCGGCGAATCCGGCTCCGGCAAATCGGTGACCTCGCTTGCCGTGATGGGCTTGCTGAAAAAACCGCTCGCCGTTTCCGGCGGCGAGATCCTGTTCAAGGGCCAGAACCTGCTTTCGCTGCCCAAACGCGAGATGCGCCGCTTGCGCGGCAACCGCATCACCATGATCTTCCAGGAACCGATGACGGCGCTCAACCCGCTCTCGACTGTGGGACGGCAGATCGCCGAAATGTTTGTGTTGCATCAGGGCAAGAGCTGGGACGAGGCGCATAAGCTCGCCATCGAGGCGCTGGCCAATGTCTGCGTGCCCAATCCCGACCGCCGAGCCAGAAACTTCCCGCACCAGATGTCCGGCGGCTTGCGCCAGCGCGTGATGATCGCCATGGCGCTGGCCTGCAATCCCGACCTGCTGATCGCCGACGAGCCGACCACGGCGCTCGACGTCACCGTGCAGGCCGAGGTGCTCAGGCTGATCAAGGAGCTGTGCGCGGCGCGCGGCACCGCCGTGCTGTTCATCAGCCACGATCTCGGCGTCATCGCCAGCATCTGCCAGCGCGTCGGCGTCATGTATGGCGGCTGCCTCGTCGAGGAGAACGAGACGCGGGCGCTGTTCGACAATCCGCGCCATGACTATACGCGCGGGTTGCTCGGCGCCCTGCCGCGCCTCGGCGGTCGCAGTGCGCATGGCCGCCAGCGCCTCGTCGATATCGACAGCATCATTTCCGACCGCTCGAAACTGACCGAAACGCGCTTCATCACGCCCCGCGTGGCGGAAGGGAGCCAGCCATGACCGAACCGCTATTGCAGGTGGACGATCTCCACGTCCGGTTTCCGATTTCCGGCGGCGGCCTGCTCGGCACGGGAAAGCGGACGCTGCATGCCGTCAACGGCATCAGCTTTTCGCTGGCCAAGGGCGAATGCCTGTCGATCGTCGGCGAATCCGGCTGCGGCAAATCGACGACGGCGCTTTCCATCCTCGGCCTGCAGGAGCCGACGCAAGGCGCGATCCGCTATCGCGGCCAGCCGCTCAACGGCCCCGGCGCGCCGGGGCGGATGCAGCGCGCCAAAGCGGTGCAGATGGTATTTCAGGATCCCTATGCCTCGCTGAACCCGCGCCAGTCCGTGCGCACTTCGCTTGCCGCGCCGCTGCGCCTGCATGGCATCACGGCGGCCTCGGAGATTGAGGGCCGTATCGAGGCGATGCTGAAAAATGTCGGGCTGACGCCGGAGCAGGCGAAGCGTTATCCGCATGAATTTTCCGGCGGCCAGCGCCAACGTATCGGCATTGCCCGGGCGCTGATCCTCGAACCGGAGATCGTTGTGCTCGACGAGCCCGTCTCGGCTCTCGACGTCTCGATCCGCGCCCAGATCATCAACCTGCTGCTCGACCTGCAGGAAAGGCTGGGTCTGTCCTATATCATGATCAGCCACGACCTGAGCGTCGTCGAGCATATGAGCGACCGGGTGCTGGTGATGTTTTTCGGGGAAGTGGTGGAGGAGGGTGGCTGGCGGCAGA
Organism: uncultured Rhizobium sp.; assembly: GCA_945952045.1. Lineage (GTDB taxonomy): Bacteria > Pseudomonadota > Alphaproteobacteria > Rhizobiales > Rhizobiaceae > Metarhizobium. Next base: position 36,140 of record CAMFHE010000016.1, read on the forward strand.
TTTTCGAAGCGCCGGCCCATCCCTATACCCGCCGGCTGATCGCCGCCATTCCCGACCCGGATGTGGCGCTGAAACCGGCCGGAAAGCGGGATGATCCGGCGGAGCCGCCGCAGCTTTCCGGCCGCCGCTTCGTCTCGGACGGCAGTACGCCGCCGGATGTCTTTGCAGCACCCGCGCCCTCGGAACTGGTCGAGATCGCAGATGACCATAGGGTCCGGCTGGCGATGGCGTAAGTTCGACCGCGCAAACAGGTGAAAATGCAATGAACCGCACGCCGAAGATCGCCGTGATCATGGATGAGAACACCAGTTCCGGCGGCGACCGCTACGATCTCTCCAAGGGCTATTTCTCTGCACTCGACCGGGCCGGGGCCTTTGCCTTCGGCATTCCCTATGCGCCCGGCATGGTCGGTCCTGTCGTCGAGGAATTCGACGGTTTTCTCAGTGTCGGCGGGCGTATCCAGTTTCCTGCGGAATGGTATGTCGAGGGCGACCGGTCCCAATACCCGCCCTCCGAACGTTTCGCCGTCGAGATGGCGCTGATGCAGGGATTTCTGGCCCGGGACAAGCCGGTCCTCGGCATCTGCAACGGCATGCAGATGCTCGGTTGCCTGAACGGCTGCCGGATGGTCTCGGATGTCCATTCCTCGTGGCCGGGCGCGCTTGAGCATGATCGGGCCGACCTGCGTCATGAGGTGCAGATCGTTAGGGGCACCAGAACGGCGGATATTTTTCAGGCCGATGCCTTCAGCGTGAACACGTTTCACCGCGAGGCCCTTGTCGAGGTCTCCGGCGCCGTGGTCGTCGCGGCGCGCGGGACGGATGGCGTTATCGAGGCGATAGAGGTGCCGTCCTACGGTTTTGCCATGGGCCTGCAATGGCACCCGGAGCGACTCGATCCCGCAAGCCATCCCGGCGCGCGGATATTCGACGCCTTCGTGAAAGCAGCCGGCAAGTAGGCTGTCGGCCGGATGAGCACGGCTCCTCCGGCCGACGAATTTTCTCAGCCCAGCGTCTTCTGAACGTCGGCAAAAGTCTCTTCGAGGACGGCGATCAGGTGATCGGCATCGCGCTTCGAAAAGATCATCGGCGGGCGCATCTTCAGCACATTGTCATGCGGGCCTTCGGTGCCCATCAGCACGCCGCGGCGGCGGGCGCCGTTGGAGACGGCGCGGGCGAATTCGGTGGCGGGCGCCCGGGTCTTGCGGTCGGTCACCAGCTCGATGCCGAGGAACAGGCCGAGGCCGCGCACGTCGCCGATGGCTTCGTAGCGCGTCTGCATGTCGCGGAAAGCGTCCATCAGGTAATTGCCGGTCGCCAGCGCATTGCCGCGCAGATCCTGGCTCTCAATGACATCGAGCACGGCAAGGCCGACGGCGCAGGAAACCGGATTGCCGCCGAACGTGTTGAAATACTCCATGCCATTATTAAAACTGTCGGTGATCTTGCGGGTGGTGACCACCGCCGCCAGCGGATGGCCGTCGCCGATCGGCTTGCCCATGGTGACGATATCCGGCACTACGCCTTGCGTTTCGAACGCCCACCAATGGCTGCCGACGCGGCCGAAGCCGACCTGTACCTCGTCGGCGATGCACACGCCGCCCGCCTCGCGCACGAGGCGATAAACTTCCTTAAGATAACCTTCCGGCAGAAAAACCTGGCCGGCGACGCTGGGGATGGATTCGGCGATGAAGAAACCCGGGCCTTCGCCCCTGGCCTTCATGGCGGCGATCAATTCGGCAACGCTTTCGGCGAAGCGCTTGCCGTGTTCCTCGATGGGCCAATCGGAGGGCGCATGGTAGCTGTCGGGGACGGCGGCGACATGGATATGCGGCTTCTGGCCCTTGCCGCCCTTGCGGCGGAATTTATAGGGGCTGATGTCGATCAGCTCCTGCGAGGTGCCGTGATAGGACCAGTCGAGCGTGATGGCGTTTTCGCGACCGGTATGGGCGCGCATCATGCGCAACGCCAGCCCGTTGGCCTCCGAGCCGCTGTTGACGAAACCGGCGACGGTCAGTTCCTTCGGCAGCGTCGCCGTCAGCCGCTCGGCATAGGCGACGATGTTGTCGTGCAGGTAGCGGGTGTTGGTGTTCAGCGTCGCCGCCTGCTTCGCCATCGCCTCGACGACGGCCGGATGGGCGTGGCCGATATGGCAGACATTGTTGAAGCAATCGAGATAGGCACGGCCGCTGTCGTCGATCAGCCAGACGCCTTCGCCGCGCACGAACTTGATCGGCTTTTCATAGGAGATCGAGAGGTTTGGCAGCAGCAGTTCGCGCCGCAGTTTTACGATGTCTTCATGCGAGCGCCCTTGCCGTTCGAAGAATTCCCTGGCGATGCCGGCAAAGGTGCGGGCATCGGGGAACAGCTCCGCCCAGACGTCGAGGTAACGCGGCTCGCCGACGCCGAGGATTTCGGTGGCGGAGAGATGCGTATCGGTGGAAAGCTGGAGGTGCAGATGCGGCGCCCAGCCGCCGTTTTCCGTCGATGCCCCCATCTGGCCGACCAGCGCGCCGGCCTCCAGCCGGTCACCGGCCTTCAGGCGCTGCATAGCCTCATGCGCAAGATGGCCCCAGAGCGAGATAAAGGGCGGGCAGCCCTCGGGCTCGTGGCGCAGCGCGATCAGGCAGCCATAGCCGAGCGGATCCTTTTCGATCTCGACGCTGACGACGGTGGCGGGCAGTGGCGAGAAGACTTTCGTGCCGGCGGCCATGAACAGGTCGAAGCCGAGATGGCGGGTGCGGCGCGCGCCGTCGATGAAGCGCGAGACGAACATCTCGCCGGCATAGACGGTGCGTTCCTCGGCGAAGGGGCCGATGCCGAGCTCGACGCCGTTTTCGCGGGCATAGGCCTCCCAGATGCCTTGCGCCTCGTCCGGCCGCTCGGCGGCGGAGAGAACGGTCATCGGATGGGTCGGGTCGCCATAGGGCACGAGTGCGGCCGGATAGGTCGCGGCCGAGCGTTCCAGCAGGGGGGCAAGCGATTTGCGGTTTCGGTCGATCCAGTCGATGACGGCGCGGGCGCCGGGGGCGGCTTCGAAGCCGCAGGCTTGACGCAGGATCGCGGTGGCGAAACGCGGGCTCATGCGGTCGAGCTTGCGCAGCAATTCCCAGGCCGGCCGTTCGCTGATCGCCAGATAGGGATTGTCGTCGGTATGGCTGCGCCGTGAGGCCGACATGGTGACCGAGGTGACCAGGCGGATGGCGATGAGATCGTAGAGAACGTCGATTTCTTCTTCCAGAAGCGGATATTCCGCATGGAATCCCTTAGCGATTTCCGCCGCCGCGCCGATTGGGTCGGCATGGTCGAGCCCGGCATAGGCGGCAGCGATGGCGATTTCGGCGATGACGGGTGCATGCAGGGCATCACCGAGATCGATGAGGCCGCAGATGCGGTCGGCATCCTGCGCATCGACCAGCACGTTCCAGTCATTTGCATCGTTGTGGATGACGGCGGCGCGCAGCGTCGCAAGGCGAGGGGCAAGGGCTTCGAAACGCTTGAGGAAGCGCTCCAGCAGCGCCCGGTCTTCGGCGGAAGCGATGTGGTGCAGGCGCGCGGCGGAGCGGCCGGCCTTGCGGATATCCCAATCGAGATCGCGCAGCGCACCCGGATGCATGAAACCCTTCAGCGCGGCATCGAAACGGCCGAGCATATGGCCGAGGGAGTTCAGCGCCGCATCGCTGCGCGCCGTCTCGGCCAGCGGCCGGCCCTCGAGCCAGCTGACCAGCCGGATGCGATGATCGAGCCCATGAGGTCCGGTCACGCGGGCAAGGCTTTCGCCCGAAAGCGTCGGGCGGATATGCGGCACCGGCAAATCGCCGGCATGGGTGCCGAGATGCGCGAGCAGCGCCGTTTGGAAATCGCTCTCGACCTGTGGCTCGGCCGCATTGACGATCTTGAGGATAAAGGTGCCCACGGTCGTCACGACCTTGAAATTCTGGTCGCGTTCGCTGTCGAGCGGCGAAAGCGCACCGGAAAGCCCGTAATGCTTGGAAAGCAACGTTGCCGCGGCCTCGATGGAGAAATCCGGTGTCGTCTTCAACATATCGTTCATGAATCTTCCCTCGCGTTGCGAGCAGAGTTGCATGGACGGCGCTCTGCCGCACCCGGCATCATGGCGGTTGTGCCGGCACTGTGTTTGGACTAACCGTCATATTGTCGGCTGAAGCGAGGAGGGATCATGCAGGACATCGATGCGATCGACCGCACCATTCTCGGCATCCTCAGCCAGGAGGCGCGGGTTCCCATGAAGACGCTGGCGGGCCGGATCGGCCTGTCACGCAGCGCAACGACCGAGCGCGTCACCCGGCTGGAGAAAGCCGGTATTATCCGAGGTTATCGCGCCGATATCGGTACGCTCGACGATGGCCAGATTCAGGCCTTTCTGCTCGTCACCCTGAAGCGCACGCCGGCGCTCGGCGTTCTCGATCGTCTCGCCGGCTTCCCGGCGGTTCGGAAAGTGTCGTCGGTCAGCGGCCATCTCGATCTGGTCGTGGAAGTCGAGGTGGCCTCCATCAATGCGCTCAACGAGCTCCGAAACGACGTCGCCACTCTCGACAATGTCGAGGATTTGACGACCTCAATCGTCTTGCGGCGAGATATCGAGCGGAGTTGACGGGCCGCCGGCCATCCTTGCCAGATGCGCCGAACAATCGGCAAATATATTGTCGACAATTAGCCTCGCCAGCCATGCCTCCGCGTTGACTTTTGCCCGGTATTGAAGCTTGTCTGGGCGGGCAAGGAGAAGAACGGATGAGCGAACAAGCAGCAGCTTCTGTCGAGCAGATTGTCGAGAAAGTCTGGCTGTCCATCGCTGAACGGCGGTTGCGGCCGGGCGTGCAACTCAAGGAAGAGCAGATCGCCGCGATCTTTCAGGTCAGCCGCGCCCGCGTGCGCCGCGCCTTGACGGAACTGGAACGCGACGGACTGGTGACCATCATTCCCAATCGCGGCGCCTTTGTCTGCAAACCATCGGTAGAGGAAGCCCGCGACGTCTTCTATGTTCGCCGCACGGTCGAGCGACGTGTCGTCGAGCGGCTTTGCACCACTGTCACCAAATCCGATATCAAGCGGCTGCGCGATCATGTCGCGCGGGAGCGCGAGGCGAATGCCCAGAGCGCGACCACCGAGATCATCAAGCTGTCGGGCGGGTTTCACCTTCTTCTGGCCGAGCTGATCGGCTCGGATTTCCTGTTCACGACGATGCGCGACCTGATCGCGCGCAGCTCGCTGATCACTGCCGTCTATCGCAACACCACCCATGCCAATTGCGGGCCGGACGAGCATGCCGATATCGTCGAAGCCATTGCGCTAAAGGATAGCGCCAAGGTCGCACATCTGATGACGCACCATCTGGAGCATGTGGAAGCCGAACTGGATTTGAGTGACATTCGCGATCTCTTGCACGATCTGCGTTCCGCCTTGGCTTAAGGGCGTCTCAGCCTTTTTTTCGACTCATCAAGACACCTGCATTCCCGCAGGCTGCGCTCGTCGCAGCCGGTCCAGGCGTGTGCATTCTCGTTTGAGGGGGCTGGACAAAATAGTGGACATGTTCCACTATTTTGTCGTCGGACATGAATACATGCCGGCAAACGCGAACAAAGTTAACAAAAACAAGGGGAACTTATGTCGCAACCAACGACGTCGTCCGACGTGGTGCTGTCCGTTCGCAATCTGACGGTGGATTTGCCCGCCGGAATGGAACGCAAGCATGCCGTCAAGGACATCTCGTTCGACCTGCATGCGGGCGAGATTCTGTGCATTATCGGCGAATCCGGTTCGGGAAAATCGGTCACCGCCAATACGATCATGGGTCTGCTGTCGCCCGTGATTACTGTCAGCTCCGGCGAAATCCATTTCAAGGGAATGGATATCCTCGCCGCCAAGGAGGAAAAGATCCGGCCGCTGCGTGGTCAGGCCGTGTCGATCATTTTCCAGGATCCGCTCTCGGCGCTCAACCCGCTGATGACCGTCGGCGACCAGATCGTCGAGGTGCTCGAGGCCCATGGCCGGGGAACGCCGGAAAGCCGCAAGGCCAAGGTACTGGAACTGCTCGAAGAGGTCGGCCTTCCCGATCCGCCGCTGATGCGCCTTCAATATCCGTTCCGTCTCTCCGGCGGCCAGCGTCAGCGCGTGATGATCGCCATGGCCCTGGCGCTCGATCCGGATGTGCTGATCGCCGACGAGCCGACCACGGCGCTCGACGTCACGACCCAGGCGCAGATCCTCGATCTCATCCGCAAGATCCAGAAGCGGAAAAACATGAGCGTCATGTTCATCACCCACGACTTCGGCGTCGTTGCCGAAATCGCCGATCGCGTGGTGGTCATGGAGAAGGGCTTTCTGGTGGAGCAGGGACGGGCGGATCAGGTTCTGGTCAATCCGGCTCATCCCTATACGCAACGGCTGGTGGCCGCGGTGCCGCGCATGCGCAGCAATGCACAAGCTGTCGGCGAGGAAGCGCCTGTCGTGCTCGAGGTCGAAAACCTCGAAAAGGAATATCGCAGTTCCGGCTCGTTCTTCCGCAAGGCGCGCGTCGTCAAGGCCGTCAATGGCGTCAGTTTCACGTTGCGCAAGGGCCAGACGCTTGGCGTCGTCGGCGAAAGCGGCTCCGGAAAATCCTCTCTCGGGCGCGTGCTGCTCAAGCTGCTGGAACCCGATGGCGGTGCGATCCGTTTCGATGGCCGCGACATCGCGGGCATGAAAGAAGAGGAGTTCCGGCCTCTTCGTCCCTATATCCAGATGATCTTCCAGGATCCCTACGCCTCGCTCAATCCGCGCCATACGATCGGCAAGATCCTCACGGTCGGCCCCATCGCCCATGGAATGGCCGTCCACGAGGCGCGCACCAAGGCGTTGGGCCTTCTGAAACTCGTCGGCCTCGACGAAATGGCCTATGACCGTTTCGCGCATGAATTTTCCGGCGGTCAACGCCAGCGCATCGGCATCGCCCGGGCGCTGATGTTTGATCCGGTGATTCTGGTCGCTGACGAAGCCGTGTCGGCGCTCGACGTGTCGATCCAGGCGCAGATCCTGGAGCTGCTGGCCCGCGTGCAGAAGGAAATGAAGGTCGCGATGATCTTCATCACCCATGATCTGAGGGTCGCAAGCCAGATTTGCGACGACGTGCTGGTCATGCACAAGGGCACGGTGGTCGAGCAGGGGCCGCCGACGAAAATCTTCCGCGCGCCGTCGCACGACTATACGAAGAAGCTGGTCTCGGCGATCCCCGGTGCGGATTGGGAGCCCGCGGCCAAGGCCGTCGGAACGTAATCGATCTCGCCGGCGAGCCTCGTCTTCCCGGTCAACGGACTGAGGTCCGGCCAATGTAAACCGTGATAGCTGGCGGCTTCCGCGCAAGCCGGCAGCCCTTCCTCATTTCGCCTAAATATCGGATTTGAAACGGAAAATAATTCGTTTACACGTGAAAAATTAGTTGCATTTGTCCACTAGTTATTCTTTCATGGTGTCACGAATTTGCAATACGACATGGCCGGAAGATTGAAGACGCGGCGCACTGATGAGGTGTTCCCGCTCAGGAAACCTTTTGCCCATTCGCACGGAAACCTTATGTCCAGACCGCCTGTAAAGCCGATTTCGCCGACTGACATCAAACTCGACGTGCTTGAGGACACGCTGAGCTTTTACATCCGTACGCTCAATCTCGCCGTATCCCGCGATCTAGACGATCGCCTCGAGGGACTGGATGTTGCGAAGGGAACGGGAAAGATCACGACATTGCTGCTGGTCGACGATTATCCGGGCATTCGCCCTTCGGTCATCGCTCATCTTTTGATGCGGGATCGGTCGGCCATGGGCCGGCTGATCGACCAGATGGTGTCGCATGATCTGATCTGTCGCGAGGTTTCCCAGGAAGACAGCCGCGCACAGGAGCTTTACATCACCGAGGCGGGTGCAGCGCTCGCCGCGAAGATCCGCGAACTTGTTCCGAAGCAGTCGAGTGAATTCTTCAGCTTCATTCCGGAGCACGAGCAGAAGCAGGTGATCGATATCCTGCGTCGCGCCTATCGTCATATTGTGGGGTTGGCATGAACGATCGAACGAAACGCGTCGCCCTTATTTCCGGCGCAAGCCGCGGCATTGGCGACCATGTTGCTGCAGAGCTTTTCCGGCAGGGCTGGGCGGTTTCGCTCGGCATGCGCACGCCCGCGATGCCGCAATGGGCCCTCGGCCATGAAGGCGATGTGCATCTGGCGGACTATGACGCAAACGATGTGACGGCTGAAAAGCGCTGGGTCGATTCGGCATTTCAGCACTTTGGCCGCATCGATGCAATCGTCGCCAATGCCGGCATCATGATCCCCAAGACGGTGATCGAGGCCGATGACGACGACATCGACGCCATGCTGGCGGTCAACGTCAAGGCACCGCGCCGGCTGGCGAAGGCTGCCTGGGATGCGCTGTGCGAAAGCGGCTGCGGTCGCGTCATCATCCTTGCGTCGCTGTCCGGCAAGCGGGTGAAGTCGGCTTTGTCCGGCAGCTATTCGCTGTCCAAATTCGCCGCCGTCGCGCTGTCCCATGCCATTCGCCAGGCAGGCTTCGACAAGGGCGTGCGCGCCACCGCCATCTGCCCGGGTTTCGTCGCCACCGACATGGCGGCTGCGATTTCCGACCGGCCGGCGGATCAGTTGACGCAGCCCGACGATCTCGCCCGCATCATCGCCATGCTGCTTTCCCTTCCAAACGAGGCCTCGGTGGCCGAATTCGCCATCAATTGCCAGCTCGAGGAGTTTTTCTGAAATGCCCGGTCCTTATGTCGTTCCCGTCCATGGCGATGCCGAACTGCCCAAGGAGGTAGACGTCGTCGTCATCGGTGGCGGGATCATCGGAACATCGACCGCCCTCGAACTCGTCGAAAGTGGCTTGCGCGTCGCGCTGTGTGAAAAGGGTGGCATCGGCCACGAGCAATCCAGCCGCAATTGGGGCTGGGTGCGCATCTCGCGGCGCGACCCGCGTGAAGTGCCGCTGATGGCGGAGGCTCTTCGTATATGGGCCGATCTCAATCGCCGTACCGGCCGCGAAACCGGCTTCAAGCGTTCCGGCATCGTGTTCACCTGCGCCGACGAAAAGCAGTTCGACGAGCACGAGCGCTGGAACCGCAATCTGGAAGGTTACCAGATCGAATCCCGTATGCTGAGCGCTGCGGAATTCCAGGCGAAATATCCCGGCAACACGATGAAGATCGCCGGCGCTCTCTATACGGCCGGCGATTGCCGGGCTGAACCGCAGAAGGCGGCGCCCGCCATTGCCGAAGCGGCGCGGGATCGCGGCGCCCATATCCTCACCGAATGCGCGGTTCGCGGTCTGCAATTGTCGGGCGGTCGGGTGTCCGGCGTGGTGACCGAGCGCGGCGAGATCGCCTGCAAGTCCGTCGTGCTGGCCGGCGGCGCGTGGTCCAGCCTTTTCCTCGGCAATAGCGGTATCGATCTGCCGCAGCTGAAGGTGCTGAACTCCGTTCTCCGCACCAAGCCGCTGGAAGGCGGGCCGGAGGAGGCCATCTGGGCGAGCGGCTTTGCGCTGCGAAAGCGCCAGGACGGCGGTTATACGATTGCCGACGGTTTTCAGAACATCGTCGATATCGTGCCGGCGACCTTCCGTTATGCGATGAAGTTCATGCCGGCGCTGTCCTATGAATGGCGGTCGCTGCGTTTGCGGCTCGGCGGGCGGTTTTTCGACGAGGCCCGCATTCCGCGCCGTTGGGCGCTCGATGAGCCCTCTCCCTTCGAATATAATCGCGTGCTCGATCCGATCCCTTCGAAGGCGATGGCGGACGATGCGCTCAAGCGATTGGCGCAGGTGTTTCCGGTCTTCCAGAAGGCTGAGATCGCGCAGCGTTGGGGCGGCATGATCGACGTCACCCCGGATGCCGTTCCGGTCATCGATGCCATCGACGCCATTCCGGGTTTCCATGTCGCGACGGGCTTTTCCGGTCATGGTTTCGGGATCGGCCCGGCGGCCGGCAAGCTGATGGCCGATATCGTCACCGGCCGCACGCCGATCGTCGATAAACGCGACTTCCGCTTCAGCCGTTTCAGCGATGGTTCGAAGATCGAACTGGTGAGCGGCTTTTGAATGACGGAGCATGCGGCCGCGCGCCGCATGCTCCGACCAGACGCGCGGCAGGCGACTGCCGACGAAGATGCAACCGCCCGCAGAGGCGGAGACACAGTGAAAAAAACCGTCATGTTCAACCATCGGATCAAGGGGAACTAAAAATGTCCGACCAGAACAAGCCGTTCATGAACACCACCCGCCGCCAGGCGCTCGGCCTGATGGCGCTCGGCGCTTCCGGCGTCGTATTTTCCGGCCTTCCGGGCTTTGCCAGCGCCATGGCCAAAGAAGCCAAGGCGCCCAAGGGCCAGCTGACCGTCGGCTTCTCGCAGGAGCCGACCGTCTTCAACCCGCATATGCCGCATATCGAAGTCGATGAAGGCATCCATTTCAGCATTTTCGACCCGCTTTTCTACGTCGATGAGAAAGGCGCCTTCGTCGCGGCGCTCGCCGCCGAAGTGCCGACCGTGGAAAACGGCGGTATTTCCGCCGATGGTCTTACCTGGAAGGTGAAGCTGCGCGACGACGTGAAGTGGCATGACGGCAAGCCGTTCACGGCTGAAGACGTCAAGTTCACCATCGAGCTGCTGGTCGATCCGAATTTCCGCTCGTGGCGTAAGACTGGCCATGAATTCGTGCGCGACCTGACGGTGGTGTCGCCGACCGAAATCACCTGGAAGATGGAAAAGGCGTTTGCGCCCTATCCGTCGATCCTCGCCTCGACCTTCATCACGCCGAAGCACCTTCTCGGCGCCGAAGCCGACCGCAATACGGCAGCCTACAACAATGCACCGGTCGGCACCGGCGCCTTCAAGTGGAAGGAACGCGTTGCCGGCGACTATATCCTGCTCGAAGCCAATACCGACTATTTCGCCGATGGTCCGTATGTCGAGCGCCTGATCTACAAATACGTGCCGGACATGAACGTCATGTACACCCAGTTCAAGACGGGTGACATCGATGTTGTCGGCCTGCAGTGGATCACGCCTGATCACTACGACGAGGCGAAGGGTCTTGAAGGCAAGGTGGTCAACGTCGTTCCGGGCTCGACGGTCGAGTCCTTCTCGTTCAACATGGAGCGGCCGCAGTTCAAGGACCCGGCCGTCCGTGAGGCGCTCTATCATGCCATCGACAAGCAATCGATCATCGACGCACTTTATTACGGCCTGCCGGCGCCGACCGAAAGCTATGTGCCGCAGCAGTCCTTCTACTACAATCCCGATCTTCCCAAGCATGAATACTCGATCGAAAAAGCAGCCAAGATGCTCGACGACGCCGGCTGGGTCGCCGGCAGCGACGGCATTCGCGCCAAGGACGGCGTAAAGCTCGCCTTCACCTGCTCGACGACCGCCGGCAACCATATCCGCGAGCAGGTCCAGCAATATATGCAGCAATCCTTCAAGGATATCGGCGTCGAGATGACCATCTCGAACCTTCCGCCGGCTGTGATGTGGGGCGACTACTGGATGCTGTCGCAATTCGACACCGTCATCGTCGGCCTCGACTTCCTCACCGGTCCCGATCCCGATACGTCCGACTTCTTCCGTTCGACGTCCAGCCCGGCAAAGGGCGGCTCCGGCCAGAACACCTGGCAGTTCGCCAACAAGGATGTCGACGATCTCCTGGCGAAGGGCGGCAGCCTCTTCGTTCCGGACGAACGCAAGAAGGTCTACCTGCAGATCCAGGAAATCATGCGCAAGGAACTGCCGCTTCTGCCGCTTTTCCAATACGCGACCGTGCGCGGCCACAAGCAGGGTATCGAAAACATCGAATACAACATCAACAACCGCATCGACACCTGGAACGTTGCGACCTGGCGCCTGACCTAACCGTCGGCGGAAGCCTTTCCGTCCGTCGATGACCGGCGGAAAGGTTTGGCGCGCGCGATTGCGCGCGTCCGGTTTCCGGCAGCGCCGGCCCTGAAGCGGCCGGCGCCGCAACGGCTTTTCGCTCACGCACGACAACACCGTGCGTTCGACGCGACCTGGAGTTTGACCATGCTGCCCTATCTTCTCAATCGGATCTGGCAGAGCCTCGTGCTTCTGCTGCTTGTCTCGATCATCGGTTTTGCGATCCTCAATCTCGCGCCCGGCGGCCCCTTGTCGCAGTTTGCCCTGACGCCCGGCATGACGCGCGAGGCGCTGGACCGTATCGCCCATCAGATGGGCCTCGATCGTCCCCTGCCGATCCAGTATCTGGAATGGGCCTGGCGTCTGTTGCAGGGCGATTGGGGCAAGTCCTATCGCGACCAGCGGCCCGTGCTCGACATCATCTCCGGACACCTGTTCGCAACGCTGTTGCTGATGGTCTCGTCGATGATCGTCTCGATCCTGATCGGCACCTGGATCGGCATCAAGGGCGCGACCAAGCGTTATACGCTCTTCGATTATACCGCGACCGTGGGCGCCATGGTGGCGCTGTCCATCCCGACCTTCTGGTTCGGCCTCGTCGCCATCTATGTCTTCGCGCTCAAGCTCAAATGGCTGCCGGCCGGCAACATGTACACGATCGGCGACCAGTCGCTCTATGACTATGCGATCCACCTGATCATGCCGAGCCTCGTGCTCGCTCTCGTCAACATCGCCGTCTGGAGCCGCTACATGCGCACCGCGACGCTCGATGTCATCAACCAGGATTTCGTTCGCACCGCCCGCGCCAAGGGTCTGAGCCCACGCCGCGTGCTGATGAAACATGTCGTCGGCAATGCGCTGCTGCCGATGATCACCCTTGCCGGTCTGCAGTTGCCGACCATTCTCGGTGGCGCGCTGGTCACTGAAACCGTCTTCACCTGGCCGGGCATGGGGCGTCTCTTCCTGGATAGTCTCGGATATCACGACTATCCGGTCGTGATGGGCCTTCTGATGTTTTCCGCCATTCTCGTGCTGCTAGGCAGCTTGCTCGCTGACCTCCTGGTCGCGCTCGTCGATCCCCGTATCCGCCTCGGATAAGGCCCGGTCGTCGCAACGCCGCCATCAATCGAAGGAGACAGATCATGTCCGCCGCAACACTTCATCCCTCAGCCATGGCGTCTCGCCCCCGCTGGTGGCAGAACCGGACGCTGCGCCGTTTCGCCCGCCACAAGCTGGCGGTGCTCGGCCTGATCATGATCAGCATCATGATTTTCGCCTGCGTCGCCGGGCCGCATCTGCTGCCCTATGACGAGCTTTATATCGACCTGCGGGCCCGTTTCGCGCCGCCACTGACCGGCTACCACATTTTCGGAACCGATCCGCTCGGCCGCGATATCGCCGCGCGCCTCTTCAATGCCGGCCGCATCTCGCTGCTGGTCGGGTTCTTCGCCATGGTCCTGTCGACGGTGATGGGCACGGTGATCGGTGTCGTCGCCGGCTATTATGGCGGTCGCATCGGGGCGGTGCTGATGCGTTTCGTCGACGCCTTCCTGTCCTTCCCGAGCATCTTCCTGTTGCTAGCGCTGGCTGCCTTCGTCAAGCCGAGCCCGTTCATGATCACGGTGATCATCGCGGTCACCAGCTGGATGGAGATCGCCCGTCTGGTCGAGGCGGAAGTCCGTTCCTTGCGCGAGCGGGACTTCGTGCTGGCCGCGCGCATGCTCGGCCTTCCCAATGCATGGATCATGTTCCGCGAGCTGCTGCCGAATGCCGTCGGCCCGATCATCGTGGCGGCAACCCTGACGGTGGCGCGCGCCATCCTGCTCGAAGCCTATATCAGCTTCCTCGGTTACGGCATCCAGCCGCCGCTGCCGAGCTGGGGCAATATGCTGAACGGCGCCCAGCAATATCTCGACAAGGCTCCCTGGCTTGCCATCGTACCGGGCGTTGCCATCACGCTTGCGGTGACCAGCTTCAATTTCATCGGCGACGGGTTGCGCGATGCGCTCGATGCCCGCAGCGATCTGCACTGAGGGCGCAGCGGCATGGTTTCGTTCTCACCCTTCGATGTCACGCTGTGGCATGCCACCGCAACGGCTGCGCCGAACACCGAGACGCTGACGGATCGGGTCCAGGCAGATGTCTGTATCGTCGGCGCCGGCTATGCCGGCCTGACGACGGCGCTCGAACTGGTCAAGGCCGGGGCAAAAGTGGTGCTGCTGGAACGCGAGGAAGCCGGCTTCGGCGGCTCGGGCCGCAATGCCGGCCATTGCACCCCGACATTTACCCATTACAGCCTGCCGGAACTGCGCGGCATGCTCGGCGAGCCCTGGGCCGAACGCCTGATCGAACGGCAGACCCGGGCCAATGACCGGGTTTCACGGATGATCCGCGATTACCAGATCGACTGCGAATGGGTGCAGAACGGCTATGTCATGGGCGCTCCGCACAAGGGCGTCATCGATCAGATCAAGCACAAGGTCGAGACCTATAATGCCGTTGGCGCGAAAACGCGGTTGCTCGACCGTGAGGAGGTCGCGGCTATCACCGGAAGCCAGAGGTTTCATGGCGGATGGTTGCATGAAGAGGCTGGCCACCTCAACCCGCTCGGTTATGCCCGCGGTCTCGCCCGCGCGGTAATCCAGGAAGGCGGAGAGATCTATACCGGCTCTGCCGCGATCGCCTGCGACCGGGAAACGACCGGCGGATGGAAGGTCAAGACAGAGCGTGGCGAGGTCGTCGCGGACAAGGTCATCTTCACCACCGGGGCCTATACCGTCGGCGGCTGGCCGAAGCTCGACCAGACCTTCAAGATCCAGCGGGTGTTCGTCGCCGCCACGCAAGTGCTTTCCGAAGAGACGCGCCGGAGCGTGCTTCCCCGGAACACGACGATCCATGATGGCCGCGGCGACATCTATGTCTACAAATACAATGCCGAGGGCCGGATCGTCGCCTCGATGTTTCCCATGGGCCGGCGCGGCCGCGACATGGCCTATACCCGTCAGGTGATGAGCGAACGGCTGAAATGGCTGCATCCGCAGATCCGCGAGGATATCCGCTGGGACTATTTCTGGTTCGGCGAACTCGACATGCAGTATCGCACCGTGCCGCGCTTCTATGACCTTGCGCCCGGCGTCGTCGCCTTGACCGGGCTTTCCGGTCGTGGCGTGCCGACCGGCTCGATGCTCGGTTCCATCCTGTCGGAATGGGCGCTCGGAAAGCCCGAAAACGAATTGGCGCTGAAGCTCGAACCGCTGAAGGCTGCGCCTTTCTACATGAGTTTCGGGCCGGCGCTGACGCTGCGCTACTACCGATTGCGCGACAATCTCGCAACCAGACTGGCTGGCGCGCCGCTGCCGCCCCACGCCTGACCTCTTCCCTCAACCGGTCCTGCCGACAGATGCGGACGACCGATCCTGAAAACCAAGGAGACTGCCATGACCATGCCGATCTACAATATTTCCGACGATATCGACCTGACGCCCGCCATGCCGGCCCAGGGACGTGACAGCGGTTCCTATCGCCGCCAGATCTGGCAGGATACGATCGAGAACGGCACCATCGTCGCCGTCTGGAAAGCCGAGCCCGGCATCTACAACTATCCGGGCCGCGATCTCGAAGAAACCTTCGTCGTCGTCGAAGGCGAGGCGATGTATTCGCAAGCCGATGCCGAGCCGGTCAAGATCGGCCCCGGCGCGATCATCAGCATCGCCAAGGGCGTCCCGAGCCGCCTGGAAATCCTCTCGCCCTTCCGCAAGCTCGCAACGGTCATCCCGAAGCCCTGATTTCGGCTCCGCGATCTCTCGCGGTCACGCACATCACGCCGCGCAAAGCCGAACACGGCTTTGCGCGGCTCTTCGTCAGCCGGCCGCGTGATATCTAGCGCGCAGGCGCGGGATTGACCCGGTCGATAAAGGATGAGCTTGCCTCGTTGAGGCCGATGACATCGACGTTCGAACCGTGCATCCGGAACCGCTGAACCACCTTTTCGAGGGCGGCGACGGCGGTAATGTCCCAGAAATGCGCTTGCGAGACATCGATTGTGACAGACTTGTCTTCGGCTTCGAGCATATCGAACTTGTCGACGAACATATCC
The DNA here is from genome assembly GCA_945952045.1 of uncultured Rhizobium sp. Classification (GTDB taxonomy): domain Bacteria; phylum Pseudomonadota; class Alphaproteobacteria; order Rhizobiales; family Rhizobiaceae; genus Metarhizobium. The sequence continues at coordinate 52,156 of CAMFHE010000016.1, forward strand.
GCCGAGGCGAAGAAGATCTGACCGGAGACGGTGTAGATCACATGCTGTTTCACCTCGTCGATCCTGTGCTCGATGGTGAGCAGGCGCGCGACCTTGGCAGCGAAGAACACGCCGCTGAGCAACACGCCGACGGCGACGCCAAGTGCGAGGTTAGAGGTCGATACCGTTACCAGAACGGTGATCAGCATGACGATGCTCGACATACGCGGGTGGACGCTCAGCGCGCGCACCGACGACCAGTCGAACGTATCGATCGACACCATGACCATGATCGCAACCAGGGCGGCGACCGGCACCTGCGACACCCAGGGCTTGAGCACGACCATCAGGATCAGCAACAACAAGCCGGCAAACAGCGTCGACAGGCGCCCGCGCCCGCCATATTTCACATTGCTCACCGTCTGGCCGATCATGCCGCAACCGGCAATCCCGCCAAAAAGGCTGGCCGCGACATTGGCGATGCCGAGACCGGCGCATTCGCGATCCTTCGAGCTTGGCGTTCCCGTCTGATCATCGACGACGCTTGCCGTCATCATCGATTCGAGCAGGCCGACCATGGCGAAAGCAAGCGCCGGACCGGCGATGATGCCGAGCGTTTCCAGGGCCAGCGGCACTTGCGGCCATGCAAAGGCGGGCAGGGAATCCGGTAGCTTGCCAAGATCGGCAACGGTCATGACCGGCAGATCGAGAGCGACGCAGGCGATCGTGAGCACGAGGATGCAGATCAGCGGCGAGGGGATCGCTGTCGTCAGCTTCGGCGCGAGATAGATGATCGCAAGACCGGCGGCGAGCACGGCATAGGAAGCCCAGTTTCCATGGATGACATGCGGCATCTGCGCGGCGAAGATCAGGATCGCCAGCGCATTGACGAAGCCGGTGCGCACGGACTTCGACACGAAACGCATGAGAACGCTGAGCCGCAAGACGCCGAAGACGATCTGGATAAGGCCGGAAAGGATGCCTGCGGCAAGAAGATAGGCAAGTCCATGGGAATGAACCAGCGGGGCGGCGACAAGCGCCACCGAACCGGCGGCGGCCGAAATCATTGCCGGCCGGCCGCCGGTGAACGCAATGACGATGCCGATGACGAAGGAGGAATAAAGCCCGACCTGAGGATCGACCCCGGCCGCGAACGAAAACGCGATGACCTCCGGAATGAGTGCGAAGGTCGCAACCGCACCGGCAAGCATTTCGCGCATGGGATTGGCACCCCAATCCCGACGAAAGGATGAAATCTGCATAGTGATGAAAAATCTGACGAAGTGTAGCGAAGGCGCTTCTTTGGCCTTCCTACGCGTTGTCTGGCGGATCGGCGGCCAGAAGAGCCACCCGGAATTTCACCGGGTCCGTGGCGATTGCCCTATCTATAGATTGGTTTTTCTCACAGTATCAAGCCCCGCGCCACGCGCAAAACGCAGAAAACCCCGCCAGCGGCGGGGTTCATTCGCTGTCGTCTATCGTTTCGACAGTCTAATTCGTCCGGTTTTCAGGCTGAGATCGACCTTGAACCATTTTTCCGACAGCGCCGGGAGCCGACCGTCCGCAGCAACCGGAAAAGTGTTCGATCTGATGGCGGACAAAAGCCATTTATATCCTTGGCGCACATATTTTCCAAAATGTACCAGCACGCGTCATCGGGTCTGTTGGCAATGCCGGCTTGGCCCCTATGTTATGCCGGGCGTCTCGGTAAGGTCGAATATTGCTATGGACATGAAATCCCTGTCTCGTGAACAGCTTGAAAAAGAACTCACCCGCCTGCGTGCAATGATGCCCGAGGGAGAAGTTCAGTCCGGCGTTGATGCTTTGCGTCACGTCGAGGCGCGCCATCGCGCCCTGTTCGAAGCGATAGACGACGGTTTCTGCATCATCACCTTCATCGACGGTCCGGAAGGGCCGCTCAGCGATTATGTCCATATCGAAGCCAATTCGGGATACGAACGCCACACCGGTATTTCCGATATTGTCGGCAAGAGGTTGCGCGAAATCGAGCCGGTCAATGCCGATGTCTGGCTGGATATTTACGGCGGCGTGTTGCAAACCGGCGTGCCGGTGCGTTTCGAGCAGGAGTTCAAGGCGGTCGGGCGCATCATCGAAGTGTCGGCAACCCGCGTGATGCCGGCGGAATTGCACCAGGTCGCCGTTCTCTTCCGCGACGTCACGGCGCGCAAGAAGGCCGAAGCGGCGCTTCTCGAGAGCGAAGGCCGCGCGCGCGACAATGTCCAGCGTCTGCAGCTTGCCATGGCGGCCGGCGCCATCATCGGCACCTGGTTCTGGGATATTCTGAATGACCGCGTCTCGGTCGATGAAGGTTTTGTCGGTGCTTTCGGCCTCGATCCGGCAAAGGAACGCTCTAACTTGAGCCTGTCCGACGTCGTCGAAACCGTCCACCCTGACGATAGAGAAAAGCTGACCGCAGCCATCAACGAAGCCTTGGTCAAGGGCGGTGCTTATGCCCACCAGTATCGGACGCGGCGGGCGGATGGGCAATATTACTGGCTGGAAGCAAATGGCCGCGTGGAAATGGGCAAGGATGGAACGCCGGTAAAATTTTCCGGCGTCCTCATGGATATCGAAGCGCGGCGCGCCGTAGAGGCCGAGCGCGACCGTGCTTTGGTTGCACTGCGTGCTCTCAACAACACGCTCGAACAGCGTGTCGAAGAGCGCACGGCCGCGCTGATGCACACGGAGGCGGCGCTGCGTCAGGCGCAGAAAATGGAGGCCGTCGGCCAACTGACCGGCGGCCTTGCCCATGATTTCAACAATATCCTTGCCGGCATCGGCGGCAGTCTCGATCTGATGAGGACCCATCTTGCGCAAGGACGGATCGGTGACCTCGACCGCTATCTAAACGGCGCACAGGGCGCGGTGAAGCGCGCGGCAGCTTTAACGCAGCGGCTTCTGGCCTTTTCCCGCCGCCAGACGCTCGATCCGAAGCCGTCCAACATCAATCGCATCGTTGCAGGCATGCAGGATCTGATCAGCCGCAGCGTCGGGCCGGGCGTGGCGGTGGAAACGGTGGCCGCGGGTGGGTTATGGACTGCCTTCGTCGATGTCGGGCAGCTCGAAAACGCGCTTCTCAATCTCTGCATCAACGCCCGGGACGCCATGCCGGATGGAGGTCAACTGACGATCGAGACGGGCAATCGCTGGCTAGACGAGCGTACGGCGGCGCAGCGCGGCGTATCGCCCGGCCAGTATGTTTCGCTTTGCGTCAGCGATACGGGCGCCGGCATGTCGCCAGATGTCATGGCGCGCGCATTCGATCCCTTCTTCACCACGAAGCCCATCGGCCAGGGCACCGGGCTTGGCCTTTCCATGGTCTATGGTTTTGCCGGGCAATCGGGCGGTGCGGTGCGCATCTATTCCGAAGTCGACAAGGGAACCATGGTCTGTATCTATTTGCCGCGTCATTCGGGGGATGAACATGTTGACAAGATGCCGAGCGACGTCGAGTTGCCTCCTTCCGCGCAGTCCAACAACACCATTCTCGTCGTCGATGACGAACCGCTTGTCAGAATGGTCGCCGTGGAGATCCTCGAACAGTTCGGCTATGACGTCCTGGAAGCGCAAGATGGGCAATCCGCCCTGATCATGATTGCGGCGCGGCCGGATATCGATCTGCTCGTCACCGATGTGGGGTTGCCGAACGGCATGAACGGCCGCCAACTCGCCGACATGGTTCGACAACAGCGACCCGACCTCAACGTGCTCTTCGTCACAGGATATGCCGAGAACGCGGTGCTGAACCACGGTCACCTCGAGCGCGGCATGCAGGTGGTGACCAAACCGTTCAGTGCGGAAATCCTCGGCCGGCGCGTCAAGGAGCTCATCGGCGGCGAATAGGCCATCCATATCGGCGATAACGTGCAGCGCATCTCGACCGTGGTCGATATGCGCTGAAGCAGGGACGGACGGTCAGTTGTGCATCGTCAAAACCGGGCACGAAAGCCGTGTGTCTGATCGCATCGCGATTCTGGAGAAGCAGGGCATAGGCCATCGCGATTTCGACCGTCCCGGACAGATTGGGTCCTCAACTGCAAGGTTCCGATCCTTTGACCGTAAGCCCCGAAGTCCATAACGGGCTTTGGCGCCAAGGAATCCTGCAAATAATTGATAAATAAAGATTTTTGTTTTCTTTTTGTGCGCGAAGCATGCGAAGTCTGCTGCACTGCAACGTGCATGGTCAGCCTCGAACAGGCTCGATCCTCTACTTGCGCTTCTGCCCCCAGATCGAGGCAGAAAGACAGGATATGCCGACCACTCTTCAGCGTGAGTTATCCAACGAAGCATCGACGCTTCCCGCTGCCAATACCAACGAAATTCTGATCCCATCCTTGCCCGCCGGAAACGGTTCGCGACCGTCTGCACTGCTGCGGCTGGCGCTGGCGACAGGCGCGCTTGCGACCATGGAATATGCAGCCGCCTTCGAGGCCAGCGGTTATGCCATGGCGGTGAGCCTGTTTACGGCCCGTGGCCTTGTCCTGCCGTCGCCGCGCGCGGGCTGGAAACGGCGGCGCGCGTCCGGCTCCTATCTTCCCGGCCATGACGACCTGCATCATGCGGCTGCGGTTGCCGGCGCGCATCCTGCAGCCGAGGCTCGCCTGGTCGGGCTTGGCGACAAGCGCGTCCTGTTCTCCAGCGACCGTCAGGCCTTCATCATGTATGCCCGTCAGAACGGCCAAATGATTGCGCTGTTCGATCCGGTTGGCGATCGCCGATACTGGAGCCAGCTGACGACGGATTTCATGGCACAGGCAATGCAGGAAGGCCGGACACCGGTGTTCTATCAGGCGTCGGAATCATTTCTGCGCTATGCGGAAAGCCTGGGTTTGCGTGGCTACAAGCTCGGCGAACGCGCCGATATCGACGTCGCGGGTTTCGATATGAAGGGCAAGGACTGGGCAAACCTGCGCCGCGCCATCAATCGCGCCCAACGCGACGGGCTGGAATTTTCCATGGTGGAAAGCCAGGCGATCCGGTCGACGATGCCGGAATTGGCTCAAGTCTCCGACATCTGGCTTAAGGAAACCGGGACGCGGGAAAAGCAGTTTTCGCTGGGCCGCTTCAGCGCCGATTATGTCGCGGCTCACCCTGTCGCTGTCATTCGCTTCGAAGGCCGCATCGTCGCCTTCGCCAATATCGTGCTCGACGATGCCGGCACGAGCGCCTTCGTCGATCTCATGCGCTTTATCCCGGGCGTCCATCGTGGCGTCATGGATCTGCTGATGGTCAGGATCATCGAGGCGTTGCAGGCGCGCGGCGTGCAAAAACTCAACCTCGGAATGGCGCCGCTTTCCGGCCTCTCACAGACGCAATATGCGTCGGTCTGGGATCGTGTTGGCGGCCTGGTGTTTCGACACGGCAATCGTTTCTACAATTTCGAGGGATTGCTATCCTTCAAATCGAAATTCGCGCCGCAATGGACACCGCGTTATCTCGTCGTGCCCCGGCGGGCCAATCCCTTCGTCAGCGCCGCCGCCGCCGCCGTGCTGATTGCCGGTGGCTGGAGAGGGATCGTCGGCCGATGAAACGCGCGCTGCTCGCCTGCCTTGCCCTGCTGCTTGCACTGCCCGCCTTGGCGGAAGAGCGGTCTTTTGCGACCGGCAATCTTGCATCTCCCCGCATCCTGCTGCCTCAGGGCAATGTGCGGGCGGAATTCTTCCTGATCTCCGATGCGTCCGGTTGGGGCGGCGCGGAAGATGAGCTTGCAAACCGGCTGTCGGGCGAGGGCGCAATCGTTGTCGGGATCGATCTGCCGGCCTATCTCGGCGGGCTCGAGGCGGAGCAACGCAAGTGCGGCTATACGGTCTCGGCAATCGAATCGCTCAGCAAGCAGATACAGCGCGAACTCGGCGTCAAATCCTATCGCGCGCCGATCATCGCCGGCGTCGGGGCCGGCGGCGCGATGGCGCTTGCCATCGCCGCGCAGACGCCGGCGGCGACAATCGGCGAAACTCTGGCGCTCGATCCGCAGGATCGCATCGCGCTTGCGAAGCCACTGTGCACACCTGCCAGCAAGGAGCCGGTCGAGGGCGGCATGCGTTATGGCCTGACGCCGGGCGCCTTGCCGAATGCCGTGTCCGTTCTTTTCAGCGACATGGCTCCCGACATGGGGCGTGCGCATGTTCAAAAGCTCCAGGCGGATCATCCGGAGATCGCCATCGCGGCGTCGCCTGCAAGCGGTCTCGCCGGACTCGAAGCCGCTTTGACGAGCCGGCTTGCGCCCTCACAGGAACAGATCGACGACCTGCCGCTGGCGATCACCGAGGTCAAGCCGCAACGCGACACGCTGGCGATTATCGTCTCCGGCGATGGCGGCTGGCGCGATATCGACAAGAAGATCGCCGGTTTTCTACAAGACTACGGCGTGCCCTCTGTTGGCATCGACTCCTTGCGCTATTTCTGGTCGGAACAGACGCCTGAATCCACCGCGCGCGATCTGGAGCGGATCGTCGATCACTATACGCGCCAGTTCGGCACGAAAAATGTCGCGTTGATCGGCTATTCCTTCGGGGCGAACATTCTGCCGTCCTCCTTCAACCGCATGAGCGAGCGGCATCGCGGACAGGTACGGATGATTTCGCTGCTGGCGCCGTCTCGCGAAGCGGATTTCCAGATTTCCGTCATGGGCTGGCTTGGTGCCAAAGGCGCGGGAAAGGCGGGCGATCCGGTGGAGGATGCAAAACGTATCGACGCCCGTCTGCTGCATTGCGTGTATGGCGCGGCCGAGGAAGTCAGCGGCTGCCCCGCTCTGGCACCGCATGGCGCGGAGGTATTGGCCATCGCCGGTGGTCACCATTTCGATGGCGATTACAAGAGCCTGACGGCGAAGATCGTTGCCGAACTGGAAAAGCGGCTCCCCTGACCCGGAAGGGCTTGCGCTGTCAGGGATTGACCCAGCGCGCACCCGTCAACGCGCCGGCCGGATCGTAGTCGAAAACGGCCCGGCGGTTGTCGGCGCGTCGCAGCTCGAACCAATCCAGCGATTCCGCGGTGAAAATCACGACGCCGAAGAATCGTTTGCCGTCGGCATCGTCATCCGGGTTTGCGGGAGCCGCCGTTTCGCCATCGGTCGCGTCGCCCGGTGGGCCGCCGGCATAGGTGCTGCGCGTCCACGGCGAAAGCTTGTCCCAGGCCTCGGCGGCGATGGGGCTGCCGGGCGCGTGCAGGCGCGCTATCCCTTGCAGGCGTAACTGTGTCCGCGATACCGCCGAAAAGCCGAGAACCGTAGCGGCGGATTTTTTAGCGATTTCCAGCCATTTTCGGCTTCGGATATCGGTATGGATTTCAAGTGTGCGCTTCGCCGCATCTGCCCGCCGCAACACGACCATCCGTGCTTGCGGCCTGCCCGAACCGTCCACCGAACACAGGTTCACGAAGCGGAAGCCCGATTGCGGGTCAATGGCAGCGGTTTCGAGTTCGGCCCATGCCGAACGGTCGATCTCGGCGAGGTTCAACGTCTGGCCTCGTGTCCTGCGACCGGCGATCCCTCGATGATCGAAACCTCTCGCGAATAGGCGCGGGCCGCAAATTCGAGCGAGGCCTGATATTCGGGGTCCTCGTAACAGGTCTTCGCCGCGTCGTAGCTGTCGAAGCGCACGATCAATTGCCGAGGATAATGAGTGCCTTCGACGGTTTCGATCCTGTTTCGACCGGCGATGATCTCGACATCGTAGCGCTTGGCGATGCTGGCGAACATGTCGCCATAGATCCGCAAGGCTTCCGCATCCTTGATATCGCCGCCTCTTATGATCCAGTATCCGGCCATCCTGCCATTCCTCGCATGCCTGGACGGTTCCCGGCGCTTGCCCGGCAACCGTCCGTGTTTCATCAACCCGATTACACCGAGCGTGTGATGCCGCCATCGACCTTGAGGTTTTGGCCGGTGATGTAGCCGGCGCCTTCCGAGACGAGGAAGGAAATGGTCGCGGCCACTTCGGCGCTCGTGCCGTAGCGCTTCATCGGAACGCTGTCGCGGCGCTCCTCGGTCGAGGGCAGGCTGTCGATCCAGCCCGGCAGCACATTGTTGATGCGGATGCCGTCGCCGGCATAGGTGTCGGCATAGATCTTGGTATAGGAGGCGAGACCGGCGCGGAAAACGGCCGATGTCGGGAACATCGACGACGGCTCGAACACCCAGGCCGTGGAGATGTTGACGATGGCGCCAGACTTCTGCGCCTGCATGATCGGCGTCACCAGCCGCACGGGGCGGATGACATTCATCAGGTAGACATCGAGGCCGGTATGCCATTGCTCGTCGGTGATCTCGACGATCTGCGCCCGCGGGCCATGACCGGCGCTATTGACCAGGGCGTCGATACGACCCCACTTATCCATCGTCGCGTCGACAAGGCGCTTCAGGTCGTCGTTCGACTGGTTGGAGCCGGTCACGCCGAGGCCGCCGAGTTCCTTCGCGAGCGCTTCGCCCTTGCCGGAGGAGGAGAGGATGGCGACCTTGAAGCCATCCGCCGCCAGACGTCGGGCCGCTTCGGCGCCCATGCCGCTGCCGCCCGCCGTGATGATCGCAACTTTATCTGCAGACATATCATGATCCTTTCGATGCCGGGCACTGCATGCCGCGTTGGTTTCAAGGCGTAGCATACGCCTCATGCGAGCGCGAACCAGTTATGCTTTTTTCTGGCAGTAGAATAACTATCGCACCGCGTCGGCTATCGAGGCGAATGACACAAAGATTTTGTGCTCGGTACTATGGATTGCCCGCTTTCCTTCAATAGGATACCCTTTGGCAGCCGCACGACCCTCGAATTTATCAGTAGAAAATATCAACGATGAGCAATGCGCTTGGCAAGCTTCCGCCGCTGAATGGTCTCAGGGCCTTCGAGGTCGCGGCGCGTCATCTGAATTTCCGGCTGGCTGCCGAAGAGCTTGGCGTGACGCAAGGCGCCGTCGCCCAACATGTGCGCGGGCTGGAGGCGGAACTCGGCGTTGCGTTGTTCGAGCGCCTGCCGAAATCGCTGGCGTTGACGGGCGAGGGCCGTGGCTACATCGCCGACATCCGGCGGGCCTTCGAACTGATTTCCAATGCGACTGCAAACCTGAAACCGCAGCCTGTCAAGCTGACCGTCAGCACGACGCCGACCTTCGCATCGAAATGGCTGATCCCGCGCCTGACGGATTTCACGGCAAACCATCCCGGGCTCGATCTGCATATTCTGGCGACCGATCGCATCTCCAGCTTTCAGGCGGATGGCGTCGATCTCGCGGTCCGCTACGGCAGCCCGCCTTTCGGAACGGGGCTTTCGGCCGAACTCCTGTTCGAGCAGGAGATTGTTCCGGTTTGCAATCCGGGTCTTGTTCCCGTTGGCGCCGAACCGCGCGATGGCAAGGCCTTGGCGCAGTACACGCTTCTCCACGACCTTCATAACTTCTGGCCGGAATATATCGACGTTTTCCTCGGGGGCGGCGAGCCGGCGCTGTTTCGCAACATCAGCTTTTCGCAGACATCGCACGCCATCGAAGCGGCCATCGCCGGCCAGGGAATCGCCATGGCAACGCGTGCTTTCGTCTCCATGGATATCGAGGCGGGCAGATTGCGGCAGGTTTTCCCAGGCGTGCTACGCGCCCGCGCGGATTTCTACTGTGTCCGCCCCCGCTATCGGAAATCCGAAGCGATCGACAAGTTACAGGACTGGATGCGCGCGCAGGCCCGGCAATAGACCACATCGTTTTCGAAAAATATAACTTACCAAAAGGTGCCTACTTCCCAATAGAGAGTGGGTGCCCTAACTCTTGGTCAGACGATAGCAAGGATGGAAGTCATGGATTTTTCGAAAGCGACTATTTTGATCACTGGCGGCAATTCCGGCATCGGCCGTGGCATTGCCGAGGCGCTGGCTGCGCGCGGCGCAAAGGTCATCATCACCGGCAGAAACAGCGCCACCATCAGCGAAACGCTCGCTGCCAATCCGGGCATGCATGGATACGCGCTTGATGTCAGCGATGCCGCAGCCATCGTCGATTTCGTATCGCGCGTGACGGTGGAGCATCCCGATCTGAACGCCGTCATCCACAATGCCGGCATCATGATCATCGAAGACGTTCTGGCCGAGCCATACGATCTCGACGTCGTGGATCGGACGATCGCGACAAACCTTCTGGCGCCGATCCGTCTGACGGCGGCTTTGCTGCCACATCTGCGGGCGAAACAGGCCTCGGCCGTGGTTACGGTTTCTTCGGGACTTGCCTTCGTGCCCCGCGCGAATGCGCTGACCTATAGCGCAACCAAGGCTGCGATCCATTCATGGACCCAGAGCCTGCGGCACGAGTTGCGCAAGACGAGCGTTTCGGTCGTCGAACTCGCGCCGCCGCTGGTGGCGACGGATCTGACGCCCGGTCAGGCGGAAAATCCGCGCGCCATGCCGCTGGATGCATTCGTGACCGAAGCCGTGGACCTGCTCTGCGCGCCGGAAACGCCGAAGGAAGTGCTTGTCCAGCGGGTCATGCCGCAGCGCAGCGCCGAGCAGACCGGAAATTTCGATACCGTCTTCGGGATGATCAACCCGGCCTGACGGTATCGCATTTGCGTCTCGCCCGATCCGGGCGGGACGCTGCTTTTCATTCAATCCTGCCGGTCGTCGAAGCTGTTGCGGGCAGCGGCGACGGCGTCATGGTTCTCGACGGCCCAGATCCAGACATTGCAGAAGGCCGCGCCCAGCGTCAGGCCAAGCGATGACAGGCTGTACTCGACCTTCGGCGGCACGCTCGGATAGAGCTTTCGCACCACAAGACCGTCCCGTTCCATGCGCTTCAGCGTTTGCGTCAGCATCTTCTGGCTGATGCCGGTGACTTGCCGGGCCAGTTCGGAAAAGCGCAGCGTTCCGCCATCCCAAAGCGTGTCGAGAATGACAACGGTCCACTTGTCGGCAAAGCCGGACATCATATCCCGAACGAGTTTCTCGACATCGGGATCGACGTTTTCGGGATAGTCCCTGGCCTTGTAAGTTTCCGCCTTGGCCAGATCGGCTTGCGAATAACGTGTCTCGTTCATTGCCCACAATACCTGTTGCCGCTTTCCAATGGAAACTTACGAACAACTGGTAAGTAGGTCAACCGGTCGATTTCCTCATGCCTTGCGGCAAGTACAGGCCTCGTAGCCATTGGCAAACAATCTGCCGGCCTTCATGCCGATCATTGCCGGAATGTCCTGCACGGTCGCGACGCGCAGCGAGCGGGCAATCGATATGGCCGCCTCGGCGCAGATCGCGGCGTCTTCGGCGGCGTTGTGATGCGCGAAGGTGAGGCCGAGATGGGAGGCGAGCACATTCAGTTTGTGCGATCCAAGATGCGGCCAGACTTTCTGCGCCATCTTGACGGAGCAAAGATACCGAAGCTCGGGATAGCTTTGCCTGTATTGATCGAGACAGGCGCGCCAGACGCTGAAATCGAAAGCCGCATTGTGGGCGATCATCGTCGCATCGCGGAAATCGTCTTCGAACTCGTCCATCACCTCCGGAAACTCGCCGGCATCCTCGACATGTTCCGGCCGGATGCCGTGAATTGCAATGTTGAAGGAAGAAAACCGCATGCTTTTCGGGCGGATCAGGCGCTCTTCGACACGAACGACACGCCCGTCCTCGATCCACGCCAGGCCGACCGAACAGGCGCTGCCGCGCTGCTCGTTTGCGGTTTCGAAATCAATTGCGATGGTCTTCAAGCGATGCTCCGGCTCTCTTTGCCGACGCTTTTATCGCCGCAGGCGCGATTTGGCAAAATCGAAAGCCCATCTGTCGCAGCAATAGGCTACCTTGAACCCCGATCGAAGGTCGAGGCGCTCAGGCCGCGCTGGCGCAAGACGCTGCGGGCGATTTTTTCGGTCGGCGTGCGCGGCAAGGGCAGATCGGTGATCTCGATATAGCGCGGCACCATGTGACGCGGGGCGTTTGCCTGGAAATGGGCAAGCAGTGCCTGCGCTGTCAGCGGCGAGCCGTCGCGGCGCAGGGCCACGACCATGATGTCTTCCTCGGTGAATTCGGAAGGAATGCCGAAGGCCGCGCTTTCGACGATATCGGGATGGTTTTCGGCCAATGTCTCGACTTCATAGGCCGAGATGTTTTCGCCGCGGCGGCGGATCGCCTCGTTCAGGCGATGCTTGAAATAGAGCCAGCCATCCTCGTCCATGACGCCGGCATCGCCGGAATGATACCAGAGGTTCCGTAGCGTCTCGACGGTTTTCGCATCGTTGCGGTAATAGCCGGAAAACATGCTCCAGTTCTTCTTGGGGCGAGAGACGATTTCGCCCATGCTTCCCGCCGCCAGCGGTCTGTCCTTGTCGTCGACGATGGCGACCTCCCAATCCGGATGCGCCTTGCCACAGGAACCGGCCCTGGTCTCGTCCACCGTATCCAGCGTTACGAAACTCGTTTCGGTCTGGCCATATCCGGTGACGAGCCGCATGCCGAAACGTTGTTCGAAAGCCTCCTTGTCTGGCGCCATCGGGATGCATTGGCAGACGCGCGCCGGATTGTCGGCGTCGTCCTTGCCGGGGGGCGCACGCATCAGGATAACGGCCATGGCGCCGAGCAGGTTGGTGGCCGTCGCACCGCTCTCGCGAAGCTGGCCCCAGAAGCGGGAGGCGCTGAAGCTTTCCACCAGTGTTGCCTTGCTGCCATAGATCAACGGCAGATAGACGCCGAACATCTGGGCATCGGTGTGGAAAAGCGGCAGGGCGGAGAAATAGCTGTCCTGTGTCGTATAGCCGAGGTTCGCGGCCATGGCGGCCGCCCAGGCATAGCAATGATGATGGGACATCAACGCGCCCTTCGCCGGCCCCGTTGTGCCCGAGGTGTAAAGGATCGCCATCGGATCGGAATAATGCAGCGCTTCGAGATCGAAGATCGGCGGAGCGATGAGGCATTCCTCGAACCGGACGATCCGGTCGATTGTCACCCCCGCCGCGCGGGCTTCCGCGGGATCGACGCCGACGAGGACAAGCGTCCGCAGGTCCGGCAGGCGGCTCTGCACGATGGCAAGCTCGGGAATGGCGCCGGCATCGGCCACCAGCACCGTCGCGCCGCAATTGTTGAGGTTATGGCAGAGAAAATCGCCCTTCAACCCGGGATTGTTCGGCACCTCGATAGCGCCGAGCTGCGATGCGGCAAACCAGGTCGCCACGAGCTCCAGACAGTTGGGCAGCAGCATCGCCACCCTGTCGAAGCGCTTGACGCCCAGCTTTTTCAGCCCATGCGCCAGCCGGCCGGATAGATCGAGCATGTCCTCGAAGCTTGCGGTGCGGCCGCAGACATCGATGAAGGGGCGCGAGCCGAAGCGTTCGGCCTGCCTATGCAGGATCTTCGGCAGCACGCGATCTTCGATATCGCTGTCGCGCAGGCCGGGGATGGTGGGGAATAGGGAGGGGGCTGCTTCAAGCATGGTCAGAACTCTTTCGCTCTTGCCTGCGCTTGCGGGGAAAGGAAGCCACGGACGGTCGCCGCCGTTTCCTGCGCCATCGCGTCGTCGAGGGAGGAATGGAAGCCGTCATTGATGGCGCGTTTGGCGTCGGCGACTGCACCGGCCGGCTTTTCCGCCACCTTCATCGCCAGTTGTCGCGCCGCGTCCAGCAACTGGTCGTCGGCGACGACCTTCCAGGCGATGCCGACTTCGAGCGCCTTTTTCGCGTCGTGGCGCTCGCCAAGGATCAGCAGTTCCTTGGTGATCTGCGGGCCGACATGCTTGGTGAGCAGCGCAGTGACGCCGCCGGTGACGAACAGGCCATAGGTCACCTCCGGGAAGAACCAGCGCGCCGTTTCGGAAAACAGCCGGAAATCGCAATTGATCGCCCATTCGAGCGCGCCGCCGACGCACCAGCCATGCACGGCCGCAATGATGATCTTGCGCGATTGCATGATGGCGAGCGTGACGTCCTGGATTGCCTCCACCCAGTCCTGCGTATCCTTTTCCGAGGCTGTCTGGCTATCCAGATCTTTCAGGTCGTCGCCGGAGCAGAAGGCGCGGCCTTCGCCATGCAGGATGATGGCGCGAACGGTCTCGTCGGCCTCGACCTGCGCAAAAGCGGCCAGAAGCCCATCGACAAGCGACCGGTTCATGGCGTTCAGCCGCTCCGGCCGATTGAGCCGGATCCAGGCCACAGGCCCGTCGACGGTGGTGATGACGGCGTTGTTCATTGGATGGTCCTCACACGATCATCGGTTCGGCATAGGAACCCCAGACGTCACGCAGCGCACTGCAGATCTCGCCCAGCGTTGCCCTGGCCTTCACAAGTTCGATGGTCTTCGGCAGCAGGTTGGTATCGTCGGACCTGGCTTCCTCGGCAAGTTCGCTGAGAAGTTGGCGGACGCGCGCATTGTCGCGACTGGCCCTGACGGCCTTCAGCCGGTCGATCTGCAACTGCGTGCACTGTTCGTCATAGGGATGGATATGGACGTCGGCGGTGCTGCTTGCCGCGTCGGCATATTTGTTGACGCCGACGGAAATCTTTTCGCCGGAATCGATCTTCTTGAAAGTGGCATAGGCGGAGTCGGCCAATTTCTGCTGGAACCAGCCTTCTTCCACAAGGCTGATCGCGCCGCCGCGCTCTTCCACCTCGTCGAGCATCTTCCAGATCTCGGTTTCCATATCCTTGGTCAGACGCTCGATGAAATAGGAGCCGCCGAGCGGATCGATCACAGAGGTGACGTTGATCTCCTCGCGGATGATCTGCTGCGTGCGAATGGCGAGTTTCATCGCCTCTTCGGTGGGGATCGCGAAGGCTTCGTCCAGGCCGTTGGTATGCATGCTCTGACAGCCGCCCAAAACGGCGCCGAGCGCCTGAATGGCGGTGCGCATCAGGTTGTTGTGATGCTCCACCTTGGTCAGGCTCATCGCCGCGGTCTGGACATGCACGCGAAGGCGCTGGGATTCCGGCTTCTTCGCATGGAAACGCTCCGCCATGATCTTGGCATAGACGCGCCGCGCTGCCCGGAACTTGCAGATCTGCTCGAAGAAATCCTGATGGCTGATGAAGAAAAAGGAGAGGCGCGGCGCGAAATCGTCGATGTCCATGCCCGCCTTGGTCACCTCCTCGCAATAGGCGATGGTGAAGGCCATGGTGAAGGCGATTTCCTGCAGCGCATTGCCGCCGACATCGGAAAGGTGATAGCCGCTGAGGCTGACAGGATTGATCTTCGGCGTCGCCTTGGCGCTGTACATGATGAGATCGCGCAACAGCCGCACTGCGGGGCGCACGGGATAAATCCATTCCTTCTGCGCGACATATTCCTTCAACGGATCGGCCTGCAACGTCCCGGCCAGCTTGCCGAGATCGCAGCCCCTCTGCTCGGCCACCGTGACGAACATCGCATAGACGACCCAGGCGGACGGGTTGATGGTCAGCGACACCGAGATCTTTTCGAGGTCGATGCCGTCGAACAGGCGGTCGACATCGTCAACCGTATCGATGGCGACGCCGACGCGACCGACCTCGCCAAAAGCCATCGGATCATCGGAATCGAGGCCCAGCAGCGTGGGCAGGTCGAAGTCCGTCGAAAGCCCCGTCTGGCCGGTCTGGATCATGTATTTGTAGCGCTGGTTGGTCGCCTCCGGATTGCCGAAGCCGGCAACCTGGCGGATGGTCCAGGGCCGCCCGCGATACATGGTCGGATAGACGCCGCGGGTGAAGGGATATGCGCCGGGAAAGCCGAGTTCATGCGCCGGAATATCGGCGACATCCGCCGCGGTATAGATCCGCTTCAAGGGGATGCCGCTTTCGGTTTCGTAGACCTCTTTTTCTTCAGGGCGGCTCTTCAGGAAAGGGGAAAGCGCTTCCTCTTCCCATTGCGCCTGGCTCTTGCGAACCTCGTCGATGGCGTGGCGCGAAAACAGGGTGTCGTCGTTCATCGGGTTTCCTCCCAACCCAGCAGGGCGCGCGCGGCGACCGAAGGGTCCATGCGCCGCTCGGAAACGGCGCGAATATGCGCCTCGAGCGTGTCGGATTCCTGCTGGAATTTTTGCTGAAAAAGATGTCTGGCGGTGCCGAGAACGCGGGTCTTGCAGATGTTGCGCTGCCGCCCGGCAAGCTCGCCGCTTTCCTCAAGATGCAGCCAATGCGCGCCGATGGCATCCTTGAGTTCGCGAATCCGTTCGCCCGAAATCGAACTGACGGGCAGGATCGGCACGCTCCAGCGCGACGCCGGCCCATCGCTTCCCAGCGCCATCATGCCGCGCAGCGCCGAGACGGTTGCCGCCGCCTCCGGCTTGTCGCTTTTGCTGACCGCATGGATATCGGCGATTTCCAGA
Organism: uncultured Rhizobium sp.; assembly: GCA_945952045.1. GTDB lineage: Bacteria > Pseudomonadota > Alphaproteobacteria > Rhizobiales > Rhizobiaceae > Metarhizobium. Next base: position 68,407 of record CAMFHE010000016.1, read on the forward strand.
ATGCCGGCCTTGATGGCCTGGATATCGTCGCCAAGACCGGGCGCTGACAGGACCACGATCGTATGGGCGGCGGCCACCACTTCCACCTCGTCCTGACCGACGCCGACCGTCTCGATGATGATGGGCGAATAGCCGGCCGCATCGAGAACATCGACGGCCTGAAGCGTCGAGCGCGACAGTCCGCCCAGATGTCCGCGCGTCGCCATGCTGCGCACGAAGGCGTTTCCGGCTGCGGCCGTTTCGCTCATGCGCACCCGGTCGCCGAGAATGGCCCCGCCCGAAAACGGGCTGCTCGGATCGACCGCGATGACGCCGACCTTATGACCCTCTTCGGCATAGGCGCGGATCAGCGCCGAGACCAGCGTCGATTTTCCTGCGCCCGGTACGCCGGTGATGCCGACGATATGCGCCTTGCCGCCATGACGGTAGATTTCGGCCAGCGCATCGGCGGCTTCGCTATAGCCTTCCTCGGCACGCGAGATCATGCGGGCAATGGCGACCGGCTGACCCGCAAGCACGCCGCCGACGAGATCGGCGGAGGGCGTATAAGCGCCTCGTTTTGCCGCGTGGGAGCGCGTAACGACGCTCATATGCGGCCACGGGCGGAGACGAGATCGGTGATCGCCGTGACGATCAGTTCGGCGCGCGCCTCCTGCGGAACGATCGCATCGACGCCGGAGTCCAGAAGCGCCGGATAATCCTGTTCGGGAATGACGCCGCCGGCCACGACGAGGATGTGCTCGGCATCCCTTTCCCGCAGACAGCGGCACAATTCGCGAAACAGCGGCACATGCGAGCCGGAGAGGAGGCTGACGCCGATGACGTCGACATCTTCCTGAATGGCGGCATGAACCACATCGTTCGGCGTCTTGTAGAGGCCGGTATAGATGACCTCCATCCCGGCATCGCGCAGAATGCGGGCAACCACCTTGGCGCCCCGGTCATGGCCGTCGAGGCCGAGCTTGGCGACGAGGACGCGGATGGTGTCCGGAGCTTGCATGACTTTTTCCGTTGGTGTGCCGAGGCGGGTGAGATCGTTCTGTGTCATCGTCCGTTCCATCACTCCGCCGCAATCCCGGTTTTCGCCACACCGGACACGGAAACGGCTTCCAGGGATTGGGCGATGATGCCGAGGCCAAGATCGATATCGTCTTCGGAAATTGTCAGCGGCGGGGCGATGCGGAAGACGCCGCCCATGCCGGGCAGCTTGACGATGTTCATGCTGAGACCGCGCCGGAAGGCTTCGGCGGCGATCCGGCTGCCAAGCTCGTGGTCGGCAGCGCCGGCGGCACCCGGATTGACGATTTCGACGCCTAGCATCAGGCCGCGTCCGCGCACATCGCCGATGCAGTCGAAGCGCTGCTGCAATTGCCGCAGGCCATCGGAAAGACGGTTGCCAAGGCGCACGGCGCGCTCGACGAGCGCTTCTTCAGCCACGACATCGAGCACGGCGAGGCCGACGGCGGCCGGCAGCGGATCCGAGACATGGGTGGTGTAGAACAGGTAACCCTTGTCGTGTGCCGTATCCTCGATTTCCGCCGTCGTCATGATCGCGGCAAGGGGAAGCCCGGCGCCGATCGTCTTCGACAGCGTCAGGATATCGGGTGTCACCCCGTCGCGCTGGAAAGCGAACATGGTGCCGGTGCGGCCGATGCCGGTCTGCGCCTCGTCGAGAATGAGCAGCATGCCGCGTTCGCGGCATTTTTCCTTCAGCGCCGTGAGATAGCCGAGCGGCAGTTCCAGCATGCCGCCGCTGGACAGGATGGGCTCGGCGATGAAGGCGGCAAGGCTGCCGGTCGACTGGCTGTCGATCAGGTTGAAAGCATCGTCGAGCTCGGTCTTCCAGTCGAGGCTTCCATCGGCATGGCGGAAGCGGGGGCGAAACGCATTCGGGGCGGGAATGGTCAGCGATCCGACCATGGCCGGGCCATAGCCCTTGCGGCCGGCGCTATAGGTGGCGGAACTTGCAGCTCCGGTCATGCCGTGCCAGCTTTTCGAAAAGGCGACGATCTCATGCCGGCCGGTGACGAGCTTCGCCATGCGGATCGCAGCTTCGTTGGATTCCGCCCCTGTCGATAGCAGCATCACCCGGTCGAGTCCGGGCGCCAGCGCGGCAAGGCGCTCGGCCAACTCGACCACGGGGCGCGACAGCATTCCGCTGAACAGATGCGCCACTTTCGCCATCTGGCGCTGGACGGTATCGACGATGCGCGGGTGGGAATGGCCGACCAGCGCGCTCATCTGGCCCGAGGTGAAATCCAGGATCGCCCGGTCGTCCGCGTCGTAGACATAGGACCCTTGCGCGCGTTCGATGATCGCCGGGTCGAAACTGCCGCCATAGCGGATCAGGTGCTTTCGTGCGGCAGTCCAAAAGGCATGATCGTCATTCTTCGACATGAGAGCCTCCACTTGTCCTGTCTCAAGGGATAAGTGCTGGCGTCATTTCTGTAAAATTGATAATACTTCAATTCCGATATCAGGAAAATTGATATGCATGGATTGCTCGACCTTCGCCTGCTGACTACCTTCGTCCACGCCGCCCATTCCGGTTCGCTGAGTGCCACGGCGCTTCAGGTGGGGCGCACGCAATCGGCGGTGACCATGCAGATGCAGAGGCTGGAGGAGATGCTCGGCCAGAGCCTGCTGCACCGTTCCGGCAGCGGCGTGCGGCTGACCGGCGCCGGTGAACGGTTTCTCGATTTCGCCGAGCGGATTTTGAAGATGCATGACGAGGCGATCCTCGCCTTTTCCGTCAAGGGCCTGCACGGCTCCATCGTCTTCGGCAGCCCCGAGGACTACCTCCTGTCGTTCTTCCCGATGCTGATGAAGGGGTTCGGCAAGAAATATCCCGATATCGAGATCAAGGTCGTCTCGGCGCCGACGGTCGAGCTGCGCGCCTTGCTGCAATCGCGCAAGGTGGATCTGGCGCTGATGTCGACGCCCAATCTGAACGACATCGACAACGTCGTGCGCACGGAGCCTTTGGTATGGGTCGGCAGCAAGCCGACGCTGGAACAGCATGATTTCGGGAGCGTGGTGCCGCTGGCGCTGCCGGCATCGAACGCGATGGATCACCGCGCCGCCTGCGACGCTATGGCGCGGGCCGGCTTGCGCTACAAGATCGCTCATGCGAGCAACAGTCTGGCGGGATTGATCGGGCTATCCCGCTCCGGCCTTGCGATCAGCGTCATGACGCGGGAGGCCGTGCCGCCCGATCTGCATATCCTCAATGCGCCTCTGCCGCCGCTCCAGCATCTGGGCATGGTGATCGACTTCGCCGATGGCGACCGCTCGCCCGCCGTCAAGGCCTTCGCCGACCACATCCGCGCGGTCCTGCCATCGCTTTAAGCGATGTCTTTGGATGCTGGCTATTTTCCGACGAAACGGGCGGGCCGCTTTTCCAGAAAGGCGGTCATCCCTTCCTTCTGGTCCTGTGTGGCGAAAAGCGCATGGAAAGCGCGCCGTTCGAACAGCAGGCCTTCGGTGAGTGAGGTTTCCTCGGCGCGGTTGACGGTTTCGCGTGCGGCAAGCGTCGCTGCCTTGCCGTATGAAGCGATGATCCGTGCAGCTTTTTGGGTCTCGAAAAGCAGGGCGGCGTCATCGAAAAGACGCGCCACCAGACCGCTGTGCTCGGCCTCCTGCGCATCCATTTGCCGGCCCGTGAGGATCATGTCCATGGCTTTGGCGCGGCCGATCAGCCGGGTCAGGCGTTGTGAGCCACCCATGCCGGGAATGACGCCGAGCCGGATCTCCGGCTGGCCGAAAATTGCCGAGCGCCCGGCATAGATGATGTCGCACATCATCGCCAGTTCGCAGCCGCCGCCAAGCGCATAGCCGGAAACCGCGGCGATCTTGGGCGTTCGAAGGCGCGCGAATGCCTCCCAGCCGGCCAGAAAATCCGAGTGGTATGCATCCAAATAGGATTTTTCGTTCATCTCTCGAATGTCGGCGCCGGCTGCGAAGGCTTTTTCGGATCCGGTGAGAACGATGCAGCCGCATTCGGGGTCGCGATCGAATGGTTGCAGCGTGTCGACCAGCGCGCGCAGCATTTCGCCATCGAGCGCATTGAGCACGTCCGGGCGGTTCATTTTCACGGTCACGACACCATCGGCGGCCGTCACGATCAGATTGGCGCTCATTGCCTCATCCCGAAGCTTGCAATATCCGCGATCGATTGCGACGGGCTGGCGCCCGTCGCAAAATGTTCGGAGAGGATTATTTCTGGAAATAGGTCGGCTTGCCGTCGTCGCCGCGCCGCCACTCGTAGATCACATAGTCTGGACGGGTGATATCGCCCTTCGAGTCATAGGAAATGTCGCCAAGAGCGGTTTTCCAGGGACCGCCGGATTTGATGGTTTCGGCAACCTTCTGGGCGTCGTCGGCCGAGCCGGTCTTTTCGATGGCGGCGGCGACGATCTGCACCGCGATGTAGGAGTAGAGCGTGTAAGCCTCCGGTTCGAAACCGGCGGTGCGGAAAGCCTCGACCACCTTTTCGGCGGCTGGATTGCGGCGCGGGTCGGGCGCGAAAGTATTCAACGTTCCGATGACCGCATCGCCGGCGATCTGCGCCAGTTCGCTGGAAATCATGCCGTCCCCGGAAAAGACCGGCGCCTTGAGGCCCTGATCGACGGACTGGCGCATGATCAGGCCGGCTTCCGTGTGCAGGCCGCCGAAATAGATCAGCGTCACGCCGGCATTCTTCATCTTGGTGATGAGTGCGGAGAAATCCTTTTCGCCGCTGGTGATGCCTTCATACATGACCTCGGTGATGCCGGCATCGTTCAGCGTCTTCTTGGCGACATCGACGAGGCCCTGGCCATAGGGCGTCTTGTCATGCACGATTGCGATCTTGGCATCCTTGAACTGGGCGGCAATGTAGTCGCCGGCAACCTTGCCCTGCTGGTCGTCGCGACCACAGGTCCGGAACGTGTTCCACAGCGACCGCTCGGTGAACAGCGGGTTGGTCGAGGCGGGCGTCATCTGCAGCACGCCGTTTTCCGCATAGACTTCGGAGGCGGGAAGCGAGACACCGGAATTAAAGTGACCGACGACGAAATGAACGCCATCGGCGACGAATTTGTTGGCGACCGAAATACCTTGCTTCGGATCGGAAACGTCGTCTCCGACGACGATTTTCAACGGCTGGCCGAGTACGCCACCGGCGGCATTGATGTTGGCGACGGCCTGTTCTGCGCCCTTGGTAAACTGCGCGCCAAAGGCCGCATTCGGGCCGGTGATCGGGCCGGCGACGCCGATGAGGATATCGGCAAAGGCCGGCGCGCCGGACATGGCAAGCGCCGTGAGCACCACGGACGACAAGAGAATTTTCTTCATTGATACGCTCCCAGTTGCTGCGGGCGTTGAATGAAGCATCCTGCGCGCCCACGAAGACGCAGAAGGCCATCCGACATGCGCATTGGCCTGTCGGTTTTTTGTTGTAACGATGTCGGCTGTCAGGACCGTCGGGGCGGACGATTCCGTTCTCTTCCCCGGTCGGTTACTTGCGTCTCGCCCGGGCCGATTTTTGTCAGCCCGGTTTCCCCGGATGCAATTCAGAATTCTAGACTTTGACGGCAACCGCCGTTGCCTCACCCCCGCCGATGCAGACGGCGGCCACGCCGCGTTTCAGGCCAAGGCTGCGCAATGCCTCGACCAGCGTCACGATCACCCGCGCCCCGGAGGCGCCGATGGGGTGGCCGAGAGCGCAGGCGCCGCCGCGCACATTGACTTTCTCCGGCGGCAGCCCGAGTTCGCGGATGGCGGCCATCGGCACGACGGCGAAAGCTTCGTTGATCTCGAAAAGATCGATATCGCCGATCTCCCAACCGACACGCTGGCAAAGCGCGCGGATCGCTCCGATCGGCGCGGTCGGAAAGAGGTTCGGGGCCGCCGCATAGCTCGCATGGCCGCAAATCGTTGCGATGGGGGTCGCGCCCCGTTCGCGCGCCGCCTGTTCACGCATCAGCACGAGCGCAGCCGCGCCATCGGAAATCGAGGATGCATTTGCCGCCGTCACCGTGCCGCCGGTGCGAAAAGCCGGCTTCAGCAACGGTATCTTGTCGATCCGCGCCTTGCCCGGCTGTTCATCGGTATCGATGATCCGCTCGCTTTTTCCGGAAAAGGTGCGAATGGGAACGATCTCGTTGGCGAAACTTCCCTCAGCAATCGCCTTTTGCGCCTTTTCGAGAGAGGCGATGGCGTAGTCGTCCTGCTCCGCACGGCTGAATTGATAGGCCTGCGCGCAATCCTCGGCAAACGTGCCCATCAGCCGTCCCTTGTCATAGGCATCCTCGAGGCCGTCGAGGAACATATGATCGAGGGTGCGCTGATGTCCCATGCGATAGCCCTGTCGGGCGCGGTCCAGCAGATAGGGGGCGTTGCTCATGCTTTCCATGCCGCCGGCAACGACAGTGGTGGCGGAGCCGGCCTTGATCAGGTCGTGCCCCAGCATCAGCGCCTTCATGCCCGAGCCGCACATCTTGTTGACCGTGGTCGCGCCGATGTTGGCCGGAATGCCGGCGCCAAGGGCGGCCTGCCGGGCCGGCGCCTGTCCGAGGCCGGCGCTGAGAACGCAGCCGAACACGACCTCATCGACGGTATCAGGCGCGATCGCCGCTCGCGTCAGGCTGGCGGCGATGGCGGTCGCGCCGAGTTCAACTGCCGGAACGTCCTTCAGGTCGCCCTGAAAGCCGCCGAGCGGCGTGCGCGCCTGACCGACGATTACCACTTGATCCGGATTGCTCATATCATCCTCCCGTCGCGACAGTCCTCAGCGCGGCGCCATACGCAGTGCGCCATCAAGGCGAATGACCTCGCCATTGAGCATGGTATTCTCGCAGATATGCTTGACCAGCGCCGCATATTCGGCCGGCTTTCCGAGACGTGCCGGGAAAGGCACGCTGGCGGCCAGCGCATCCTGCACCTCCTGCGACATGCCCGCCATCATCGGCGTTTCGAAAATGCCGGGCGCGATGGTGACGACGCGGATGCCGATGCGTGCCAGTTCGCGTGCAACCGGCAATGTCATTGCCGCTACCCCACCCTTGGACGCCGCATAGGCTGCCTGACCGATCTGGCCATCGAAGGCGGCGATGGAGGCGGTGTTGATGATCACGCCGCGTTCGCTATCCTCCCCCGGCTCCTCCCGGGCGATCGCTTTGGCTGCGAGCCGCATCATGTTGAACGTGCCGATCAGATTGATGGTCACCGTGCGTGCAAAGCTTTCCAGCGCATGCGGGCCGTTCCTGCCCAGCAGTTTTTCGCCGGGCGCGACGCCGGCGCAGTTCACCAGCCCATGTATATGGCCGAAGGTTTCCTTGGCGGCTGTGAGGGCAAGCCTTGCATCTGCCTCTTGCGTCACATCGGCTTTGAGAAACAGCATGTCAGAACCGATTTCGGCGGCAAGCGCTGCGCCGTCGGTGGCGTTCAGATCGAGCCCGACCACGCGCGCGCCTTGCCCGGTCAGCATGCGCGTCACCGCAGCGCCCAGGCCTGAGCTGGCGCCCGTGACGACAAAGACGCGACCTTCGATTTGCATTTTCCCGCCTCCATCCCGCTTTGATGCCGATGATGCTGCGTAGAAATATGGTATGCAATGACCGAAGCTTTCAGAAATTGTGATCGCTTTTGCCACTTTGCGGAAAGGGAGTTCGCTCATGGAGCGCCGCATGATCGCCCCATGCTTCATGGACGACACGCTCGAATGCCTGCGTCGGCAGGGAATTGCGCCGGAGCCGCTTCTGGCGCAGGTCGGCCTGCCGAGCGTCATCACCGGCGCGGTGCCGGCGGAGAAGTATGGAGCATTGTGGCATGCCGTGGCGCAGGTCATGGACGACGAATTTTTCGGCGAGGGTGCGCGGCCGATGCGGGCCGGCAGTTTTGCGCTGCTCTGCCAGGCCATTCTGTCGACGGTGTCTCTTGAACATGCGCTGCGTCGCGCCCTGCGGTTCCTGCGCTCCGTTCTCGACGATCCCCATGGCGAGTTGGTGATTAAAGACGGGCTGGCGCAGATCGTGCTGAAAGATACCGGGGTAACGCGCTCCGCCTTTGCCTATCGAACCTTCTGGATCATCGTTCATGGGGTCAGTTGCTGGCTCGTCGGCCGGCGCGTGCCGATCCGATGGGTCGATTTCCATTGCGATGCGCCTTCGGTCGGCACGGATTACCGCCTGTTCTTCGGGGCACCCGTCCAGTTCAGGCAGCCCGAAACGCGGCTGGTCTTCGATGCTGAATTCCTCAAGCTCCCGCCCATTCGCGATGAGCGCGCCTTGCGCGATTTCCTGCGCAATGCGCCGAGCAATATTCTCGTCCGATACCGTCACGATATCGGCATCGCCGCCGCCATTCGCGAGCGGCTGCACACGACATCGCCATCGGCTTGGCCAGGGTTCGAGGAGCTGGCGCAGCGCATGCGAACGACAGCGCCGAGCCTTCGCCGGCGGCTGAAGCTGGAGGGGCAAACCTACCGTTCGATCAAGGACGACCTGCGTCGGGAGCTTGCCATGGAAGCGCTGGCCGGCGCGCCGGTCAGCGTCGCGCAACTGGCCGCCGAACTCGGTTTTTCCGAGCCGAGTGCCTTTCATCGCGCCTTCCGCAAATGGACCGGCAAGTCGCCGGCAAGCTTTCGCCGCAGGACACGCGGGCCTGTCACTGACAAGGCCACGCTGGACTTAGCCGAAGAGCGGACCGGATCGCCGCAAGACGCGCTCTGAGCGCGTCGCTATTTCGGCGCGCGCTTCAGATGAAATTTTCCGTCGTCGGAAACGAAGCCATCGGCATCCGGCGTCATCGTATAAACCCAATCCTCGCCGCCGATGACGACCAGTTGGATCTCCGATATCTGCCATGCGTCGACCTTGGTCTTCTTGACCGAGGCGCTGCAATCGGAGGACAGGGCAATGGCTTTCGCATCCTCAAGACGCGACGAGGCCTTGTCCTGAAAGTCGATGCGGCAAAGCGCCTTGCCCTTCTTATCGCTCAGAATCCATAGGCCGACAATGTCCTTGGCAACCGGAACCCGATCCATCGCGCCGGGATTCGGCACGAAGTAGACGGTGGGCGATACCTCGAGAGGCGTCTTCCAAGGCCCGCCCTCCTGTTCCTGGAAGGTGATGATTTCCTTGCGGGTTGCGTCGCGGAAAACGATACCGCCATCGGAAAACTCCCATGCCGCGAGAACATCGTGCCAAGGCGATCCACAGGGCTTGCCCTCGGTGACGACGCGCCCGCCGATCGTCCTGTCCTTTTCAAGCGTGACGTGGCAACCGGGTGCGCCGGTTTCCGAAGCGATCAGCCATTTTCCAACGGTCGCATCGACGATTTCTTCGCTGACATCCTGGCTCATCGCCGGCCCGGTCAGTATTGCCGCTATGCCGATAGCGCCGGTTAATTTCCGGAAATAGTCGCGCCGCATGGTCTCTCCCGCTCTCCCCGACGTCGGAGTGTATTGCGTTTCCTGATTTAATCCATGGCTGGCGGTGTAGATCTTGTTGTGTCGCAGGAATTGTCGCCATCCCGTGTCATGATCCTGTCATGCTGCGTGGAAATAAGGGCGGTTTCAACATTTTGAGGAGGTCGGGGTGGATTTAAACAATGCCCAGATGGAACGGGCGGCGCCGACCCCTGGAACCGCGCCGGAGGTCTTCGGCGCATTCCTGAAGCTCGGCCTGACCTCATTCGGCGGTCCGATTGCCCATCTTGGATATTTCCGCGATGAACTTGTCGTGCGACGGAAATGGCTGGGCGAAAAGGCCTATGGCGATCTTGTCGCGCTCTGCCAGTTCCTGCCGGGCCCGGCCTCCAGCCAGGTCGGCTTTGCCCTGGGGTTGATGCGGGCAGGCCCGCTCGGCGCGCTTGCGGCGTGGACGGCGTTCACACTGCCCTCTGCGCTGATCCTTACGGCTTTCGCGATGGCTGCAACCGCATTCGACAATCCGGTCGGGCAGGGGTTGATCCATGGACTTAAGCTCGTCGCCGTCGCCGTCGTGGCGCAGGCCGTGTGGGGTATGGCGAAGTCTCTGACGCCGGACAAGAGACGCGCCGCAATAGCGCTTTCCGCCGTGTTCGCCGTCACGTTCGGCGGCGTTTTCGGCCAGCTTGCTGCGATCGTCATCGGTGCGTGTCTCGGTCTTGCGCTTTGTCGCGGCGACGCGGCGGCCGGAACCGGTGTCGCCACGCATTTCCATGTGTCCAGGGCGGCGGGCGCGATCTGCCTTGTCGCTTTCTTCGTGCTGCTGTTTATGCTGCCGCTTCTCGCTTCGGCCGCAAACCTCCATGGGATCGGCCTGTTCGATTCCTTCTATCGTTCGGGATCGCTGGTCTTCGGTGGCGGTCATGTTGTCCTGCCGCTGCTGGAGGCGGAAACGGTTCGCCCGGGCTGGATTTCGCCGGGCGCGTTTCTGGCGGGATACGGAGTCGCCCAGGCCGTGCCCGGCCCACTCTTCACCTTCGCCGCCTATCTGGGAGCGGCAATGCAGCCGGTCCCGAACGGGATCGTCGGCGCGGCGATCTGTCTGGTGGCGATTTTCCTGCCCGGATTTCTGTTGCTCGTCGGCGCGTTGCCTTTCTGGAGCGCCTTGAACGCTTTCCCATCAGCGCAGGCCGGCATGCGGGGAGCCAATGCGGCTGTCGTCGGTGTTCTGGCGGCCGCGCTTTACAATCCGGTCTGGACCAGCGCCGTCTCGACGCCAACGGATTTCTTAGCCGTGTTGTCCGGTTTTCTTCTGCTTACCGTCTGGAAGACGCCGCCATGGATCGTGGTTATCCTGCTCGCTCTCTTCGGCGTCCTTTCGGTTGTGATACAGGGGTGACGCAAAGCGCTATTGCGCGCCGGCTTCCCAGTCTGACCGCCGGCGCAACGGCTCGACAACATTCGGCAAGACGGGGAAACGATTTCAGTTGAAGCCTAAAATATTGGGATGGTGACCAGAGTTGGCCAATATGGTCAAACGGAAAATTTGGACACAAATTCTTAATCGCGCTTTAATTTCTGTACCCTAAATATGGGGTAGGGCGCGATTATGGGGTCGCGATGGCAGGCGGATGTTTCGCCGACCAGTTCCTAGCCTGGGAGCCCGATTGGAACCCGTCCTCCACTTGCGAGACCGCAATGTCTATTTCAATTAAAAACGCTCTCTTCATCATTTTCGCGATTGTCGCGCTGATTGTTGCAGGCCAGTCCTTAGAGTCGATCCATGTCCTGGATAAAGTGAACCAGGCGAGCACCGACATCGCGGATGATTGGCTTCCAAGTGTTGTGGCTGCCAAGTCGATAGAGGCAGAAATCGCGAGCGTGAGAATCGCATACTTTACCCACATCACTTCGTTGACCGATGAGACAATGACGAAGGCTGAGGCCGGGTTGGCAGAAGAAAAGGCACGTCTTGCTGGCAGCCTTGCGAACTACCGTCAAAAATTCACTGACCAAAGCGAGGAAGTTGCGATCCTCGATCAAATAGACGCTGCCTTGGCGCGTTATTACCAATTGGGCGACAAGCTTTTGGCATTATCCCGCAAAAACGAGAATGAGGCTGCGACTGCAATGCTTCAAAGCATGCAGGTAGAAGTTGGTCCAGTCGTCGACAACATTCAGAAACTCGTTCAATTCAACGAGAAGGGTGCCAGCGCGCGGTCTGCGGATGGTGACCAGCTCTATGCGTCGACGAAATTCCTAACACTCGTTGTTGCAGGTATTGCAGGCATTCTGGTTCTAGCCTCCTTGGCCTATGTCATCCTACGGATCATCCGGCCGCTAAACAGAATGGTTGCGTCTATGAACACGCTCGCGATGGGAGACGCCGAGAGTGCTATCCCTTTTACCGGGCGGCGCGACGAAGTGGGCACGATCGCCGTCGCCGTGGAAGTCTTTCGTCAGGCAGCAATCGAAAAACGTGTCATCGAACAACAGGCCGCAGACGACCGTCGCCACGCTGAAGAGGAACGCGAGCGGATCGCAGCGGAAGCAGAAGCAAATGCGCAAGCTCGCCTTGCGCAGGCCACATCCGGGTTGGCCACCGCGCTCCATCGTCTGGCATCGGGCGACCTTACTTTCCAAATTACTGATGCTTTCGCTCCGGATTTCGAAGAGTTGCGTCACAACCTGAACCGTGCGGTCGAGCAGCTCGGGACGACACTTGCCGTGATCGCCCAATCTGCAAATCAGATTGACAGCGGCTCCAGGGAAATTTCAATCGGAGCGAACGACCTCTCAAAGCGCACGGAACAGCAGGCCGCTTCGTTGGAGGAGACCGCAGCAGCACTCGATGAGATAACCGCGAATGTCGCCAGTTCCACAAAGCGCACGGAGGAGGCTAGGAGCACGGCCGTACAGACTTCAGAGAGCGCAATCGCCTCGGGACGTGTGGTAGAGCGAGCCGTCCATGCGATGCAGGGAATTGAGCGCACGTCCTCCCAAATTTCGAACATCATTGGGGTTATCGACGAGATCGCGTTTCAAACAAATCTTTTGGCACTGAACGCCGGTGTGGAGGCGGCCAGAGCAGGAGAGGCCGGCAAGGGCTTCGCAGTTGTGGCTCAGGAAGTGCGGGAGCTCGCACAACGCTCCGCCGTCGCAGCAAAGGAAATCAAAGACCTCATCAGGGCGTCCGAAAATGAGGTGAAGGGCGGTGTCGAGCTTGTCAGTGAAACGGGCAAGTCACTCGAAACAATCCGTGGGTTCATCGATAGCATAAACCAGCACATGGCGTCGATTGCTCTGTCCGCTCGCGAACAATCTGTAGGGCTAAGCGAAGTCAACACAGCGGTTAACGACATGGATCAGGTCACGCAGAAAAACGCAGCAATGGTGGAAGAGACGAATGCGGCGAGCGCCTCATTGGCTATCGAGGCGGGAAAGCTTCGGGAGTTGCTGTCGCAGTTCAGTTTGCCTGGAGTGGTCGCCGGAAAAGCAGCGCCCGTGCGTGAAGTGCGGCAGGACAAGGATCGGTCGGCAGGAAACGTCCGAGCATTGCAGGGCATGGTACAAAAGCTCGCTGTAGGCGGAAACCGCGGTTGGGAGGACTTCTAGGTCGCCAAAACGATTGCCATGCATAGTCGGAGCGGTGTGCATCGCCAATGCGTTGAATATGCCCGGGCCTAAAACCATCCCGAACAGACGGCATAGACAATCAGGCAGATGTTCGAGGCTGAACGTGGTACTAGAGGTTGGCCGGTTTGAGGGCTTCCACTGCGTGCCAGTACCGGTGTCGAAGACATGCACCCGTCCGTTTCGGCAACAACAAATGCTCGCTCTTGTCGACTGCAGTCGGTCGTCCTGCCGAGGGTCATGCCAATGCTGGTCGGATCGTCATCAAACAGGGTGCAGTTACGGTCGCTGAACATCGGTGCAGCTTCGGGCGTGGCAATCGCCTCTCCACGTTATTCAGCCAAGATGCTTGAGAGTATTGCTTGAGGCTTCCAGCAACTGATCGGCGTTCTCTTTCGAGAAGACGAGCGGCGGGCGCACTTTCAGTACATTGGCCAGAGGTCCTGAGGCACTGATCAGGACGCCGCGTTCTCTCAAGCCGTTGACCAGAGCCGTTGTCCGTTTTGCATCCGGCGTTTTTGTCTCCCGGTCGGCGACAAGCTCGACGCCGATGAAAAGGCCAGCGCCCCTGACATCGCCAATGCAGTCGAAGTCGCGGGCAAGTTCCCTAAAACCGTCCTGCAGATAGGCGCCGACGGTTGCGGCATTCTCCTGCAGGCCTTCTTCCCGGATGATGTCGAGGACCGCCGTGGCGGCGGCAGCGGCGACCGGATTGCCGCCGAAGGTGTTGAAGTAGCGCGCCTTGGTGCCGAACTCCGCCACGACTTCGGGCCGCATGATGACGGCCGCCATCGGATAGCCGTTTGCCATCGGCTTGCCGATCGTGACCATGTCCGGCTCCACGTCATGGCGCAGGAAACCCCACATGAAGTCGCCGGTGCGACCGAAGCCCGGCTGCACTTCGTCGGCGATGAAAAGCCCGCCGGCCTTGCGGATCGCCTCGACTGCGGGCTTCAGGAACCCCTTGGGATCGGACACGACGCCATCGCTCGAGAAAATCGTGTCGACGATCAGCATGGCGGGTTTGATACCGTGCCGCTTGAGGTCATCGATTGCTGCCTGGACCGATTGCCCGAAACGGGTTTTGGCTTCTTCGAGCGGAACGCGATAAGAGTCCGGAGCCGCAACGGCCCTGACATGAGCGCCGAGATGGACGAACTCACCCAGCGAGGGCGAGAATTCCGCCACGTCTCCGGTCAGACCATGATAGGCGAGGCTCGTCACGATAATGCCGGTTCCGCCGGTATATTGGCGCGCTATGCGCAGGGCCAGATCGTTCGCCTCGCTGCCGGTGCATGTGAACATCACCTGACCGAGATAGTCTGGAAACGTCGAAACGAGTTTCTCGGCATAGGTGACGATGCCCTCGTGGATGTAGCGCGTATGCGTGTTCAGTGTCGCGGTCTGCCGGGTGATCGCCTCGACAACCTTCGGATGGCAATGCCCCATCGATGCGACATTGTTATAGGCGTCGAGATATTTGCGGCCCGTCTCGTCGAACAGCCAGATACCTTCGCCACGCACGAGGTGAACGGGCTTTTCATAGAAAAGACGGTATGCGGGTCCGAGAACCTTTTCGCGCCGGGCGATCAATTCTCTTTCGTTGGCAGGCAGCTTTTCGAAATCATCGGCATTGAACGCGTTGACCATCGCCATTGTCATCAATCCTTGCAGAATGTGCGGATAGTGCCGGCCAGTTCCTGTTCGGAGAGGCCGTTGAGATTTTGCAGGCCGGCCCATGAGGCGGCGTGGTTTCGCAGGATATAGTCCCGTTCCGCTGGCCGCTCGGTCGATCGCCATTCGGTGATCATCACCGTCAAGGCCAGACGGGCCTTGATCAGCAGGGGAAGAGCTGAAAATTCCTCATCCTGAAGCGGGGTGATCGCGTCATAGCCTTTGACCAGCGCGCAGAGATTGTCCATCCAGCTTTGCGAAGAGAGATGATAGGAAGCCGCAACCGCCACGTCATTGACGATGGGTGCGAGCACCATGTCTCCGAAATCGATGATCCCGGTGATCGTCTCGGGCGCGTCCGGATGGACCAGAATATTGTGCGGATTCATGTCGTTATGGATGATTTGCCGCCGCAGCGCCGCAGCGCGCGGAAGGATTGTGCTTTCGTAACCGGCGATGACGGCATCGATTGCCGGACGCCTGTCCGGATCGACGAAGGCGAGCAGCGGCCGCTTGTCCAGGATATGGGAGATGTCCCACAGGAATTTTCCGTCCGGCGGCATCCCGTTGTAGTCCGCAAGGCCACGCGCGAGGCGTGCGAGTTCGGTGCCGATATTCTGGCATTGTCGCACCGAGCGTCTGGCGTGGGAAAGCACATCGCCTTCGAGATAGGTCAGCAGCCTGACGGTACGAAACCCGCCGTCTTCCTGGGGGAGGCGGTGCGTGTCGTCGCCGCTGAGCGTCTTGACGAGCCTTGGAACTGGAACGCCGGGCGCAGCTTTTTCAAGATGCAGCATCGCGCCGTCCTGGAAGCGCAGTCCGTTCTGGTCTTCGAGGGGATGCGCGATCTTCAGCGTAAAGGATATCCCGCTGCCGTCGGTCAGCTGAAACGTGTCGTCCCGTTCACTGGAAAGCCGTTTGGCTGTCGCTTGGATTCCATAGAGATCGGCAGCAAGACGCTCGGCGGCATGCGACGATATCGGGACCCAGCTGGCCGAAAATGCATCCGCGCCTTGCGAAACCTGTTCTGCCGACTGCATCGCTTCTTCCGATTTTGAGGGTCTGGACGTCTTGGCGAATAATTGCGCGGTGATGCATCATGCGTCAAGAACTTTTGCCAGTCTTGATGCATCAAAAAAATCCGGGCATTGTGGCAGGAGAAAAATCCCAGGCAGGTTAAGCGGTTGCGCGACATCTTTCAGAACATCGACAAAAGCAATTTGTACGAATCCATCCACAAGCAAATCGCGCTGGCGCTGATCGAAGGGCGGCTGCGGCCGAACGACAAGGTTCGAATCCGCGCCATCGCCGATCAACTCGGGGTCAGCGTCACTCCGGTTCGCGATGCGCTCCTGCGCCTCGTGCGGGAAGGGGCGCTTGAAATGCGCGGGCACAAGGATTTGCGTGTTCCGGAGATGACCGAGCGGCAATATGACGAAATCCGGCTCATCCGCTTGCGGCTTGAAGGTCTTGCCGCATCTCTGGCGGCGGAAAACATGAATGCTGAGGCGGAAGCCGACCTGAGAGACATCCTCCAGCGGAACGAACTGGCGCGCTCCGCCGGGAATGCGGCTGAGGCGATCCGGCTCAACCGGCTCTTCCACTTCAGGATTGCCGAATATTCCCGGCTGCCGAAGCTGGTCGAGATGATCGACAATTTCTGGCTGCTGATGGGGCCGCTGATCGCTGCCGTCTACAATACGGGCGGGCAGGTGATGATTTCCTACCACCATGAGATCATGAAGGCCCTGAGCGAACGAAATGGCGAGGCGGCCGAAATAGCCATCCGTGCCGATATCAATGCGACGGCAGAGGTGTTGAGAACCTCCGGTTTGCTGCGGCGTGGCGAGGTTGATGTGGACCTTCCGCTGCCTGTTCCGGGTGGGCTTCCGGTCTAGCGCCCGGCCACCTCTTCCAGTGTTTTTCCTCCGGTGCCGCGCTCGTTTTCCGACGTCGGCTATCGGAGGAGTTGGAGCAGACCTCTCTCGCGGAGGGATGGATGACGAAACTTAAGTCAGTATTTTTTTGTGATCACGAAATCAAATTTCCTCACATTTCGTGTGTGGCGCGGTTGTCAATTTACCTGGTGCCGTAAAAATGAAACGTCAAATTAAATAACTGAAATATATGAGTTTTAAAGAGCTAAGGTCAATTCTGTACGCGTAACGTCGAGCTAATTCCCGGATGACGGAGACGCATTGACATCCAGAAATGAAATGACTAGCCTTCATTTGTGATCACACGATATCGTTTAAAAATTCATCGATATCGGCGCTGCATCTCGCTTCGGGAGGGTTCGAATTGCAGGAATGTCGTCTGTCTTCTCGCATGTCCGCTGCCTGTATTGACCTGCTGATGGCCGGTCGATCTGCGTCGATCAATCCTGATGCGAGCCGTGGCTGAAATGGTGAACGTGCATCCTTCCGCACGCGATCAGGCCCAATCCGATCACGTTCAGTTCCGAAACGTGGTGAAGTCCTACGATGGCGAAACGCTTGTCGTGAAAGACTTGAACCTGTCGGTGGCGCGTGGCGAGTTTCTGACGCTGCTCGGTCCGTCCGGATCGGGAAAGACCACCTCTTTGATGATGCTTGCCGGCTTCGAGCAGCCGACGGGCGGCGAAATTTTTCTGAACGGCACGGAAATCGGACGCATGCCCGCCAACAAGCGCGGCATCGGCATGGTGTTCCAGTCATACGCTCTTTTTCCGCATATGACCGTTGAGGAAAATCTGGCCTTTCCCTTGGAAATTCGCGGGCTTGCCAAGCATGACGTGGCGGCACGGGTCACGCGCATACTCGATATGGTAAAGCTGCCCAATGTCGGCGGGCGCAAGCCGAGCCAGCTTTCGGGTGGTCAGCAGCAGCGTATCGCGCTGGCGCGTGCGCTGGTGTTCGAGCCTGAACTGGTTCTTATGGATGAGCCGCTCGGCGCTTTGGACAAGCAGTTGCGCGATCACATGCAGCAGGAAATCCGCGCGCTTCACGACCGGCTGGGCGTCACGATGATTTCGGTGACCCATGATCAGGGTGAAGCGCTCACCATGTCGGATCGCGTCGCAGTCTTTGATGCGGGCAGGATCCAGCAGCTTGCCACGCCACGCGATCTTTACGAGTCGCCTGCCAATGCCTTCGTTGCCTCCTTCATCGGCGAGAACAATCAGCTGGTCGGCGAGACCGTCGAGTGGGACCGTTCCTTCTGTCGGATCAGGCTGCCGGATGGGCAGATCCTTGCCGGTCGTAGCGGTGACGTCGAACGCAATGGCGAGGCGGCGGTGCTCTCGATCCGGCCGGAACGCGTGATTATCGGCGAAAACACGGCCGATGGCGGCATCGCGCTCAGCGGCGAATGCGTCGGCGCCATCTATCACGGTGACCATATCAGGGTTCGCATGCGCCTGCACTCGTCCGAGGAGGTCGTGGCGAAGGTGCCGAATTCGGGCGCGAACCGAATTCCGTCTTTCGGTCAGAACATCGCTTTTGGCTGGAGCAAAGAGGACGCGGTCGTCCTCCGAAGAGCCTAAACCGACAACAAAAGGGGAATGAGGAATGATCAAGCGGTTGTTGATTTCGACGGCGATCGTGTTTGCCGCATTGGCGAATGCATCCCATGCCGAGGACGTGACGGTCGTCTCCTGGGGCGGCGCATATCAGGATGCTCAGCGGAAAGTGTTTTTCCAGCCTTTCACCAAGGCAACGGGCGTCAATCTCAAGGAAGAATCCTGGGATGGCGGCATCGGTGTCATTCGTTCGCGCGCTGCAAGCGCCGATCCGGGCTGGGATGTCGTGCAGGTCGAGACGAGCGACATTCTGCTCGGCTGCGAAGAGGGCCTGTTCGAACCGCTCGACTGGTCGAAGCTGGGCGGCAAGGATGTCTATATCAACGGCGCGGTGCAGGACTGCGGCGTTGCGGCGATCCTTTACAATGAGGGCATCGCCTATGACAAGGACAAGCTGAAGGAGGCGCCGAAGGGCTGGGCCGACTTCTTCGACACCACGAAGTTTCCCGGCAAGCGCGCCGTCCGATTGGCGCCCAATGTCGTCATCCCCGGCGCGCTCCTGGCCGATGGCGTGAAGCCTTCCGAGCTTTATGACGTGCTCGCCACCAAGGAAGGCGTCGACCGGGCATTTGCCAAGCTCGATACGATCAAGAAGGATCTGGTGTTCTGGAAGGCCGGTGCGCAGCCGCCGCAGCTTCTGGCTTCCGGCGAGGTCGTGATGACGACCGCTTACAATGGACGCATCGATGCCGCCAATCGCAACGACAAGCGCAATTTCGCGTTCGTCTGGAACGAGAGCATGCAGACCTTCGACTACTGGGTGATGTTGAAGGGCTCGCCACGCAAGGACGCGAGCTACAAATTCCTCGAATTCATCAACCAGCCGGAAAACCAGGCCGGACTGCCGGATGAGATCGCCTATGGCGTCGTCAGAAAGGAGTCGAGCGACAAGGTCAATCCGGCCCGCATGGTCGATATTCCCTCGAATCCCGCCAATCTCTCCGTTTCCGTGCCGCCGAACAGCGAATTCTGGCTGGAGAACAACGATCGCCTGACCGAGCGTCTTCAGAGCTGGTCGTCGCAATGATGAAACGGTGCTGGCGGGTGTTTTCACCCGTCAGCCATTTGCGGGTTTCCACCAGTGTCAAAAGTCGAGCTATCCATCAAAGCGGCTCAGCTGCGCGCCGAGCGACGCCGCAGGATGACAGGTCTTCTGCTCATCCTGCCGCTCTCGCTGTTCCTGTTGATGACGTTTCTGGCGCCGCTTTATGAAATCCTGTCTCGCAGCATTCGGGACAACGATATCGCCGAGGCATGGCCGCTGGTTTCGCAAACCATGCGCTCCTGGGATGGCAATGTGCCGGGAGAGGCGGTTTTTGCAAAACTTGCCGAGGACATAAAGTCGTCGCAGGCCAACAAGACCACCGCGCTTGTTGGCCGCCGTCTGAACTACGCCATCCCTGAGGGTCGCACGCTGGTGACGTCGATGGCGCGCAAAATCGCAAAGACCGACGCGCCACCCGAAGGCGGCTGGAAGCAGGCCTTTATCGCAGCCGATCAAGCCTGGGGCGATCCTGCGGTATGGCAGGCGCTTCATCAGGCGTCCGGGCCGATCTCCACCTTTTATCTGCTGGCGGCAGCCGACAGGCGGATCGATGCATCGGGTTCGATCACGAGCGCGCCGGAAGAGAACCGGATTTATCTGAGCGTGCTTGGCCGAACGTTCTGGATTGCATTGCTGGTGACCGTCAGCTGCCTGGTTTTAGCTTTCCCGGTCGCCTATTTTCTTGCCAATGGCCCCAAACGTGCGGCCGGCATTGTCATGGTCCTGGTCTTGCTGCCGCTTTGGACGTCGCTGCTGGTCAGAACGGCAGCTTGGGTCGTGCTGTTGCAAGATCAGGGCCTGATCAACAAGGCGCTCGAGGCCATCCACATCATCGATGCGCCGATCCCGCTGATTTTCAACCGCATCGGTGTCGTGATCGCCGTGGTTCATGTGTCGCTGCCCTACATGGTTCTGCCGATCTATGCGACCATGGCCGCGATCAAGCCGGATTATATGCGCGCCGCGATTTCTCTGGGCGCCCGGCCGACGACGGCGTTCCGCAGAATCTACTTGCCGCTGACGACGCCGGGATTGGCCGCAGGCGCCTTGCTCGTTTTCATCATGGCGCTCGGCTACTACATCACGCCGGCCCTTGTCGGCGGCGCCAGCGACCAGATGGTTTCCTATTTCATCGCCTATTACACCAATGATGCCGTCAACTGGGGCCTTGCCGGCGCTCTGGCGCTGATCCTCATCCTTGCCACCTCTCTTCTTTATCTCGTCTACGCGCGCATCACGGGCGCAAAGGGGGTAAGCTTTGGCTAACAGGTCGATCGGCCATCGCGGCACCTTCGAAACGCGATTCTGGCGGCTGGCGCTTTATGTCGGCACGGCGCTTGTCGTCGCTTTCATGGTCATGCCGATTGTTGCGATCCTGCCGCTTTCGTTCAATGGCAGCCAGTTTCTCACCTATCCCTTGCGTGGTTTCAGCGGGCGCTGGTATGTCGAATTGTTCACGTCGCAGCGCTGGTCGCTGGCGATCTGGAACAGCCTGTTCATCGGCGTTACGGCGGCAGCGCTCGCGACAGTTCTGGGAACGCTTGCCGCGATCGGTCTGTCGCTTGGCGAGTTTCGCGGAAAGGCCGTCGTGATGGCCATGTTGCTCAGCCCGATGGTCGTGCCGGTCGTCGTGTTTGCCGTCGGGTTGGCGCTTTTCCTCGGGCCGCTGGGCCTCACCCGCTCCTATCCGTCGATCATCATTGCCCATGCGGCCCTTGGAAGCCCGTTCGTGGTCGTGACGGTGAGCGCGGCGCTGGCCTCCTTTGACCGCAACCTGATGCGCGCCGCCGCCAATCTCGGCGCGTCGCCGCTTTATGCCTTCAGGCGGGTCATGCTGCCGCTCGTCTATCCGGGTATCCTCTCCGGCATGATCTTCGCCTTTGCGACGTCGTTCGACGAGGTCGTCACCATCATGATGATCGGCGGCCCGGAACATCGCACATTGCCTCGCGAGATGTTCTCGTCCATCCGCGAAAACCTGTCCCCCACAATCGCTGCGGCAGCAACCGTCATGACGATCGTCGCCACGGTTCTTGTCGCCACAGTCGAGGTTCTGAAACGGCGCCAGCCGAAAACGACACGATAATCACTCAACATGTGTCCGGCTTTTCAAACCCGGCGCTTCCGAAGCGCGGCAGGGACCGGGACACGATTGCAAAATCGAGAAAGGAAACGAAATGGATATTCCATCCAGAGCCGATGTGGTCATCGTCGGCGGCGGCGTCGCAGGCTGCTCCATCGCCTATCACCTGACGAAGCTGGGCATCTCCGATGTGGTTCTCTGCGAAAGACGCCAGCTGACCTCCGGAACCACATGGCATGCCGCCGGCCTCGTGACGCAATTGCGCGCCACCCGCCAGATGACCGAGCTTGCCAAATATACCGGCGAGCTGTTCGGCTCGCTGGAGGCCGAGACCGGACAGGCCACCGGCTTTCGCCGCTCGGGATCGCTGCGCGTCGCCACGAATGAAGCGCGCTACGAAGAGCTGGCGCGTGGCGCATCGATGGGGCGGAACTTCGGCCTGCCAGTAGAGGCCGTCAGCGCCGGCGAAATCAAGGAGCGCTGGTCACCGATCAACACCGACGGCATCGTCGGCGGTTTCTGGTTCCCGCATGACGGCCAGGTCAATCCGGCAGACGTGACGATGGCCTATGCGAAAGGCGCAAGGACGGGCGGCGCGCGCATTTTCGAAAACACCAAGGTCACCAAAATCATCGTTGAAAACGGCCGCGCCACCGGCGTCATGACCGACAAGGGCAAGATCGACGCAAAGACGGTCGTGATCTGCGGCGGCATGTGGTCGCGCGATCTCGCTGCCGATGTCGGCGTTACGCTTCCCTTGCATGCCGCAGAGCATTTCTACGTCGTCACCGAGGCGATCCCCAATCTGCCGCGCGAGCTGCCGGTTCTGTTTCTCGGCGACGAATGGACCTACTACAAGGAAGATGCCGGCAAGCTTCTTGTCGGATTTTTCGAGCCGGTTGCGAAAGCATGGGGCCAGAAAGGGATTTCCGAATCCTTTTGCTTCGATACCTTGCCGGAAGACATCGACCACATTGCCCCGCATCTCGAAGCAGCCACGCATCGCGTGCCGTTGCTCGAAAAGACGGGCATGCAGCTTTTCTTCAACGGTCCTGAAAGCTTCACGCCCGATAGCCGGTATCTGCTCGGCGAAACGCCCGAGGTAAACGGCCTGTTCTGCGCGACCGGGTTCAATTCGGTCGGCATTCTCTCTTCCGGCGGTGTCGGCAAGGCGATGGCCGAATGGATCAGGGATGGACATCCGCCGGTTGAATTGATCGATGTCGACGTACGCCGTACGCAGAGCTTCCAGCGCAATCGCCGCTATCTCGAACATCGGGTGGTCGAGGCGCTCGGCCTCAACTTCGATATGCATTGGCCGAACAAGCAGCTGAAGACGGCCCGCGGCGTTCGCCGGTCGCCGTTCCACGATCGCCTGACCGCTGCCGGCGCCTTCATGACGGAAGCGTCCGGCTGGGAGCGTCCAGGCTTTTACGGCACGCCGGAAGAGGTCGCCAACGTTCAGTATTCCTATTTCAAACCCAGCTGGTTTGAGAATGTCGGCGTGGAATGCCGCAACACCGCTGAAAACATCACGTTGTTCGATCATTCGTGCTTCGTGAAATATCTGGTCGAGGGACCGGATGCGCTCAAGACCCTGAACTGGCTCAGCGTCTCCGAATGCGACGTCGAGATCGGCAAGGTCGTCTATACGCAATGGCTGAACGAAAAGGGCGGGATCGAAGCCGACCTGACGGTTACCAGGATCGGTGAGGACGCCTTCATGGTGGTTACCGGCTCGATATCGCAGCGTCGCGACATGGCCTGGTTCAAGCGGCATACGCCTGCCGACGCCCGCGTCAACATCACGGACATCACGTCCGGTCTGACGATGCTGGCGATCATGGGTCCGAAAACCCGGCTCCTGATGGAGCGGCTATCGCCGGATGATTTTTCCAATGAAGCCTTCCCGTTCGGCACGAGCAGGGAAATCGATCTCGGTTATGCGCGCGTGCGCGCGACGCGTCTCACCTATGTCGGCGAATATGGGTATGAGCTTTATATTCCGAGCGAATTTGCCCAGCATGTCTATGACGTCATCGTCGAGGCGGGCGCGGATTTGGGACTGAAGCCCGGCGGCTTCTTCGCGCTCAATTCCCTGCGCATGGAAAAGGGCTATCGCCATTGGGGCCACGATATCGGCGAGGAAGATACGCCGTTTCAGGGCGGCCTCGGCTTTGCCGTCGCCATGGACAAGGCCGGAGGCTTTATCGGTCGCGATGTGCTTCTGCGGCAAAAGGCCGAAGGGCCGATCAAGCGCCGGATGGTGCAGATCAAGCTCACGGGCGGCACGGATTCGCCGATGCTCTACCACCACGAACCGATCCTGCGCGACGGGCAGATCGTCGGTTCGACGACATCGGGCGCCTACGGGCATCGCGTCAACGCGTCGCTGGGAATGGGCTACGTCACGAATGAAAGCGGCGTGACGAAGGAATGGCTCGAATCCGGCGCCTGGGAAATCGAAATCGCCATGAAGCGTTATCCCATCGCGCTTCAATTCAACGCCTGGTACGATCCGAAGAGCCTGCGGGTCAAAAACGAATCTTGAAATGTCATTCGTAACGCCGGCGCGAGACCTCTCGTCCGGCGTTACGGTTTATTGTCATCCCATGACGTTTTTCGCGAACGGACTGCATCCGCCTCGTCCGCCGAGACGCTGGATGGACTTTTCGGAAAGGCTGGAATTGCCGTTATGCGGGTTCGGCCATGAACGACGAAATATGCGCGCGGGTCTGCGCAGCGATCGCGACCGAGACACGTTCGGCAAGGTTGAAGCGCGCGATCTTCATGTCGGCGGTTGCGAAGACCGTCTGACCATCGATGGATTCCATGGAATGCGAGATCGAAACGGATTTGTTGCCGAGCGCCGCGATCTTGGAGGCGACACGCACGCATGTGCCAGCCTTGACCTCGTTTCGGTAGACGATGTTCCAGGTGATGTCGGCCCAGCCCAGCCCGTCGGACTTGTCGGGCGCAAGCGTATCGAGGACCTGAAAGCTGGCATCGTCAAAGATCGCTGCGTAAAACCGGGTGTTCATGTGGCCCATCGCATCGCAATGCCAGGGGTGGACGACCGAGGTGAACAACGGCAGGTCGCGCATGGAGTTTGCATTCATCGATAGATCTCGTTTGTGAGTGCCGTCGCTAGGGGCGATAGTCGTCGGTCAGCTTAGGCAGGATGAAATTCGAGGCCGTCAGGATGTCGAAGGCCAATGCCTTGCGCGCCTCCGGCCCTTTGCGTTCTGCGATGGCGTTCAATATGGCGCTATGGGCCTGATTGCCGCGCAGCCTGCCGTCGTCTTCCAGTGAAAAGTAGTTCAGAACCGGACCGTATTTCAGCCAGAGCGACTCGATGATGGATACGAGTTCGGGCTTTCGCGCCGCCTTGTAGATCATGAAATGGAAACGCCGATTCCAGGCGAGATAGGTCAGGTCGAGCGATTTGGAGGCTTTCTCCACGCGCGAATGCAATGTCTGGAGATTGTCGATTTCATCTGCGCTGATGTGCGTCGCAGCCAGTTCCGCCGCCCAGCCTTCGATTTCGATGCGAATATCCCGTATCTCGATGAATCGAGCCGGAGACAGCCTTGTGATCGTGAAGGTTCTGTTCGGGTTCAACTCGATAGCGCCCTCGGTCACCAGGCGCATGACAGCCTCGCGGACGGGCATCATCGAGGTGCCGAGCGCTTTTGCAACGCCCCGCAGCGTGATGATTTCGCCGGGAGGAAGGCGGCCCGAGACAACGCACTCGCGCAGCAGATAATAGACGCGGCCCCTCAGTGACGACCACTCGATCACCTCCTGTTCGGCCTTGGCCATGAATGTCGCAAACTCGGCGATCCTGGTTTCAGTGGTCGTATTCAAAGCAAGTCCTCGTTGTAAGTGATTCTGTGATCACAGAAGAATTTTCCATTTCCACGTCGTTGTCACATACTACACACAACCGGACCAATTGCCAATAAGCTGTGCGAAGTGAATGAAAAATATGCACTTATGCCACAATTTTTGCCGTCGGCGCTTTTCTGAGAAGTCGTATTGACAAGGACGGCAAAGTCTAGTGATATTGTGATCACAGAGGCAAATAATGCCTTGCAAAAGGGAACAAGAAAATGACTGTGAGCCTGAAATTTTCCATACGCGCAACGACTGCTTTGACCGCGTGTACGCTGGCCTTCGCCAGCGCAGCATTCGCCGATACGATCAAGATCGGCGTGATTCAGCCCCAGGCAGGCGACTGCGCGCAATGGGGCATCCCGATCAGCCGTGGCGTGATGATGTGGGCGGACGAGATGAACGCCAAGGGTGGCGTCGAGCTTGCCAATGGCGCAAAGGAGAAAATCGAGGTCAAGACCTACGACAACGTCTGCTACGCGCCCGGTGACGAACTCAAGGCCGCGCGCCGCGCCGTCCTCGACGATGGCGCCCAGTATGTTCTCCAGACCTATACGCCGGCAGCGCGACAGGCGATTGCCGATCTGACGAACGAGCGCAAGGTTGTCAGCGTTTCCTATGGCGCCGGATTTCTCAGCGGCAAATATCCATTCATGTTCGGCGCGATGACCGGTTCGCCGACCTCTTACATGCTGGTCGCCGATCGGATCATCGCCGCGCATCCGGAAGCCAAGCGCATTGCGATCATTTCGGCAGACAACAGCTTTGCCAAATCGTCGAAGGCCTATGCGGAGGCAGGTATCGCCCCGCATGGCGACGCCGTGCAGATCGTTTACAATCAGAGCTACAGCTCGGATGCGACCGGCGACATGCTGAGCCTTCTGTCTCCGCTCATGGAAGCCCAGCCCGATATCATCATCGAGGCCGGTTTCGTTCCCTCGCAGCAGGCCCAGATGGTCGAAATCCTCGATCAGCTCGGCTTCAAGGGTTATTTCGGCAGCGAGGCCTGGAACCTCAACTTCATGACCGAGCGCCTCGGCGCCGATCGTATCGCTGGCCGTCTTTACAGCGGTTACGGCCTCGATGCCTCCGAAGCGTCGCTGAGCCCGCGCGTTGCCGAATTCTACAAGAACTATGTCGCCAAATACGGCGAGAAGGAATGGTCGGTCTTCGCCTCCATCAGCTATGCCACCGTCGCCACGCTGGAAGCCGGTTTCAAACTCTCCAAGTCGGCGGCCCCGGCCGATTTCGTCGAGGCGGTGCATGCGTCGCCGACGCTGGATCATCCTCTCTTCGGCAAATCCACCTGGGCCGGCGAGGATGTCTTCGGCATCAACAATCATCTTTATACGCCGCTGCCGATCTACAACGTCGGCGCCGACGGCAAGATCGTTCTCGATAAGGTCGAGGACGTCAACGCCTGGTGGCAGAAGAACAAGGCTGCCGCCCTGCCAGTCCTCCAGAAGGAAAACCAGGTCTACAAGTGACCTGAGATTGCGGGCGTCTCCAGTCGCCCGCCACTCGCTCTAACATCAAGGCCGCGTCCTCCCAGCCGTCCTGCCTCCCCCATGCCGTCACGGCAAGGGGGAGAAGGATGTGGCGTATCCCATTGCGCGAAGGTTTCGAGGCCGTCTCATAGAGTCAACGAATATGCAGAACATAGTGAATGTCCTGTCCCTGACCTCGTTCTACGTCTCGTTCTCGCTCGGGCTGGCGATGGTCTTCGGAATTTTGAGGATCGTGAATTACGCGCATGGCGAAATCTACATGATCGGCGGTTACGCGCTGTTTCTTGTGGTTTCGGCGCTCAACGGCGTTGTTCCCGGGCCGGTCGTGATGTTGCTCGCGCTCCTGCTGTCCGCTCTCATCGGTGCGGCGATCGGTGTGGTCTTGCAATGGGGTATTTTCGCGCCATTGAAAGACAAGGCCTTTTCGATCTTCATGGCCACGCTCGGGGTTTCATATATCCTGCAATCGCTTGTGGTTCTCACCATCGGCGCGACCGGACGTTCGATTTCCCCGCTGTTTCCAGGCTTCACCAAACTGTACGGCGCGATTTTCCCGAACCAGCGCATCTTCGTCTTCTGCATGACGTTACTGCTGGTCGGCGCGCTGTATCTGCTCCTCATGCACACCGCATACGGTCGCCGCATTCGGGCGGTCGCCCAGAATCCGCGTGGCGCGGTTCTGCAGGGCATCAATCTGCGGCAGGTCAACCTGTGGACCGCCGTGATCGGCGCGGTTCTGGCCTCGGTGGCGGGAACGTTGATGGCCAGCGTCGTCAGCATCAATCCCTACATGGGCAACGAAGCGATCTGGCGGGCTTTCATCATCATCATCGTCGGCGGCATCGGCAGCATCCCCGGCGCCATCATTGCGGCCGTCGTTTTCGCCACCACCGACACCCTGATGCTCTTCTTTGGCTTCGGCAAGCTCAATGCCCTCGTCGATGCTCTGGTCATGCTCGCGGTTCTGGCGATCCGGCCGCAAGGTATCCTGGGCGTGAAGGAATAAGCCATGCGATTTCTTGGTCTCTCTGTTTTGCTAGCGATAGCCACCGCCGCCGCATCGCTTCATCTTGGCGAATACTGGCTGAACGTGGCCGTCATTTTCCTGATCAACGTCATGCTGTTGATCGGCTTCCGGCTCGTCACGCTGATGGGCGGTTGGTCCTTCTCCCATGTCGCGTTCATGGGGCTTGGAAGTTATACGACCGCGATCCTGACGACGGCCGGTACGCCCTGGTCGTTCTGGGCCACGATCCCGCTGGCCATCGTCATTTCAGGCATTGCGGCATTCGTCGTCGGCCTTGCCGTCCTGCGGACCCGGCACTACTACTTCTTCCTGAGTTCGCTGGCCGCCGGCGAAGCGCTGCGCCAGTGCTTTTCCCAGCTCGACTGGATCACGGGCGGCACCTATGGCATCTCGTTCATTCCCCGGCCGAACCCGGTGTTCGGCGTCAGCTTCGACGACACGCTGAGCTTTCTCTGGCTGGTCCTCGGCTTTGCGTTTGCCGTTGCCCTTTTCGCACGCTGGTTCGATGCCTCGGAAGCCGGTCGCAGAATTCGTGCGATCTCCATCAATGAAGACCTCTCGGCATCGCTCGGCATCAACACATGGGCGCACCGCGTGCTGGCCTTCGTCGTGGGTTCGGCGGTTGCCGGACTGGCGGGTGTGTTCTTCGCGAGCTTCAACAAGATCGTCAATCCGCTCGACTTCTCGTCCGTCTACATGTTCCGGATCGTCGCGGCGGCAATCGTCGGCGGTGTCAGCACGTTTGCCGGGCCAATTCTGGGTTTGCTTTACCTGACGACGATCGAAGAGCTTTTCCGTGGCGTGCCTCAATATGTTCCGCTGATCTGGGGGGTGAGCGTCATTGCCGTCCTGCTTCTGCTTCCCGGTGGATTGGAAACCCTGCTGTTCGGACAGACCGAACGCAGCCAGCTTTTGGCCAGATTGGGTCGCCGCTTCAAGACCGGCAAAGGAGCGAGCAATGCTTGAGGTGCGCAATGTTACGAAGCGGTTCGGTTCCAACATCGCCGTCAACGATGTCTCGTTCTCGATTGCCAAGGGTGAGATCCACGGGCTGATCGGCCCCAACGGATCGGGCAAGACGACCCTGTTCAACGTGGTCAGCGGCTTCTACGCGCCGACAGCCGGGAATGTCACATTCGAAGGCAGGCAGATCTCCGGCCTCCGACCGCATCGGGTCGCCAAGG
Organism: uncultured Rhizobium sp.; assembly: GCA_945952045.1. Classification (GTDB taxonomy): domain Bacteria; phylum Pseudomonadota; class Alphaproteobacteria; order Rhizobiales; family Rhizobiaceae; genus Metarhizobium. The sequence goes on from CAMFHE010000016.1 coordinate 97,423, forward strand.
CCGGTCTTGTTCGAACCTTCCAGCTGACAAGTGTCTTCCAAGGCCTTTCGGTGCGCCAAAGCATCGAAATCGCCCTGGCGGTCGCGCATTCGAATGGCTTGCTTGCCGCGCATGACGATTGGCTGCGTGAGTTCAGGACGGCGGATGCGATCCTTGACTACTTCGACTTGAAACACTCCGCAGACAAGCACGCAAACGTTCTGCCGGGAGGCATTCAGAGAACGCTTTCGATCGCGACGGCGCTTGCAGTGCGGCCGCGCATGCTTTTGCTCGATGAACCCCTGGCCGGCTTGAATCCCAGTGAAAAAGCGCGCATCGCCGGCAAGATTCGCGAGCTTCGCGACACGTTCGGCGTGACCGTCCTGCTCGTCGAGCACGACATCAAGTCGGTGTTTTCGGTTTGCGACAACATCACGGTGATCAATATCGGCAAGAAAATCGCCGACGGAACGTCTTCCGAAATCTCATCGAACGATGCGGTCATCCGCGCTTATCTCGGTTCTGCGGGAGCGGCACATGCTCAGCATTGAAAATCTCTGCGTCAGCTATGGCAAAATCTCGGCGCTTCGCGGTGTGTCGCTTTCAGCGCAGGCCGGTCAGGTGACCGTCGTGCTGGGCAGCAACGGTGCGGGAAAATCCAGCCTGCTGAAGGCGATCACCGGCCAGATCCCCAGCGAAAGCGGTTCGGTGCATTTCGAAGGCAGATCGCTGCTGGGCATGCCGGCGCACGCCATCGTCAAGCTCGGCCTGTCGCTGGTTCCGGACGGTCGAGAACTGTTTCCGCGCATGACGGTTCTCGAGAACCTTCTGCTTGGCGCCAGCGCCGGTCGTTCCATCAACACCAAAGGCGATCTCGACAATGTCTTCAGCTTCTTTCCCGTGCTGGCCAAAAAGCGTTCGACGCTTGCGCGCGGCTTGAGTGGCGGCGAACAGCAGATGCTGGCTTTCGGCCGCGCCATCATGTCCAGGCCGACAATGCTTCTTCTGGACGAGCCGACCATCGGTCTGGCGCCTCTCATCGAACGGGAACTGATCGATCGCATCGTGATGCTGGCGAAGGATCTCAACATCGGGATCGTGCTGGTCGAGCAGAATGCCACGCTGGCGCTCGGCATCGGCGACACGGCGCTCGTTCTGGAACAGGGCGAGGTTGCGGTTTCGGGCCGCGCCTCCGAACTGATCGCCAGCGACCGCATCAAGCAAGCTTACCTCGGAATGTAGTCAACTCTTGCGTTGCTTCAGCAGCGATGCAAGCGGAATTGGGAGAATATCGTGAAAAGAAAAGTCATCCTGACCTGTGCGGTGACGGGCGATGGGCCATTGAACCCGAAGTTCCCGAACTATCCGATCACGCCGGAACAGATCGCGCGCGATTGCGCCGAGGCGGCTTCAGCGGGCGCATCGATCGTGCATGTGCATGTGCGCGATCCGCAAACGGGTCTTGGAAGCCGCGACGTCAAGCTTTTCAGCGAACTGAAGACGCGCATCCGCGACAAGAACGACAATGTCGTCCTGAATTTTTCCGCCGGCATGGGCGCGACCTATGTGCCGAGCGAGGACAATGAAGCCATCGGCGGCGAAGGCACCGACATGGCGAGCCCCACGGATCGTCTTGCGCATGTGCGGGCCGAAATGCCTGAAATCTGCACACTCGATGTTACGACGCTCAATCTCGAAGGCGGGATCGGCGGCGCCGAGGCCTGCGTCTACATGAATACGACGCGAACGCTGCGCGCAATGGCAAGCCAGATCAAGGAACTGGGTGTCCGGCCTGAAATCGAGGCGTTCAACCCCGGTGACGTCATGTTCGCCCGTCAGCTGGTCGAGCAGGGATTGATCGAAAAACCGGCGATGTTGCAGCTTTGCCTCGGTGTCCGTTGGGGCGTACCCGCGGACATGAGCTCGCTGCTCTACATGAAGAGCCTCGTTCCAGAAGGCGCGAACTGGTCCGCATTCGGCATATCGCGTCATCAGATGGAGGTGGTGGCCATGTCGACCATTCTCGGTGGCAATTGCCGCGTCGGGCTGGAAGACAACATCTACATGGAGCGCGGTGTCTTCGCGACCAATGCCAAGCTCGTCGAACGGGCCGTCACCATCATCACTGCACTTGGCTGCGACGTCGCGACGCCCGACGAAGCCAGGGCAATTCTTCAACTTGGTCAGCGCTAAGTCATTCGGGAGTACATGCAAATGAAATTCGCTTGCGATACAGGCGGCACTTTCACCGATCTGGTGGTCGAGGATACATCCGGCGCCGTACACATGTTCAAGGCTCCGACGACGCCGCAAGACCCGGTCAAGGGCGTCCTCGATGCACTGGCGGTCGCCGCTTCGGCCTTTAACATGAACCTTGCAGACATGCTTGGTCAGGCCGAATTCTTCGTTCACGGTACGACGCATTCGATCAACGCGATCATCACCGGCAACACCGCAAAGACAGCCTTCCTGACGACAAAGGGCCATCCGGATATCCTCGTTATTCGCGAAGCCGGCAGGGCGGAGCCGTTCAATCACCAGGTTGATTATCCCAAGCCTTACGTTCCGCGCGCGCTGACATTCGAAGTGGCGGGCCGCGTTCTCTCGAACGGCGAAATCATCGAGCCTCTGGACGAGGCGGCCATTATCGAAACGCTGCGTGAATTGAAGGCCTTGAACGTCGAGGCTGTCGGTGTGTGCCTCTTGTGGTCCATCGTCAATGCCGAGCATGAGGCGCGCGTCGGGCAATTGATCGAGCAGCATCTGCCGGGCGTACCCTACACGCTCTCGCATCAGCTGAACCCGTCGCTGCGCGAATATCGGCGTGCCTCATCGACCTGCATCGATGCATCGCTGAAGCCGCTGATGACGAAATACATGGGCAGTCTCGTGTCTCGCCTTCAGGCTGCCGGCTTCGGCGGCAAGGTCTTCGTGCTGACCTCGCAAGGCGGCATGATGGATGCGACCCACCTTGAGAAGATGCCGATCCATTCGGTCAATTCAGGTCCGTCGATGGCGCCGCTGGGCGGCCAGTTCTACGCGAACCGTTCCATTGGCGCGCAGACTGTCATCGTGGCCGATACGGGCGGCACGACGTATGACGTCAGCCTCGTGCGCGATGGCGCCATTCCGATGACCCGCGACATGTGGATCGGCGAGCCTTATCTCGGGCATATGAGCGGCTTTCCTTCCGTTGACGTCCGAAGCATCGGCGCCGGCGGCGGCAGCATCGCATCCGTGGATGCTGGCGGCCTGCTACAGGTCGGTCCGAAAAGTGCCGGTGCGGTCCCCGGTCCCGCCTGCTTCATGAAGGGCGGCACGGAGCCGACGCTGACAGACGCTTGCCTCGTTCTCGGATATATCGACGCGGATTACTTCCTGGGCGGCAAGATGAAGCTGGATGTCGAGGCTGCAAAGGCGGCAATCCTGTCCGATGTTGCCGAACCGCTCGGCATGGATCTTATGGAAGCTGCCTGGTCCATCGTGGAAGTCGCGACCGAGAATATGGTTCAGGCGATTGCCGACATTACGGTCAATCAGGGGATCGATCCGGCGAACGCCGTTCTTGTCGGCGGCGGCGGCGCGGCTGGCCTCAACTCCGTCTTCATTTCGAAGCGGCTGGGCTGCAAGCACCTTTTGATCCCGGATACCGGGGCAGCGCTGAGCGCGGCAGGTGCACTGATTTCGGACCTGACCTCCTATTACCAGGCGACGCGCTTCACGGTATCCGACCGCTTCGACTACGCTCAGGTGCAGGCGGTGCTTGCCGATCTCGACAAGCGCTGCGAGGAATTCCAGAAGAGCGCCGGGGAAAGCAGTATCTCGACGGTCCAGACCTTCGTCGAGGCCCGTTACGAGAGCCAGATTTGGGAAATCGAGGTCGAGCTGCCGAATGGCGGCGTCAATTCCGAAGCCGAGCTCGCCGATGCGGTCGCCCAGTTCCACAAGAAGCATGACGAGCTCTTCGCCTATAACGATCCGAATTCTGTCGTCGAATTCGTGACCTGGACGAAGCGTGTGAATTGCAAGCTGCGCACCAGCGAGGTCGGGCGTCTGCGCTATGACGGGGACGCGCGCAATGAACGTGCACAACGTTCGGCCTATTTCCCCGGTTTCGGCACCGTCGATTGCAAGGTCTATTTCCAGCAGGACATGCCGCATTCGGAAACCTTCCGTGGCCCGCTGGTGGTCGAGACACCTCACACGACAGTCGTCGTCGATCCTGCCTCGACGATCTCGCAAACCGTCGATGGCACGTTGATCGTGACCTCAAAGTAAAGAGACAGGAACATATCATGACGACAGTTTCCGATATCAATCTGACCGGCGCCGAACTCGCCATTCTCCGACACAGGATCGAAGGCGTTAACAAGAAGATGGCGAACACGGTCGTTCGCACGGGACGTTCGGGCGTTCTCAACCGCGCCCGCGATTTCTCCGTCTGCATTCTGACAGCCGGATGCGATCTTCTGAGTGCCGCCGAAGGTTTGCCGATCCACACGCTTTGCGGCCCGGACATGATGGCGCGATGGATGTTGACGTTCCATCCCTCGCTCAAGCGCGGCGACGCCTTTCTGCACAATTCGCCCTATCACGGCAATTCGCATGCGGCCGACCAGGTCGTACTCGTTCCCGTCTTCGACGACGAGGAAATTCACCGCTTCACAATCGTCGTCAAGGCGCACCAGGCCGATATCGGCAACTCGGTTCCGACGACCCTGCACGCCACGGCGCGCGATCTCTACGAAGAAGGCGCAATGATCTTCCCTTGCGTCCGCCTTCAGCAGGATTTCAAGTTCAACGAGGATCTTCTGCGTATGTGCCGCATGCGCATCCGCGTGCCGGATCAGTGGTATGGCGATCTGCTTGCGACGCTCGGCGCGGCCCGCATCGGCGAGCGCGAACTGATTGCTCTGGGGCGCGAAATCGGCTGGGCAAAGCTGCTTTCGTTCCCGGAAAAATGGTTCGAATATAGCGAAAACCGCATGGTGGAAGCGCTGCGCAAGATGTCGTCGGGCGAGGCGGAAGCGACCTCGATCCACGATGCGTTCCCCGGAACGGAGGAAGGCGGCATCGAAATCAGGGCTAAGGTGCGCATCGATGCCGAAGAGGCCATGGTGCATGTCGATTTCACCGGTTGCCCCGATTGCCTGCCGAACGGTCTTAACCTGACCGAGGCGACATCGCGCACGGCCGCGATGGTCGGCATCTTCAACTCCATCGACCCGACAGTGCCGAAGAATGCAGGCAGCATTCGGCGCATCAACATCGATCTGCGCGAAAATGCGATCGTCGGTGTTCCCCGTCATCCGACGTCATGCTCGGTTGCGACCACCAATATCGCCGACCATGCGACCAACTGCGTGCAGATGTCGATCGCGGCGATCTCCGAAGGCTCCGGCATGGCGGAAACAGGTTATGCCTTCTCGCCGACGACGGGTACCATCTCCGGCATCGACCCGCGCAACGGCAAGCCGTTCGTCAACATGATCTTCCTGGGGCATACCGCAGGTGCGGCAACGGGTCATGGCGATCGCTGGCTGACGCTGCTGCATGTCGGCAATGGCGGCCTTTGCAACATCGACGGCGCGGAACTCACCGAGCTTTACCATCCGGTGGTCATCAAGGAGCGCAAGCTGGTGACCGATTCGGAAGGCGCCGGCAAATATATCGGCGCTTCCGCGTTGCAGGTCGAATACGGTCCGGTGGGCGGCGATCTGGAGCTTGTTTTCGCAAGCGACGGGACGGACCATGCGCCCCAGGGCGTGCGCGGCGGCCAGCCGGGCGGCACGGCGGATCAGTTCCTTCGCAAGGCCAGCGGTGAGCTGAGGCGGCTGGACAAAGTGACACGCGTCACCCTGCGCCAGGGTGAAACCACCGTCGGCGTGGCCTGCGGCGGTGGCGGCTACGGTCATCCCCATGAGCGCGATCCGGCCAAGGTTGCCAATGACGTGACGGAAAAGTGGATCAGCCGCGAACGCGCAACCTCGGTCTATGGCGTGGCTTTCGATGAGAACGGTCGTCCCGATCTTGCGAAAACGAAGTCGCTGCGCGAGGGAAGGTAATCATGGAACAGCGTGTACTGATCACCGGCGCCGGCGACGGAATTGGCCTCGGGATTGCGGACGAGTTTCTCAAGGCGGGCGCGAAGGTCTTTATCTGCGACGTCAGGGGCGAACTTTTCGACGAAAAGATGCGCAGCAGCTTTGCGGGCTGCTATCGCACGGACGTCGGCTCCACGGCCGACGTGACCGCCATGTTCGACGATATCCGCGCCAAGGTCGACGGGCTCGATGTGCTCATCAACAATGTCGGCGTCGCAGGGCCGCATGCAGGTGTCGAAGACATCAGCCTCGACGATTGGGACGCAACGCTGCGTGCAAACCTGACCGGCGCCTTTCTGTGCATAAAGCAAGCGGTTCCCTACATGAAGTCGCAGAAGCGCGGCTCGATTATCAATATTTCCAGTGTGGGGACGCAGACGCTTCCTCCGATGCGTTCCGTGTACAATACGTCGAAATGGGCGGTCGAAGGGTTGACGAAATCGCTTGCACGCGAACTCGGCCCATTCGGCATCAACTGCAATGCGATCCTGCCGGGCATCATGAATAACAACCGAATGCGGTCGATCATGGAACGGCGGTCCCGGCATGAAAATCGTGACCTGGACGATATCGCCGCCGATTATCTCAAATACAGCGCCATGGGCCGTCTGATCGAGGTGCAGGAGATCGGATATGCCGCCGTATTCCTGGCGTCGCAGGGCGCGCGTTCCATCACCTCGCAGATGCTGTCGGTCTGCGGGGGGACACAATACGAGGACTAAGAAGCCAGCCCTGAAACGTTCAACACGCTCGGGCGATACCCTGGGGAATTCCGGTCGCATCCCATGCAACCGGAGTTTTCCGGGCATCAGCACCGATGGCCCACCAAGGCCGTCTCTCAATCAATCAGCGTGCGGATAGCGGAAATGCAAAGTTTGGGAAGCGCCCGATCTATCGTCGCAGCCGTCGTCACAAATTTCTCGATGGGGCTGCTATATTGCTGGGCGTTGTTTGCCAAGCCGATTGCGGCGGAACTGGATGTCAGCTTGACCACCGTCGGAAGCATCCCTTCCTTGTCGCTCCTGACATTCACCATCGGTATCAATCTGCATCCATGGCTGGCGCGACGTTTCAATATTAAAACACTGACGATCCTGGCTTTTGTCGCCGCGGCCATCGGGGTTGGAGCGTTTGCGGTCGCTCCATCGGTTCCCACCATCCTGGTTGGTTTCGGGGTCGTTTTCGGGCTTTCTTCCGGTATTGGCTATGGACTTGCGCTTCAGTTTGCCCGTAGCGTCTCGCCGCCCGTCAGCGCGATGGCTTTGGGAATGTGCGTGACGTCGTTCGCGCTCACCGCAATTGTTCTGGCATTTATTGTCCATGGAACGGTTGACCGGTTCGGAATCCAGACGACGTTCGGGTTCTTGGCGATATCCCTTCTTTGTCTTGGTGGCATTGTCTTTTGGCTGGCATCGACGGTACCGGCTTCATCGGCACCTCCGGACGTTAGGGTTTTCTCTATGCTGCCTCCTGTTTCGAGGATCATGACCATATCGCTCGCATTCTTTACATGTTGCTTTGTCGGTCTAGGCGTTCTTGCAAACTCAAGCACTCTGTTAGAGGCTTTCAAGGTAAGCGCCACAGATGCCAGCGCCGGGGCTGCGATATTCAACGCTGCTTATATTGTGGGATCATTGTTTGGCGCGCCGATCGCAGAGGCAATCGGCGGAAAGAAGGCCATCCTTGGCATTCTCGGCCTGCTGGTGGTCGCGTTCTGTGGGGCGATACTGTATGCGTTTCCATCCTCGGGATGGGCAGTCACCGCAGTCTCTGCTTGCGCGCTTGGATCGACCGCATCCGTTTTTCCGGTCTATCTGGGTCAGGTCTTCGGAAAGCCGAGCGTTGCCTATCTTTTTCCCAGAATATTGCTGTTTTATGGCTTTGCAGGTTTCCTAGCTCCGTGGATGTTCGCTTATCTATTTGACCACACTGGCGAAATTCTCTTCTTTTTATGTATTTCCCTTTTCCTTGCTGCATTCAGCCTGGTCTTGCTGAGACTCAGACGCCCGGGGTTGACGGGCCAAGCCGTTTCTTCCCAAAAGCTTCATCACTGAGGCTTTGTCCTCATGCTGCAACAGTTGTCCCCTGAAACGCGCAACACTACGCATAAAAGGAGCTGCGATCCCGATGTGACGGCAGGATTTTGGGGGAGGGGCGGTAGAAAGCGGACCGGCCCTGTGTGGGCCGGTCCGTGGGATCACGCGACGGCGCGTTGATCTGGAGCGTGCGCGCTGACCATGGCGCCGGCCAGCTGGCGGAAGGTGACGCGGCCGA
>CAMFHE010000017.1 GCA_945952045.1 uncultured Rhizobium sp.
GGCGCGGAAACGCCGCCCCAAAGCGCATAGTCGCCATACCATGTCGCGAAACGGTTCGGACCGCGGTCGCCGTCGGTGTTCCAGCCGGCCATAAGGAAGGCCGAGATGCCGCCAAGTGATCCGTCGATACGAGCCTTGATGGCGCCTGCGTCCATCGACTCGTCATAGCCCGCGACGAGCTTCACGCCATACGTACCGGTCGAATAGCCAACGCCAGCAACCAGATCGGGCATGTAGCCACTACCCTGCCCTTGGTCATCCTCGAGACTGACAATGGCGCTAAGGCCGGTGCCGTTGTCGTATTTGTACGAAACGAAGTTTGTCTCGAAAGGACCGTACTTGACGACCCAGTCCTGGATCACGTTACCGGCGAATCCGGTATAGGTCGTAAATGCAGACTCCCCTTTGCCGATCCGGAAACCGGCAAAATCGATGTATGCCTGGTAGAGGAAGAAGTCGCTCCCAGCATCATAGCTTGAAGACGAATAGTTGGGACCGCTATAACCACCGTGATAGTTGAAGCGCAGCTCCGTATAGGTTTTGAGTGCGCCGTACTCGGTATCGGAGGCCGTTGAAATCTCCAGCATGGAGCGCGCGCGAGCGTCAATGGCATCCCCGTCGCCGTCAAGATCTGTATCACGTCCAAGGGCACTGCCGCCCTGAACGTCGAAACGGACGTAACCGCCCAGCTTGAGGCATGTCTCTGTCCCGGGGATGTAGAAGTAGCCTGTTCCGAACGCCTCGCAGACGCGCACGTACTCCACCGGCTCCGGGTCACTGGCCACCACCGCGTCAGCGGCCTGTGCCAATGAAGAAGTGGAAGCAGCAAGCGCGGTCAGGATAACCGCATTGATCGTTCTCATGAATCACCTCGAATTCGAAAGCCCCATATCGGGCACGATCAAATGCCACCGGTATTTTTCCATGGATTTTTCATGGAACTTACATTGATGCAAAGTTCCCGATCGCCTCACCGTTGTTGCAATTTGGATACAGGAAGGATTATCTGGGGCGCCAGCGCAGTTGAGGTGCGCTCTATATTTATCCTGACGGTTAGATAACCCGATGCTGTAGACCAGATATGTTGGCGACCGTGATCGTCGGCTGCGCCGACGGCCTAATCTGCGCTGGCATAGTATCGACTCGATATGAGTGGGCGCACCGGAGCCAGGTGAGTGAATTGCGAGCTGCGGAGCCCTGATACTCCCGTAGCGGCGTCATTGTTCCGCGCGGCCATATCTGCGCCAAGCGGCGCGAGATATCATAAGAAATCGTAAATTCTCAGCTTACAAATTTGTATAGTACACGACAGGTGGCGGAAAACCGGGCCGTCTAGTTTCTCTATGCTGCACGTTACAGCAAGAAACGAGGAATTTGATTATGATCAAGAAAATCGCGGTTTCGGTAGTCGCTCTTACCGTCCTCTCATCCACTGCGTTCGCGACAAGCACCCTGAGCGAAACTGCATCGCCGGCGGCGAGCATTCTCGAAGGGCACGGCAATCCGGGCGATACCGCAACGTCGAAGTCCGATCCGGACGTCAGCGTCCGTGTCCTCGAGAACGGCAAGGTCGAGCGCACGAACAGCCGCTATGGGACGGTCACGATCGTCGATCCGAAGGCAGAATATCTGCGGCGCTTCCGCAGCCGATAGGGGCGGGGCAGACAGACACGCTCGGAGTCCAGTCGACGCCGAGCGTGCTCTCCAACTTCAGGTCGGGAGCCGGCGTTTCAGAGCAAATGAGTGTGTGATCGTATGATGGACAACCCGGTAGCGATTTCAATTCGAGAGTGCTGCCTGGTTGTCAGGACTGACGGAAGCTCCAATTGACTTCCCGAAGTGCTCTTGTACATCTTGCAGAAATGAGTGGAATGTTGCGATTCGCGTCAACATGTGCGGTGCTGCTTCTTAGACTGGCGATTGTCCTATCGCTGGCTGGATACAGTTCGTTTAGCGCTAATGCCGCGATGCATCCTGATTTGCTTGCTCAAGTAACGCAAATCGCGACGGATCACGTAGTCGCCCATTCAGAGCATGATGGCGAAAAGCATCACGGAAAAGATTCGAAGCAATTGAAGGATACGTGCTGCCAGGATTTCTGTGGCGTGAACGCCATAAATTGTGGCGGAGTCGCGCTAAAGCATCCACGTGCCCAGTCCTCGCGAGCGTTCGTTGACGATTCATATTTAGGTGGATTGTCCCCGCGCATAGATCTGCCACCCGACATCTGAGATCTGCCGCCTAGCTCCCACTCAGCGGGAGTTTGCTGTGTCTGTGCACCCGAAATGCGCATGGGCACAATTGCGATATCAATCTCGGAATTTCACCATGAAACGTTTGTTCCTGGTGGTTGCCTTGCCGCTTTTCGTTGGCGGATGCGCATCCACATTGCCAGAAGTCGTGGCATCCAATGGCGACCCTGACACCACGTCCGATGTCACGCCTGTTCGATACCAGAATCCCATCGGAGACTACACCCAACGCTCGCCCGTCGACCCGAAGCCATGGCGCGAACTCAACGATGCCCAGCGACCAAAGGGAGGTGCCTGATGGATATTCGACGGATCAAGCTTCTTTCGACAATCGTCCTGCCGCTTGTCGCGGCTGGTTGCACGACGACCTATTCAGGCAAGGACGCGGGCTTTTCCAATGTGTCCGTGAAAGCCGGTGAGGCAACTGGCAAGCAAACTGTGTGGGTGCAAAATCTCCAACACGCCAATGAAGTGAGAACGCGCGTGAAGGCGTTGATGGCAAAGAAGACCATCGACGTTGAGACCGCCGTCCAGGTCGCACTGCTCAACAACAGGACTCTTCAGGCGTCCTACGCTGATCTCGGTGATAGCGCGGCCGACGCATGGCAGACGCAGCTCGCCGTTCTTCCCACCTTCTCGGTTGGATTGTCAGGTATCGGCACGCCGGGTCTGGAGGCATACCGCATCCTTGAAGGCGCAGTTGCTACGAGTATTCTCAGACTTGCGACCCATGATCGAAACATGAAGCTTGCCGACACGCGATTCAGGCAGGCTCAGTTGAATGCCGCGCTTGCTTCAATCTCGCTCGCCGCCGAAACGCGCAGGGCTTGGATCAATGCCGTTGGTGCATGGGAGAACGTTGCCTATCTCAACCAGGCCAAGACGGCGGCCGACGCGGCCTCCGAGCTCGCCAAGAAAATCGGCGAAGCCGGGTCGATGCCGAAGGCAGATCAGGCTCGTGAGCACGCCTTCTATGCCGAGCTGACCGCCGAAACCGCGAAGGCCCGGCTGCAAGCCAAACTCGCGAAGGAAGAATTGATCAGATTGATGGGACTTTCCGGTTCCGACATTGAATTCCAGGTTCCGAACCGCCTCCCATCGTTACCGAAGACATTGATAAAGCGCGACGATATCGAAGGCGAAGCAATCCACAAGCGCATCGATCTTCAGGTCGCTCGACTGGAGCTTGAGGCGACGGCCCAGTCCTACAAGCTGGACAATGCGACGCGCTTTGTGACCGACATTGAACTCGTCGGCACATGGGAGAAGGAGCGGGAGCGCGAGGACGGGAAGATCGTGTCCGACAGTTCGGGATCTGCTGCGTTGGAGTTCACGATCCCGATCTTCGATTCCGGTCAGGCTCGCCTGCGAAAGGGGGAGTTGGCGTATATGCGTGCCGCCAATCGCCTCGCGGCGAACGCTGTCGACGCTCGCTCGCAGGCCCGCGCCGCGTATCTCGCCTACAAGTCCAACTACGATATCGCCCGGCACTATCGAAACAACGTCTTGCCGCTGCGCAATGCCATCGAGGAGCAATCTATGCTCTCCTACAATGGCATGATCACCAGCACATTCGAGCTGATCGCCGACACTCGCGAAAAGATCGATTCCACCATTCTCGCCGTCAACGCCAAGCGCGACTTTTGGCTAGCCGAGGCGAATCTTGCGCCCGTCATCTACGGAGGAAGTGCGAGCTCGGAAGCGGCAGAAACCGAGATGGCTTCGGCTGACTAACGGTCAGGCCCACCATCGAGAAAGGACATAAAATGTTCAATAGAAGACAGCTTTTAGGTGCAGGCGCTGCGGGCATCGCACTCTCCTCCTCCCGGGCGTGGAGCCAGACATCCAACACAGGCCTGCCTGAAGCGGCGATCATGGACTCCGCGACGACGCAGAATCCCGTGAGGCCCTCCACCGGCCCGGACTATAACCCGGTCGTCACGCTCAACGGCTGGACCCTGCCCTTCCGGATGAACAACGGAGTAAAGGAGTTTCACCTGGTTGCCGAGCCGGTAGAGCGTGAGATGGCGGAAGGTATGACGGCCTATCTGTGGGGCTATAACGGGCAGTCACCGGGCCCGACCATTGAGGCCGTCGAGGGTGACCGCGTCCGGATATTCGTGACCAACAAACTGCCCGAGCACACCACCGTTCATTGGCATGGGATGATCCTGCCATCGGGGATGGATGGCGTCGGTGGCTTGTCTCAGCCGCACATTCCTTCCGGGAAGACCTTCGTATACGAGTTCGATCTCGTGAAATCCGGGACCTTCATGTACCACCCACACTCGGATGAGATGGTACAGATGGCGATGGGCATGATGGGCTTCTTCGTGATCCATCCGCGCGACCCGAAGCTCATGCCTGTCGATCGGGACTTTGTTTTCCTGCTCAGTGCCTATGACATCGATCCCGGCACTTACGTGCCGCGCATCATGGAGATGACCGACTTCAATCTCTGGACCTGGAACAGCCGCGTCTTTCCGGGCATCGATCCGCTGGTCGTATCGAAGAACGACAGGGTGCGCGTGCGGGTCGGCAATCTGACAATGACCAACCATCCCATTCATATGCATGGTTACGACTTCGAGGTCACCTGCACAGATGGGGGTTGGGTGCGGCCCGAGGCGCGGTGGCCCGAGGTCAGCATTGACATTCCGGTCGGCGCCATGAGGGCATACGAGTTCGACGCGAAGTATGTCGGTGATTGGGCGATCCATTGCCACAAATCTCACCACACCATGAACGCCATGGGGCACGAGATTCCTACGTTCATCGGGGTCGACAAGAAAGAAGTCGCCAAGAAGATCAGGAAGTTCCGTCCAGAGTATATGCCCATGGGGACAGCCGGTATGGCTGACATGGGCGAGATGTCGATGGAAATACCGGAGAACACTGTTCCCATGATGACCGGATGGGGTCCCCACGGACCCATCGAAATGGGCGGTATGTTCTCGGTAGTGAAGGTCCGCGAGGGTATCTCGGCGGGCGACTACAGCGATCCGGGTTGGTACGAAAACCCCCCCGGCACGCAGGCCTGGGAATGGACCGGAGCACTTCCCGACATTCCGAAGGCCAAGGACGCGAAGACAAAGCTCACTCCGAAGAACTCGGATCACGGCTGAACATCCACCTCCCAATGAAAGGATAGACCAATGAAACAAATTCTGATCGGCCTCGTGCTTGCCGCTGTTGCAGGACCGGTGATGGCGTCGGGCAACCATGAAGGCGGCCACGGGGAAATGGCTGCTGGGGAACCTGGCGAAAAGTCCAAGGCGACGCAGACAATCCGCATCTCGATGAAGGAGACGGATGACGGCAAGATGATTTTCGCACCGAATACCTTCAAGGTCCGCAAGGGCCAGACTGTCGTGTTCGCGGTCAAGAATGCCGGCGAACTCGACCACGAGTTCGTCCTGGATCAGGAAGACAAGGTCATGGAACACAAGGCCGTCATGGAGAAGTTCCCGGACATGGAACATGACGACCCGAATGCGATCCGCCTTGCGCCAGGCAAAACCGGCGAGATCGTGTGGAAGTTCACGAATGACGGCGTCTTCAAAATCGCCTGCCTGGTTCCCGGCCACTATGATGCCGGCATGCATGGCGACGTAACCGTGGCAGCGAAGTAGGAAGGAACAATACGATGAAAGCTATCGCGAAAATTGCACTTGCCGTTGCGGTTGCATGCGCTTCCGCCGGAGGCGCGCTCGCGCAGGAATTCACCAGTGGCACAGTGAAGAAAGTGGACGAGAAGGCTAAGAAGGTCACACTTATCCACGAGGAACTGAAAAACCTCGAAATGCCGGCGATGACCATGGTGTTTCAGGTTGCGGATCAAGACCTTCTGGAGAAGCTGAAAGTCGGCGCGAAGGTGCAGTTCGTTGCTGAACGCGTCAACGGCAAGCTAACGGTTACCCAGGTTAAATAATGCTATGGGCCGCGCCTTCGGGCGCGGCCCAATTTATGAGATCGGGGCGTGACAGAACGTGAGCCAAAGATCCTCCTTCCAGCCTCCAGGTTTCGGCGAGTTGCCGACGATGAACGTCGATCCTCTGCTCATTATGGCGCCAGGCGCTTCACACCTGATCTTTGCAGGATGCACGCCGTGATCCGTAAACAAAATCTCGCCCCGTGGATTGTGTTCCGTTAGCCCAACTTGCACGTCAAATTCAAACTGTTCGTCAGTGGAAGATTTGGCAAATTCAACAGCCAAGCTTATGAACGACCCGTCGCGATACTGCGAAACGTGGAATGGGCGTTGCTCTTGCGCATGCGCAACTGAGACTAATGCAGCAAGAAAAAATGCCGCTGGCTGTGAACGAAGTTGCGCCATTGCACCCTCCTGAGCGTCCTTGGCTTTTTATCCTATCACGAGGCCGTTCCGTTGGCAGCCGCCGATTGCGCTACGTGGCGGATAGCTTTCTTGCATCAACATCCTTGCCAGGCGAACAGCCGCACGCATCGCGGTCAACACGACAGGGTGTATTGTCGAAGGGGCTTGGGTCGGAAGCCAAGCGAGGAATTTCCCCCTCTGCAGGCCACTCCGCTGCACCAATCTGATCGCAGCGGTTTTCAAGCGCGCCAACGAATCCGTCACGCCTTCGGCGAAACGGTCAGCCGGAGATTGATGGCCACCAGCACCAGCACGATCAGCGGCGCAATTGCATGGGTATATTCCGCATTGACGACCAAGGTGGCCGCCGCCGAGAGCATGATCAGGGCCGCGAGCACGGATCCAGCCAGCCGGGTTCGCGGGAACGCGATCAAAACAGCCGCTGTCAGCTCCAACGCTGCGGTCACATAATGAAACCAGGCCGGATAACCCCATCGCAGGTAATCGGCGCGGGTCGCTTCCGATGCGAGCATGTTGGCGGTTCCGCCGACCACGAAGAATGCCGCCAGAATCAAGGCCAGGACAGTTCTGGCCACTCTTGCACGCTTGTTATACGAATTCATATCTATGGATTTCCCTGCATAGTAAATTCATCGGCTGGATCACAAAAGCCGGGTTTCAATCTGGTCCGGTTCGCATGGCGCGGTAGCTGCGCTCATTCCAGAGCAATGGCTGCAGATCCAGTCTTGTATCGGTTTCAACGATCACTCCGACAAACAGCATATGGTCGCCAACATCGATGGAGCCGGCAAGTTCGCAATCGATGCTGACGACGGCGTTTGCGAGTTTCGGATTGCCGGACGGCCAATAGTCCCAGTCGGCAAGCGGAAAGCGCTCTTCCTGATTGCCCTTGCCAGCGAATGTATCGCCGATATGTCCTTGCCCTGCTGCCAGCAGCGATATCGAGAACCGCCGGCTCAGTCCGATCACGTCGATCAGGCGGCTTCGGACGTCGATCGAGACCATCATCTGAGGTGGCTCAGCGCTCAGCGGCATGAGTGACGTCACTGTTCGGCCGAGCCGCTCGTCGTCATGGCGGGCAGTGACGACGGCGATGGAAAAAGCAAGCTTCGCCATCCCGTCCTTAAATTCCTGCGGACTGATTTCCGGCAATGACGGCCTGTTCAGCGGCAGATGAACGTGGCTGGCGTGGTTTCTGATCGTGGTCACAACTCTGAGCATCGCATACAGGCTATCCGCCCGCTCCCGGGTTTTTGGAAAAGATGGCGAGCTTCGCAGCTGCGCCGTTCATGACGTCGGCATTGTCTGGCGGCGCCTTTTTCTTACGTATGTTTGGCCAGGCGCTTGCGTAGTGCCGATTAAGGTCAAGCCAGGCGTGCAGACCTGCCTCCGTGTCCGGCCTGATCGCGGCTGCGGGACATTCCGGCTCGCAGATGCCACAATCAATGCATTCCTCGGGGTGGATGACGAGCATATTCTCGCCCTCGTAAAAGCACTCGACCGGACAGACCTCGATGCAGTCCATATACTTGCAGGCGATACAGTTTTCCGTGACCACGTAAGTCATGCGTTGTTCTCCATGTCTGGAGCTACAGCCGGGCGGGGCGACCCGGCTGTAGCGTGCCAATCGATCCGGCAGGGAATTGGGGGAACAGAACCGACTGGCGGGGGAAGGCTGGAGATGTGGTCAGAGCTTTGCGGCAACAGCCTGCCAGTTGACGAGCTTGTCGAGGAAGTTTTCGAGATAGGCCGGACGGCGGTTGCGGAAGTCTATGTAGTAGCTGTGCTCCCACACATCGCAACCGAGCAGTGGCCTGTAGCCGACGCAAAGCGGGTTGACGCCGTTCGGGCTTTTGACGACCAGCAGGTCGTCTCGCTCGTCGTCCCTGACCAGCCAGACCCAACCTGAGCCGAACTGGGCAACGCCACTCGCGACAAACTCGTCCCGGAACTTTTCGACGGACCCGAATGACTTCGTGATGGCCTTTCCGAGTTCGTCGGGAATGATGCTTTCCTCCGGTCCCATGCTTTCCCAGAAGAAATTATGGTTCCAGTGCTGCGACGCGTTGTTGAAAATCGCTGACTGCGCGATGGCTTGGGCCTCGTAGGTGCCGCGGACGATGTCTTCGAGGCTCGCAGCCTCCCATTTCGTGCCGGCAACCGCCTTGTTGCCATTGTCGACATAGGCCTTGTGATGGAGGTCGTGATGGATCTTCAGAGTTTCCTCCGACATGCCAAGCGCTGCCAGCGCGTCGTAGGCGTAGGGAAGATCGGGAAGTTGAAACGGCATCTTGTATTCCTTTGTCATCTGTCGTCTTGCGGGCGAAAGGCCTTGCAGAAACAAGGTGACATACCTTATAAAATCTCAACCATAGTTGAGGTCAAGAGGTATTATGCTGCCAGCGCGATTGGAAAACGAACTTTCTGTTGGGGAATTGGCAAAGCGCGCTGGCGTGGCTGTTTCGACACTACATTTCTACGAGGCAAAAGGACTGATTTCCCCAAGACGAACAGAGGGAAATCAAAGACGTTACCCGCGAAATCTTCTTCGCCGCGTTGCCATCATTCGCATTGCCCAGCGGGCCGGCATCTCGCTTGCGGAGATCCGCGAGGCGTTGTCGGCCCTTCCCGCAGAGCGCACACCGAACGTTACCGACTGGCAGAAGCTGTCTTCCAAGTGGAAGGACAAGCTCGACGAGCGGATTACGGCACTGACGCAGCTTCGCGATGAGATGGCCGGCTGCATCGGGTGTGGTTGCCTCTCCCTCAAGGAATGTCCCTTGCGCAACCCGAGAGACGAGCTGGGAAGGGCCGCAACGGGTGCGGTCCTTCTGCAGCAAGGGGAGTAATCGTGCCGATCAGGCAGACACCGGGCTGTCTGATGTCCGTTCCTGGTCGCCTGCCTCCTTGTTCTCCCCGGACTTGCGGGAAAACAGCTTCGACACGACGACAAAGAACGTCGGAACCAGCAAAACGGCAAGCACGGTCGCGGAGATCATGCCGCCCAGCACGCCGGTTCCAATGGCACGCTGGCTGGCGGAACTGGCGCCTGTGGCAAATGCGAGGGGCACGACGCCCAGAATGAACGCGAAGGACGTCATGAGGATGGGTCGAAAACGCAGTTTGGCCGCTTCGACGGTTGCCTCGAGGAGTGGCCGGCCCTGAGATCGCAGCTCTCGGGCGAACTCGATGATGAGGATCGCGTTCTTGGCTGAAAGTCCGATGATGGTGATGAGCCCGACAGTAAAGTAAATGTCGTTGGGGATACCCCTCAGCATCACCGCGACGACCGCGCCGATGGCTCCTAGCGGTACGACAAGCATGACTGCAATCGGGATGGACCAGCTTTCATAGAGCGCAGCAAGGCAGAGGAACACGAATATCAGAGACAGGCCGAGCAGGAATGGCGCAGCGTTGCCGGAAGCCTTTTCCTGATAGGATTGCCCGGTCCATTCGAACCCGAAACCAGCCGGAAGTTCGCCCGCCAATCGTTCCATTTCCGCCATCGCCTGGCCGCTCGTAAAACCGGGTGCGGCACTGCCGCTGATCTTGACTGCCTGCAGGCCGTTATATCCGACCACCTGCGTCGGCCCAAGTGTCCAGCGGGCGGTGGCAAAGGCCGAAAGCGGAACCATTTCGCCTTTGTTATTTCGGGCATTCAGTTGCAGGAGGCTGTCAGCATCCATGCGCTCAGAAGAGTCAGCCTGGACGATTACCCGTTGCATCCGTCCGGCATTGGGGAAGTCTGCAACATAGTTTGACCCGATGGAGGTGGAGAGCACAGCGTTAATCTCATCGAATGTGACCCCATAAGCATTGGCCTTGCGGCGGTCGATGTCGAGCATCACCTGCGCCGCTGGTGGCAAACCCTCGATATAGGGATACTGGATTACGGGGCTCTGCCAGGCTTTGGCGAGAAGTGTATTGGCGGCGGCTACCAAGGCGGCGTTACCGTGCGCGGCACGATCCTGGAGGCGGAAGCTGAAGCCGCTGGCGTTGCCGAGCGCAGCGATCGGTGGCGGCGTCAGCGTAAAGACGGATCCTTCGGGAATGCCGGACAGCGCGCCAAGAGCCGATCCGACAATGGCATCGGAGGAGTCTGCCGGGCCGCGTTCGGACCAGTCCTTGTACATAGGGAAGGACAGGCCGGCATTCTGGCCGCTGCCATTGAATCCGAACCCAAGGATCGAGACGATACTGGCGACGCCGGAGCGGTTGACGAAGAATTCGTCGACGCTTTTGAGGACTTCGGCGGTCCGCTCGGCGGTGGCGCCGGCGGGCAACTGGGTCGCGGCAATCGCGTAACCCTGGTCTTCCAGCGGCAGGAAGCCCGTCGGCAATCGCGTGTACGTGTATCCGAGTGCCGCGACCACCGCGGCGTAGATCACCATCATCCGGCCGTTGCGCTTGACCGCCCCGCCGATGACCCAACTGTAGCCGCTCGTGGTTTTGCCGATGATGCGGTCGAATCCTCTAAAAAACCAGCTCTTGTGATGCGCGTGGCCTGCAGGAATGGGTTTCAGGATGGTTGCGCAGAGCGCCGGCGTCAGCGTGAGCGCCATCAAAGCCGAAAACACCATCGACATGACAATCGTCAGCGAGAACTGCTTGTAGATGATGCCGATCGCACCGGGAAAAAATGCCATCGGCACGAAGACGGCGATGAGAACCACGGTAATGCCAATCACCGCGCCGGTGATCTGCTTCATGGCCTTGATCGTCGCCTCCTTCGGCGGCAATCCCTCCTCGTGCATGATGCGTTCGACGTTCTCGACCACGACAATGGCGTCATCGACGAGAATACCAATGGCCAGCACCATGGCAAACATGGTCAGAACGTTGATCGAGAAGCCGAAGACCTGCAAGGCGGCGCAGGTGCCAAGAAGCGCGACCGGTACGACGAGCGTCGGGATCAGCGTATAGCGGAAGTTCTGCAGGAACAGAAACATGATGACGAAGACGAGTGCCACGGCTTCGGCAAGCGTCTGGATCACCTTCTCGATCGAGATTGAGACGAACGGTGTGGTGTCGTAGGGGATCTCGTAGTTGACGCCCGTCGGGAAGGTCTGGGCGAGTTCGGCCATGCGTGCCTTGACGGCGGCGGCAGTTTCCAGCGCATTGCCGGAGGCGTTGAGCTGGATGCCCATCATTGCCGCCTCCTTACCATTCACCGTCGAGGACATAGCGTAGCTCTGGCCTCCAAACTCGACGCGTGCGACGTCCGCCAGCCGGACAACCGAGCCATCGGGGTTGGCGCGCAACACGATTTCGGCAAATTCGTCCTCCGTGGCCAGTTGGCCTGTTGCAGAAACCGTCGCCGTGATTTCCTGGCCGCTCACGCTCGGCTGTGCGCCGATGCTCCCGGAGGAAACCTGTGCATTCTGCGCGGCGATCGCATCCGTCACGTCTTTTGCCGTCAGATTGAAGCCGACAAGTTTCTTGGTATCGATCCAGACCCGCATGGCGCGTTCACTGGCGAACAATTGTGCCTTGCCGACGCCCGGCAGCCGCCGCAACTCATCGATGACGTTTCGTGTGGCGAATTCTCCAAGGTCGATTGCGTTCAGTCGGCCGTCGCTCGAGGTCAGCCCGACAAAGAGAAGAAACGAGCTGCTGGTTTCTTCCACACGAATGCCCTGCTGACGCACGGACGCGGGCAAGCGAGCCTCGACGCGGCTGAGGCGGTTCTGGACGTCGACTGTCGCCGTCTGCGGATCGATGCCGGACTGAAAGGTCACGTTGATCGTCACCCCGCCCTGAGCATCGCTGACGGAATCGTAATAGAGCAGTCCGATCGCGCCATTCATCTCCTGCTCGATCAGTTTAGTGACGCTGTCATAGAGATTTTGCGGGGATGCGCCCGGATAGCTCGTCGTCACCGCAATAGTGGGCGGCGCCACATTCGGATACTGCGAGATTGGCAGGAAGGGGATTGCGATCACGCCAGCAAGGGCGATAGCGAGTGCGAGTACCCAGGCGAAGACCGGGCGTTCAATGAAATATTGGGGCATGGCCGGTCCTCAAATCTTGTCTTCGGCTGTACACGCGTCATCGCAGCCGCCGTCGGCTGCTGCCTGCTCGGGGCCGCCTGCAGGAAGCGCTTCCGCAGTCACCGGGCTACCTGGCATTGCACGCTCGCCACCATCGACAATGACAAGATCGCCCGGCGCCAGTCCTTCCGAGACGAGCCAACGGTTGCCGACCGAGCGTGAGGCGACGACCGGCTGGGACACGGCCTTGCCGTCGACGACTTTCAGAACTTTAGCCTGGCCCAGCGTATCCCATTGCACCGCGCGCTGCGGTACCAGCAGAACCTGCTGCGCGATGCCCGCCGTCGTGCGAACCCGGACATAGGTGCCCGGCAGCAGGGTGCGGGCGCCATTGGGGAACTCGGCGCGAAGGGTGACCTGACCGGTAGTCTCGTTGACCACGGCGGAGGAGAACAGCAACCGCCCCGGCTGGTCATAGGCGCTGCCGCTGTTGGTGATCAGTTCGACGCTGGCTGGGTCGTCCGGGCGGCGTAGCACGCCGGACGCGATATCCTCCTGAACCTTGGCAAGGTCGCTGAGCGAGGCGGTGAAGTCGACATAGACGCTGCTCAGATCGCGGATCGTTGCCATCTGCGTCCCGTCTTCCTGGCGCACGAACGCGCCCTCAGTCACGAGTGCGGCTCCGATACGCCCGTCGATTGGCGAGCGAACGGAAGCATAGCTCAGCTCAAGCTCGGCGGTTTGCAGATTAGCTTTCGCAACAGCCACTTCCGCCTCTGCCTGCTTTCGACTGGCGATAGCCGTCTCGAATTGGTCTTTGCTTGCGACATTCGTTTGCAACAGGCTCTGCGCACGTTCCGCCCGCTGCGATGCAAGTGTGAGCGCCGCCTCGGCGCGCTCGAGCTGGGCAGCTGCCGAATCCGCGGCGGCCTTGAACTTTGCCGGATCGATCTCGAACAGGATATCGCCGGCCTTGACATCGGCTCCTTCGGTGAACCGACGGGCGAGTACGATACCGGAAACGCGGGCGCGGACTTCCGCGAGCCGCACAGGCGCAAGCCTTCCGGGATACTCTTGGTTAAGGGTGACGTCTTCCGCCTTGATCTCCACGGTCTTGACGGTAGGTGGCGGGAAGGACGCCTGGGAGGTTGCTGTTGGACCCTCCCAGTAGGGCCGTCCGACGAAGACTAATAAAGCCGATAGTAAAAACAGAGAAAGAACGGCGAGAAGTTTGAAGCGCATGTTGACATCCGGAGTGTTGTGCAGTGCCTGACAATCTGTCAGCGCGGTGCGCGGAAAAGGAACCGGATATCCTGATAATTCCTCAACTATGGTTTAGGTCAAGTAGAATCTTCAATCGTGTCTGGCGCGTGCGCCGAGATGGGCGCTTTTCCGAGTGCAGCGCGAGTTATTTGAGCCTTCTCGGACAAGAACGCTTTGAGAAAAGCCAAGTTCTTCACGACCCTGCCGGCAAGCGTCGCTACTTTTCCGCTGCCTGCTGTGCGCAAACGGTCGTGCGATACGTCAGGTGTGGCAGCACGACCTGACATAGGCATCATATTCCCGTTGCTCTCAGACGCAGGGAGTTTGCAATGACACTCGCTGAGGACAGCGCCATGGCGGCCGCCGCGATGATAGGCGACAACAGCAGACCGAAGACCGGATAGAGGACGCCCGCTGCTATTGGCACGCCAGCGGCATTGTAGATGAAGGCGAAAACCAGGTTCTGGCGGATGTTCGACATCGTTGCCTGCGAGAGCTTGCGCGCCTTCACGATCCCCGTGAGATCTCCCTTGAGGAGCGTGACACCGGCGCTCTCGATGGCGACGTCGGTTCCCGATCCCATGGCAATGCCGACGGCGGCGGCGGCAAGCGCCGGGGCATCGTTGACGCCATCGCCGGCCATGGCCACCACCCTGCCCTGCCCTTTCAGTCTCTCGACAACGGCGGCCTTCTGATCGGGCAGCACATCGGCCTCCACCTCATCGATACCGAGGCGACGGGCGACGGCCTCGGCCGTCGTCCGGTTGTCGCCGGTCAGCATGACGATGCGGATGCCCTCGGCATGCAACGCGTCGAGCGCGCTTTGCGTCGTTGCCTTGACGGGATCGGCAATGGCCATGATGCCCGCCACGCGGCCCGCGATCCCGATGAAGATGGCCGTCGCGCCATCATGGCGTAGCGCGTCGGCTTCCCCCGCCAGCGCCGATGCGTCGATACCGTATTCGCCGAGAAACGCGGCATTGCCCAAAACGACCTGCCTGTCCTCGACGGTTCCGAGCGCGCCCTTGCCCGTCGGGGAGTCGAAGTCACTGACGGGTGGAACCTGTAGCCCCTTCGTCTCCGCGGCTGCGACGATGGCCAGCGCCAGCGGGTGTTCGGAAGCCTTTTCGACGGCGGCGCCGAGGCGAAGGATCTCGTCTTCGCCAAAACCTTCCGCCGCGACGATCTTCGTCACCGCGGGCCTGCCTTCGGTCAGCGTCCCGGTCTTGTCGACGACCAGGGTGTCGACCTTTTCCATTCGCTCCAGCGCCTCGGCATTCTTGATCAGAACGCCTGCCTGAGCCCCCTTGCCGACGCCGACCATGATCGACATTGGCGTCGCAAGCCCGAGCGCACAGGGGCAGGCGATGATGAGGACCGAGACGGCGGCGATGAGCCCATGCGCGAAGCGCGGCTCAGGCCCCCATATCCCCCAGGCCACAAAGGCGACCAACGCGATAAGGATGACGACCGGCACGAACCAGCCCGAGACCTGATCGGCCATGCGCTGGATCGGTGCGCGCGAGCGCTGCGCGTCCGCAACCATCTGCACGATGCGCGCCAGCATCGTGTCACGGCCGACCTTTTCGGCGCGAATGACAAGAGACCCGGTCTGGTTGAGCGTGCCCCCGACCACTTTGTCGCCGACGCCACGCGTCACCGGCATGGATTCGCCAGTCATCATCGACTCGTCGAGCGAGGATCGCCCGTCCTCTACCGCGCCATCCACGGGGACGGTCTCGCCGGGGCGAACACGCAGCCGGTCGCCGATCGCGACGTCTTCGACCGGCACGTCGCGTTCGGAACCGTTCTCTTCTATCCGGCGGGCTGTCTTCGGCGCGAGATCGAGCAGCGCCCTGATCGCGCCGGAGGTCTGCTCACGGGCACGCAATTCCAACACCTGGCCCAGCAGAACCAGCACAGTGATGACGGCCGCCGCCTCGAAATACACGGCGACTGTGCCTCCGGCGTCTCGAAACGCGTCCGGAAACATGCCCGGAGCAAGTGCCGCCACCATGCTGTAGACCCAGGCGACGCCTGTACCCATCGCAATCAGCGTGAACATGTTGAGGCTGCGGTTGACGAGCGAGGCCCAGCCACGCTCGAAGAATGGCCACCCCGCCCAAAGGACGACGGGCGTTGCCAGTATCATCTGTATCCAGATCGAGGTGCTGGCCGGCACGACGTGATGCAGCGCCGGAATGAGATGGGAGCCCATCTCCAGCACCAGGACCGGGACCGCCAGCACCAGGCCGATCCAGAAACGGCGCGTCATGTCCTTCAGTTCGTGGCTCGGCCCGGCCTCGGCGGAGGCCACGAGAGGCTCCAGCGCCATGCCGCAGATCGGGCAACTGCCCGGGCCATCGCGGCGGATTTCCGGATGCATCGGGCAGGTCCATACCGTGCCCTCGGGCACGTCAGCGCCCGCAGGATGCGTTGCAGGGTGATGGTGCCCATGACCTTCAGGGGCCGGGGCCGAGGCCTGGATCGGGGTGGCGGCGAACTGGTTCGGCGCGCTTTCGAACTTCTCTTTGCAGCCGGCCGAGCAGAAATAGAAGGAGCGTCCGCCGAAAGCGGTATGATGCTTCGCCGTCGTCGGATCGATCTCCATTCCACAAACGGGGTCTTTCACGCGCCCATCCGATGCAGATCGGTGTTGTGTGTGATCGTGATCATGGGGACCGTGTCCCCTGTTCTGGTAACTCGTCGTCATGATCGCCCCCTGCGTAGCCTTGCCTTGTCGCGTTATTCTTTCGGAAAGACGCCCGCTATATGCGGCTCGCCCGTTCATCGAAGTCCTGCCGTGCCTGCTCGATGTAGGCCTGCTGACCGCGTGCCCAACCCGCCAGCGCCAGCAGGGGCTCGTTCAACGAATGGCCTTGCGGCGTCAGTTCGTAATCCACTCGCGGCGGAATCGTGGCGAAGGCGGTCCGCTTCACGAGGCCGTCGCGCTCAAGGCCCCGCAGCGTCACCGTCAGCATTTTGTGCGAAAGGCCGGGAATAGCCCGTTGCAGCGCGTTGAACCGCTGTGGCCCCTGCGACAGCACGCCGACGATCATGATCGTCCACTTGTCACCAATGCGCTCGAAGATCTGGCCGAGCGCCTTGCAGTTTGCCTCGCCCTCGGCTGCATGATCGGGATCGATCAGTTTGAGGTCGGCTTTTGGCATCTTTGTCTCCTGTTGTCGCCAATACGAACCTTTAGGTTCGTGACGCTCGAAATCGTGCGTTCTTGCGCAAACACGCTGGTTACCTGCATATCGTTACGATCAAATGGTTCGTGAGGAAAGGTTGAATCATGAAAATCGGAATCAGTGGCGCCAGCGGCCATCTCGGCCGGGCCGTCGTCGCAGAACTCGTCGACCGCGCGGGCCGTCACGACATCGTCGCGATCTCCCGCACGCCGGCCAGCAGTCGTGCCGGTGTGGAGGCGCGTGCAGGCGACTATGACAAGCCGGAAACGCTTGAGGCAGCTTATCAGGGCCTCGACCGGCTGTTGCTCATTCCGAGCGCCGAACTTCGCCCAGGCGTTCGCGGACGGCAAATTTCCGCCGCCGTCGATGCGGCGGTGAAGGCAGGCGTCAGCCATGTCTATCTCATCTCAGCGACAGGAACGCATGAGGAGGCAGCGCCTGCCATCGGCGAACCCTATTGGACTTCCGAGCAGTATCTGATCCGGCACGCGCCGCGCTGGACCATCATCCGCATGAATTATTACATCGAGACCATCATCGACGAGATGAAGAATGCGGTCGCCCAAGGCGTCGTGGCCGGTCTCGGCGACGAGCGCGTCGCCTTCGTGTCGCGCGACGATCTTGCCGCCGCCACCGCTGGCGCGTTGGCAACAGAAGGCCATGCCGGCTGGATCTACAACATCACTGGTCCCGAGGTTTTGAGCGGCGAAGACCGTGCCGCGGCCCTGTCGGACGTCATCGGAAAATCCATCCCCTTCGCCGTCATTACGGAAGACGTCCTGCGCGGCGGGCTGCAACAAGCCGGGCTGCCGGATTTCGTGGTCGATGCCGTCGCCGACATCAAGCGCGACTTCCTCACCGGCAAATACGACATCATCACCACGGACGTCGAACGGCTGTCGGGCCGCAAGCCGACCACTCTGCGAAATTTCCTCGCCGAAGCTCTGAAGTGAGATTGCGCCCGTGAACTATCGCAAACTCACTTACTGGGCCTCAACCGGCCTGCTGTGCCTTGTCTACGCGGCATCCGCCACCTTCTATCTTACCAGCGGCGATATGGTGCGCGGCATGATGGCCGGGCTCGGTTATCCCGGCTACCTGGTTCCTGTGCTGATCGTCGTGAAAATCCTGGCTGTGATCGCGATCCTGTCGCGCCGCAGCCTCTTCCTGAGCGATCTCGCCTATGCCGGCATGTTCTTCCATCTGCTGCTGGCCATTTCCGCGCATCTGAACGCGGGCGACGGCGGATTCGCGCCTGCGTTGATCGGGCTCGTCCTGCTCGTGGCCTCGTTCCTGACCCAGAACGCGGCAAGGGCGAGCAAGTCGCCCTATGCGCCAGCCCTCAGCGCGGCTCACGCCTGACGCTTACGGGAGGCGCGGCTCAGTCGTCGTGCCTCCGCAAACCGAACGCAGTGAAGGACGCGGCCATGGAACTCGGAGTCTTCTCGCTCTCCGACATCAATCCCGACAGCGGCGACACGGCCCAGAGCCGGATTGATGACATCATCGACTACGGCAAGCTCGCCGAGCGCCACGGGCTCGACATCTACGGTGTGGGTGAACATCACGGTCCCGCCTTCGCGGTGTCGTCGCCGGCCGTGCTCCTGTCCGCCGTCGCGCAGGCGACGTCCCGGATCAGGCTTGCCACCACGGCGACCGTCCTGACCGTGCTCGATCCGGTCAGGCTCTATCAGGACTTTGCGACGCTAGACCTCATCAGCCACGGCCGCGCCGAAATAATCGCGGGACGTAGCGCCTTCGCCGAACCCTTTGCGCTGTTCGGCGAGGACATGGCCCGTTACGACGAGACCTTCGCCGAAAAGCTCGATCTGCTGCTGAAAATCCGCTTTAACGATCCGGTGTCATGGCAGGGAACGGTTCGTCCGCCGCTTGAAGCGGCTCGTATCGCTCCGCGCGCGACCGGCATTCTGCCGGTCTGGGTCGCGGTCGGCGGAACGCCGGAAAGCGCGCAGCGGGCTGGACGCCTCGGCCTGCCGATGATGCTCGGCCTGATCGGCGGCACCATTGATCATGCGAAGCGCATCGTCGATGTCTACCATGAGGCTGGACGCCGGGCTGGCCATGCAGGGGATCGCCTGTCGGTCGGCATTACCAGCCATTTCCATGTCGGGGAGACTGAGGCGCAGGCGCGGGAACGCTTCTTTCCTTATTATCAGCGCTACCTTTCCCCGAAAACCAATGGCGGACGCGGCTGGCATGTCGAACGGACCGACATGGACAAGGCCGCCGCACCGCGCGGCGCGCTGATGGTCGGCAGTCCGCAGGAGGTGGCGTCCAAAATTCTTGACCTGCGCGCCACGCTCCGCATCGACCGGTTCATGGGACAGGTTGATCTCGGCGGGATGCCGAAGGAGATGATCGCGAACTCCATCCGGATGTTTGGCGAAACGGTTGTACCTGCCGTGCGCCATGTCCTGGCAAAAGGATGAACGAGGACCCCATGACCACGATCAGTAGAACCGTCATCGCGACGGGCAATGCCAGCAAATATCCCCAGCAGCTCTGCAAGTACGCGCCGCATCACTTCGCCGTGGAATACAATCCCCATTCAGCCGGGATCGCTTTCGGCGGGAACGACAAGGTGGAGATGGTAGCGGATGGCACTGCATTGCGCGTAACCATTACGGCGGGCGACACCGAGCGCATCGGCGAACGCGAGGCGGCCATCGCCGATCACCCTCGCCGCTTTGCGTTTCGCGAGCCACTGGTGACCGACTGGGATCGCAGCGAGCCAGTGCCGCCGCAACCGGCAGACCTATGATCACCAACCTGTGCTTCCCAGGGGGAATTTCATGCAACGCCTGACGCTCATCAGTTCACCGCTCTGCCCCTTCGTCCAGCGCGCCGTCATCGCGCTGAAGGAAAAGACTGAGCCGTTCGACATCGTCTATGTCGATCTCGCCGACAAGCCGGATTGGTTCCTGAAGATCTCGCCGCTCGGCAAGGTGCCGGTGCTCAAGGTCGAACGCGAGAACGCCGAGCCCGCCATCGTATTCGAGAGCGCCGTCATTCTCGAATATCTGGAGGAAACCGTTCCAGGTCCGAAACTCCACCCCGAGGATGCGCTTGACCGTGCGCAGCACCGCTCGTGGATCGAGTTCTGCTCGCAGATGCTTGGCGATTTCTGGCGCCTGACGACGGCAAAGAGCGAGCCGGAAAGCACCGCGGCGCTGGCCACTCTGGGCGACAAGCTGCAGCGGCTGGAAATGGTCGTCGCCGGTCCGTTCTTCTCGGGCGCTAGCTTCAGCAATGTCGACGCAGCCTTCGCCCCGCTGTTCCGGCAGATCGATATGCTGGAAGCGGTGGTCGACATAGGGTTCACGCGTCGACTGCCCAGGGTGGATGCATGGCGTCGTGTGCTGCTGGCGCGTCAGAGTGTTCAGGAAGCCGTGCCGGCAGACTACGCGCAACGCTATCTCTCGCATTTGCGTGAGAGGGGCGGCTACATTTTGCAAGAGCGGGATTGACGCGGCGACCGCTTCGACATTTCGAGGAGTGGTTTCGAAGTTCAATCCTTCAATCAGGCTTCGTTGGTCAGCGTTCCCTTGTGCTGACGGCAGGGGCCTTGCCAACAAACTCACGGCTTTTGATCTGGTCGAACATGAACTTCGCCATGTCCTCGCGAGAGACCGTGAGGGAGTGGCGGACGCGGCCGTACAGACCCACGTTCAGGGATTTCGAGGCGGGCCTGTTCTTGAGGAACGCCGCTCGCACCATCGTCCAGTCGAGACCCGAGGAACGGATCGCATCGGCGAGCCCTACGATGTCCAGATAGACGCCGGGAACCAGACGCTTGATGGCGGCCGCCGGCAGCCACGCCTTCCAGTCGGACCCATCGCCGGGATCGATGGCCGTGCCGGTCGAGATGGCGATCAGCCGTGTGACATTTTCCTGGCTCATCGCGCAGATGACGGCCTGCGTCGCCCGGGTGATCGGCAGGTCTTTCGGGTGCGGCGTTTTCGACGGCCCAAGCGCCGACAGTACCGCGTCGGCGCCGCGAACGGCCTCGCGCAAGACCGCACTGTCCAAGAGATCGCCCCGGACCACGCGAACCCTGTCGTCCTCGAAAGGGGTTGATGCGCGAGCAAAAACCGTCACCTCGAAGCCGCGCTTCAAGGCTTCGTCGATCAGGTACGGACCGGTCTTGCCGGTCGCGCCGAAGAGAGTGACTTTCATGTTTCGCATCCTTCCTGAGGCAGTCGCGAGGGGCAGTGAGGCGAGCTGCCTCACACTTGCTCAGCGTTCACCGCCCCTGGCTCATCTATTCCTGCACGAGATCAAATTTGTTGCCGTCCGGATCGGTCAGCGTCGTGTAGCGGATCTGCGGCAGCTCGAACTTCTGCACGACCGTCGCGCCAAGCTGCATCAGCCGCTCGGTCTCGCCGTCGAGATCGGACGTCCTGAGATCGACATGAACGCGGTTGCGCTGCGTCGGCACGTCTTCGACCTTCTGGAACTGGAAAGGCGGCACATCAGGGGACGCGGCCAGTTGGACGATCATGCCGAAATCGTTGGCGATCGCGATACCGAGGGCTTGCGACCACCAGGTGGCCAGTTGCTGCGGATTTGCGGTGTCGATGGTGACAGCGTGGATCTTCATGGTCTGTGTCCTTGTTGCAGTCGGAGTGGAAAGTCCCCGCTCTGGCTCAGTACCGGTCGGCGGGGACCGCTCGGTCACGTCATCGCGCGCTGTCGATGATCGAACCGCCGTCGGGCGTGAGCGAGTAGCCGGTCAGGAACTGGGCATCTTTGCTCGCCAGGAACAGCACTACCGGCGCGATGTCGTCTTCCGGCGATCCGTGACGGCCGAGCGGATTTGTTGGCGGCGGGACGTCGACTTCCGGTCCCCAGGTCGCTGCCACCGGCAACACATTGTTGACGGTGATATTGTCTGTTGCCCACTCGCGGGCGGCCGTTCGGGTGAGCGCCCGCACCGCCTCCTTCGCCATGTTGTAGGGAGCCATGCTGGCCATTCCCATGACACCGGCCAGCGACGCGAAGTTGATGACGCGGCCGTGCCCGCTCACTTTAAGATGCGGATAGGCCGCCTGCATGGTGCGCAGATAGGCGATCGGCCCCATGTCGAAATTGCGCTGGAGTTGTTCCGTGGACAGGTCGACCACCGGCGAATAGGCAACGGTCGGATCGAAGGCGTTATTCACGAGAATGTCGAGACCGCCATAGGCCTCGACCACCTTGGCCACGGCCGTCTTGATATCATCTGCATTGCCGAGATCGGCAGGGACCGCGAGCGCCGTACCACCGGCGGCCTCGATTTCCGCCACGACCGCGTCAATGTTGGCCGCCGTGCGCGATAGTACGCCGACCTTTGCGCCTTCGGCTGCAAATAGCTTCGCGGTTGCGCGACCGATACCACGGCTTGCGCCAGTGACGAGTGCGATTTTTCCTTCAAGTCTTGCCATGGTTTTTTCT
Organism: uncultured Rhizobium sp.; assembly: GCA_945952045.1. Lineage (GTDB taxonomy): Bacteria > Pseudomonadota > Alphaproteobacteria > Rhizobiales > Rhizobiaceae > Metarhizobium. The sequence continues at coordinate 22,511 of CAMFHE010000017.1, forward strand.
CTCAGTTGAGGGTTGTTTGCTGGGTTGCCGCGACCAGGCCGTAGGGCGACGGGACGTCACGAGCGGCATTCTGGGTGGCAAAGGAAGCGGCCAGCAGCGCAAGGCCGATGACCGCCGGGAGGGCGCCAGCATGTTTGCGAACGCCCAGATGCGCCGATCCGGACAGGATCAGATGGAAGAAGATGCCCGCATAGGCCAGATCGCTCAGCGGTACGCTGACACGCGACAGGATCGCAAGCGGGCCGAGGACCTTCACCACGATCATGAGCGGTACGAGGTAGGGAGCCGGGTAGTTCAGTTCGGCAAGGGTTTGCCGAACCCAGGTTCCTTTGGTCACATATAGAAACGCGGAACTCAGATAGAGCAGCGAAAGCAGCGCAGTGCTGACCCAGTAGATGACGGTTGTGGTCATGACTATTCCCGTAGGCGCGGCGTCCTCGATGAGACCTCCGCCGATTTGGTGTTTTGATCTACGTCCTCATTGGCATCGCCAACGTGAAGCTGTATAAGAATATGGGCGTAGGATCGAATTACGCAAGTAGTATGAATTTATAGCAGTAAGTATGGAAAACATGACCAATGGAAAATGGCGACGACTTCACCATGCAGGACCAAATGCGCCGCGCCTTCTCCATGCTGTCCGGAAAATGGAAGCTGGAGATCATGTGGCTACTGAACGACCGCGTCTATCGCTTTGGCGAGCTGCGCAAGGCCATCCCGGGCATCACCCAGCACATGCTGACGTCGAGCCTTCGCGAGTTGGAGGCGGACGGGCTGGTGTCCCGCACCGTCTATGCTGAAGTGCCGCCCCGCGTCGAATATGAGATGACGGCAAAAGCACGCGGTCTCGGTCCCACGATGGAGGCATTGGCGGCATGGTGGAATGAGTACGGACAGAGTGTACCGGGAAATCCTGCGGCGCGAGGTCGCAAGCCGAAAACGTCCAGAGCGGCTGAAAGGCTATAGATAGTAGCGTTTGGACCTTGCGTCTTGACGCAATCACGAATTGCAAGCCGCACACCTCGAAGAATGAAGGGGGTACGTGTGAATATCACTACCCCGTCAATCAATACGGCTGAGTTCCTCGGCACTCGTCAATTCTATCCCCATCGTCTGAGCGAGTTCGTATCGCGGGCAGGATGCGCCGCGGCGTGACCGGGCTGCTGATGATCGGATCTGTAGCGCGTAGCGATACGATCGCGCCGCTGATCGTGAGGCCGGGCCCGTTGGCGCTGATCGGCCTGCTCTTTATCGCTTCTGGCGCCATCGCCCCTGTCGCCGTCGGACTATTGTTGCTCTGGGGAATCTGCGCCAAGCCTCTTATGGCAACAGGGAACACCTGGATGAACGCGATGATTCCGAATGATGTCGATGCTGGCGGCGGCTTGCAGGTCGGGGTCATCCAGTGCTCGATTGCCAGCGTGACCTTCCTTGGCGGCATGGTTCTCCATCATGTCGCCCGGTGGAGCGTTTTCCTGTTGACTCGGAGCTGCTCGTGGGATCGGTGGTTCCAGCGGTTGCCTTCACTCCGAAACCTAGCCGCTTCTGATCCGTCGCGGTGAAACAGACCTGGGGCAAGCCTAGTCCGGTACACTTTTTCTTCACGCAGACGGAACTTGACCTGCGATGGTGAAGGCTCCTTCTCCTAAACGCGAAAATGCTATGAATCTCGCTCATAGCTCGCGAAAATACACCTCCGCAGCACGAAAGCTGCCACCGAGGCGCCTACATTGAACAACGACGTCGATCGAGGCCTTCAGCAGGTTGAGGACCTCGGCGCGTTCGATATCTCGGCCAGCGTCAGATTCCTTGATCAAGAGAGCTAACTGCTCAAACGCAAGAGCCACAGAGTCGGCGTGGACGGTGGTGATTGAGCCAGGATGGCCGGAGTTGACGTTTCGAATGTAATAGAATGCAGTGCCATCGCGAAGTTCTTGAAGCAAAATGCGATCAGGGCGCATGCGAAGGCTCGATTCCAGCAATTCTTTCGGCCCAGCATTGGAGAGGCCCTGCTTATCTTTCGAATAGAAGAGTCGCACGCAGTTCATTTGCGGAATGACGAGCTCCGGCGTGTCCTCGATCGAGATGATACGCTCATGTTGGGGAATATGTTTTATTAGAGCTTTGGAAAGCGTGGTTTTCGCTGACCCCGTCGCCCCCGAAATTACGATGTTCTTCTTGGAAATGACCGCCTGTCGCAAAAACTCCTTGATACGGCCTTCGCGGTAGAGGCTCGACAAATCATCGCGTTCAGGAAGTGTGTTCGTGTCAACGGTACGTGTATTCGCGAAGAACTCTCGATCTTCCAAATCATCGAGCGTAAAGTCGACGGACGACGGTTTGCGGATCGTGATGCTCACCGTGCTTTTCAGCGTTGCCGGCGGAATGACGATCTGGATGCGCTCTTCTCCAGGAAGAGTTGCCGAAAGGATCGGCCGCCGCTCATCGACGGATTGATGTGAAAAGCTGGCCACGGCCCGGGCAAGGCGCATCAGCTTTTCGAAGGTCAGTTCCGGCGCGTCATAGGTCCGCCACCCGCCGGGGCCTTCTGTCAGCACCTGCCCGGGCCGATTGATGATCACTTCATACAGAGATTTGTCCTCGAGGAACATCGCCAAAGGCGACAGAAGCTCGCGAACGACAGCCGCATCAGTTCCCTCTGACATCTGCCGCCCCTCCCCTATTTGGTCACCAGCTTCGAATCCGGCGCAAAATCGCCCAACACTGCCCGGTCAAGGATGCGGTTCCTCGGTTCGGTGACGCGCAGCCGATAAACGCCGGAAAAGTCCAGATCGCGCGCAACGAAGATCGACACGACTTCGCCCTGGTGTTTGTTCAATGTCGGCGGAATGTTGATCGACTGCTCGACAGCGATGGCCGCGGCTTGTTGACCGGCGCTCGTCGTGTTCTGGGCGTCGACATCGCTGTCCTGCAGGCGGCTGTTCGCATAGCTAGTTGCGTCGCCAACGATCGAAAGCAGCAAGGCGCTTCCGAAACGCTCCCACCAATGGGTGTCAACATAACCATCGACGCCGGCGCGGCCGAGGGCATCCGTCGCGGGTGACGCCAGGGTAACGATCACGCCTTTCGGTGTCTTCGCCCTGTTCCACAGAACAAACAATCGTTTTTGCCCCCGCTGCAGGCCACCCCGATATTCGCCAACGACTTGAGTGCCTTTTTCCATCAAGACGACCCTGCCATTGTCGGAGAGAACGTCGCGATTGATCACGCAGCTCGTGAAGCCGGGCTGATCCGAAGCCAGCGCCGTCTCCAGCACGCAAGGGATGGACGTTCCCATCGCCACGATGAAATCCCGATTGCCGAGTGTTCCAGCACGCGAGCCTTCAAGACGCGTAGGCCGAAGGAGGCCATCGAACTTTTGCTGATCGCCGTTCGACTGGTTCTGGCTCATCATGCTGCTGTCCATAGGGACGAAGTTGCTGTCGGTCGGTACTGTCTGATCATTTGCATCCCGACGCGACGAGGTATTCTTCTGACTTCCGCTATAGGCCATGACAGGGGCCCGCCGCGCAGAATCAAGCAGTTCGTCCTTCTCCTCAGCAACAGGCTCGACAACCGGCGTAGGCAGCTTCACGTCCGGGACGGCCTGAACTGGCTCGACCTTCTCCTTGGCGGGCTCGAAGGAATTAGTCTGCCGAATGACGACCCTCTCCGGCTGCGTCCGATCGTCCTTGCTCTTGTTTCCCGAGGTCGACCAGATCGCGAAACCGACGAAGGCCACAACGGCGAGCGCCACGGCGCCACGCTTAAGAACGGGATTGCTGTCTATGCGCCTGGCGGTGACCGTCTCGGCGCGTTCGCCGGGGATGCGGGTTTCCTCTTCCTGTACCATCGTCATCCCCTCCCCTATTGCGCCGCTGGATCGGATTTCACGATGCGCTCGACCGAGGGCGACGTCGTGTTGGTGTCGGGATTAATCCCGACGCGATCATAGGCCTCGTTGAAGACGCAGAGGACGTCCTTGCCGCGGCGCAAGATGAACTTGCGGCTGATCGAATGGACCATCACGAGATTGCCGTCGACCGATTTGGGTACCAGGCTCTCCGAGCCATCCGAGTTTTCGATATAGATCGCCGGCATCTCCTGATTACTGACGAACGCAAAGGTCGTGATCTTGCCATTGTCGTAGACGCTCTGCGGTTCGAGTGACTGAGACCCCTGTGCGGAATAACGCCAATTGCGTGGACCATAGGCTTCATGGAGCGCCAGCACGTTGTCGGCCTCCTTCGCCTGGGCGGCGAGCGCGCGTGCCGCCGCTTGCTGGCGACGTGCCTCCGCCTCATCACCGGGATATCGAAACTTGACATAGAAATACGTGTTCTGGCCGACCTCGACGGTTCCGTCGCGCACGGTCAGCTCCATCTGATAGCTGCGGGTGGACCCGTCGCGCCGGGACGTCACGATAGAGATGTTGGTAACCGGCTGCTTTTCGCGCGGTTTCAGGAACAGGATGTTCCCGGCCGGTGCCACTTCCCAGGCGACGCTGTTGCCGAGCGCGACATGGGCGATCTCCTCGTCCGCGGCGAACTCGACCTGCACGGAAGAACGCAGCGAGCCGACAACCTTGGTGATGTTGTAGGGCTGATAATTCACAAAGCGGACACGGCTATCCTGCGAAGCGCCGCGCGGGATCTCCAAAGCATGGGCGATCGAGGCGGCTCCGGTGAATAGGGCCGCGAGCAGGAATGTCTTTTGTATCAATTGATCGCCTCCGGATCGGCGCGGTACTCGCTGACCGCAAAGCCGAGGGGGTTTACAAGCCGGTCCGTCGAGGACATGGGCGCGTTGGCATAGGAGTAGGTCAGGGTCGCGACCCAATGGGTCGTGCGGACTTCATCGCCGCGCGTGACGGTGCGCATGTAGCGGACCGAGACCACGTTCTGGTTGATCAGCGAGATCGACGCGATGTTGATCCTCGCCGTCGCGGAACGGCCGTAGGTGACCTGCGGCGACTCTGGATTGCTTCCTCGATAGACGGCGGCGAACCGATCCTGCTCGGCCTGCGTCGACAGGAGCGCGATCGTCCGGAAATTCTCCTGCGCCTCGCTCCAGACATATCCTTCGCGGGCACGGACATATTTCGCTGCAAAATACTTGGTCACCGCCTCGTCGTAGGTGCCCGCCGTCGACGTCAGCGCGGAGACCACATCAACGATGCCAGTCGAATTGTCGACACGGACGACGAACGGTTCCACAGTCTTGAGGGGCGTCAACCCGGCCACCGCGAACACGGAAACGGCGGCGACGAGGCCGGCGGCGATCGCGATCGACCAGGCGATACGGTTCGACCGCTCGATCTGGATCATCCGATCCTGGTCGAAACGACGCGCCTTCTCGAAATACGTCTTCAAATTTTCTGTTTCGACCATGTCCTCACCCCGCGCAACGGCGATGCGAGCCATCGATATCGAGATGGGCAAAAGCCGCCGGCTCCTGGGCCTGCTCGACATAGGGCGTGGCCGAAGTCGATGACCTCGTCTCCGACCGGCTGGATTTCAGGTTTCGTTCCCCTTCCCATTCCCACATCGAGCGATTGAGGGGACGGCGCGAATAGCCGTCACATTTCGGCAGGGGATAGGTCAGCGATGCGCAGCCGCCGAGGACGGCCGCCATGGCAAGCAGCAGGGAGAACCTGAACAATTGGGGAGCACCCTTTCTTTTTGTTGTCGGGGACGTCATGTACTCGACCCCCTGGCACCGACCGTTCGTCCAACGAAGCGCGCGGTCTGTGCGATGGCGTGCCCAGTGTTTCTCGTGCCACGGGCAAGCATCCCCTCATGTGCGTCGCGGGCGGCGCTGTAGCCATAGGCGAGCGACGCGCCACCGGCGGCGAGCGCCGATGCGATGCCGGGAAGCTGATAGAAGACGTAGAGGGCCGCTATGCCGATTGCGCAGAGCGCGATCGGACGCATGAGGACATCGCTGTAACCGTCGATCGCCGTAAAGGTGGAGTCGATGCAGGAGATCAGCAACGATCCCACCGCGACGACGAGGACCTGCAGGATGACGAAGTTCGCGAGCTGCCCGATCCAGGCTTCAGTGAAACGCCGCGTGGACTGGAACATGGCGAGCGCGATGAAGATGGGGCCGATCGCCAGCACGATGGCAAGCGCGAGCCGCGCATAGAGCGAGACGACATAGCCGATGCCTGCGACGAGGAAGCTCACGGCGATCACCATCATGCCACCGACGCCGGTGACGATGTCGACGGGCCAGGAGGCGCGAGACCAGATATCGGTCGCCGATGCCTGCCCCTTGTCCAGAAGGCTGTCGAAGGTGCTGGCGCTCGGCGTGGTGCCGGAATTTAGCGCCTGCGAGACCTCACGTGGCAGGATATCGAAGAAGACATTCGTGACGTAGGTCTGGTATTCGCCGGCGTTCTTGACCAGCATGACGATGATGGCGAGCTTGATCGCCCGGAAGACGAATTCAAGGACCGGCTCCGATACCGAACCGCGCAGCACGAGATATCCGTAGAGCACGATATAGAGGGTGACCGCTGCGGTCAGCGGGCCGGTGACCCACGCTGCAATGTTCGACGTTCCATCGGAAACGAACGTCTCCAGCGGCCTCTTGAACTGTCCATCGATGAACTCGAACACCTGATACATGGCATCAATTCCCCAACGCTTTGCGCATCTTCTGGAGGCGTAGCTTGCCGTCTGCCGCCTCTGCGTTGACGCAATTGGCCGTGTCACGCTGGTCGCCCGGATTGTTGCGGCATTCAGACAGGATGCGGCCGAGTAGCGCTTCGTCCGCCGTCAGCTCATCGACCGAATAGGTCCTCTCCTTCTCGCCGGAGCATCCAGCCAGGACGAGGAGCAAGGCCACGATGACAAGCCGCGTCATTGCAGAGCTGCCTTCATGGAATCCATGCGCTGGCGCCAGTCCTCGGCCTTGCGCTGCTCATCGACTTGGGCCTGCGCGCGCTGGACCATTTGCAGGCCCTCCATCCGCAAAACGTCGGTCTGAAGGAACGCCTGCTCTGCCTGGAGGCGCGCCTGCAGGTCAGCAATTTCCTTGGCGTCGCTGGCCGAGGAGATTTTCTCGCGGAGTTCATCAATGCCATCGATGCGTTTCGTCGCGGCGTCGTATATCTGCTGGCCGAGGCTCATCTGGCCGGCATTCTGGTTCTGGATCCGCGACAGCTCCTTGGCGTAGAAATCGTCAGCATCCGTCCGATAGCTGGAATTGCCCTCGAGGAATTTTGACGCGGACTGCCCGAAGACGCCTGCCCCATTTCCTTTGAGCAGGCCCTCGATGGCGGCGAAATCCGACGGCAGCGCTTTACGAATGGCCGGATCGTTCAGGACGTTGGCGACATCGGCCATATCGGTCAGCTTGTTGAGCGAGCCATAGAGCTGCTGGGCCTGCTCGATCTGCTGATGAAGCGCGTCGAGCTGGGATTTCAGCTGAGCGATGCTCTCGATGTGCTTGAGGATCGCCGTCTGGTCGATCACGGGAATCCCTTGCCCCAAGGCCGTGCCGGCCGAGAAGATCATCATCGCAGCCACCGCTGCGCCGTGCAGTCTGTTCGTAGCCATCAGCTTGCACTCCTTCGCTGTTGGAAAATGGGAAGCCAGTCCGCTTGACTGGCACCGACCTCCGCGCGGATCGCATCCGCGAGCTCGACATTGGCGGTTCGTCCGGAGAGGATGGCGAGTTCGTCGTCAAAGCCGTTCAGGTTCAGCTCGGCGACGACGCTGTTGTGCCCCTGCTTCAGGACGAAGCGGCGGCTTTCAACAGAAAGCTCACGCGCGATCAATTCGTATTCGCGCTCGGTCAGCTTGAAGCCTTCGACATAATCCGAGTGGCTGCCACGCGAGTTTGGCAGAAAAATCTGCGTCGGGCATTGCTCGATGATCGTGTGGGCGATCGGTGAATTGATCGCGTCGCGTGGGCTTTGCGTCGCGAACAGCATGAGGCCGTTCTGCTTGCGGATCGTCTTCAGCTTGTTCTGGGCGAGATCCCGGAACCCCTCGTCTTGCAGAGCCTTCCAGAATTCGTCGATGACGATGATGATCCGCCGGCCGTCGATCAGCTGCTCGACGCGATGGAAGAGATAGGCCATCAGGGGCGTGCGGATTTCCTCGTTGTCGAGAAAATCGGTCATGTCGTAACCGACCATCTTTCCGCCAACGCCAAATTCTCCAAAGCCGATGTCCTCGATGACGTTGTCGAAGACCCAACCGAGCGGTCCTCCCCTCTCCCAACGGCGCAGCCGTGCGGCGATACCTTCGGGGTTCGTGTTGTCGAGGAAGGTCCGGAGTGCGCCGATCGTGCGGCGGTCCACCGGCAGGTCGGCAAGGCCATCGATCGCGGCCGCAATGTCGCGCAGCTCGGTAACCGACAGTTCTCGTGTCGCGGACCCGACGAGTTTGCCCACCCAGCGTGCCAGGAACACCTTGTTTTCGGGCGTCAGATCGAGGGCCTTGAGGGGAGCGCAGCCGGTGGGCGTTCCGTTCTTGAGGGGGAGGTAGGCTCCGCCGGCGGCGCGGACGTAGAGATCGGCCCCCCGGTCCTTGTCGAAGAAGACGACATGCGGATCATGCTTCTCGAGTTGCGACAGCATGAAATTGAGCAGCACCGTCTTGCCGGCCCCTGACGGGCCGCAGATGAAGGTGTTGCCGAGATCGCCGTAATGGAAATTGAAATAGTAGGGCGAGCCGGACGCGGTCTTCAGAAGCGCGACCGCCGGCCCCCATTCGTTGCCGTCCTTATGTCCGGTCGGATAGGAATGGAATGGCGCGAGCGCTGCGAAATTCCGCGAGGTGATCGCACCGGACCGGGCTCGAAAGCGAAAATTGCCGGGAAGCTGAGCCCACCATGCCGCTTCAAGCCCAAGATCCTCACGGGCAACAACAGCGCCGCCGTTGGTCAAGCTCGCGCGTGCCTTGGCCAGATGGTCCGTCAGTTCCTTCACCGATGGCGCGAACACCGCGAGCGAGAGATGATGTTCGCCAAGAACGAACCGGTTCGACTCCAGTTCGTCCATGGCGCCGTCGAGCTCTTCGATTTGCGATGCGGCCTTGTCGCCGCTGCTCAGCATCTGGTTCTGCTTGCGGCCCATAATGGTCCGGGCGTCGGCCTTTGAGACGAAAGAGAAGGATTGCGACATGATCAGCTCGAACGGGCTGGTCAAAACTCCGTCCAACATGCCGGGCCTCGTGGTGGCTGGGTATTCCTTGAAGCTCAGCATTCCCGCAAAGCGGCTCTCGGCCTCGTGCCGGATCTCGATCGTCTCGCGGCCGACAATGACACGGTCGGAATAGATCGCCGAGGCGATGCGACCCTCGGTGAGCGGAACCGGTTCCCATCTTCCGCCGACGAGCTCGTGGAGAACCTCGCTCGGTTCGGAGAACAGCAACCCGTCATGCTCGTAGAGTGACAAGACCCTCGGCTCGAACCGCTTCAGGCCGGCGGTGATGTCGATGACCTTGTCATGCAATTGCTTCAGCGATTCCTCGTCCAGTTCTACGCCGGACCGGCGCGCCCTACCGAGGCGTGAAAGCAGCTTTGCCGCCCTTTCCGCGGGATCACGCGGTGGCGACCAGACAACGGAAAGGAAAAGGTCGTTTCGAAACAGGTCCTCACGAACCATGCGTTCGCGATACTTTTCGTTGATCGTGGCGGAGAATGGTGCGGTGAAGGTGCCATCGGGATAGCTGTTGTCGCGCCGGCGGATGAGATGCGTCCAGAGCGCAAGCCGCTCGTCGGCAATGTTCCTGTGCAGCGTATTGAGGTCACGGTGCAGGGCATTGAGATCGAGAACGTCCGCGGTCTCGAACGAGACGCCTTCGAGCGAGATCACCACCATCAGAGCCCGCGACTCCAAGGCGATCGTCACGTCATCGACATGGCGCACATAGGGAATGAAGGTTTCGGGACCGAGCTCCCTCGATCTGATCGTTGCGACGCTAGGCAAAACCGAGATCCCTTTCGTCGAAATGGCGGGAAAGCTTCAACGGCGAAATCGACGTTCCGCCCCAATGGGACGTGTTCCGCGATCGGCCACGCGTCTCGACCCAGGCGACGACGATGCGGAACATGTTGTGGTCGTGCTTCACGAGCGCACGGAACAGGAAATGGAACACCACGCCGACGAGGGCGTAGGCGACGGAGCCGGCGGCGAGATAGAAGATCGTCGTCGCCATGACGTTGATCCCCATCGCCTCCATCGTCACGCCCGCGAACATCGCTGGCCGGGTGCAAGCGATGAACAGCGTGTCTTCTTCGAGAACCGGACGCGTCGTCGACATCCGCTCAGCTCCCGATGATGGTGCTGACGAGTTCGGAGGAGCCAGCGATCACGCCGATACCGACGATCCAATAGCCGGCGCGTCTGAGGTCCATGTATCCGAACATCCAGGCAAGGGCGATCAAGATCACTGCGATGGTGGCGAACAGCCGGAAGATGTTGCCCTGCAAGAGATCGACGACATTCTGCAGGATCGTCTCAATGCCAGCCGCCTGGGCGAAGGCCGGTTCGGCCAAGGTCGCGATGATCGCGGCCGCCATGGCGGTGGAAGCGGCAACCGAACGGGTACGGGAACCAAGGATCATTTCATTCTGCTCCATGCTTGTTCTGGAAAACGAGGATCGAGGATCGGCGCCGGGCGTTGAAGACGTCCCACGATGGCGCGGTCGAGTCGGTGGAGGTCACCTCGGCGGAATTCTCAGCGACCACTTCGGCGACGATGTCTGCTGACGGCGGAGCAGCTTCGGCACCCTCGACCTCGGCTGCATTGCCGATCATCAGCGTGGCGATCGTCGGCTTCAATCTGTCGATGGCACGCCGCACCTGGTCGTCGTAGTTGACCATGGCGCCGACCGACGGATCGTCGCGGCCGTAGAAAGACTGCAGCATTACCTGCTCGGCCCGTGCCTCGTCGGCGCCGGCCTTGACGGCGAGACGATAGTAGCCGTCGAGCAGCGTCGCCGTGGCTTTCAGGTTGAGGCACGGATCGAACGCGTCGGAAATCGAGAGCTTCATTCTACCCAGGTCGTCCAGGCCGATCCCCCCGAGGCCAAGCTGGATATCCTGGTGGTCGGCCGCGAGCGTCGTGGCGATTTCGATCGCCTCTACCTTTGTGGCGGGCTGTTTCTTGAGCGGAAGGCCGCTGTTGATGCGGATGTTAAAGGGCGCGAAACGGCTTTCGAGGCTGACGACGCCAGCCAGTGTTTCGGGCGCAACAAAGGGTGCGCAGGTCTGCGCAAGATCAGCAAAGACGATGGGCATGATTAGAACCAGACCCTCTGCTTGCCGACACCCTCGATGGTCACATCGATGTAGCGGGGTTTCTCGCGTATGAGCGGGCGGGAGATGGTATAGGCCATGCATTGCTGGCGCCCGTTGTCCCATTGCCAGCGGCCGGAGGACGCAAAGGCATCCCCTCCCCTCCCCCCGTCACGGTCTCGCCGGCACAGGCTATTGTCGACGACCTGCATCGACGTCGACACGCAGGTCGCATCCTGACCGCGCGGGCCATATCCGCCTGTCAGGCGATAGCCCTCGTTGCAGTAGAGGGGCTCGTATCGAGGCCGCGAGCTCTGAAAGCCGACACCGCTGCAGGTGGGGAAAGACCGGCCTTTGGCGAGCCACCGCCAAAGCTTTTGGATAGGAGGCCGGCATTCGGCAAATTCCGTCGGACCGCCGGGATTGGATAAGCACAGGATAACCTGGCAACCCCAATCATCGGCGCGGGCGCTTTGGCCGGAACTGAGATATAGTGAACCGAACCCTAATGCTGCTATAACCGTTCGAAAGAAAAGGCGTTTCATGCCCCCTACCCTCCGATTGAAATTTGGTAGGACGGGAGTGGAAGAATCGTCTCGCCCTAACGTTCATACTATGCAAATAATAGATAGTTAAATCGATGGCAAGCAAATTGAGCGACCGTTGGCAAACCCAAGCCTTACCCCTTTTCGCCGTGCGTGAGATTCTCGACAAACCCCTGGAGGATGAAACGCCCCAGTCGCGCATCAAACAGATCGGGATGATGAACATCCTCTATATGATGCATCAGGCGCACGAGAAGCTAACACTCTCAAATATAATTGAATTTACCGGAATGACACGAAGCGGCGTTCTCGAGACGATGGAGCTGCTCGTCAAACGCGGCATACTCACAGAGACCCTTGGCAAGAATTCCGCGGGACGCGGGGTTGCGAGGCAGTTTAAGCTGTCGCCGGTGGTCCTCGAACAGTTGAGTGCTGGCTAAGCGTCTGAAGCCCTCAATCAGACTAGAACTATAAATGATGGTATCGCGGTAGGCCGCGAGTCTTCTCCGGCGAGTTCGAGAAAGGGACCGTGAGACTAGCGCAACGAGCCAGGCGGTTTACCTCAGACCGAGCGGCAGGCCGAGGCACGAGGTCGCCTCTGAAGCGAAGGTCGTTGGCGCTGCAGAGAATCGCCAAGGCTATAGATATTTCAGCGTTTGATTCTGTTGAGTCGCGGGTGAAGGAGACCAAAATCTGGCTCCGCGTGGCGAAGTGCCTCCGATTTTAAGTGCATATCTAAAATTGCCGCCGACTAGTCCGTGGATCAAGAATCAGCCTAACTCTCAGATTGTACTTGGAAATTCCGAGCGAGCGCGAAATTCAGACCGTCCGCGTTAACTTCTTGTTAACCAAAAAGGACTTGCTCCATGACCGGAATCGAAGCCTATTGTCATTGGCGGAACTTTCCCGGTTTCGCGAAAAATATCGCCACTTGCAGGAAATGGGTTTTGAGATGGCGAAGACCGCCGCGAAAACAGCGACAGTATTTGAAGGGTTGACCGAACTCATGGAGCGTCATGCAGACGCTCTCTCCAGTCAACTTCAAGCGCACCATCTTAAGGTTTTCCCTCCCACCTCCGAAAAAGGCATTCGAACATTTGCGCCTTCAGAGGCGTCCAAGCTGCTCGGCGTCGGTGAGTCCTATCTCCGACAGACCGTCTCGGAGATGCCGGAGCTGAATGTCAGCGTGAGTGCAGGAGGTCGGCGGACGTTCTCCATCGAGGATATACACGCAATCCGCAAGCATATGGACCAGATCGGCCGTGGGAACCGACGCTACTTGCCTCATCGCCGCGACGGTGAGCAGTTGCAAGTGATCTCGGTGATGAATTTCAAGGGTGGCTCGGGAAAGACGACCACTGCCGCGCATCTCGCACAGTACCTTGCGATGCGCGGGTACCGGATATTGGCAATCGATCTTGATCCTCAGGCAAGCCTTTCCGCCCTCTTCGGTAGTCAACCGGAAACGGATGTGGGTCCCAACGAAACGCTCTACGGCGCGATTCGGTACGATGAGGAGCAGGTCCCGATCGAACAGGTCGTCCGAGGAACTTACATCCCCGACCTCCACCTGATTCCAGGAAACCTGGAACTGATGGAATTCGAGCACGATACCCCACGCGCACTGATGCAGCGGAAAGAAGGCGACACGCTGTTCTACGGCCGGATCAGTCAAGTCATTGAAGACATCGCGGACAATTATGACGTTGTCGTCATCGACTGCCCTCCCCAGCTGGGTTACCTCACCCTGTCTGCTTTGACGGCGGCAACTTCGATCCTGATCACCGTGCATCCACAAATGTTGGATGTCATGTCGATGAACCAGTTCTTGGCAATGACATCGAACCTGCTGCGGGAAATCGAGAATGCCGGAGCTCAGTTCAAGTTTAACTGGATGCGTTACCTCATCACGCGCTTCGAACCGAGCGATGGCCCGCAAAACCAGATGGTCGGTTATCTCCGGTCGATCTTTGGGGAAAATGTTCTCAACTTCCCGATGCTTAAAACGACGGCGGTGTCGGACGCCGGCCTGACCAACCAAACATTGTTCGAAGTGGAACGCAGCCAGTTTAACCGATCGACCTATGATCGAGCCTTGGAGGCCATGAACGCCGTCAACAACGAGGTCGAAGGCCTGATTAAGAAAGCATGGGGTAGACCGACATGAGCCGCAAGCACATCCTCGGGGTTTCGACAGACGCACCCGAAACGCCCTCAGCAGAGAACCGGACGGCAAAGAGCCGCTCCATGCCGCTTTTGGGCGTCGCCAGGAAAGAACGCGATCCGTCAACGAAGCTGACTGCAAACATCGGAAATGCGCTGCGCGAGCAAAACGATCGTCTTGGCCGCGCGGAGGAGATCGAGCGGCGTCTCGCTGAGGGGCAGACTGTGGTCGAGCTGGACGCATCGTCCATCGAGCCTTCCTTCGTGCAGGATCGAATGCAGGGAGACATTGATGGGCTCCTTGCTTCGATTCGCGAGCAAGGGCAGCAGGTCCCGATTCTTGTCAGGCCGCATCCGGAGCTGCCGGGGCGCTATCAGGTTGCCTTTGGCCATCGCCGGCTGCGCGCAGTGTCGGGCCTGGGCCTCCCTGTAAAAGCCGTCGTTCGCGATCTGACCGACGAGCAGCTTGTGGTCGCCCAAGGTCAGGAAAACAATGAGCGTGAAGATCTTAGCTTCATAGAGAAGGCGCGGTTTGCGCATCAACTGAACAAGCAATTCCCGCGAGAAATCGTTATCGCTGCAATGTCGATAGACAAGAGCAATCTGTCGAAGATGCTCCTGCTTGTCGATGCATTGCCCCCGGAATTGATTGATGCCATCGGGGCTGCGCCAGGAGTCGGACGGCCAAGTTGGCAACAACTCGCGGAACTGGTGGAGAAGGCAGCGTCTGCAGCGGGCGCGATAAACTTTGCGACCTCGACAGAGGTGCAGATGCTGCCATCGGCAGAACGGTTCAAGGCGGTGATCGGCCATCTGAAACCGGGTCGTATTGCGCGTGGATTGCCGGACGTTATGTCGACCCCGGATGGGGACAGACTTGCGCAGGTGACACAGAGCAAGAGCAAGCTGGAAATCACGATCGACAAGAAGGCGACGCCAGACTTTGCCGCCTTCGTGCTCGAACATTTGCCGGCGCTCTACCAAGAGCACCGTGCAAAGCATCAACTGAAACAGGGAGACTAACCCGCAAAAGAAAAGAGCCCCCTCAACGTTGCCGTCGTGGAAGCCCTTCTGTCTCTTTAGCACGAACAGAATCGCATTTCCTCGAATCTTCGTCAAGAGTCTTTGGCACCGTTTTGGTGAGCGGATTTCTTTTGCCTGCGTAAAGGTAAAAGACGATGCAGACAGGAAGTGTAACGACGCCGTTCGGGCGGCGGCCCATAACGCTTGCGCTCGTGCGGCGCCAGGCGGCCGCGGCCGACATAAAGCAAGGTAAGACGGCGGACAAGTGGACGGTCTTCAGGGATGCCTCGGCCGCCATGGAACTGTTGGGAATTCACTCCAACAGCCTTGCGGTTCTCAACGCGCTTTTGAGCTTCTATCCTGAGAATGAGCTGCGCCAGGACGCCCAGCTGATCGTCTTCCCTTCGAATGCTCAGCTGGCACTTCGAGCTCACGCGATGGCGGGCGCGACCTTGCGCAGACACATCGCCATACTCGTTGAAGCGGGTCTGATCATCCGGAAGGATAGCGCCAATGGTAAGCGCTTTGCCCGTAAGAACGGTGAAGGTCAGATTGAGGGCGCTTTTGGCTTCGACTTGTCGCCGCTCCTGGCACGATCCGAGGAGTTGGCAATGCTCTCTCAGCAAGTAGCGGCGAACAGAGCGGCGTTCAGAAAGGCGAAGGAGAATCTCACGATCTGCCGACGCGACGTCCGGAAACTGATCACCGCCGCTATGGAAGAGGGTGCCGAAGGCGATTGGCGTGTAGTCGAGGACGTGTATGTGGCGCTTGTGAGCAGAATCCCTCGTGTACCGTCGCTTACCGACGTGAAGGCGGTCCTTGAGGAAATGGAGATGCTTCGTGAGGAGATAGTCAATAGATTGGAAACTCAGGAGAATTCCAAAAATTCTAGCACCAATGACGCTCATATTGAGCAGCACATAGAGAATTCAAAATCCGAATCTAACTATGAATTTGAACCTCGCTCTGAAAAAGAGCAGGGGGCGAAGCCGAGCGATATTAGTCGACCGAGAAGTGAGCCAATAAAGTCGTTCCCGCTGGGTGTGGTTTTGAAGGCATGCCCGACCATATCTGACTATGGACCAGGCGGGGGGATCGGAAACTGGCGTGAGTTGATGTCCGCCGCGGTAGTGGTTCGATCCATGCTGAAGGTAAGTCCGTCGGCCTATCAGGAGGCCTGCGATATAATGGGCCCAGAAAATGCGGCGGCGGCGATTGCTTGTATTCTGGAGCGTGCGAACTTCATTCACTCGGCCGGCGGCTATCTGCGGGATTTGACACGGCGCACTGAGCGAGGAGAGTTTTCGCTTGGCCCGATGATAATGGCATTGTTGAAGGCAAACCCGCAGAGAAGTTTGCAGGCTGGTTAGGCTTCGAATGCCGCAATCCGAAAGCCGATACCCGTGGTGCGGCGAAGGAAGTGACGGTAGATTGTTGATGGTGGTCAGCTGACCACTGTTCTAAGCGGTTGAGCGGGAACGCATTTTGTCTTCTCGGAGATGCGTATGATGTAGCTAGGAACAGGGTTGGCTCACGCCGGCGTTGAAGGAAAAGGCGAAAACTAGAGGGCTTGGCTGGCGGCGAACGAAGATCGGCTGCGGAAACCCATTACGCCGTCTGCTACCTCTTGGCAAAGTTCTAGGGAGGGTGTCGCTATAATAAGGCGACATCAGTAAAGGTTTCGTAGCCCCTAATGTCAGGCGACGCTGCCGCCTTCAGTTATGATCAGGACGTGGAAGAACGAAGACCTATCTGAGTGGGTAATTTCATAGCCATTAGTCAGTGCCCCGGATACACACGATTCTGTGGTCAACTGACCACAGACCTAAGTATCTGAATAATAATGCCGTTTTTAGTCGGTTTTCTGAGTCCCAAGATGTCACCTGAGCCGGTCGCCATGATATGGCTGTGGCTAG
Organism: uncultured Rhizobium sp.; assembly: GCA_945952045.1. GTDB lineage: Bacteria > Pseudomonadota > Alphaproteobacteria > Rhizobiales > Rhizobiaceae > Metarhizobium. The sequence goes on from CAMFHE010000017.1 coordinate 39,415, forward strand.
AAGATTAATGGTGACCGCGCGAGATACCTCGTGTGCGCCTTCGTCACCCAACGCTCCACTTCCTGGGCTAGAAGTCGCTAGGCGCCGACATCCTTGCCTTGGTCGGCAACGAGCCGGAAGAGCTAATCGTGCGCGATCGTGCCCTAACCCAAGCTGAGCAGGTCTCAGGTGCGACGGCAGGGGCAGGTTGGACCGGAGGAGCCGCGACCGATCTCAAATTGCGGCGAACAGGGACGGCCATCCGTTTGCCAAGGATATCGACCCAGCTGCGACCGCCCCTCACCTAGCCCCGGCCGAGGTCGAGCCCGACAATCTTCGAGCGGCCTAAGCTGGTCGGCACAGCTGATGAGCAGCATGGCCTGGTTGCGAGGGCCTCGTAACGTGATGCATAGGCTTTCCGTATGTTCGCCGGATTGGTGAAGCGTCGAGTGTATGCTCGGTGACCGTGGAACGCAAATGAGGCTCTGGCCCCCATCGATGTTCAAGGTCTGGCCCGTCGTGAATTCACTCTCCATCGCGTAGATGTAGGCGGGTGCAACGTCGGCGGGGGTGGCGATCCGCCCCACCGGCAGCCGCGCCGCCATGCTCTCGAAATAGCTGGTTTTGGCGGTCCCCGCGAGTTCATCGAACATCGGGGTATCGACCCAGCCAGGGGAAACGACGTTCACTCGCGTTGGCGCGAGCTCCAATGAAAGAGCATGCGCGAGATAGCCGAATGAACCGGCGACGGCGGCCACGACAGCTCCCCCTGGCGCAGGAGGTCTGTCCTTGTTGATGCCCGAGGTGAAGGTCAGGGAACCGCCTCTTCTAAGCGCACGGACCGCATGTTTGGCCACCAGGACGGCGCCGACCAGCTTGTTGTTCAGGAATGCGCGCACGCCATCGATGTCCGTGCGGTCGATCGGATCGCCGGGCGGGAGCGTGCCCGCCGTCGACACCAGATGGTCGAAGGCGCCGATCTCGCCGAACAGTCGGCCCATCTCGGCTTCCCGTGTGAGATCGGCCGAGATGCCGCGCAGACGGGTCCCTGCGGGAAGCGTCTCAGCCGCCGCTTGGAACTTGTCCTCGGAGCGGCCGACGATCACAACTTCCGCACCGCGCTGGAGCGCAGCGATGGCCACGCCGAGCCCGATGCCCGAGCTGCCGCCGATGACGATAACTTTCTTGCCCATTAGCTTTGCCATGAGTGCCTCCATAGATGTCCGATGAGGGTTGAACTGCTCTCCGGCGAGAGCCGCGCGGGATTAGCCTTCGTAGGCGCGCTCGAGATCCGCGATGACGATCTTCTTCATCTTGTACATCGCCCGCATCACCCGGCTGGCCCGCTCCTGATCAGGATCGGCAATCATCCGGAGTAGAATGCTGGGCGAGACCTGCCAGTAAACGCCGAACTTGTCGGTCAGCCAGCCGCAGGGCTGTTCCTTGCCGCCGTCGGCGGTGAGGGCGTACCAGTAGTAATCCGTCTCCGTCTGGTCGCCGGTCTCCACCAGAAAGGAGAACGCTTCGTTATAGGGGACGGACGAGTTGGCGTTGAGCGCAGCGACAGGCAGGCCCGGCAGTTCGAAGCGCACGACAGACAGTTCAGGGTCGGGCAGCTTCGTGCGTTCGAGGACCTTGCAGGCGTCGAACACGGACATGTAGAATTCCATGGCTTCTTCGGCACGTCCGTTGAACCAGAGGTGAGGGTAGAGTTTCATATTCCTTCTCCTTCAGAGCGTGGCAGCACGGGATGAGGGATGGCCGGCCAGCGGGATCACCGAGCCATCCCATTCGCGCTCGAAGCCGATGTCGTGCAGCCGATGGTCCGAAAACCGCTCGATGCGCCGCATGGCCACGCGGTGGGTCAATGCCAGGAGCAGCTGCCCGGCAGTGCGGTGCACCGACGAAACCAGCGACAAAGCGTCCATCGTGATCCTGCGCCCGAACGGGCGGCTATCGGTACAGATAGCCGCGTGTGCGTGACTTTTGATCATAGCAAGGTCCTTCTCTCATTGTTGCCGGAGTCGCGAAGCTCCGAGAAAGTGCTCGAATGAGAGAGAGATTGAGCACTTTCCCGCTGGACGACAAACGAGTAATGGGGGATCATTTGTGACTATTGCTCACAGGTTTGCGATGGCCCGCCAACTTCCGCCTCTGCCCACGCTCCCGGCATTCGACGCCGCCGCGCGCCATCTAAGTTTCACGAAGGCTGCGGCGGAGTTGAATGTGACGCACGGAGCCATCAGCCGGGCGGTGCGACATCTCGAAGAGGCCCTCGGCGCACGACTGTTCGAGCGCGGGACACGCTCAGTGCGGCTTACGGCAGAAGGAACGGTGTATGCGGCTGAAGTTGGAGCAGCCCTGGATCGGATAAGCGTCGCCACCATGGCAACCGCCGCATCGCGATCATCCGGCATTCTGAATGTCAGCACGTCCGATGGCTTCGCCGGGCGGTGGCTCGTGCCGCGCTTGAACCGCTTTCACCGGGCTCATCCCGACATCGACGTGCGGCTCTCGACGTCGGGTGCCCTTATCGACTTCGTCAGGGACGGGATAGACATTGCAATCCGCTACGGCGAGGGCAGGTACGACAAGGTGACTTCGGAGCTGCTGATGGAGGAAGACGTCACGCCGGTCTGTAGCCCCGAACTGCTGCAAGGAGAGCATCCCCTGCGCGCACTTGAGGATCTGCGGCATCACAGGCTCATCCACGACAACTTCCGCATCGGCTGGTCAACATGGCTCCAGGCCGCGGGCCTCTACGGCATTGACCACACAAGCGGCGTGAGATTTGAAACCGCGGCCGATGCCGTCGAGGCCGCCGTGCAAGGGGAGGGGGTTCTTCTCGGGCGCAGCGCGCTGGTTTTGGCCGATCTGGCATCGGGGCGGCTGGTCCGTCCTTTCGATCTCGCGTTGAAATCGCGATGGAGCTATTACGTCGTCTATCCCGAAGGCGGGCTTCGACATCGGAAAGTGAGGGCGTTTCGGGATTGGCTCGTTAGCGAGGCGATAGCCGATCACACGAGCCAGTAGGCCCTTGCGCCAATAGATTTCGGCTGGGGGGTCGACCCCAGCCTGACGGCCGAATGCCTTCGTCAGATTGCTTCTGAACCGATCCTACCGGCGCTGACGAGGACGACTTGCTTCGCGCGCCTTGCGTGGACGAAGGTGTGATTCGGCATAGCCAATCAAGCGACCGGATGGATCGCGGATCATGGGCCACGATCGCCCGTAAGCAGATCGATTAGCGCGGGATTTATGTAGAGGTTTTCGCGACCGGCCTTTACCTCTCTCAGGAGACCGTCCTCGACAAGAGCTTTGAGATAGACCGACGCGGCCTGGCGCTTTGCGATGCCAGCTGAGACAAGGTCACCGATCCGGCAATAGGGATTGACGAAAATTACCTCGGCGAGTTCCCGAGAATAGATCTTGGGGAGATCGTGGCGAATCCGACCTCCGGTTTCGTCAAGAAGGTCACGGATCGCATGAATCTTCGCGCTCGACCACAAGGCGGTTTCGCGGATGCCCTCCAGCATGTAGAGGATCCAGTCTTCCCACGCGGCGTCGGTCGTAACCCGCAGCAGCCGATCATAGTAGGCGCGCTTACTGCCGATGATATAGCGGCTCAGGTAGAGTACCGGAATGTCAAGAAGCCCCTTGTCGACGAGATAGAGCAGGTTCAGCACCCTGCCGGTGCGGCCGTTGCCATCGGTGAATGGATGGATCGCCTCGAACTGGTAGTGCATGACGGCGAGCCGGATCAGTGGATCGATGTCCTCGGCTTCGTGAATATACCGCTCCCAATTGGAAAGCTTGTCCAGGAGCACGGTGCGACCTTCCGGCGGCGTGTAGATCACCTCTCCAGTCGCGTCGTTGAGCAAAGCGGTTCCAGGCGTCGCCCTGATGTCGAGTTCGATGCCTTTGATAGTCCGGCACACTGCCACGGCCATAGCGGTCGACACCGGCCGCTCGCTCAGCATGGCGAAACCTTGATGAAGGGCCGTGCGATAGCGTAGCGCTTCTTTCGTTGCCGAATCCGGAGAGTTCCCAGCTTCATTGGCGAACTGGAAGAGACGATCGGTTGTCGTGACGATGTTCTCGATCTCCGAGCTTGCCTGCGCCTCGAGGAGCGGGATCGAGTTGATCAGCACTGATTGATTTGGAATGAGCCGTCCGGAGGCCTTCAATTCAGCGAGCGCCGCACGTGCCTCGATGCAGGCTTTCAGCACAGCCTTGGTTTCGATCTCCTGTGACGGCGGGAGAACCGGCAGATCGTTGAAAGCGCGATCAGGTTGAAACGTCATGCGGGAACAGCCTTTTCCGGCTGGTATTGGCGCCGGATATGTCGACGGCGACGACATGTCGCCAGAATATGTCGATGGAATCAAAATTTATCGACATATGACATCGTCAGCAAGACCCTTGTTCAAAGAGAGCGTACGAAGACAACCGAACGTTTGTAAGCGTCTCTCGTACGTAGTTTTCTCGCGACGGCGCAGCGAGAGGTCGGAAATCCCGGAGGATTCGGTTCATCCGGCTGCCGGAGGCGGCATCCTTTAGGGGAGGGGAAATGCAGGATACCCTTCCGAGGCCGAATTGAGTTGGACGAACAGGTGCATGGCGATAAACCGGTCCATGCACAGGGATGGATTTCGGATGAGCTGGAAACTGAAGCGCGTCAGGCAGTGTGAAAAATGCCCTTGGAAGGTCTCCACGAACCCGCATGGCATTCCGGACGGATACAGCGAGGCACTGCATCGCTCTCTCGCGAGCACCATCGCCGAGCCCGGATCGCTGGTCGGTACGGGCCGCGCCATGGCCTGCCACGAACATCCTCAGGGACAGGAAGCCCACTGCGTCGGCTGGCTGATGAATCAGATCGGGCCGGGCAACAACATCCCGTTACGTCTTCAAATCAGATCCTGTGAAAACATCGACGCCGTTATGCTTGACGGTCCGCAGCACGAGCGGCTTGAGGAGACCCTGCCGAAAGAGACGGCCTGATAGCGGGGGAGGGGGAAGGTGGTGATCCTTGGACTCTCAGTCGACGGGGACCGTTCAAAGCCCGGCCGCCTTGGTGAGGTTGACGCGGAACCGGTCGCGCCGGCGTTGGTAACGGCGGGTCATCTCGGCGCTGCTGTGACCGAGTTGCTTTTGCACATACCGTTCGTCGACCTCGGCCGAGGACGCAAGACCGGCGCGCAGCGAGTGACCGGCGAATTTTTGCCCACGCTCGGCTTCGGATAGGTCGCCGCGCACGCCAGCGGCGAGTGCCGTCTTCTTGACGAGGCGCGCCACCTCCTGGTCGTTCAGGCGATCCGGCCCGACGTTCTTGCCCTGGCCGGTCACGCGGCGGAAGAGGGGGCCTTTGGCGAGCCTTGCAAAACGGATCCAACTCTCGAGCGCGGCGATAGGGCAGGTGGCGTCGGACGAGCCGCGGCCGATCTCGACCTCGCGCCAGCCGGACTTGCCGCGCAGCGTCAGCAACGCGCCCTTGTCGAATATCTCGACCCAGCCGCGCCCGTCGTCCGTCTGGTCGCGACCAAGGTCGAGACCGGTGATCTCCGAGCGGCGCAGGCCGCCGGCAAAGCCGATCAGCAGCATTGCCCGGTCGCGGATACCGCGCAGGCTACCCCGATCGAGCGTCTCCAGCATGGCGATCAGGTCTTCGGGCAGGATCGCCTCCTTCTGGCGCGGCGGCGCGGCATGCCGGTTGCGGATGCCGGCCATCACGGTGGCGATCGCCCGGTCCTTGCGATCCAGCGGCGTGCCGCGCTGAGAACAATTCCAGCCGATGGCGGCCAAGCGCCGCTCGATGGTCGAGACGCTGTTCGGTCGGCCGCCGCGCTCCGCTGTCCCGGCGGCGCAGGCGGTGATGTAGAGACCGACGACCTGCGGATCCGGGGGGAGGGGCGAGAGGTTCTGCCGCCGGCACCAGGCGGCAAAGTGTTTCCAGTCGGAGGCATAGGCCTTTCGCGTGTTCGCGGCGCTGGCCGCCTCGACATAATCGCGCGCCCGGTCGGCGAGCTGCACCAGATGCGCCGGCAGAGCTCTGCCTGCTTCAGGAGCAGGGGAGGGGAGGCCGGCATCGACCGTCGCGCTGCCGGCCGATGCCGGCGGCGCGGAAGTATCAACGCCGGCGACCGTGCTGCCAGACGGAGCAGGGGTCTTTTCCGAGTGATTTTCGCTGTTTTGCTCGGTGATTCGGCGCATTTCTCTATAATGACAGAAATGAACGATAATGCAAACTTATCGGTCGTTATATGGTAAAGACGGGGCGTGCGGTTTAGCTCAAATATTGTAGCACAAAGTGCGCTTATGCGATATGGTTGCGTCCATGGATTCGCCCGCTGACCAGCCCGCACCGTTCCTCGCGCGACCCGCAGTGTTGCCCGCCTGGGCGATGCCGCGCGGCCGCGAGCCGGACGATCTCGGCGCGGCGTTCGCCGCCGGCATAGCCTTGAAATCACTGGACGATCTCGTTTCCACCGCACCAATCTGGGCCGGCTGCTGGCGCTCCCGGCAGGCCCTGAAATGCGCCGCCGCCGCCGTCCGGCTGATGGGCCGCGAGGAGGATGAAGCTGAGCTGCGCGACGCCGTTCTCCTTACCGCGCCCGGCGGTGATCCGGGACCGGCCGGAAGGGTGTTTTTGGCCTTCGAAAGGTGTTCCGCGCGAAAACCCGCCTTCTCCTCGAAGGCCGTGGCCGAACTCGCCGATCTTCTCGGCCTTGCCTGGGACGCCCGGCTCGCCGCGGCGGTCGATCACGCCGACGATGCGCTCCAATCCGCCCGCCCCGCCCCGTTCGCCGCTGCGGACCTGGTGAGCGCCATCCATGTCGAGCGGCCGGACGCCGAGCCGCTGGCCTGGTTGCTCGCCGATATGCTGCTCGCGGCGAAGCTGAGATGGCCCCGTCCCGTGCCGTTGTTGATGGCGGAGCGCTACGGAGCGGCCTTGAAGACGCTCGGCGGCCGCGGTCGCGTGCGCCCCGGCGAGTCTGCCTTCCCCCGTGCCGTGTGCCTTGCGCTGGTCGAGGGGACGGTCGCGGCCCTCCGCGCCGCCGGCGAGATCGCCCGGCGCGCCGATGCGCTGCTTGCCGTCGCACCGAAGCTGCGCACCAAGGGGGCAGGGGAGGTGATCCGGAAGTTGCTTGATGCGGACGCGGTGGCTTCCGTCGCCCCGGGCGGCAACCTGTCGCGCTGGGCCGCCAACCGGCTGTTCGATCGACTGGCGGGCGGCGGCGCGGTGCGCGAACTATCCGGCCGCACGTCCTTTCGGATCTTCGGACTATGACCGGGCGGGGAACGACCAGAGCGTCTCGAGGTCGGGCGCGAGCCTCGAAAGAGGACGTGCTGTTCGATCGCGAACTGGTCGATTTGCCGCCGGCGCTGCGCTGGCGCGAATGGATGATGCGGGTCGAGGCCGTGATGTTCGCGTCGGGGGAGCCCGTTACCCGCGAGACGCTGGCGCGCGTCGTCGGTCCGGATTGCAGCATCGACCTGCTGATCGACGATCTTCAGGCTGAGCTGCACAACCGGCCCTATGAGATCGTTGCCGTCGCCGGCGGCTGGCAACACCGAAGCCGTTCGGCTTACGCATCCGCGATCCGGGCATCGCAGGCGCCGACGGGGGGGCCAGCGTCGGCGCTGTCCGAGTTCGATGCGATGGTGCTGACGGCGATCGCCTATTTCCAGCCGGTTACTCGCGGCGAGCTTTCCAAGATCTTCGGCAAGGAGGTCAGCCGCGACACGATCGCCGGCCTGCGCAATGCCAATTTTCTTGCTTCCGGCCCGCGAAGCCCGACGCCGGGGGCGCCTTACACGTACGTAACCACGAAGCAATTCCTGTCAGCCTTCGGTATGCAGACGCTCCGCGATCTGCCAGACATCGAGGCGTTGGAGGATGCCGGGCTTCTGGTTCGAGAGGGGGTAAAGGAAGACACCTTGGCGCTGGACGAAGGCGGGGTTGAGGAGTGAGAGCGGCTATCGCTCAAGTCTCACACGCAGACGCCTTGCCCGCTCGCGGAACGCTTCCTCGCCACCCTCGAGAATATCGCACACAGCTTTTCGTATTTCCGCATTTTCCAGCCCACCAGCCTTGTAGCTAATCGGCGGGAGCCCGCCAGCGGGATGGGGCCCTGCGTCGGCGACGATGATCTGGTCCGCGTCTGTGTTGATGACGAGGTTTGCGTTATGCGTAACCATGATGACCTGACGCTTGGACTTCGCCGCGATGAATAATGAGACCAATTCCTCGAATACCGACTTTGGATCAAGATTCTCCTCCGGCTGATCGATGATGAGCGGCCTGTCGTCTGCATCGTCGAGAGCCAGATAGAGGAGCAGCAGCACGATGCCGCGCGTCCCGGGCGATAGCTTTCGGATGTCTATGCCGTCGTAGACAATCTCGTAGCGGACCGAGATATGGCTAGTGTCGAAAAGCCAGTGCGCGAATTGCTTCAGCCAACCTCGAAACTCCGCTTGCTGGTTTTGGCCATAGGGTGCCTGACTGATTAGGTCGCGCATGTATTTCGTAATGAACGCCTCCATGGCCACCTGGACGTCGGCAGCAGAGCCCGTTTCCCACGCCGGGCGCAGAGCCGTGTCCGCCAGACCGATCAGGGCGCCGCGCCCTTGAAAAGGACCGGCTTTGCGACGATCGAGAAGGTTCTCCTCGGCGATTGTTCCCCACGCCGCGACATCTACCACGCGCCTGACGGAAAAACCGAGCTTCCGAAGCGTTCCGCTCGAAGCAGCCAGACGCGCCATAAGCGGAGCATAGAGGTCGGCCAATGCCGCCTGCTCGTTTATGATTGCCTGGAAAACCCGGCCATAGGCTCCATTGCGTTCGGCCTGCAGGTCTTTTCTGCGTGCGGCAGCCCCCTGGGCATCGGTCAGACGTGTTTGAAGCGTCTGAAGCGCTGCGTTCTCCTGAGCGATACGCTGAGAAAGGGTGGCATACTGATTCCGAACAATGTTGTCCGCGCTGACCAGCGCCTCCAGTCGCGTCATCTCCGCCACGAGGGTATTCAGTGTCAGGTTTGTGAGGTCGGTACTGTCGGGAAAGAGAGGTGTGTTCGGCTCTCCGGGCGGTACGGGTGTGCCGGTAAGGGCAGCGATTTGTTGATCAGCCCAGGTGACATAGCTAGCAAGGCTGGCATCGACTGGTCCCTTGTAGATCAGCAGGAATTCATCCCATTGTTGTGGGTTAAGGCCGCTTTGCTGATGCCGCTCGATTGCCTGGCGCAGCAACTCGGGCGCCTTCGTGGCGCGTGTGCTTGCCACCTCGTCCTGCAACGCAAGAAATGTCCGGCGCTGGTTGCCATAAGCCTGGATCGTGGCCCGAAGCGCCTGGACTGCCTGACCGAGTTGTGTGTGTCGATTAGCCTGCGCCTCGGTACCTTTGACCACTAATTTGGCCAGGTCCTCGCGATAGCTTTTGATTTGCCCCGCCTTCTGGGCGACCTGAAGCGAAAGGCTGGCGACCGAAGCTTCTTTCTCGATTTCGGTTGCAATGCGATCCGATATATCGGCAATCGCATCGACTTCACGCACCCGCGCCTGCTGAAAACGTGCTGTGCGGAAGCCGCGCAACTCATGGAAATCGATCGCGCCGTCTCGACTATCCTGAGGGTGAGCGTCGTAGATAACACGCTCGATCTCCGCGATAAGGCCGTCGGAGACGCCCCCAGACGAACAAAGCTCTTCCACGAATTGCTGAGAAAGGTAGCGCGCGCGAGGGAAGGCTAGGTGCCCGTTCGCGTCCCGCCCGTCTAGAAAGCGCGTAACAGATGCCCCGCCACCCCAGCTTAGCGTCGTCGTCGCATTCCCCAAAAGCCTGCGCGCTCGCACCAAGAAGGAAGGGCTGATGCTTTCGCTCGCGTTCCATGCAGCTGGCGTGATAGCATCGCATCCGGCTGCAATCACATCGGCAAGTGCCGTCTTCCCTGACCCACGCGCGCCAATGATCGCCACAAGGCCGGGGTTGAGCGGTATCACGGGGGTTATCGTCCAATCGCCTTCAGCGATTTCTACGTTGGATATGACCTGCGATGGCATCGCCGTGCGCGGCGGTTCACTGCCGACGTAAGCGCGACCCTCGGGATCAATGCAAGCCTGACGCAGGGCGTCGAACTCCAAACCTCCCTTGATCCACGAGAAGCGGTCTTCGACGGGTTGGCCAACGGTCTTCTGGTCATGAGCGTCACTCCCATGTAGGCAGGGCTTGCAGCCCTCGTAGCGCTCCTTGAGTTCTTCAAGCGTGACACCGCGGCGTCCCGCCCAGAATTCCCTCTGCGCGGGGCTACTCGAAAAGATAATGTGGGCGAACTTCTCAATCTCCTGGCGCATGGTCGCATCAGCGGCTTGGCGCAGGCCGGAAGTGCCGTCGCCAGCTGCGCCCGCGACGGCAACAAGAATGTTATTTTTTGCCCACACGCTTTCACGCGTGACGCGGCGGAGCTGGTCGAAGTTGACCTTGAATTGCGTGGCGCCGTGGGCCAGCGCCGCGCGATCATCAACGATGCTGCTGTCCGCTTTCTTCCCGAGTGAAATCAGATCTGCACGCGTGCAGTTGAATGTGTCCCCATGAGCCTGAAATTGTAGGCGTTGCAGAATGCGGTGCAGTTCCGCGAGGTGGTTCGGGTCCTCGGGACTGACAAGCAGGTGAAGATTGACGAAACCGGTTTTCGCGGCAACGTCCAACCGTAATTCGACATTGGGAAAGATCAGTTGAACATGGGGCAGACGTCCGGCCGCCTTCTGCTTCAGGACGCTCTCGTAGGTGTCGGTGAGATAGTAGTCGGTGACGGCGAAGGCTTCGATCTTCGGCGACGCAGCCTCGAGCGACGATATGTAAGCGTTCCAGGCGTCGTCGCCCACACCGAACTGATTGTTAAGGACCGTGCCAGGCGCATGGATGTGCGGTTCCCAACGTCGCCACTGTGAGCCTCTACCGATCATCGCCCTTCGCTCCCCGCCAACGAATTGAATGCCCCATAATCTGGGATGTATAATTATTGAGTATCAGGTCATTGCCAACCGATTGCTGTTTTTCCCGAAGTCTCATTCCTCCGCTTTGTCGAGGTCTTCGAACATCTCAAACGCAGAACGCGACCTGCGGGGCAGAGAGGCGGACAGCTCATCCGTGTCCAGAGCATATTTTTTCAGGCGAAAGGTCCCGAACATTTCACGCATTTCATAAAACCGGACGGGACGGGCTCTGTTTGCAAGCGCCTGTACAATCGTGAACTTGACGGTCGCCTTACAGCGGATTCCGAAAATCACCTCTTCCAGTTCAAGTGGAGAATCCTGAACCCCCCTTTTCCCGACCAGCCGCCACTCCCGTTCGTAACGCCAACTCGCGGCCTTGCGAAGCAGCACGGCTTCGTCGACCCGACGTCTGGCCGAGGCATCATTCTCCATCGCGGCGACATCACTGGCCAACACTTTGCGGCTTCCGCCATATGCGATTTTATGAATGTTCGGCGCCGCCTCAGCTGGAACCGAATAGGCGGCGCAAATCCCGTGATGCTGGTCGCCGTAGTGGCTCCACATCAAAGGGCATGTTGCCCTTGCGCCGAAGGAAACGATCCCACGGTCATAGCGACGCAAAAGCTCTGTCTCGAGATACCCTCGCAAGATCCACTGTAGCGGATCATCGACTTCGTAGCTGGGGTCCGTCGCATGGTAGCGAATATCTTCGAGAAGGCGGGCCGCCTCTTTATGACTATGCCGTGCAATATGCTCGATTGTCTTCGGACCGCGATACTTGAGCGATTTTGCCGCCGCCTGCATTTCGGCGAGCGCGCGCTGCTCACGCAGGCGGCTGAGTATACCTTCGAGTTGATCGTTGGGCAGGTTCGCATCGAGCGATGGGCGGCAATCAAGGGGATCATTGAAATCGCCGGGATCAGAATAATAGAGTTCATCAGCCACGAGCATGTCGAGAAGGCGCGGGCTGAAAGCTCGGTACTTGTAGAGTAACCTCGGACGATTGGTCGGATCGGACATCGTTGTCATGCTCTCTATTCCCTTGGTAGGGCGTAGCGAAGCACACGTAATTCGTCTTCGTCCGCAAGTGTCACTTCCAGCACCTGGTTGATCAGGTCCGGATCGGCCTCCAACTCCTCGAGCGCTTGCTCGAAGAGTTCGATCTGCATGTCTAGATCCATGCCGGGCGGGCCGTTCAGGCAGACCAGTCCGGCATGGATCGCGACATCAGCATATTGCCCCTTCGAGCCGGGCGTGTCCGTCGGACCCCGAAAATCCACGGAGTTCTTGGTCACGAATGTCCAGTCGTCCTGAAGGATAATCGATTTCAATTCCCAATCCTTTCGGCCGGCCAGACCCATCCAGACGATGTGGCTCGTTTCCCCATGACCCTTGCCTTTTGCGATTTTCGCAAGTTCGGGACTGAGGCACTCATCGATCAGGAATTTCATCCCGCCTTCCTGCGGCGAGCGACACGGCGGTCGGCGATGATGGTCGAGCCCTCGGGCAAATCAGCCGATACACGCGGCCGCCCGCGAAGCGGGTTTGCTTCCGCGTAGATCGCAGCCAAGCGGACCTTCTCCGCGTCGAGGCTCGGCCAAGTCTCTAGAATACGCTCCATCGGCAGATCAGCCACGACAGAGGCCGCGACATCATAGACCGGCACACGCGTGCCCTTGATAACCGGCGTGCCACCCAGGGTATCCGGCGATGCCGACACGAGCTCACGAGCTGCCGCAAGGTCGTCCAGTCGCTTGCTGGTCTCCTTCACGAACGGAAGCAAGTCAATGGTCAGGAATTCGTCGCGCACAGTCCAGTCCTCGCGCAACAGCGCCGCCCAAGCAAGGGCTCGCGAGCGCGTCAGGCGCGGACCGATGGTCTTGATCGCAAACAAGCGCTCCTCTGAGGTCAGGCGTCGGGCACTTTCGAAATAGAAGGCGATGAACGAGCACGCGCCGGCGAGAACGTGCCGGCCGTTGTCGCGCGAGACGAACGCTTCCGGCAGGATGTGTTCATCGATGGCACGGTTCACGTCGCGCAGGCTCACTCGCGAGACGACAGCGGCCTCGCTCGCCTTCAGCATTTCCGCAACTGCGGGCATGTGCGCCTCCTGATTAATCATTCCGATGGATCGGAATATATAGTCTTGGCGTGATGATTACAAGACGCCGGACACGCGCCGGATCTGATCGCAAAGCTCATAGGCCCGCGTTGAATCTGTCTCACGTGACAGGCCGAGCCAAGCGCGAGCTTTCCAAGGCTGGGCGTCGTAGATCAAAAACCGAGGATCGCGCGTGCGGAATCGAGCGATTCAGCCTGATGGTGCGCAAGAAAATCTCGGCTCGGAACCATGTCCGGAACCTGAATGACCGTTTTGACGCCAGCTTCCAACGCGGCACGGACACCGAGGTCGCTATCGTCCAACGCCACGCATTGCGAGGCGTATAGCCCAAGACGCCGTGCAGCTTCGATGTAGACGTCGGGCGCCGGTTTTCCCCGTTCCACCTGGTCGATGCCGATAACTGCGTCGATCCGCCCGAGAAGTCCCGTCTGCTCAAGTTTCCACTCCGCGCGAGCGGTGACACCATTGGTGGCGATAGCGCGAGGCAGGTGCATCCGATCGAGCGCATCGAGAAAATCGCCCACTCCCGGCCTTACCGGAATACCTTCCTGCATCCGTGCATAGAACGCCTCGTTCCACGCCGCATCCAAGGCAACCGCGTCGATGGCCGTTCCGAGTTCCATGCTGATGAGCCGGGCGTTCTCGGCTTGAGGAATCCCGACGAGTCGATGGAAGAAGGCCGGCTCCATCTCATGACCAAGGCTGCGGAGCACGGCGGGGCCAATCTCCACCTGTAGGCGTTCGGTATCCAAAAGAAGACCATCGAGATCGAGAAGGACGCCGGAGAAACTGATCGTCATGATAACCCGCCAATGCAACGAATGTGAAAGCACGCAAAATGCTGTTTGCGCGCAATCACGGTCGCGGTCCAGTTCAGAATTCTATTGCGACCCTCATGAGTGCGCCCGCGCGCTATCGTCCTCCACCATGTCGATGACCACCCGCGTGGCGTGATCGGGTCGGCAGCATAAAAGCTTGGAATATGCCGGCTGCGGTTTCGCTCCGTTCTCGACACTGTCGCGCCCGCAGGCTTCGAAGGCATACGTTCCGTGGAACTGCATCAGATTATGGATGCCTGCCGGGGCAGCGCATCAGCGAGCGGCCCGCAAGCATTGAATACCTCCCCTGTTTGATGCCGCGCAAATTCGCCACTCTGGATCTGCGCTAGATTTGCTTCCAGTCTCGACATTCAAGCAAATTGAAGGATGAATCGTGGTGGCCGCCGGCGTGACGATGGTGAGAGCGCTCAGAAGGTCGCATCAGTTGGCTACCACGCTGCGGCGTGGGTTCATCTTATTCTTGGCTATCGCGTTCGGGCTTTCCGCGTTTCTCATAGATGGCGGGCATCAAGCGCTCGCTGCTTCGACGGACAGCATGCCGGCGTTCATGTCTCAAGCTGCGGATTGTGAAGACGGCCTCGCGATCATGTCCTGCGACGCCGATAACCAACGCGACGCCCAGTACCCCTGCGGCAGCGGTCAATGCGTGTCGAGCCTCGGGTGCTTCATCTGCGCTCCGATAAACATGGCCTGGAGATGGCGCACGTTGAGCAGAGAAATCGTCTCACCGGCGGTATCGCCCGTGCTCTCATCCGCAGAATTGCGACGCCAGAAGCGACCTCCGCGATCCATCTTTGTCCTCTAAGCACCGTCGGCCTATTCCGTCAGTGTGCTTCAGGCGACCCGAGGACCGGCACAATGCCGTAGTCTTCCGACTGCGCGCGTCTCCGACCGCTCGACGACCCAGCCCAAGAGACGGGCGGTTCTGAGTGGCGCCGACGTGACATAGCCTCGAATAGTCGGCAGCCGCCTGTCCGAAAGTGGCCATGCACGGACCTTTCCGAAATCGGTAGGCGCTGGGGCGCGAGGAAGTCTTCCGCATCCGGACGTCGGCCAATCTTTCCAAACTCACCTCAAGATGTGCTCGACCAGCCAACAAGGCTATGAGCCGAGGAGCAAAATACCATGCTAAAGACCTACTCAACCCGCGCGATATCCGTCGCCGCAGCAGTGCTGACAACAACCACGGTTAGGGGACGCGCGGCCATGCTGGCCTTCGCGACGGCGTCCGCCCTGGTGCTTGCTGTTCCGTTCGCTGCCACGGTCCGCGCGGAGCCTGCTGCGACGGGCTTCGTCTATACAGCAGACGAATTTGGTAACACCGTTAGCCGCATCGACCTTACCACCGAAAAGATCGACATCGTTCCGGTCCCTATCACACCCCACAACGTGCAGTTCGTGCCGGGCAAGGATCTTGTCTTGGCAGTGGGATTGCCAGCCGCTGAGGACGCGCACGCGGCCGGCGTTGCGGGGCATGGCAACAATGGTCCCGGTGACGGCCCTGTTGCGGGACAACTGATCATCCTCGACGGGGCCGATATCTCCTCCGGGGTGAAGGCGTCGATTGCCGTGGGTGCGCATCCTGCGCACGTGATCGCAGACGCGCAGGGCAATCTTGCCTATGTCTCGAATTCGGAAGACGACACCATTTCGGTCGTCGATCTTGCCAAAGGCGAGGTTGTGGCGTCAGTCAGCACCGGCGACTATCCGCATGGCCTGCGAATGAGCCCGGACGGAGGCACTATCTATGTCGCGAACGTCCAGGACGGTACGGTCTCGGTCATCGACACGGCAGCGCTCACGGAAGTAGCCCGGATCAAGGTGGGCGCAGCACCCGTTCAGGTCGGCTTAACGCCCGACGGCGCGCGCGTCTTTGTCTCATTGCGCGATGAGAACAAGGTCGCGGTTATCGACACGCAGTCGCGTGAGGTGATCGCACGCATCAACGTCGGCCGCTCGCCTATCCAGGTCCACGCCACTCCAGATGGTCGGCTCGTTTACGTTGCCAACCAGGGAACCGAAGCGGACCCGGATGAAACGGTCTCGGTTGTCGATGTCGCGAGCGGGAACGTTGTGAAGACCATTCAGACGGACAAGGGAGCTCACGGGGTGACGGTCGCTACCGATGGAGCTTTTGTCTTCGTCACCAACATCGTCGCGGGCACCGTCTCCCAAATCGACGTCGCTAGCCAGTCCGTCGTCAAGACATACGCCGTCGGCAAGGGACCGAACGGCGTCACCTATCAAGCACCTTGACGCAACGTCGGGGCGGCGAAGCGCCGCCCCGCACACCCGAAGCTTCAAACTAATGAGCAGGACGGCGGGCATGCTGGCTTCATCAATGGACAAAGGGGCGACGAGGTATTATTCGTTGCGCATGCTTCGCGCGTTGCTTTTCATTATTACAACCATCTCGCTTGCCGCTGCTTCATTTGCCGTTCAAGCACACGAGACCCGCATGTCCGGGATGTTGGAACGCGCCACGCTGACGCAGCACATGGAGCAAGCCTCTTCTTCGATGGCCGCTTGCAGCGAAGGGGAATCCTGTAAAGCAGATGCCGGCTTGTGCGCCTTCGCGTGCGCCGGCATATCCGCATGGCTTCCGGTTGTGCGTACTTCAGCCAAGCAAATCGGCTTGCGGCAAAAATATCCCCTCCCGCCCGATGCCATTTTCGTCACGGCAGCTTTCAGTCGGAACGATCGCCCTCCCATATCGCGCCTCCTCTGAGCCTGCGGCGGGGCTAATCCCGCTGCGATCCATTGGACCTTTCAGGCGGGACAGATCGTCCCGAGGTGACGAATATGACGACCTTTTCACGACGCGGCTTCCTCGCCGTCAGCGCAGCCATGCTTGCTGCGTCCCATTTCCCCATCAGAGCCTACGGCCAGGATGCGACTGCGATCCGCCTGGCCGCCACCAGCCGCACGCTCGATATCGACAACCGACCGGCCACCGTTTTCGGGCTCGCTGGACCGAAGGGGCAAGGGTTGCTCCTCGATCCGGGCGAGCGATTTCGGGTGGATCTGACCAACGATCTCGCCGAGCCGACGATCATTCATTGGCACGGCCAGATTCCCCCGAACGCTCAGGACGGCGTCCCAGATATGCCGCTGCCGCTTCTTCAGCCCGGTGAAGTGCGCAGTTTCGATTTTGCGCCCCAGCCCGGAACGCACTGGATGCACAGCCATGTGCCGATCCAGGAAATGCGATTGCTCGCCGCCCCGCTAATCGTCCGGAAGGCAGAAGACCTATCCGCCGATCGGCAGGAAGTCGTCCTGTTCCTGCACGACTTCGCGTTCAAGACACCGGAAGAAGTGCTGGAAGAGATTACCAGCGGAAGCGGTGATGGACATGGCGTTGCCGCTATACCGGGCGCGATGCAAGGCATGAACCATGGGGGCATGCCCGGAATGAACCAGGGCGGGGCCGGGGGAATGGGTTCGATGGCCATGGATATGGGTAACATGGCGATGGATCTCAACGACTACGACTGGGATGCCTATCTCGCCAATGACCGAACCCTGTCGGATCCCGAGGTCGTTCAGGTCGAACGCGGCGGGCGGGTTCGGCTCCGTGTTATCAACGCGGCGGCAGCCACCGTTTTCTGGATCGACACGGGCGAAGCAGCAGCCCGGCTCGTCGCGGTGGATGGGCATGAAGTCCAGCCGGTCGCGGGTTCGCGGTTCGGTCTGGCCATGGGGCAGCGTCTCGATCTGGATATCGACCTTCCGAATGAGACCCGCGCATGGCCGATACTGGCACTCAGGGAGGGCGAACGTGAAAGGACCGGCATCATTCTCGCGCCTGCGGGCGCCGCAATCGACAGGATCGAGGCCCTTTCAGCAACGGACGCTCCGGCCTTCGATACGGACCTGTCTCAGGAGGCCAGGCTGGTCGCTGTCGACACGCTTGCCGCCCGTCCGGTCGATCGAAGTCACATGATCATGCTCGGCGGTTCGATGCAGCCCTATGTCTGGACCATTGATGGGGCAACCTGGGGCAAGCATCGGCCGATTGCTGCAACGAGCGGCGATCGAGTTGAACTGATGTTCCACAATATGTCGATGATGGGACACCCGATGCATCTGCATGGGCACGCATTCCAGGTTGTCGGCATCAACGCGCGACGCTTCGCAGGCGCGCGTCGCGACACCGTGTACATACCGCCGATGTCGATGGTCACTGTTGCCCTCGATGCGGGCGAGGCCGCGAGTTGGATGCTGCATTGCCATCACATGCCGCATCTGGCCACCGGGATGATGACCGAGCTCAGGATCGCTGCATGAAACCGCTCTGGATCGCGGTCGCCGCCACTCTACTGGCGGCGGCCGGTGCGATCTTGGTCGGCAAGGGGCGGTCTGGTCAGGAGGGGACTGATCGCATCGCGCTTGGCCGGGCAGTCTATCTAGCGAACTGCGCAAGCTGTCATGGTGCGAAACTCGAAGGCCAGCCTGACTGGCGCAGCCCCGGCATAAGTGGCCGCCTTCCGGCGCCGCCGCATGACGAGACCGGCCACACCTGGCATCATTCCGACAGGCAACTCCTCGCAATCATCAGCGATGGGACCGCCGCAGTGGTTGGCGATAACTACGAGAGCGACATGCCCGGCTTCCGAGAGGCTCTGACCTCCGCCGAGATCGAGGCTGTCCTCGACTACATCAAGAGTACCTGGCCGCTGCGAGAGGCAGACTACCAACGCCGCATCTCGAACGGCTGACACGCCGGAGGCCACGAAAGCAACTTCGTGGCCCCACATCGCCACCGCGCTCCGCCCCACCACGACATTTATGCCGACGGGTTTGGCAGTTGATGGCGGCAGCGAGGGTGATCGGTAACCCAAGGACATAAGGACTCACAAATGAACAAGAGAAACGTCTTCGTTCTCCTCGTCGCCGCAGCAACGGTCGCGGGAATTGCGCTTTGGAATCGAACCGGATCGGAAGACACAACCAAAAGAGGAGCGCCCGGCCAGGGGCCGGAGTATTCGGTTGTCGTGCCTTCGTCATTGTCCGACACCGCAAAGATGGGAGAGCGAGCGTTCAACGCTGTCTGTGCTGCGTGCCACGGCAAGAACGCGGCCGGAACTGATGCCGGCCCGCCGCTTATCCATCGGATATACGAGCCTTCTCACCACGGAGACTACGCTTTTGAAATGGCGGTCGCCAACGGTGTGCGCGCGCATCACTGGAAATTCGGAAACATGCCTCCTCAGCCGGGTCTGACAAGGGCCGACGTCGCTACGATTGTGACTTATGTGCGCGAGCTTCAGCGGGCGAACGGCATCAATTGAGTAGCATTGGCGCAGATATCTAGCCAGACCTGTCGAGGCAGGCTTTGAGGAAGTCGGGCGGCTGCCACCGGAGTTGTGTTGTGATAAGATAGGGCGACCAAGTCGCCTACACGTGCCAGCTCCCGGACATGAAGGCTTAATCCCCCGCTTGGTTACTCCCCGAGCGACTTGGCCCGCCCCAGTGGCGGGTCCTTTTTCTTCTATTCACCTGTTCAGGGGGGCTTCAAACCTGCTCAGGGCCGAAGCTGCGAGCGCCACTGCCCATCTTGGCCCCGCACCAGCTGCCAGCTTCGCGCGTCGATGTCAGTTTCCTTCGCAGTTCGATAGGCGGGAATGGCGAGATGGATATCGTCGCCGTCTGGATGCCACTCTCCTATCATCGCCACGCCGTCCCCGAACTCGACGACGCACATGCCTTCCGCAGCATCCGCATCTTCGACCCTGACGCGCCCGCCTGGAAATGCGTGGCTATGGGGAAAGGAGAAACGCATCAGCCCACCTGCTCCACTGATAGAGAACCTTCGGGAAGCGGTCGGATTAGGTCCTTCGCCGAAACCGAGGGGTCGAGCCAATCGACCCAAGCGTTTCGCTCGAGGATGACGATCTGCCGATCATGATAGGGCGCGATGTCCGGCCCAGGCGGCATGGTGAGCATGGTGAAGGCTTCGCCGACGTCCTCCGTCTGCCGCCAGATGCCCGCGATCACGAAGATCGGCTCGCCGATCTTTTTGAACATCCACTTGTCTTTGCGCTTTTTTTTGCGTCTTCCGGGGTCGTGAACTCAGTTATGTGGACAAACACTATTTTTTCGACAACGCCTGTGGCGAGGCCCGTCGCGCGGAACCCGCAATTACGCGCAGCGTGACGGGCCTCGTTGGTAAACCATATCAGTCTTTGACTGGCAACGGTCGAAGATCTCTCAAAGATCAAGCGTAAACTCCGATCGCCAGATCAGGAGGTGCATCACCCCCTGCTGTCGATTAGAGGAATTCATATCGTCGGGCAACGGTTGCATATTCCCATTGCGCCGATCGAGACCACGCAACCGCACCACATCTTCGTCATCGAGAGCAAGTCCCAAACCGCCAGGTTTTCCGGGAGACGCGTCATAGCCGCCGTCTGCTGGGGCGCGACGCCTACCACGGTTTACCGGGATTGCGCTGTCGGAATATTCTGGAGACTTTCTAGCCGCGATGTCGCAGTGCATCAACGATCAGCTTGAAGGCCGGAAGGTTCTGGCGGCGGCTGGGGTAATAGAGGAAATAGCCATCGAACATCGGTGACCAATCGTCCAGAACCTGCACCAGTTCTCCGGCAGCGATGTGCCATTCCACGATATCTTCCGGCAGATAGGCGATGCCGTAGCCGCTCACTGCGGCGTTGATCATGGCATAGGAGTTGTTGAAGGTGAGTTGGCCGCCCACGCGCACACGTAGCTCCTGGCCGTCTTTCTCGAATTCCCAAGCGTACAGACCGCCGGCGCTCTCATGGCGCATGTTGATGCAGCGATGCCGGACGAGATCCTGCGGATGGTCCGGTACGCCGTTGTCGGCAAGATAGTCCGGCGAGGCCACCGCGACCAGACGCCAGTCCGGCCCGATGCGCATGGCGATCATATCCTTTTCGACGCTTTCCCCAAGCCGAACGCCGGCGTCGAAGCCGTCCTTGACGATATTGCGGAAGGTGCTGTCGAGGATCAGTTCGACGTTGATATCGGGATAGTCCTTGAGCACCGGCTTCAGCTTCGGCCAGACCACGCTTTCCAGCGCGTGGTCGGAGAGCGTCAGCCGGATCGTGCCCGTCGGTGTGTCGCGGAAAGTCGATAGTGCGGCGATCTCGTCCTCGATCTCTGCCATGCGCGGGGTGATCGTCTTAAGCAGCCGTTCGCCTGCCGGTGTCGTGGTGACATTCCGGGTCGTGCGCGTCAGAAGGCGAATGCCCATGTTCGTCTCAAGCTGCCGGATGGCGTAGCTGAGGGTGGACTGCGCCACGCCGATCCTTGCCGCCGCCTTGGTGAAGCTCGTTTCCTCGGCAACGATCCGGAACCAGGTGAGCTGGTTGAAATCCGTCTTCTCCATGTGCCCTCGCGATATTCGGTGCAGAGAAATTAATCGATGTCATCGATTGATCCAATCAAATTGCGATGACTAATCGTCCATGCCTCAATGGACTATATCCCGATCGAACCCAATCATCAGGAGTACGCGGACAATGGTTTCCGCCGTGGAAAATGCCGGCAGCAAGCCTGCCGCCTGGGGCGCCGTCCTTTCGATGGCGCTGTGCGTGGCGATGCTGATCGCCTCGGAATTCATGCCGGTCAGCCTGCTGACGCCGATGGCCGAAGGGCTGAACGCGACTGAGGGCCAGACCGGTCAGGCGATCTCGATCAGCGGGCTGTTCGCCGTCGCGGCCAGCATGCTCGTCACCACCGCCGCCGGACGGCTGAACCGGAAATGGGTGCTGATCGCGATGACGGCCTTCATGCTGCTGTCGCTGGTCCTGGTCGCCGCCGCGCCGAACTTCCTCGTGCTGATGGCCGGCCGCGCGCTGCTCGGTATCTGCATCGGCGGCTTCTGGGCGCTGGCGACCGCCGTCATCATGCGGCTGGTTCCGACCGAGGACGTACCGCGTGCGCTGGCGCTGATGTATGGCGGGCAGGCGATTGCCGCCGCCTTTGCTGCCCCCATCGGCAGCTATCTCGGCGGCCTGTTCGGCTGGCGTGAGGTGTTCTGGGCGCTGACGCCTATCGTCGCCATCAATCTCGTCTGGCATGCGGTCGCGCTTCCCTCGCTGCCTGCGCACGGGAAGCAGGATTTCCGGGCGATGCTCGACCTGTTGAAGCGCCCGTACTTCATGCGCGGCCTGATCGCCTGCATGCTGTCCTGGGGCTCGGCCTTCACCATGTTCACCTATCTGCGGCCGTTTCTGGAGCAGGTGACGGGGGTGGACGTGACGACGCTGTCGGTCCTGCTGCTGCTTCTCGGCTGCGCGGGGTTCATCGGTACATGGGCTGCTGGCCGTTTCCTTAAAGGCAACGTCGTCCCCTTCCTGAAGCTGCCGGCGCTCGTCATGGGCGGAGCCACCGTCGGGCTGCTGCTTCTCGGTTTCTCGGTCGCCGCCGTCGGCTTCTTCATGGCCGTCTGGGGCGCGATGAACACCATGTTCTCGGTGATCTGGATGACGTGGATGTCGCAGAACGCCGACGACGCGCCCGAGGCCGCCGGCAGCCTGATGGTCGCGGCGATCCAGGCCTCGATCCTGCTCGGCGCGGTCGTCGGCGGGCTGCTGCTGGACGGCATTTCCATCGAGGCGACGTTCATCGGCAGCGTCGTGCTGGCGGTGCTTGCAATCGCACTGATCGGCAATGGCCAGCGCCTGCTGAAGCCGGAGGCGCTGTGACATGAGCCTGTCCGCACCGGTCTCCCGACGTCGATTGCTGGCGGCAGGCGCCGCCGGCCTTGCCTTGCCGATCTTTCTGCCCTCGACCACCCAAGCTCAGGAGGGAGCGATCATGCGCCTCAAACTGACTTTCGCCGATCAACAGTTCACGGCGACGCTGGAAGACAATGCCGCGGCGCGCGAGCTCTTCGCCATGCTGCCGCTCGATCTCACGATCGACGACTATTCGACCAACGAGAAGATCGCCTACCTGCCGCGCAAGCTGAGCGATGACGGCAGCGCCCACTTCGAGAACGAGGCTGTGGGCGACCTCTGCTACTACGCGCCCTGGGGCAATCTGGCGATGTTCCATGGCCCTTACCGCTGGTCGCGCGGACTTGTCCGGCTCGGCCGCCTGGATCAAGGCGCAAAGCCTCTGCTGGTTCGCGGCAAATTTCCGCTCCACATCGAAGCGCTGACCTGACGCACGGCGCGACCCCTTTCCCAACCGCAAGGAGACCCTGCCATGAACCGGAATACCGACTCTGGAATCGAACTCCATCATCAGGACGCGCCCGATACCGGCCGCCGCAACCTGCTCAAGCTGACCGGCGGGGGCATTGCCGCCTTCGGTGCAGCATCATTTCTCAAAACTCCCAACGCAAAGGCTCAGAACATGTCGCAAGACTGGGACAAGGTTTTCCCCAAAAGCGAAAAGGTCGACCACCAGAAGGTCACGTTCAGGAACCGCTACGGCATCGCCCTTACGGGCGATCTCTATCTGCCGAAGGAACGGGCGAACGACCGCCTTCCGGCCATCGTCGTCAGCGGTCCGTTCGGTGCCGTCAAGGAACAGTCGTCGGGTCTCTATGCGCAGACCATGGCGGAGCGCGGCTTCGTCACGCTGGCCTTCGACCCGTCCTATACCGGCGAAAGCGGCGGCGAGCCGCGCAACGTCGCCTCACCCGACATCAACACCGAGGATTTCATGGCAGGTGTCGATTATCTCGGCCTGCATGATTCCGTCGACCGCGAGCGGATCGGCGTCATCGGTATCTGCGGCTGGGGCGGTATGGCGCTGAACGCGGTGGCCGCCGACAAGCGCGTCAAGGCCGTCGTCGCCAGCACCATGTACGACATGACCCGCGTCATGTCGAAGGGCTACAACGACAGTGTGACCCTCGAGCAGCGCACGCAGGCACTGGAGCAGTTGAGCCGGCAGCGCTGGGAAGATGCGGAGAAGGGGACTCCGGCCTACCAGCCGCCCTACAACGAGCTGAAGGGCGGCGAGGCGCAGTTTCTGGTCGACTACCACGACTATTATATGACATCGCGTGGATATCATAAGCGTGCGGTCAACTCCGGCAACGCCTGGACGATCACGACGCCGCTGTCCTTCATGAACATGCCGCTGCTCACATACATCAAGGAAATCTCGCCGCGGCCGGTGCTGCTGATCCATGGTGAAGAGGCGCATTCGCGGTACTTCAGTGAAACTGCCTACGCCAACGCCGCCGAGCCGAAGGAACTGGTGATCATTCCCGGTGCCAATCACGTCGACCTCTATGACAAGGTGGATGTGATTCCTTTCGACAAGATCGCCGAGTTTTTCGATCAGCACCTTGTCGCATGAATAGCCATGACGCCGATGTCCGCAGGACATCGGCGTCATGCTGTAGGGTCAAACCGTGATTTAAGCTTTTCCAATCCCGCCAATGATGGCAAAAACACGCAGTCAACCCTTGTCTGCGTCCAAGGCTGACCAAGGCTCGTTGAGATCATAGGGCAGCTGCTCAATTCGACGACGAGTACATTCGTGGCGTTCAGCTTCTCGTTGGAAGCCCTTGACCTGTGCTTCGTCCGCAAGGGCAATTTCGCGCAGCCGTCGCTCCCGTAAACGAGGTGCATATTCCGGCGTGGTCACAAACTTCGCGCAGGTTAGGTACATATCGCACTCGCACGGCCCTTCCTCAGGGAGCCGAAGGCAATGTCCAAGCTCGAGCTCGGTTCGGAAGAAATTCGTCTTGAGCCAGGCAAGGGAGTCCTCGGGCATCGCCCTCGTCCTCAGTGCTTCAGCAAGCGAAAACGGATCTTGATTTTGAGCTGTTCGAACTCCTCGATGATCGATGCAAGCTCGACTATCAGACGATAGTCGTTGCACATTGGCTTCTCCGTTCGACCGATGCTCTTATGGTGTATTCCAATGTAACGCGGCTGGCGCGGATTTCGGCGGCGCGCGGTGAAGATTGGGCGACACCAATTGGCTTCGTTTCAGCCGAGTTCAAGGAATAGCCTGCCTAAGCACTCTTCGAAGTGTTGGCACAAATGCGGCCCCAAGCTAACTTGCCTTCATGGTTAGCGACCAAGGCAGATCGGTAGGGGTGCAAAAATATGGCGATGGATACAAAGGAGCGGTCGCGAGCCCCAAGATTCAAGTACGAGTCCGTGCTTTTCATTTTCGCGATATTTTTGCCAGCAACCCTTTATCCCTACTTTGCAGCCAGCAGCTTCGTGACGCCATTCGCCGGCACCATGGTCATCTTCGCTGTTGTCGCAGGCCTCATATCCCTGTCACTGGTCTTCGACATCAGTCCGACATTCATCACGAAGGCCGAGGCGGATTATCAGAACATGCATGCAAGCGACCTATATACGCTTGCCGTCAGGTTCCACACCGAGCCGACGGTCGTGCCTGGCTTCTCACGACTTCGGGCAATACGAGGCGATCTCCGGCAGCCGATCAGTGTCTGGAATTTGCGAATTCATCACGGTCGGCCGCAAGACGATCGAACATCATAGCCGCAATTCGAGCTGCGCTTCCGCCGTTCCGTCGCCTTGCTCCAGGCTCGAAAGTGTGACCCCGAGCGGCCTGACCTTCTTTGGGAATGGACAGGCTCCCTGGAGCAGCATTTCGGCGGCGGCCAGAACCGCGTTTCGATCAGCATAAACAGTCGGAACCGATCGGCTTCGCGTGATGATCTGGAGATCGGCGAACCGGATCTTCACGGTCACGGTCTTCGCGGACATTCCATGGGCCTCGCACCGCCCCCATACTTTGGCCACCAACGGCTCAAGCTCGCGTTTGGCCTCCCCAGGTCCGCAATGTCGACCGCGAATGTGTCTTCGGCGCCGACCGACTTGCGCTCGCGGTCCGGCTCGACCCGTCGATGATCGATGCCGCGGGCGATGTTGTAGTACCAAACGCCCGACTTGCCGAAATGCTCCTGCAGGAAGGACACCGATTTGGCCTTGAGGTCTGCACCGGTGAGGATGCCGACGCGAACCAACCGGGCGAGAGTTGACACATTGCCACGAGATAGTCCTGGGCAGAGAGATTTCGCCCCGATAGGATTCGTTCACGAACAAGGTCGCCGAGCGCTGTGATTGGGCCATTTGCAAGATGACCGAACAACGCATATGCCTCGGCTTTTGTGATTGCAGCTTGAGGGGAAAAACAGGCGTTGAGTCGGAATGGCAACGGTAGGTCGATGATATCGGCGCCAAGCTTCGCAAGGCACTCCAACGATCCATCGTATGCAGCGAGAACCTCTTCGTCGACGCCCTCTCTTTCATCTCGATGTATGCGGGCAAGCCGAAGACCCTCAACCCCTCCCTTGAGGCCAGCCAGCACATCGCTTCTAGGGGTGCCCCACGTTGCACGATCAAGCGGGTCGATCCCCTCGAGAAGGGAGTACAGCAGGGCGGTGACGTCAGCAGTCCGAGCCATTGGTCCCACTGTGTCGAGCGTCGGGCTCAGCGGCATAACTCCATACGAGCTGATGCGCCCAGACGTCACCTTCAAACCCGTGATGCCACAGAATGCCGCTGGAAGCCTGACCGAGCCGCCCGTGTCGGTTCCAATCGCCCAAGGCGACATACGCGCCGCAACCGCGACACCGGAACCGCTACTCGATCCCCCCGGCGTTCTTGCTGTCGCTTGATCCCAGGGATTCCAAGGCGTACCCATGTGCTGGTTTGTGCCCCAGCCACCCATTGCAAACTCCACCGTTTGGGTCTTGCCAAGGAAGATCATGCCTCTGTTTAGAAGGCGGCGTGCAATGGTCGCCGTTCAGTCTGAACGTCTGTTCCGCCACTCAGCGGAACCTCCCGTTGTGATCCGTCCTTCGATCTCGATTAAATCCTTTAACGCGATAGGCACGCCGTGCCATGGGCCTATCGCACGCCCCTGACGAATGGCGCGATCAGCAGAAGCAGCTACCTTTCGCGCCTCATCTTCATAAACATCTACGAACGCGTGCAACTTTCCATCCAGCGACGCGATCCGAGAAACGAACGCATCTACAGCCTCTGCGGATGACAGCTCTCCCGACGAGATCTGTCTCGATAACTCCGCAGCTGTCAGTTCTGCTGGGTCGTTTGTCATTTTGGAAGCTTGAGTCCTCTGTTCTCCGTGGATAGACGGAAAGATATGCCGGGTCATCTTGACTAGGTGAACCCACGTTCGAGCGGGGAGATATGGGCGTGCCAGCCGATATCTGGGTGAGAAAACAGGTTCGCCATGTGAAGGTGGAGGTGGTCACGCCGCCATCGTTAAAGTAGATAATGAAGCTTGTTGGCTTGATCGCCAAGCCTACCATAATCGCAATTCGGTTCTGGAGTGTTGTGCTGAGAAGATTTGTTTTTGCCGTACTTTTCGCGTTGGTGGGCATCTCAATGGTGTTCAGTGTGATCGGCGTCCTGGCGGTCTGGAACCCGATGGAGTTGTTCTAGCCGGCTTCTCATTGGACGCTAGTCGCGCCAAGCTTTGATGATGAACACTGTGGGACAAGACACCCTTACGCGTTTCGCGCAAAACTTGTGTGCTCTCGACGCGCTCTCGTGCATCGATGAACCCGACCAATCTGGGAGAAGTGTGCGCGGCCTAAGAGACCTCGGGACGGGCGGTCGACGCCGAAATTCAATCTAGCCGATGTCATCGGAGTCGATGATCGTTGATTGCGCTCAGCTACGAATATGTTCGGGGCGAAACCCGATCCCGATCAGCCGTCCCGTCAGATGCGGCAGGACCCGGGAGCGTGCGATGAACCGCAGGAAGGCCGGCGGCCCTTTCGGCTGGGACGCGTCGGCCGCGGGACCGCGCTTGCGACGCATCATCAGCTGGACCTTCTGCGTCGCCTTCGTCGGGAATGCGCGACGCTTCTGAACCGCGGCAAGATGCCCAGAGGAGCACGTCCCGTCCTTCAGCGGCCCGGCAAGGATGTTTGCGGCGGCGACGGCGTCCTGCACCGCGAGGTTGACCCCGACGCCGCCGATCGGCGACATCGCGTGGGCGGCATCGCCGATGCAGAGCAGGCCTGGCTTCCACCAGCGCCTGGCGCGGTCCATGCGAACCCGCAGCAGGTGAACGTCCGGCCAGGCGGCGATCTCCTCGAACCGTTCGAGGGGGAGGGGCGCAACAGCCGCCAGCCGTTTCCGCAGTTCCGGAAGCCCGTCGCCTTTCACGTCTTCGAAACGTCCCTTGCCGATGACGAAGCCGATTTGCCAGTAGGCGCCGCGGTCGATCATGACGAGCCCTTGGGAAGGGCCGGCATGGCCCATCGGCATTGCCGGATCGTCCGGCCGGCGGGAAACCCGCATCCACAGCACATCGACATTCGAGCCGAGGTCCTCGATCTCAAGGCCGGCCTCGCGCCGGACGATCGATTCCCGTCCATCGGCGCCGACGGTCAACGATGCGCGGATCGTCCTCTCGTTCCCCTTCTCGATGATCCGGACACCCTGCACCGCACCGTCCTCTTCCACGAGGCCCACGACCTGGCAACCCATGAGAAGGCAAAAGCCGGGATAGGCGGCGGCCTTGCGGGCAAGGAAGTCGAGAAAATCCCACTGCGGCATGAAGGCGATGAACTTGCAGCGGGTCGGCAACCGGGAGAAATCGGCCATCTTCGCCGTTCGGCCGTCGATCTCGGCGTAGAGGGCAGGGGCTTGCTGATGCGGCAGGGCAAGGAATTCGTCGAGCAGCCCGAGTTCGGCCATGACCTCGAGGGTCGAGGGATGGATGGTGTCGCCACGGAAATCCCGGAGGAAATCGTCATGCTTTTCGATCACCGTCACGGGAACGCCGGCGCGCGCCAGGAGCAGCCCCAGCATGAGACCGGCAGGGCCGGCGCCGACAATGCAGCAACTCTGTTGGCTCAACGGGTGTTTGCTCCTTCTCGACTCTGCTGCCGCCAACAAGACGATTCAACCCGGATCGGCTTCGACCTGACCGTGATGGTGCCTGACGAGTTCGTCACGGGAGCTGACGATCTTGGCGATCACCTCCAGTTTCGTGCCGTCGTCGAAGGTCAGCGTCAAGCGGTCGGCCTGGCGCCCCGTCATGTCGGAGACTGGATCCCCAAGAAGGAGCCGAATGCCATTCGGCTGCATTCTCAACTCGGCATGAGCGGGGATCGGAACGAAATCCTCGAAGCGGCGCTGCTGGGAAACATCATCGGCGGGTTGTGACGACAGCGTGGAAACCGATCGAAAGGTCTCGCTTGCGACAGACGACAGACGCATCTCGCCGTCCGTCCCGTTCCAGATCGTCAGGAACCCCTTGGTCTGACCGCTTTGTTGATCCACAACGAGGAGTTCGGCGTGCTCGACCAGCAAGGCGCGAGGCGGATTATCATGGAGAGACAAATCGTCCGAAGCGCCGGCGGCGAAAGCCGGCAGCGTGGTTGCAAACATTGTCGCAGCGCAAGCGATCATGCGCATGGCCCAGGTTCTCCGACTTTTGATCCGGATGTTGTCTTACCAGAATTCTCGCCGGAATAATGACGCACTGTCCTTCACAAATGCGGCATATGGACACCGGACCATCTACGTGGATGATTGACGTTCGCCCGCTACCGCACCAGTTTCCAAGCAGTCGCGATAAAGCTGGTAGCGAGGGCGCAAGATGATGAGCAGCGAGCCGGGGCATGCGCATTCCGATGGAGATCACGACCACCAACACGGAGCCGAGGTGACGCAATCGAACGAGCGCCGGATCAGGCTCGTGTTCATCCTGACCGCCGGTTATGCGCTGGTGCAGGCGATTGGTGGCTGGCTTGCAGGTTCTCTTGCGCTGATCGCGGACGCCGGACACATGGTCTCGGATTCGGCGGCCCTGCTGCTTGCGCTGGTGGCCTATCGTGTGGCGCGCTGGCCGATCGATGCGCAGCGGACTTACGGCTTTCACCGTGTCCGGGTCCTGGCTGCCCTTGCCAACGGCGCGACCCTTCTGTTGCTCGTCGCATGGATCGCCTGGGAAGCGGTGCAGCGCATCAACCAGCCCGCGGAGATCCTCGCCGGTCCGATGCTCGTTGTCGCGACCATCGGTCTCCTCGTGAACCTTGTCGGCGCCTATGCGCTATGGTCCGGCGACAGCGGTGACAGCAACCTGCGCGGCGCGCTTCTTCACGTCGTCGGCGACCTTCTCGGATCGGTCGGCGCCATTGCTGCGGCCATCGGCATCATGCTCACCGGATGGAGCATCCTTGACCCACTTCTCTCGGTGCTGGTCGCCGGCCTCGTCATCCGCTCGGCCTGGGGGCTGGTTTCCGATTCCATCCGCGTGCTCCTGCAGGCCACGCCGAAAGGCATCAATGCCGATGAAATCGAAGCGGGCCTGCAGAATCTACCGGGCATCGCCGAGGCGGGCCACTTCCATGCATGGACCTTGACGGACGAAAGCATCGTCGCGACCGTCCACGTCAGCCCTAAGGAGGGGATCGACCCATTGACCCTGCCGTCGGTCGTCGCGTCCTTTCTCAAGGAAGGGCACGGCATCGATCATGTCACGGTCCAGGTGGACCCGCGGGGCGCGCTTCTCGCCCGGCACGCGTGATCGTGCCCTTCAATCAGCCGTCTGATCCAAATCGATCCTGGTTGAAGGTGCTCGACGCATCAAGTGCCCGCGTCGTTTGCGAACCGCGTCGCGTATCTTCGACGCTTGCGACGGCACGCCGCAGGCTAGCCGGAAGCGTCAGCCGTTCAAGCGTTTCGGCCGGTGCAAGCGCCCAATCGAGCATCGCCTTGCCCGAAACCGTCCATGCGCTCGGCTGGTGACGATCGAGAAGGCCGGATTCGGCGACGGCGGGCTGGCGCAATATCCGCCCCGTCATGCCGAGGCCTCCCATGGCCTTGAACGTCGAGGAGGGAATGAAAGCGGAGGTGTTTACGCTCACAACGCGTTCGATTTCAGCCGCTCGAAACGTCGGGAGCGGAGCGCTGATGCTCGCCAGGTCGAAGAACGCCGGTTGTTCGACGGTCATTTGGCCCGCGGCCTGCATTTCGAGCGCTTTTTCCGCGCGGCTTTTGCGTGTCGGCAGCAACGCGGTCACGAGACTGTTCGGGGAGGTGTCATCTTCGGACAGGGCAGCGCCGGCGGAGCTCGCGGCCACGATTGATTTCGAGCTGACGCGTCGCTTGTAGTCCACCATGGCCACGTTGTAGCCGGGCAGGGGGCGACCATCGGCGGGAACGTGCAGTGTCTTGCCGTTCGGGAAGATGCGCACAAGCTCTTGACGCGACATCCGTGGCCAGGCGCGCACATTGCCGACATCGAGATGCATGAAGGGCGAGCCCGATTTCGGATAGTAGCCGACGCCGCCGACCTGCATCTGCATGGCGACGGCCCTGAGCTTCGCCAGCTTCACGCCCGGGATGAAGAAATCCATCGCCTTGCCGAGCGTATGCTGGCTGTTCTTGGCGACGCCGGAACTGCGCGAACGACCGCGCAGCATGTTGTTGGTGGCAGGCGAACGGTAGGCGGAGACGACGTGGATGTAGTCCTTCGCGCCGCTGCGCTGGTAGACTTCCCAGACGAGATCGAGCAGGCGTGGGTCCATCCGGGCCGGCTCGTTCCGGCGCCAGTCGCGCAGGAGGCGGTTGACCTGCGCCAGCCCTTTCGGATCGAACTTGCCGTCGCGCTTGAAGGTGATGTTCGCCCGCTCGCCGGTATGCGTGAAGAACAGTTTCAGCGACCGATCTTCCGCGGCGGCGGCTGCCGCGCTCAGTGCGAGAGCCGAGGCAGCGGCGGCTGCGATGGCGGAAGTCCGCGCGACCCAGCGCGCAATCGTCTCGATTGTCTTGCCGGCGGCCGCATGGAGCATGCATGCGAGAGGCGCAGTCACAGGATACTCAGACACAGCAGCTCCGATCCAAACGAGATACATCACGGGGCGGCATGAACGTCCCGCCGCGGGTTGCTGGCGGAAATTATGGTCAACAAAGGTTTAAGAAGTTGTTGATGCCTGTCGCTGTTTGTCGCGATCGAGGAAGGCCGAAAGCGGCGAGATGTGACTTCGCAGCGGCGCGAGCGGCGGGATGATCAACGCCTCGACATCGTACCGCGTTCGCCTTGCATGCTTGACCGTCTGGCATCGGAGAACCAGAGGAAAGCCTCCACGCCGATCACCAAGCCGAGGATGACGGATGTGGTCGCGCTGAACATTGCTTCGAGCGCGTTGTGCTCGCTGAGCCAGCAGACAATGCCAAGGGCGAGTTTGACACCCCCGTAGCCGAGGATTGAGAACAACCCGATCCAGAAGGTGGCCTTTGCGATCCTCGCCATGGGATACTCCTGGCAAGTGTGTAGCGTGAGCCGAGGTCAAAGGACAATCACACCTGCTTGTCCCGAAATTGAATGGCGTTGAACGGCCCGACCTCTTGCGATAGCCGATCGCCCGGGCCGCGATCCGGACGATCGGCAGAATTACTATTGGAAGCCGTTGCCGATGTGCGGTTGGGGAAGTGCGATCTGTGTCGTCATGAGACCACCACAACACGGGCTCCTATCGGGACGCGCTCGTACAGGTCTTCGACATGATCGTTGACCATTCGAATGCAGCCGTTCGAGACCGCCTTGCCGATGGTCCACGGCTCGGTCGTGCCATGGATACGATAGAGTGTGTCTCTGCCGTCTCGAAACAAATAGAGTGCCCTGGAGCCCAGTGGATTCTTTGGCCCGCCGGGAACGCCGTCGGCATAGCGCGCATATTTTTTCGGATTGCGCCGGATCATGTTATCGGTCGGCCGCCAGCTTGGCCATTTCGCCTTGCGCCCGACCGTCGCTGTGCCGGAGAACGCCAGGCCGGCGCGGCCGACACCCACGCCGTAACGGCGGGCAAGACCGTCTTCTTCGATGAGATAGAGAAAACGATCCTTCGGCATGACGACGATTGTGCCGACCGCTTCCGGATAAGGAGCGCTCACCAGTTGCGGCAGGAATCGCTGATCGATGTCGGTCGTGCGTTTCCTGCCTTGTGCGAAGACGAGCGCGGGGGAGGTGAGCAGAGCGATGGCGGCGAGACCGAAGGTCCGCCGGTACAGGACCGGCGAGTTCGGCTGCTCCGTTGCTGAGATGTGTTCGTTGTCGGGGTGTGAGAGGCGTTTCATGAAAGTGTTCCTTGGCACGGGCAGGGCTCGCGTGGCAGCCTCTGCAATCGGCAATGAAATCGGAGAGATTGCGGGAGCGGCCAAGCGCGCGCAGCGGCCGCGTCATTGAAGATCGCGCGGCGCGCGCGGGCATCTCCGGTTGACTCAAACCGAGCGAGGGGGAGGTAAAATCAGCCGGACCGGAACGGATTGTTGCGTATCGAACGCCTGATTGGGGTGAAGCCGGTGAAGTTGCGCAGCCACCGGCCAAAACCACGCGACCAGCCAGCCGCAGGCTTCGTGACAGGTGTCTGCGGGTGCTTGCTGGCCAGTCCCCCCATAATCGTCGCTTATCTCGGAAAGTTTTGCGGTATCTTGCAATGCTTCAAATGGCGCGTGGCTGCGAGATACGGCTGTCGCGGTTGCTATTCCGATGACGAGTGACATCAAGAGGATGATGAACATTTTCAAGAATGCGCGGTGCATGCGCCTGACGCCTGGATCGTTCTGGTCTCGGGAGAGAGTCTCACGGCACTGTGCTTAACAATCGGTTATCACGGGCCTTCACGATTTTGTTTGCGCGATGGAATGAATTGTTGGAATTGCGCGCTTTCGCGCACTTGAACCTCAAGCGGGTAGAGGCTTTATGATCCGGCTCCTGTGATTTGGAGACAACATGTTCAGGCGGCAAATTCCGGGTTCGTCCGCGGTGGGCTTCACCTTGCTTTTCGAAAACCGTCACGGACACGCGCATAACGTCGAAGGCGAGGAATAGCGTAAGGCTATCATTTCCTTCATTGCAAGCTCGTTCCCTGTGTACTCTCTTATTTCGGCATCTCATGCGGTCGCTCTGTTCTCTCCTGGCAAAATTCCTCGCCCCTTCTCTCATCGCGATCACGCTATCGGGATGCGTTGCCATGGAGCTTGCCGAACTCTCCAGCGAGCCGCCGAAGCTTTCCGCCGCCGTCGTGGCCGCGATGGCGAAGAAGGGTATGCGGCCTGAGGATCCTGTCCTTGTGCGGATATTCAAGCAGGAGAGTGAGCTGGAGGTCTGGAAGGCGGATGCATCAGGCCGTTACAAGCTCTTCAAGACCTATCCGATGTGCCGCTGGTCCGGCAAACTCGGCCCCAAGACGAAAGAAGGCGATCGCCAGGCGCCGGAAGGCTTCTATCATGTCTCGGCCGGCATGCTGAATCCGCAGTCGCAATACTATGTCTCGTTCAATCTCGGTTATCCCAACCGTCTTGAAGCTGCGCTCGGCTACACCGGTGAGGCGCTGATGGTCCATGGCGCCTGCTCGTCGTCGGGTTGCTACGCCATGACCGATCAGGGCGTCGGCGAGATCTATGCAATCGCTCAGAAGGCGCTGCAAAGCGGTCAGGACCGCTTTCAGGTCCAGGCCTATCCGTTTCGCATGACCGCGGAGAACCTTGCCAAGCATCGAGGGGATCCGAACATGCCGTTCTGGCTCACCCTCAAGGAGGGCTACGACCAATTCGCTTTTTCGAAGCGCCAGCCGAAGGTCGCCGCCTGCGAACGGCGCTATGTGTTCAACAGGGAGTTCGAGGGGGGCGATCCGCGCAATCCGCTCGCCGCCTGTCCGGTATCGTCCAGCGGGGCTTCGGCCGACCTCCTGTCAATGGTGGCGACGGAGCGTGGCAAGGTGGATGCGGCGCTTGCCGCCGAAAAGTCGGCCGCGGCGCTCGCTTATGTAGACGGCGGCATGCATCCAAGCTTCCGGGCTCTTTTGAAGAAACAGGGGGCCTCGAAGCTGGCGGAGGATATCTCGATCATAAAATATCCGGTCAGTCGGCCGGAGGCCGCGCTTGCCGATCCCTATTCGGGCACGTCTGCTGTCAGCGGGGCGTCGGATGACTGATCCAAGTGACGTTCGACAGCGTGCGCGGATGATCCGGCGGAAGAACCGCGTCATGCTTTTTGTTCTGCTGGGCTTCGTAGTCTCTGTCATTGCCTACAGCGCTTTTCACATTCGCAGCGAAATGAAGATGTCGACGCCGGCGGCAGCTGCTGCTGAAACCGGTAAATAGCCGGCGTCGAGAAAAGGGACGAACATGCTTGAAGACACCAACACCGTCGCGCGCCGTGGATTTCTTCTCGGGACGCTTTCCATGGCGCTGGCGGCCTGTTCCACGACATCCCCCTCCGCAGTGCCCAGCGTCGCACGCCGTCCGATGGGCGTGCCGAGCGAAGAGGAACTGGCGGCTCGCTATGCCGCGATGGAGGATGGCGGTCATCAACTGCCGGCAGTTCCCTTCCGGCAAATCGATCCAAAGTTCTACCGCCAGCGTGTTGTCAACACGACGGGCGAGCCAGCCGGCACTGTGGTGGTCGACACCGGTTCGAAATTTCTCTATGTCGTGGAGCCTGGCGGCACGGCGATGCGCTATGGCGTCGGGCTTGGCCGCGCCGGATTTGCCTGGGAAGGCGAGGGGGTTATCCAGTGGCGCCAGAAGTGGCCGCGCTGGAAGCCGCCGGCGGAAATGATCGCGCGCCAACCCGAGCTTGCGAAGTTCTCTGTCGAGAACGGCGGACAGGAGCCCGGGCCGAACAATGCGCTCGGCGCCCGCGCGCTCTACATCTTCCAGAATGGCGAGGACACGCTTTACCGTCTGCACGGAACGCGTGAGTGGAACTCTATAGGGAAAGCCGTCTCCTCCGGCTGCGTGCGGTTGATCAATCAGGATGTCATCGACCTCTACACCCGCGTGCCTTCCAAGGCACGCATTGTCGTCCGCACCTAGATCATGCGGTTGGTAGTTGAAAGAAAATGCGAATTCGCCGCCTTGTTTGCGTTCGGCGCCGCAATCTTCCTCGTGGACATCGCTCTCAAGCACTTCATGGTCAAAGTGGTGATGGACCCGCCGCGGATCATTCCCGTGACGCCGTTCTTCAATCTCGTGCTCGTCTACAATCCCGGCGTCAGCTTCGGAATGTTCGCCGAATGGATATCGGCGGCGCCACAGCTTTTTGCCGTTCTGAAAGCATGCATCGTTGCCGGGCTCCTGTCCTGGGCCGCTTTTTCGCGCCGGATGGCCGAGCGGCTGGCACTGTGCATGGTCGCAGGAGGAGCGATGGGCAATCTCGTCGACCGGTATGCCGACGGCCACGTCACCGACTATCTGGATTTCTATGCGGGACAGTGGCATTGGCCATCGTTCAACCTTGCCGATGTGGCTATCGTGGCTGGTGCGGGCCTCATGATCGTTGTTGCTTCTTTCCAAAGAGACACTGCAACGAGCCAATCATCATGAAAGCTTGGCGGCCGGAGCCACCTGCTCGACACCCTACGGCCTTGAGGGCCACTCTGGATGCAGCCGATCGATGACGACGGCATGGGTGTGGCGATGTCCGCCACGCCGTGCTCCTTCCGCAAGGTGCAGGTGATTGGCAGGCAGGTCGTCGTGGTCGTGTTCGATCTCGGCATTGTCGTCCGATGGCCATAGCACCATCGCGGCGGCGAGGCCGGATGTCGCGAGGAGTGCGAGGCAAAGGACGGCTGCGGACAGGCCGATCGTCGCGCCGAGCCAACCGGCGAGCGGATAGGTGATAAGCCAGGCGGCGTGGGAGAGTGCGAAATGCGCCGCGAACAGAGCCGGACGGTCTTCCGCGTGCGCGGATCGCCGCAACAGCCGGCCCGAGGGCGTCTGGGCGATCGAATAGCCGATGCCGAGGAGACACCAGAGCGGCAAAAGCGTGCGGATGCTGCCGACGGCCGAGGCTGCCAGAAGCCCGGCAATCAGGATCGCCGCTCCAGCCAGCATGACCGGGCGGTCGGGAACGGTGTCGAGGAGTTTCGGAAGGAAGAGCGCCGCCAGCATCGAGCCGCCGCCGAACGCCGCGAGCGCGAGCGCCGTGCTTTCCTGGGTCAGGCCGAAGGTGGACTGCACGATCACGACCGTGTTGACGATCACCATCGAACCGGCGGCCGAGACCGCAAGGCAAATCGCGAGAAGGCCGCGCAGCCGCGGTGTTGCCAGATAAAGACGGAGGCCCCGCGTGGTCCGTTCGTAGATGCTTCGCCGCTCAGTCTTCGAAGGTGCGGGAAGCACGACAGAGACGACGAGCGCCGAGGATACGAGAAAGCCGATGACGGTGCCGGCGAACAGCGAATGGAAAGAGATAACCGTCAGGAGCGCTGCAGCCAAGGCGGGGCTGATGAGACTTTCGAGGTCATAGGCGAGCCGGGAGAGCGACAGTGCTCGCGTATAGTCCTTTTCGTCCGGCAGCACCTCGGGGATCGTCGCCTGGAAGGCCGGGGTGAAGGCGGCTGAAGCCGATTGCAGGACGAAGATCAGGACGTAGACCTGCCAGACCTCGGTGACGAAGGGCAGGCAGAGGGCGACGGCGGCGCGTACAAGGTCGAGTGCGACCAGCAGCGGCCGCCGTGGAAGCACTTCCGCGAAGGCGCCCGCGATCGGTGCGATGCCGACATAGGCGATCATCTTGATGGCGAGTGCCGTACCCAGCACCGCGCCGGCGTCAGGTCCGGCGATCTCGTAGGCCAGCAGGCCGAGGGCGACCGTCGCCAGGCCCGTCCCGACCAGCGCGACGACCTGCGCCAGAAAGAGGTGGCGATAGGTTCGATTCTGGAGGACGCCGAGCATGCTGTTTCCGATCGGTCAGAGATATTTGGTGATCGCCTTGAACTCGGCCATGGCGCTTCGCTGGTCGGCAGGCAGGGGGCCGACTGCATCCTCGAGGCAATGGTCGAGATGGTCCTGGATCAGCGCGCGCTTGGCGTTGGTGACCGCCTTTTCGACGGCATGAAGCTGTTGTGCGAGATCGAGGCAAGGCCGTCCGTCCTCGATCATGGCGATGATGCTCTTCAGATGCCCTTCGGCCCGCTTCAGCCGCTTGACGATCTCGGGATGGGTCTCGTGCCTGTGCTCGCTCATATCCTTAGCCTATCCCCCTGGAGGGGATATTGCAATCAAGGATGCGAGATCAATGACCGCTCATTTGAACCTACAGCCAGCGCCGCACCCGGCGTTTGTAGGTCAGATAGGGTTCGCCGAGATCGCGCGCGAGAACCCGTTCCTCCACCTGGACCTGAAGAACGACGGCGACGATCAGCGCGAGCGCCGCGCAGAGCTGCGGGAGAGTGGGAAAGATGAGGACAAGGCCGGTAAACAGCGCGATCTGTCCGACGAAGACGGGATTGCGTGACCATGCGAACGGTCCCGTATCGACGATGGCGCCGACACCGTCACAAGCATCGGCCGCTGCTCGGAGGCGCGATCGGTCCAGAGGTTTTTCGTATAGCGCTCCCGGGCCAGCCCGATGACGCCATTGGCGGCCGCGAGGATCGGTTGCGTCGAACGGTAGTTGCGGTCGAGCGTGATGACGTCGGCCGGCTTCGGTGAGAATTCGTTCGGGAAATCGAGGATATTGCGGATGGTCGCCGCGCGGAACGAATAGATGGACTGGGCGTCGTCGCCGACGACCGTGAGACCGTGGTCTCACGGCTTCAGCGACATCAAGATAGCCGCCTGCAGGCGGTTCGTATCCTGGTATTCGTCCACGAGCACTTAGTCGAAGCGGCCGCCGACATCGTCCGCCAGGTCCGGGTCCGATACCATCTGCGCCCAGTAGAGTAGGAGGTCGTCGTAATCCATGACGTTCTGCGCCTGCTTGGCTTCGACATAGCCGGCGAAGAGTTCCTTCAGCTCGCGCTCCCATTCGACAGCCCATGGATAGGAGGCCTTCAGGACCTTGCCGATCGACGTCTCCGAGTTCACCACCCGCGAATAGATCGCGATGCAGGTGCCCTTTGTGGGAAAGCGGTTTTCCTTTTCGAGAATCCGAGCTGGTGGCGGACAATGTTCATCAGGTCCGCGCTGTCCTCTCGGTCATGGATCGTGAAATCGACACCAAGCCCGATCTGTTCCGCATACATGCGCAGCAACCGCGCGCCGATACCATGGAAGGTCCCCGCCCATGCGAGTGCATCGGTCATGATCGCGGCATTATCGCCGAGCACCAGCCGGCAGATCCTCTGCACGCGGCGCGTCATCTCGGACGCTGCCCGGCGAGAAAAGGTCATCAGCAGGATGCGGCGCGGATCGGCGCCGTTGACAATCAGGTGCGCGACGCGGTGCGCCAGCGTGTTGGTCTTGCCCGATCCAGCGCCCGCGATGATCAGCAGCGGCCCACCGATCGCGCCATCCGCCAGACCGACGCCATGCTCGACCGCCTCCCGCTGGCGATCGTTGAGTTTGTCGAGATATGCCGCCGTCATGGGTCCCCAGGGCCTGAGAAAATTTTCCTGCCCCTCCGAGCGCCGGATATCCCCTTGATGCAGCTATTGGATTCGTTTCAACGCCTTAGCTGCGCGGAGGCTTTCCGGTCGGAGGCCCGATTGACTCACTTCGCCAATCGGAACAAATAAAGAACGTATCAGCTTAAAGGACGGCTGAAAACCCTGAAGGAGCAACAATTCTGCCGTGGCCAACCATGCCCTCAATCCCGTGCTTGCCGAGCTTCGCGAGCGCATTGGCCAGCTTGAAGGCGGAGCCGCGCGCGCCCGCACCGTGCTGCCCTTCGCGGTTCCGGATATCGATCGGGTCCTGCCGGGAGGAGGGCTGGCCTTCGGCGCGCTGCATGAGGTTGCCGGCGGGGGAGGCGGCACGGTCGACGGAGCGGCCGCCGCGCTGTTTTCCGCCGGCGTCGCCGCCCGGACGAAGGGCAAGGTCTTGTGGTGCATGACGCGCCCGGACCTCTTCTTCCCGGCGATCTCGCAGGCCGGCCTTCATCCTGACCGGGTCGTTTTCTGCGAAAGCGATCGGGAGGAGGAGGTGCTGTCCTCCATGGAGGAGGGGCTGTCTTTCGGCGGTCTCTCCTGTGTCGTCGGCGAGCTCGTCCGCCTGTCGATGACAGCCTCGCGCCGCCTGCAGCTCGCGGCGGAGAAGACCGGCAGCATGGCGATCGTGCTGCGGCGCTGGCGGCGGCAGAACGAGGCGTCGGACTATGGGCAGCCGACGGCCTCGACGACGCGGTGGCGCATCAGCACGCTTCCGTCGGAACGATTGCCGGTGGCAGGCGTCGGGAGGGCGCGCTGGCTGGCGGAACTGATGCGCGTCAAAGCAGGCGAATGCGCCGAATTCGAAATTGGAGCCCCCGATGACACGGGTCGTATCTGTCTACTTCCCACATCTGGCGACAGAGCGGATCAGACGACACGCTGGCGAAGCCTTGCCGGCTGACAAGCCGCTCGTCGTGATTGCGCGGCGCGGATCGAAGCGCTGGATCTCGGCCGCCGATCCGGCTGCGTTGAAGCTCGGGCTGCGCGTCGGAATGCCGGCAAGCAAGGCGCAGGCCATGGTCGCCGATCTCCTGATGGTCGATGCTGCACCGGCCGAGGACGTAGCCGCGCTCGAACGGCTGGCACTC
The DNA here is from genome assembly GCA_945952045.1 of uncultured Rhizobium sp. Taxonomy (GTDB): domain Bacteria; phylum Pseudomonadota; class Alphaproteobacteria; order Rhizobiales; family Rhizobiaceae; genus Metarhizobium. Next base: position 79,789 of record CAMFHE010000017.1, read on the forward strand.
TGGGCGCTCCGTCAATATAGCCCGGTGGTCGCTGTCGATGGGGCGGACGGTCTGGTCATCGACACCGAGGGCGCCGACCATCTCCAGGGCGGCGAGGATCTCCTCATCACCGGCCTGGTCAATCGGCTGCGTGGCCATGGCCTCACAGCAAGGGCGGCGGTCTCCGACACCTGGGGCGCCTCGCACGCAATCGCCCGTCTGATCTCGGCGGAGACGACCGTGGTTCCGATCGGGAACGTCCCGAAAGCCGTAGTCGACCTGCCGATCATTGCCTTGCGGCTGCCGGCCGAGACGATCCAGGGCCTCCGGGTGCTTGGTATCGATACGGTCGGCCAGCTTTCCGCCATGCCGCGCGCGCCGCTCACCCTGCGCTTCGGTCCAGAACCCGCGCGCCGGCTCGACCAATTGTTCGGCCGGATCGCCGAGCCGATCGACCCGATCCGCACGCCGGAGCTGGTCGAGGCGTCCAAGAATTTCGCGGAGCCCATCGGCGCGCCGGAGACCATCGCAAAATATGTCCGGCGCCTGGTCGGCGAGCTCTCGACCAAGCTGGCGGAAAACGGTCTTGGCGCGCGCCGCTGCGACCTCGCCATCCACCGGGTCGACAATACGCGTCAGCACCTTCGCGCCGGTCTCGCCAAGCCGGTGCGCGATCCAGAACGCTTGTCGAAACTGCTCTGCGATCGGATCGAGACCATCGATCCTGGCTTCGGCATTGAGAAGCTGGTTCTGGTGGCGGTCTTCGCTGAGCCGTTGGAAGAACGGCAGGTTGCCTCCGCGCTGATCGATGAGGAGATTGCAGATATCACGCCGTTGGTCGACATCCTCGGCAATCGTGGTCATCGGCTGTTCCGGGTCGCCCCAGTGGCATCCGATGTACCGGAGCGTTCCGTTCGACGGATTCCTGCGACCGCGCCCGAGATCGGCCAGACGTGGGCGAACAAGTGGCCGCGGCCATCGCGCTTGCTCGCAAACCCCGAGCGCATCGACGTCATGGCGCTCCTGCCAGACCAGCCGCCGGTGGTGTTCACCTGGCGCGGCAAAAGGCGAAAGGTCGTTCGCGCCGACGGTCCCGAGCGCATTTTCGGGGAATGGTGGATGCGGCCGCGCGAATACCAGGCCGTCAGGGACTATTTTGTGGTCGAGGATGAGCTTGGCGAGCGCTACTGGGTCTATCGCGCGGGCGACGGCATCGATCCGGAAACCGGCTCGCACCTCTGGTTCGTGCACGGAGTGTTCGGATGATGCGCTACGCCGAGCTGCAGGTCACGACGCATTTCAGCTTCTTGCGTGGGGCTTCCAGCGCCGACGAGCTGTTCGCGGCCGCGGTCGCGCTTGGTATCGACGCTCTTGGCGTTGTCGATCGCAACAGCCTCGCCGGCATCGTGCGGGCTTGGGAGGCGGCGAAGACGACCGGCGTGCGTCTCGTCGTCGGATGCCGGCTCGATCTCACCGACGGCATGTCGGTCCTCGTCTATCCCATGGACCGCCCGGCCTATTCACGCCTGACCCGGCTGCTGTCTCTTGGCAAGGCGCGCGGCGGCAAGGGCAATTGCCTGATCGATTTCGCGGACCTCTCCGAGCACGCCGCCGGCATGATCGGCGTGCTGGTCCCGGAGGAGGCCGACGAGACCTGCGCGGTGCAACTGCGCAAGATGGCCGATCTCTTCGGTGATCGCGCCTATGTGAGCCTATGCCTGCGCCGCCGGCCGAACGACAAGCTGCGTCTGCACGGCATCGCCACGATGGCGACTCGCCACAGGGTCCGAACGGTCGTCACCAACGACGTGCTGTTCCACGAGCCTAGCCGCCGGCAGTTGCAGGACGTCGTGACCTGCATTCGCACGCGCACCACCATCGATGATGTCGGGTTCGACCGCGAGCGCCATGCCGACCGATTCTTGAAGACGCCGGAGGAGATGCACCGGCTATTCGCCGACTATCCCGAAGCGCTGGCCCGTACCCGCGAAATCGTCGAGCGCTGCAAATTCAATCTCGCCGAGCTCCAGTACCAGTATCCAGAAGAGGCCATCGTGCCCGGTCTCGATCCGCAGCAGTCACTAGTGAAATTCACATGGGAAGGCGCAGACGTGCGCTATCCCGAGGGCATCCCTGAAAAGGTCAGAAAGTCCCTGCGCGACGAGCTGGAGCTTATCCTGACGATGAACTACGCGCCCTATTTCCTCACGGTGTTCTCTATCGTCCGTTTTGCGCGTTCAAAAGGCATTCTCTGCCAAGGCAGGGGATCCGCCGCTAACTCGGCCGTCTGCTACTGCCTCGGCGTGACCTCTATCGATCCCGACACCAACGATTTGCTGTTCGAGCGCTTCATCTCTCAAGAGCGGGACGAGCCACCCGATATCGATGTCGATTTTGAACACGAGAGGCGGGAGGAAGTCATCCAGTGGATCTACGAGACCTATGGCCGGAGCCGCGCGGCCCTGTGCGCGACCGTCACTCGATACCGCGCCAAGGGTGCGTTGCGTGACGTGGGCAAGGCGCTCGGTCTTCCGGAAGACATGATCGGGCAGCTCTCGTCGGGGATATGGAGATGGTCGGATGGCCTTTCCGAAAGCCAGTTGAAGGAGAACAATCTCAACGCGGCCGACTATCGGCTGAAGCTGACGCTGGAACTGGCGCAGCAGCTCATGGGCGCGCCGCGCCATCTCGGCCAGCATCCGGGTGGGTTCGTCCTGACCCATGACCGGCTCGACAATCTCGTGCCGATCGAGCCGGCGCGCATGGACGATCGCCAGGTCATCGAATGGGACAAGGACGACATCGAGGCGCTCAAATTCATGAAGGTGGATGTACTTGCCCTCGGGATGTTGACCTGCATGGCCAAGGCCTTCGCGCTGATGGCCGAGCACAAGGGCGATGTCCGCGATCTCGCTTCCATCCCTGCCGAGGATCCGCGGACCTATGAGATGATCCGCAAGGCTGACACGCTCGGCACCTTCCAGATCGAGAGCCGGGCGCAGATGTCGATGCTGCCGAGATTGAAGCCGCGGACCTTCTACGATCTCGTCATCCAGGTGGCCATCGTTCGTCCGGGGCCGATTCAGGGTGATATGGTCCATCCATATCTTCGGCGCCGCGAAGGCAAGGAGCCGGTCGAATATCCGACGCCGGAGTTGGAGGCCGTGCTGTCGAAAACGCTCGGCGTTCCGCTGTTCCAGGAGAGCGCCATGAAGGTGGCGATGGTCTGTGCCGGCTTCACCGGCGGCGAGGCCGATCAACTCCGCAAATCGATGGCGACGTTCAAGTTCTCCGGCGGCGTCTCGAAGTTCAAGGACAAGCTCGTCGCCGGCATGGTCAAGAACGGCTATTCCGCGGACTTTGCCGAGCGCACGTTCTCCCAGCTTGAGGGATTTGGAAGCTACGGCTTTCCCGAGAGCCATGCCGCCAGCTTTGCCTTGGTGGCCTATGCGTCGAGCTGGGTGAAATGCCATCACCCCGATGCCTTTTGTGCCGCACTCCTCAATTCGCAGCCGATGGGTTTCTACGCGCCGGCCCAGATCGTCTCCGATGCGCGGGCACACGGCGTTGAGGTCCGGCCCGTCTGTATCAATGCCTCGCGATGGGATTGCACACTCGAGGATGCAGGTGACGGACACAAGGCTGTTCGCTTGGGTATGCGTATGGTGAAGGGGCTTTCGACGGCCGACGCTGCGCGGATCGTGACGGCGCGCGCCGATGAGCCGTTCTCCTCCGCCGATGACGTCTGGCGTCGCTCCGGCGTTCCGACGGCCGCGTTGATCAAGCTGGCGGAAGCGGATGCGTTCCTGCCGTCGCTTTGCCTTCAGCGCCGGGACGCGCTCTGGGCGATCAAGGCGTTGCGCGATGAGCCGCTCGCCCTTTGGACCGCAGCCGCCGAGCGCGAAGCCCGCCAGGTCGCCGAAGCCCAGGAGCCTGATGTGCAATTGCCCTCGATGCGGGCGGGGCATGAAGTCGTCGAGGACTATTCCCATATCGGATTGACCCTTCGTCAGCACCCGGTCTCCTTTCTCCGCCAGGATCTTCGCCGGAAAAGGATGGTAACCTGCGCCGAAGCGATGGCCGCTCGGGATGGCCAATGGCTGATAAGCGGTGGGCTCGTCCTTGTGCGCCAGCGTCCCGGCTCGGCCAAAGGGGTCATGTTCATGACGCTTGAGGATGAGACGGGCATCATCAACGTGGTTGTCTGGCCAAAGGTGTTCGAGCGCCAGCGACGGCTCGTGCTGACGAGTTCGATGTTGGCGATCAACGGGAAGATTCAGCGTGAGGGTGACGTGGTGCATCTGGTCGCGCAGCGGCTGTTCGATCTGTCGGAAGACCTTGGCCGGCTGGGAGAACGGGAGGAGCAGTTTCCCTTGCCACACGGTCGCGGAGACGAATTCGCGCGCAGCAATGGCGCGCCGGATTCGCGTGAGCGGCCAAAGGCGGCCGCGCCAATACGCGAAATTTATGTGCCGGATTTGCTAATTGACCGCCTGAAGATCAAGAGCCGGAATTTTCAATAAGTACAGAAAATTCGAGCGCCGGTGGAACCGGAAAAAGAACTCCACTATAGTAACTTCACAGCCAGCTAACCGCCTCCGGCAGTGTGGAATGACAGTACATCAGGTTAAAACGATATGATGAGCATCAAATCAATCGTCGAACATTGGACATGGGGAATTGTCGCCTTCATCCTGGTCGTCCTCGCTGTTTTCGGAGTTTCCGGGACTTTGGACGTGATGGCTGGCAAGCCGTTCGGCTCTACTGTAGCAGGTAACCTTGCGGACCCGAACCCCTTGTATGTCGCGGTCGCCGCCGTTGGTCTCGTGATTCTGGCAGCGCGAACTATCGCTCACTACAGACGTCAGAAGCGTTGACTGCGGTCAGCGGAAGGTCACCCCTCCCCCTAAGTCTTGGATGCTTCTGATCCAACTTCGACGTTCTCACGGTCGCCGATCGTCTCCAGGACCTCATGAGCGGCGATGAACGCCCCGGGCCCTTCATTCAGCAATGTCAGGACACTGGAATAGCAGATGGGAACTGTAACCACCTTCTCGATATTGGTAGTCTCCCAAGCCATCTCGGGATCGGCCGCGATATCGTCGCGCATCGCAAGAACGGTGCGCTTTACTTCTTCGTAGCTGTCGAAAAAGATATCGCGGAGCCCAGTTGGTTTCCAACGCTCTTCGAGCGGCACTCGGGCATCGGCATAGGTGAAGAACGTGAACACAAGACCTTTAGCCAACGGTTTCTCCTGAAGCGATTGTGGCGGTACGCCCCCGCCTTCCAATGCTCATTGACCCCATGATCGGGGAGTTGGAAACCGTGTGAAACGGCCCTGAGCTTTTAGTTCGGAGAACCTGGACATAGCAACAGGCTCCCCGACCAAAGGCCAAGGAGTGTGATGCTGTATCGGCCAGCACCAACCGTTCACAGGGGTTTCCACGCCCCAAAGCGGCGCGTACCGCTTCGCGTCGGACGATATGCCATCCCGTTGAATTTGTCCTGAATTTCTTCATCCGCCCCTGCGCATCGGGCCACTATCCGATCCGGGCCGGTGGCGTGGGCGGCCGGAAATGGGAAAGGTGGGCCGGCGGCGGGAGAGGGAGAGCGGGGCGGGACGGCTGCGGCGGGTTGAGAGGCTGGAGAGAGGCTCCGGCTGCTCGCCATGGAGCCGTATCATGCATTCCCACCTAAACGTCGACCACGCGCGCCCGCGAATGCCTTCGCCAACGTCGCCGTCGGCATTATCGATTTCCCGTGCCTTTCCATCGATCTCCATCGTCCCGACTATCGTCGATCTTCTGAAGCAAGGCGCGGCCGTCGCCATCGGGGTTTCGGGCGGCAAGGACAGTCAGGCCGCGGCCATGGCCACCTTCGAGTACCTCGACCGGATCGGACATTTCGGCCCGCGCTTGCTAATCCATGCCGACCTCGGTTCGGTTGAATGGGTGGATTCACTCCCGACCTGCGAGCACCTCGCCGATCGCCTCGGCGCCGAGCTCATTGTCGTCCGCCGCAAGCAAGGTGGGCTGATGGACCGCTGGGAAAGCCGCTGGCGATCGAACGCCGCGCGCTATGAAAACCTCAGCACCGTGACGCTCGTGCCGTGCTGGAGTACGCCAGCACTCCGGTTTTGCACGTCAGAGTTGAAAACCTCAAAAATCCATGCAGAACTCAAACGCCGATTTTCCAGGCTGCCCATCATCAGCGTGACCGGCGTCCGTCGTGAGGAAAGCCCGCAGCGTGCCCGTGCCGAGATCCTCGACCACAAGCCGGGAGAGCGCATATGGACCTGGCGGCCGATCCTCGACTGGTCCGAGGCGGAGGTCTTTTCGTCGCTGGATTTCTGGGGCATCGAGCCTCATCCGGCCTATCGCCAGTTTGGCCTCAGCCGCGTCTCCTGCCGCTTCTGCATCATGTCCAGCCTTCCCGATCTGGTGGCCGCGGCCGCCCAGCCGGAAACGCACGACGTTTATCGCCATATGGTCGGATTGGAATGCCGGAGCACATTCGCGTTTCAAAGCAGCCGCTGGCTAGGCGATATTGCGCCTCATCTCCTTGAGCCGAGAACGCGGGATCGTCTTGCCATGGCCAAGGACAAAGCGGCCCGTCGTCGTGAGGCAGAGCGCCGGCTGACGAAGCCGATGCTCTATGTGAAGGGCTGGCCAACCAGGATGCTGTCGGACGGCGAGGCCGACCTCCTCGCCGAGGTGCGCTCGGAAGTCAGCACGATGGTGGGAATTCGCGCTCGCTGCCTTGATCGCTCGTCCATTCATGCGCGCTATGCCGAGCTGCTCGATATGCGCGACAGCAGGGGGAGGGCAGCATGAGCAGGATATTGCCTTCCCGGCGCTTGCTGATCCTTTCCTGCTCGATGACCAAGCGCGACGGCCCGCAAACCATGCCGGCGCGCGATCGCTATGATGGACCCCTCTGGCGCACGCTGCGCCATGTCGATCCCGATGAGCAGAAGGCGCAGGTCGCCTTCCTGTCAGCCGAATATGGCTTTCGCGAAGCCAGAAGCACTATCGAGAACTATGACGCACGGATGACACCGGAGCTTGCGGCCGCCATGAAGGGTGGCGGCCTCGGCATCCGGTGGCCGCGGCCGAAAACCCAGCGGCGCGTGATGCCACCGGGCGAACACCCAGGCATGCACATCGCCGCGATGACAGAGCATGGCCGAAAGCCATTCGTCGAGGTCTGCCTGGTAGGCGGTGCCCTCTACCTCGACGTCATGCAGCACTTCGTTGAGCTGTTTCAGGAGGACGGCTTCGTGACGGGGAGCGCGGCGGTCACCGAAATCTGCGCGCCGATCGGCATCATGCGGCAACAAATGACCGCGTGGCTGAACCGATCGGCCGAGGGAGGCAACCGGTGATGCGCGCCAAGCTCCACTTCCCCATAGTTACCTTCGAAGAGATCGGACGAGCTGAACTCAATCGTTGCCTGGATACCTGGCACCATCGCATGGGACTGGTCCGGCGCCCCTTCAGTGGATGGTCACATGCGCTTTTGCAGGATGGTCTGCCGGTTGCCGTCGCCGCGACCGATCGGCTGATGCGCGAGCGGTCCGGCGGGTTTACGCGAAGGGAAGCAATCGAACTCTCTCGCCTTTGTGCATCCCGGCCAGATCTCAACCGTGTGATGCTGAGGCTCTGGCGCGCGTTCATTTTCCCTGAGCTTTCGAAGGATCACGGTTTTCGATGGGCGATCTCCTATCAGGATGCCGCAATCCATACGGGTAATCTCTACAGGTTCGACGGATGGGTCAGGCTGACAGCATCTCGTAGCGGGATCGATAGCCGCTCCGGCCGGCCTGGTCGGAAGAAGATCGTCTGGGGCTGGTGTGACGACGAGAACGAACGACGATTGTACACAGGTCTACCTGCCGCTTGAACCGGCGATCCGACCGCCTCTCTTGTGAAAGGGGGGCGGTATCTGCCGTGGCGGTTTGTCAGTCGGAAACTCTTCCGACGGCCGCCGCGGAGAATGACCATGGTCCCGACATCACATCCCTCACACTATCGTCCCTACATAACCGAGGCTCTCGCCACCGATGGTGGATATCTCTCCATCGGCCGTGGCGGCTTTTGCCTTCACTTCGGCGAAGGCGCCATTCTCTCGGGCTACGATATCGAAACGATCAAGGCAGAGTGCATCGCTGCGGGCCTTCCGGTCATCGATAGTCTCGGTGTTGCGTTCGAGCGGGTCGTCGACATCGCCGTTGCCGGTCCGATGGTCGCTGTCGGTCGCGCATCCGATTCGCCCCCATGGGGCGCCCTGTCACATGCGCCATTGCACGAAGTTGCGTCCGCCTATGCCGCCGCCGGCGCTGAGGTCTGGAATATGCCGGATGTCGCCGTCAGCGCAACGAACAGCGGGGAGGAGTCCCGATGAGCGCCCGGCCGACGCTCAGGCTCTATACGTCGATGCAGCAGTTCGAGGAGTTGCATCGCCGTCACGACCGCACCCGAAGCACTAGCAAGACAGTGATCGTCGACCGTCAGGCTCTGATCAACATGCTGATGGATCATTCGCGAATGCTGAGCGCGCTCAGAGCGTCCGGGCGGATCGAAGTCGCCGCGGAGGAATGATGCTGGCGCTGGAGGGTATGGGGAGGGAGAGGGGGGCCGGAGGCTGCGCGGCGGGTTTGGAGGTTGGAGAGAGTCTTCGGCCGGCCCGCTGCGGAGATACGATATGCGAACGGCAACCGACAAGATTACCCTCCGGCGCGCGGAGGACAGGCCATGACCTTCGGCTCAGCCATCCTTACCGATCTGGAACTCTCCCGACTCGCACCGACCGAACAGAAGTTGGCGAAGGCGCTTGCCGCCGAGCTCGGCGCGCCGATGCCGCGCGCGACACGGTGCGCTCCAGCGAACGATGACATCGGAATCGAGCTTGGTCTTTCCGATCTCGGAGGCGCGGTTCGTCTCGATCTCGAAAAGCTCCTCGACGGCCGTTTGCTTGTGCAGGGCACTTCCGGCGCAGGCAAGAGCTGGACGCTTCGGCGCATCCTCGAACGCACGCACGGGCTGGTCCAGCAGATCGTGGTCGATCCGGAGGGCGAATTCGTTTCGCTTGCGGAGCACTTCGACTTTCCCATCCTCGACGGTGCTCGCCTTGATGCTGCCGCCCTGGTCATCGCCGCTGCTCGTGCGCGGGAACATCGGCTGTCGGTTTTGCTCGACGTGTCGCAGATCGATCGGGAAGCACAGATGCAGAGCGTGACGGCTTTCGTCGGCGCGCTGATCGGCGTGCCCCGTGAGCATTGGCACCCGGTGCTGGTCGCCATCGACGAGGCGCATCTGTTCGCGCCCTTCGGCGGTGCGGGCCTTGCTGCCACGTCGGTCCGTCAGGCTGCGACGCAGACGATCACCGACCTGATGAGCCGCGGACGCAAACGCGGTCTAGCCGGCGTCCTCGCGACCCAGCGCATCGCGAAGCTGGCGAAGTCCGTGTCCTCCGAGATCCTCAACTTCCTGATCGGTCTCAATACGCTCGATATCGACATCCGTCGTGCCGCCGAAACCATCGGCTGGGATGCCAGCAGGGCTTTCGACCGCCTTCCGATCCTCCAACCCGGCGATTTCGTGGCGTCCGGCCCTGCCTTCTCCCGTTCGCCGGCGACGCTTCATATCGGTGCGGTCGAAACCCGGCATATCGGAGCGCGACCTGAGATCGTCGCGCCGGTGGCGATAAGTGCCGATGAGGCCGCCTGCCTGCTCGACCTTGAGCACCTCCATGCCGCGTCCGATGAGGACGCCGAGGTCCGATCCGAGGTGAGCCTTCCGCTCGGAACCCGTTCGGTACGCGCATTCATGCGGGAACCGGGATTCCCTGATGCCGGCCGGGTTTGGGAAGTCCTCGCTCCGCTCTCGCCACAAGGCGCCGCCGTCGGCGACCTTGCCGACTACCTCTCCATCGACGCCGCGCGCGTGGCGAACGCGCTCGCCCTGCTCGACACCTATGGCGTGGTCGAGATCGACGAGCTGGATGGCGGCCGTGCCGTCCGGATATCGAAAGGAATGATGCCATGAGCCTAAATCCCGTTTCCTTTGAAAGACCGCTGCGCCGCGAGCCACGCCTGTCCGCCCCCTATGTGCCGGGGAGGCAGGACAAACGTTTCTGGAGCGAGGAGGAGCAAAACGTCATCCGAAGATATTTCCCGAATGGCGGTGCTGCGGCTTGCCTCGCAAGACTCCCCGAGCATCGTACCGCGAGCGGCGTTTACGGGCAGGCGAAGAAGCTCGGTGTGAAAGGGAAAGCCGCACCGGCCGAGCGCCGTCGGCATCTCGCGACCCCGGAACTCGACGAGCGGATACGGGATGGGTGGCGGGAGCTGGACAGCCGCCGTAAGGGCGCGGTCGCAGATCTGGCCGCGCGGCTGCAGGTTCCTCGCTGGTGGCTGAGCAAGCGCCTTACCGCCCTCGGCCTCACTATCCGCCACAAGAAGGAGCCGCCATGGACGGCAGCTGAAGATGCATTGATGGCGAAGGCTCCGCTGCATCAGCCGGACAAGGCGGCCGCGATGTTCCGCGAGCATGGTTTCCAGCGTTCGCCGACGGCGATTGTGGTCCGCGCCAAGCGGCTCGATCTCTCGCGCAGGGCGGCCCGGCCGGAATATTCTGCGACAAAGGCGGCGTCGATCCTCGGCGTCGACAGCAAGTTCGTGACAGCCCGGATCCTTTCCGGGGAGCTTCCGGCCGCCAAGCGCGAAGACAGGCGTCTCGCCCAGCAGGGCGGCAGCGCCTGGGATATCAAGCCGGCGGATCTGCGTCGATGGGCTATCGCCAACATCGATGTGATCGATCTGCGGAAGGTCGACAAGGTTCCGTTCGTCCTCCTGATCGCGGGAGAGGGCACATGAGGTACGCGATCAAGGTCCGGGAAACGGGCAAGAAGAAATGGCGGTTCCTCACGTCGAAGGGTGGCGTCACGACCCTTCGCATCCATGCGGCGCGATGGTCGACACGCGAGCCATGCGAAGCGCTGATCGCCAACAATGCTCCCGACAATCCCGGCTGGGAGTTCAAGGTCGTTGACATGGAGCAGGGGCGGCATTGGCATTGACGAAACGAAGTGGTGATCGGTCGATGTCGGATTTTGCCGACCGATCGCTGCGTGGACCCGATGGTTCGGAAGGTACGCCTTCCACCGCAAGGGGTCCCGTGTGCTCGAAAGGGCGCGTTGGTCATGAGCATTTGTGCGTTCGCCGGGATCACGCGATCGACCATGGTGTCTGAACTGTCATAGCCGTGCTGCCGGCCGCGATTCAGGCGCTGGCGGCTGACGTTTTGCGCGGCGGACCGGGAAAGAGGGAGAGGAGGGATGGGGTTTTCGTGGCGGATTGAGGTGGCTGGAGAGAGGCTCCGGCCGGTCCGCCGCGGAGACATGACATGGCACAGGCCATTCAGAAAATCTCGCTCAACGCCGGGCGCGATATTCCCTTCAACAAGCTCGTTCTCAGCCAGCAGAACGTGCGCAAAACCAAGGCCGGCGTCTCGATCGAGGAACTCGCCGACGACATTGCCCGTCGCGGGTTGCTGACCAGCATCAACGTGCGTGCGGAACTCGATGCCGAAGGCAGGGAGACCGGTATCTATCGCATCCCTGCCGGCGGCCGCCGCTACCGCGCGCTGAAACTGCTGATCGACCGGAAGCAGCTGACGAAGACCACGGCCGTTCCCTGCATCGTCAGCGAAGGCGAAACCCTCGAAGCCGAGGATTCGCTGGCCGAAAACGTCAAGCGTGCCGATCTTCATCCGCTGGATGAATTCCGCGCGATGATGGTTTTGCGCGAGCAGGGGCTCGACGAGGAGGAAATCGCCGCTCGCTTCCACATCTCGGTCGCGACGGTGAAGCAGCGCCTCCGGCTGGCGTCCGTCTCGCCGCGTCTGCTCGAGCTCTATGGCGACGACCAGATGAAGCTCGGCCAGGTGATGGCGTTCTCGCTCACCAAGGATCATGCGCGCCAGGAGCAGGTCTGGGAAACGGTTTCGCGGACGCAGAGCACGGACCCCTACTACATCCGCCGTCTGCTGACCGAAACGGCGGTCCGGGCAACGGATCGCCGTGCGACCTATGTCGGCATCGAAGCCTATGAGGCCGCCGGCGGCATCGTCATGCGCGACCTTTTCGAGCAGGACAACGGCGGGTGGCTCCAGGATCCGGCACTCCTCGAACAGCTCGTGCTGGAAAAGCTGACGGCAGACGCCGAAGCGCTGAAGACGGAGGAAGGCTGGAAGTGGGTCGATTCCGCCATCGACTTCCATTTCGGCCACGCATCCGGCCTTCGCCGCTTCTATGGGAAGCAGGCGGAATTCACCGAGGAAGAGCTTGCTCGCCACGAGAGCCTGCAGGCGGAGTTCGACAAGCTCAGCGAGGAATACGAGGCCGCCGAGGATTATTCCGAGGAGACGGAAGCGCGCCTCGATGATCTTGATGCGCAGCTCACGGCGCTGAACGAACGGCCCTACGTACTCGATCCCGACGACGTCGCTCGCGGCGGCGCCTTCATCTCGCTCGCCGGCAATGGCGAACTGAAAATCGAGCGCGGCTTCGTCCGGCCCGAGGACGAGCCTGCCATCGAGGCCGAGGAGGGCGACGCCGTCGATCCGGATGGCAATGGCGATGACGACGTCATCGCGTCGGCAGAAGGTGACGTGACGGTCAACAGCAAGTCCGTTGGTGTCGAGGAACCGGAGGAGGACGACGGCAAGATCCGGCCGCTCTCGGAACGCCTCATCGAGGACCTGACCGCGGCCCGCACGCTTGCGCTCAGAAATGCGCTCGCCAATGAGCCGATGACGGCCTTCATCGCCGTGCTGCACCTTCTTGTGCTGAAGACCTTCTACCACTACGGCACGGCGTCTTGCCTGGAAATCACGGTGCAGCATACGGTGTCGACCAAGACGCAGGGCCTCGCCGACACGGTCTGGGCAAAGGAGATCGAACAGCGCCAGGAAGACTGGGGACACGATCTTCCGGGTGAAGCTGATGCGGTGTGGGCCTATCTGATCGCCCTCGATCAGGACAGCCGGCTGGCGCTGTTTGCGCATTGCGCGTCGATGTCGCTGAACGCCACGATCCAGCAATGGAACCGGCGCACCAAGGAAAACCAGCACGCCGTGCAGCTGGCCCAGACGATCGGGTTCGGCATGGTTAGTGCGGGCTGGACGCCGACGGTCGACAACTATCTCGGTCGCGTGACCAAGGCCCACATCCTGCAGGCCGTTCGCGAAGCCAAGGGCGACCAGTCCGCGCAGCTCATCGACCACCTGAAGAAGCAGGACATGGCGCGCGAAGCTGCCCGGCTGCTCGACGGCAGCGGATGGCTCCCCGAGGTGCTGCGTTATCCTGCCGATGAAATCGCGGATGAGCCCGGGATTTCGGAGACGGCTGAAACGGTGATCGTTGACGACGTCGATACCGACGCCGTCGAGGTCGCGCTTCCGGCGTTCCTGACCGAGGGCGTCGAAGACGGGCAGGCGACCGCCGATCCCGACGAGGATCAGGGCGGGCATCTCGAAGCCGCGGAATAAATCCGCGAAGCGCCAACAATCAATCCGAGGCCCGGCCGCCGCGCCGGGCCTTTCTGTTTCTCGATCTGGAGACCTATGACATGCGCCAACCGGCGCATTGATGCCTGGACCAACGCATCCCCGCGTCTTCTCCAAACCGCCATCCCAACCGTCCGGCGACCCAGTTGTCCATTTTCATTTCACAAGCCCGCTTGGCCCGACAGCGCCAGTCGGGCTTTTTCGTTCCAGGAGTCCAAGATGCCTGACTACACCATTGAGACGAGCTATCGTCTGCCAGCCTACCGTCATCGCACCTATCACGCCGAAACCGTTGTGCTCGCCTGCCGCCAGGCCACCGAGGACGATGACTGGTCCGCCGAGAAGCTGAGCTATGAAGACGCCGGTGAGACCTACGTTTCCGGTATCTGGAACGGGGTCGACGCCGCCTATTCCGGCCCGGCAATCCCGGTTCCATCGCACTTTTCGGAAACGGCCGAGAGGAAGGTCAAGCACTTCGAAATCCTGCTTGGCCTTCTGAAGCTGCTTCTCGCTGATGTCCAAGCCGGCCGGACCGCGTCGGACGACTGGCTCGGGCGTGCCGTCTCCGCTGTCGCGCGCGGGGAGGCGATCCTCGCAGGCGCGCGCGATCCTGACGAGCTCGCCGAGGCAGAGCGGTTATGACGGATTCACCGACGAGCCCCATGGCGATCCCGGCGAGGACACGTCCGGGCATCTCGAAGCCGCAGGAAATATCCTCACAGCACCAACGATCAATCCGAGGCCCGGCCGTCCAGCCGGGCCTTTCAGTTTCTCGAAATTCGGAGATGACCATGTCCGTCATGACGATATACGAGCGGGCGCCGATCGGCGCTTTGGTTCGCTACCACGACCTCACACCCCGGCCGCCGGAGGATGACATACAAGCCTTCGCCGCGTGGAAAAAGCGCAACGGCGCTGGCTGGCTCGTGCGATGCACGCCGCCCCGTTCCAGCATCATCTGGTCTACCCATGGCGCGATCACGCTGCTGCAGGGCGAGTTTCCGATGGACCTCGATGCTGCGATTGCAGCCCGTGCAGCCTTTCCGCTCGATAGCGATCTGAGTTTTGCGGTTGTTCGACGACCGGCAGCCGGCGAGTGCCGCGTCATTCAGGAATACGGTGCGCACAGCATCCTCCTCTATCTCGCGAAAAACAGGCCCGATGCGGAGCGCTGGGTTAAAGAAAGCGGGCACATCAATATTCGTCTTGAGGAAGTGACCGCCGAAGAAGTCTGCGCGGATGTCATCGAAGGGCGGGCAGCCTGATGCGCAACGCTACCTACGACGAGCTCGAGCGCATCGCCGGCCAGGCCGGATGGGATGGGTTCACCCTTCTTTTGCTGGTCTGCCGTTGGGCCGAGCAGAAGGACCTTTCGCGCAGCCTGATCGAACATCTCGCCGGCATCGCCCGCACCGAAGACGACGATCATGCCGAGGTGTGATCGATCGATGACCTCTTCCCCAGCCGCCAGCCCTGCCATTGCCCAGGGCTGGCGAGCATTCCGAAAGGACAATCGTTATGACGAATCTCGAAAAACTACGAGTCGCCAGGATCTCGACCGGACACGTATCGGCGTCGACAGCAACAATGCTCAACACCAAGCCCTGTGCTGAGTGGCCATGTGCCGCGAGAGGGAGAGGAGGGCGGCCCGGGGCCGGGCTCCGGGTGCTCCGAGAGGGGGTGTCCGCAGCTGATCCATTGCCGCGCCGGATAGTTTCTCAGCGGTCCATCTTCATCTCACCAGCCCGGTTGGCGCGATAGCGCCGGCCGGGCTCTTTCGTTTCAGGAGAACTCGATATGCATTCCATGATCTCCAGCACGCCGGCGGTAACGTCCGGCTTCAAGGTCGATATCTCGCGCGGCGAGCGTATCGGCCGCGTATCGTCAGAATGGTTTTCTCGCCCGGAGGACGAGCGCTATCTCTCGCTCTCCGACCTCCATCGTGCCGTCAGCGAGCGGACGGAGCGCGCCCGCGTTCGCACCGTCGAGAGCGCGGACATCCGCGTGGAAGCAACGCGCGACAACGCCGAGCGCCTTTCGCTTGTCGTTCCCGGCAGCCGGGTCCCGATGGCGCCGACGCATTGGAGCTACGGGCAATTGTGCAGCCTTGTCGGGGCGCCCGCGAGCTACATGCGCCAGCTTCCTGCGCCGCTCGCTGCAATCAATCTCCAACACGGCTTGCTCAACCACAGCGCCGAGCTGGTCAAGACCCTGGAGATGGACGATGGGCGCGTCGAGCTGCGCGCGGTGACCGGCCCCGAATATGGACGCATCTGGGACAAGGATCTTGTCGCTGCCGTGATGAGCATCGCCGGCGATGGCGTGGGCGACACGATGTGGAAGGTGCCGGGTGTGCTCGACTGGTCGACCATGACCCACAATCCCTTCGTCGATATCACCAAGGACACGACGACGCTTTATGCCAGCGACAGGGACGTTTTCCTCTTTCTGGTGGACGATACCCATCCCATCGAAGCCGGACGGCTCCCGAACGGCGAGCCGGATCTTTATTTCCGAGGCTTCTATGCATGGAACTCGGAAGTCGGTTCGAAAACCCTTGGGATTGCGAGCTTTTACCTACGAGCGGTGTGCTGCAATCGTAATCTTTGGGGCACGGAGAATTTCGAGGAGATTACCATTCGCCACTCGAAATTCGCCGCAAAGCGCTTCGCGCATGAGGCGGCCCCGGCTTTGACGAACTTCGCGAACTCGTCGCCGGCGCCCTTCATCGCCGGTATCCGTGCTGCCCGTGACACCGTTGTCGCCCGCAATGAAGAGGACCGGTCCAGCTTCCTGCGCAAGCGTGGTTTCTCGAAGACGGAAACCGGCAAGATCATCGACACGGTGCTTGCCGAGGAAGGCAGGCCGCCGGAATCGATCTTCGACTTCGTCCAGGGCATCACCGCGCTGGCACGCGGGAAAGCGCATCAGGACACCCGGTTGGAGCTGGAGGGCAAAGCCCGAAAGATGCTCGAAAGCGCAGCCTGATCCGGGTCTGCCTCCGCAATCACTCCTATCCGCTTCCGTCCGCCCCAGTCATCGCACCGGGCGCTCACCAATTTGGAGAATTCGCAATGCGCAGCTTTTCCTTCCATGCACAAGTCGCCGCGCAGGCTATCGAGAAGGTCGGCCGACTTTTCAACGCCTCGATCGACGATATTCTCAACGAGCTGCTTCAAAACGCACGGCGCGCTGACGCGACAAAGGTCGTGATCGACCAGATCGAAGATCCGCGGTTCGGTCCGTCAATCCGCATCGCCGATGATGGTGCGGGCCTCGCCGACCCCCGCTCGCTCTTTTCTCTTGGTCAGAGTGAATGGTCGACGGCCTTGTCCCAGTCGGAGGACGCCGCCGGCATGGGCTTCTTCTCCCTCGCCAATCGCGGGGCGATGATAGTTGCCCAGCAGAAAGGCACCGAACACGCCTGGACCATCGCGGCAACGCCCGATGCCTTTCACGGCAAGGAGCCCGTCACGGTCGATGTTAGACCAGATGGCCATCAAGGCGTGACGGTCATCTTCCCGGAGAGGAAGGGCGAAAATCTCGCCGGTGCTGTCCGCGTCGCTTCCCGCCACTTCCCTGTTCCGGTCATTTTCAACGGCGAGGAAATGCCGTCCTCCGACTTCCTCGAAACGGCGGATCATATCGAGGAATGGAACGGGATTCGGATCGGGGTCTTCGGCAGTGATCAGGTGCGCCACAACGTCGATAACGCCAACTTTCATGGCGTGACGCTGAAAATCAATCTGCCCGAACTTCACCAAGCCTGGCATCGAACCCTCTTCGCGAGGATCGACGTGGTCGATTGCGCCCACCTCAAGCTTGTG
Organism: uncultured Rhizobium sp.; assembly: GCA_945952045.1. Lineage (GTDB taxonomy): Bacteria > Pseudomonadota > Alphaproteobacteria > Rhizobiales > Rhizobiaceae > Metarhizobium. Next base: position 97,163 of record CAMFHE010000017.1, read on the forward strand.
CTTCCCGCCCGCAAGGACATCGTGCGTGATGCGCTGTACGACGCGCTCATCGAGGAGATCAACCGGCTGTATTTTCGGATGGTCGCCGCAAGCGGCGCACATAGCCTGACGTTCCAGGACTATCAGCATAGCCGGAAGCTCGGCATCGACCTGAAGGAAGCAGCGGCATTTCTGCGACCCTACGCCGCCACCTACGCCGACCCTGACCGAAATCTCTATCTCGCACCCCAGAAGGTGACGTCGGCGGCCTTGGTCTACGAGGGAGCCGGTTCGCATGAGGAGCAGGCCCTTGCTCGGGCGTTGGCGAAGCTCGATCAGGTCCCACCGATGTTCGAGCCGCACCACCCTTTTGCCGGCTACACCTGGTACGACGAGCTTTCTCGCATGCTGGTTAAATCGTACCGGATCGAGATCGACGGCGCGGTCGAGGAAGTTGACCCTTGTGACCTGTTCTGCGCGAAGGGGCGGCCCGATCGTCTCACAATCCTTCTGGAAATCGCGGGATCGGAGCACTTGGAACGGGCGCTCGAAACGGACTTGATCGTCCTGGGGCCGGATTACGGATCGCTGGATGAGATGGAAATTCTCGTGACGAAGCAATCGGCCATCACGCCGTCGGAGTTGACGACCTTCCTTGTCGATGCGCTCTTTTCCCCCTCGGATGATGCAGATGCGGGCTCCTACGAGCAGCAGGAGGAATGGTTCTCCGACCAGGCAGAGGATCTGAGCATCGCCTTGCTGGAAACCGAACACGCCGCCGATTTGAACGCGATCGTGCGCGTCGTCGAACGCGATCTGGTTTGGCGCGTACCTCGCGAGGGTGCGTTCCTGATCAGGATCGACGATCGGAAGGTCTCGGTCGAAGGCTTTTCCCCGACTGCCGATGCGCGAGCATCGGCATCCCTCGCTTCGCAGGCAGCGCCCTAGCGCTAGGCCCGAGACGCATGACCATTCTTCTGTCCTAGCCAACCCGGCCATCGTGCCGGGTTTCTTGCATTCACGGAAAGGCATTCCCATGACCAATCTCGAAATCCAGATCCACACTCACCCGCCCATCCCGCTTGCCGATATGACACCGCTCGAAAAGCTCATGCTCACCCATGTGCTCGAATGCAGCGAGACCTACATCGGGTTTGTTTTGTTCTCCGACGTCGGCCCGATCAATCCGATCAGCGTCAAACGGCACGCGCTTCTCAACGCCTTTCGCGCCTCGGCGTCGGTAGCGGACAGCGCGCTCAATGCCTTCATCGGCAATCGCATTCTGGCGCTGTTGCCAACGTCGCCAGACGGCGAGGACCTGGATATCGATGTCGAGGTCGATCTAAGCGAATTCCCGTGGCAGTTCATTGTGCAGGACGTTGTCGCGCGGTCGCCGAGCCTGTCGGAATTGACGGTGATCCAATGGATGAACCATCCGTCACAGCGGCCGGAGACCTATGGCGCCAGCGTTTCGCTCATCACCGGCAAAGGCATCCATCATGCGAACAGCGAGGAGTTGCTGAATCGGTTCCGTTCGCAGGATCGCGCGCTCGTGCCGCCGGCCGCGCCTGTTTCGCCGGTGGACGCTACTCCAGTCGTCGCCGCATCGCGCTCGTTCACCGTCGGCGAAATGGAGACGGCACTCTGCATCTGGGAGGCCATGCTTTATTTCCGCGGCCTCCATGAGGATCACCGTTCGGTTCCCGATGGCGTTATCCGTATGTCGGAGTTGTGGGATGCGGCCGGCTGGCAGGCCATGCGAACGCATGTCCGGGCAATCGTACCGCTTGCAGAGGAAGCTTACACTGCGCTCTCAGACGATTTGGAGGAGGGCGGCTTCACCTTCGATTTCGATTTCATTCCCGCTGTCGTCGGTGCGTTGGACTGGTCCGAATACGGACCGCATCGCGATGGCGAACCCGAGGAGTTTCTCGAAACCGTCATGGCGTCCGTCGCCGGCCGCCGACGGGACATCACTACCGCAGCGCTCGCTATCGATCAGCTGTTCACCGAGAAGTCCTGACGCCAGATCATGGAGGCGATGCCATGTCGAAAATCAATGATCCTGAGAACTTTCGAGGCCGCGTTGCCTATGCCGCCCAAGTGATTGCACGCGGCGGCGCGAACACGCGGACATTCGATAGTTGCTTCGAGAATTACGACGGGGACGAGGTCGCTGTCGCCGTTCTGCGCCGGTCGCGGAAAAATCCCAAACTGGCGGCGAACCTCGCCAAATACTTGAATCTGGCGCTTGCGGAGGAATGCGATCGGCGGATGGCCGATATTCCGACCCGCAAGCTGCCGGAGGCGGCGCGACAGTCGCGCCGGCGTGCGAACGCGCGCCGGGCGAGCGAATAGCCCGATCAGTCCAAATCGACCATCCAAAACAACCCGACCGAAGAGACTGTCGACGGGGCCAAATCTTTCCCCGGTCGACGCTCGCGGTCGCGAGGAGACCCCTATGTTCCAGACAGAATCTCTCACGCCCATGCAATCGGGCCGCTTGAAGGTTGCGCTTGACCGACCGTATCGTTTCGATGGTGTCGTCAAGACGCTGCGCGCTCATATCGAGGAATTAGCCGCGTCAGGCCCGCTGGATCTCACCGAAGGCGACGGCATGATCGACTACTCCCGCACCCACTTCAATCGGCTCGGTTCTTTCAAGGAGCAGGATGCCTATATCGCTCGCCTCAAGGCGAAACGGTACTTCTATGTCAACGGCTGGGTGGTTCCGAAACTGGTGTTCGACGCAATCAGGCGCTGATTTTTCGGCTATTCGGATTTTGATGTGGGATCATCGGAAAGGGAGAGGCCGAAATATCGCCGCACCGAACGGCTTTCAAGGGCGGCTTTAACGAGGACTCTGACGGGGCCGGGAATAGTCGTTGCGCCTCGCTCCCATTTGCGTACCTGTGACCCATCCGTCGCCTTTAGCCATTTCGCAAAACCATCTGCGCTCAGACCGAGAGACTGTCGGGCGGCCTTGAGTTCTTCAGGTGTCATCATCTTCTTCAGAGTCTAGTTTTTTCTGATCCTCGTGGGTCCAAAACATCCAGTCGATGGAATTTTTGAACGTCCAATTACCCTCACTTTCTGAAGCGATTAAGATGTCAAAAGGATGCACTCCGGACAAAATCAGACGCTTTGCCAAACGATGACCATTCGAAAACCCGCAGGGGGCAAGGAGTGGTACGATTTCGAGTTTGCCGTTTTCCAGCACCTCGACGCAAAGCACGTTCCGGTCTTTCGTCCGCGTGGAGAATTCCTCAATCAATGGATCAGGGAGGCTTTTCCGCTGTGTCGAATGACGGATCGCTCCACGGACACCCAAATGCGGCAAAGCGAGTGTCCATCCAAGACGACGATCATAAGTTTGCACAAGTGCCTGGAGCGCCCCCATCATGCCACCTCGATTTCGGCAACCTGTTGTCCAGCCGGGAATGGGTTGCGCGTGAAGCCTTCGATAAATTCGCGACCGGAAACAATGCGCTCATCGAACCAGCCGTTGTCATCCCAATCAAGAGTGTCGAGATCAACTGCACCGTCCACATCGACAATTTCGATGTTGACAGCTAAGCCGAGTTCTTCAGCAGCGCGGAGGCGGTGCGAACCTTCAACGGCGATGAGGTGATCGCCAGCGTCGATTGCGCGAATGGTAGGAGCGCCACGCTTTTCCATTTCGGACTTAACTGCTTCGAGCTTTTCACTATCGATGTCGTTGACCAGAATGATGGTGGTCATCTGCGTTGCTCCGGTTCATAGGTAATATGTACCTATTTGACCGCGCCGCATCAACACCTAATTCCACACGGAAATCCGAATAGCCGATTTTTCGGAAGATGTGCGACTGGTCTTTTGAGATTTAATCGATCTGTGGCTATCCGAAAATGGATTGTATTTGCTGCCATTTCAAACTTGGGGCCGATTCCATCGGAATAATTCGATGATCACCATCACCAGAAAGAGGAGCGAGCTCGCCCAGGAGAAAAAAGCCGCCAGTCCGACGATGCAGAGTACCATAAATACCAAATCGGAAAACGTCGGGGCTCCGGTAAATCTAAGAAGTTTATCCAGCATAGTGTCCGCTTTACATTAATGAACGTGAAAGCCTTCAGCCAAGGTTGTTAAGCAAACTGTAGGACATGGGGCATGATACCACAACCGCCGGTAAAGGGCATAGTTTACTACGCCCGCTGCAACGTGAAAGGCATAATCAAGGAAGGCGAGGGATCTCGCCTTCGCCGACACGCCAAATCCAGGGGGTGATCTCCGGTCTTGTCTCGATCATGTCCGAAAGCGCGTGCTCGTATTCCTCGCTCGCGCTCGCCGGCACGATGAACATGGCCACCGGCGCGGGTTTTTGTTCCGGCAGCGTCACCGACACGATCGGTGCATCGCGCGGAAGGTTGAAGCGCAGGCCCTTCACGCTCTTGCGCTTCAGGTGGCCGAGCTTCTCCAGCAGTCGCAGTTCATTGATGTCCTCGAAGGGCAGCCAGTGTTCGTTCACAACCATCAATGCGACCTCGTCGACCGATGCGATGCCTGCGGTCGAAATGCCGAAGGTGGCGATGACGATCAGGTGGAATGCCTCGCTGGAGCGCCACAATTCCAGCTCGGTTTCGTAACGGGCCGCCAGCCGCCGCCAGGCGCCGTCCTCGATCATCAGGGGGAAAGGCATATGGCGCACGACGATCCTTTGTCCCTCCCGTGCTGGAGAAAACTCCTTGACCTCCGCGACGATCATCATCAGCTTGCGTGGCCCAGACCCCGTCGCCTGCACGCCCTTTAGTGCGGTCGCGCGCCGTGCGGCGATCCCGTCCTTGTCCTCTGCCTGATAGACCTCGGGCACATAGAGCATGTCGCTGAGGGGGCCGCCTCTCGCCGTCATCTGCGACGCCGCGTTGATCAGGCTGGTGCGGACCCGGCCCCAGCCGCGCCGCCCGGCCCAGACCGAACGCCATTCCGTAAGCTCGCCGGCTTCCCAGAGATAATGGAGCATCGCCTTCAGCGACAGTTTCCTCGGCTCGCTACGAATGCCCGGCTCCGACTGTTCCGTCGGCGCGCCGGCCGCAGCGCGCGGTCCCCGTTTCGTCAGCGAAAAGTCGAGCTTCAGATCGGCCTTGCCGCTGGCATCGATCTGGATGGCACTGCCGATGAGCGGCCCGAGGCCGGAAAGCTCGTATGGCGGTTCATAGGAAGGGCAGGCCGGATCATGTTCGCGCCCGGATAGCGGCATGCGCTTGACGACGTACTGGTCGTCCAGCCGGGCGATGTACATCGCGACAGGCGGCTGCCTGCACATGCACATCGGCCGAAGCCGCTCCTCATAGGCGTGCGGAAGAAGTTCGCGGAACTCCTGGGACGTTTCCGAAAACACCTTGTCGCCAATCGTGAATGTTCGCACTGTCGACCTCTCCTTCTCAGACCAGACCCTACACGGCGCGGCGATGTTATACTATCAAAAATACGCATAGTAAAAATTCCCGGATGGCTGATTTGACGAGCGGGGCGACTGGCGCGATGCGACCGTCCTGCAAGCAGAAACGGACCGCAGAGGCGGGCTGATCACGCGGCGTGAGGCGGCTCGCGCCTTAAAGCAGTTTCCCGGTCGCTCCCTATCAGACGCAATTTACCAAGACCGCCGGCCATCGCCGGCATTCCCTATTTTTGTCGAGCCCGGCCCCCCGCCGGGCTTCTGCGTTTCAGGAGGTTCCTATGCCCGAAGTCATTGAAACCATTGTCTACAAATTCGAGGAGTTGTCGGAAAGAGCAAAGGAGAATGCTCGCGCCTGGTATCGCGAAGGCGGCTTTGACTACGAGTGGTACGAGTTTGTCTTCGAGGATTTCGGCCGAATATGTGAATGCCTTGGCGTTCGCCTTAAAAGGTCGCCGGTCCATCTCGTTGGCGGGGGCACACGGGATGAGCCAAGAATACACTTCACGGGCTTCTGGTCTCAAGGAGACGGTGCGTCTTTCCAGGCACTCTACTCCTATCGAAAGGGCTCGCCCCGCGCGATCCGGGACTATGCGCCGAAGGATACGACGCTGCACGGGATTGCCGACGGCCTGCAGGCGATCCAGCGCCGCAACTTCTACAAGCTTCGGGCCGATGTCAGCCATCGCGGGAACTACTATCACGAATATTGCATGGCGATCTCTGTCACGAGGGAAAGTCTCAACTATCAGGACATGACCGCTGACGCTGAGGATACGGTCATCGAGGCTCTGCGCGATCTCGCGCGTTGGCTCTACCGTCAGCTCGAAAGCGAATACAACGCGCTGAACTCCGACGAAATGGTCGACGAGACCATCGTGGCCAATGCCTACACCTTCACCGCGTCCGGTCGTCGGTTCGGCTGATCCGCCGCCGGGGCTCCTTCCTCCAGATCCGAACGCGAGGGAGAGGGCGGCTGCGGGCCGGGCGGCCCGGCTGAGGTGGAGAGAGCGCGCCTTCCCGCGACCAACTCGTTGGCATCTGCCACCGGCGTCACGTCCGCGACCGGATATCCCGCCGCTCATACTTTCATGAAAGGATACAATGATGACCGACATCACGGTTTTCCCGATGCGAAATCTACCGGACGGTTCTGCGGAAATCGCCGAGCATCCGTTTTTCCCCGAATTCTGGGACGTAGCCGTTCAGGCCGAGGATGGCGACCTCCTCGACGAGGCGGTGGATTTGGCGACGACCGAGGAGGCTGAGGCAGCTGTCGATGCGTTTCTTCTGAGATACCCGGAAGCAAACGTCAGCTACGCCTGACGGATTCCGCCGAGTCGGCTGTGCCCGTGGTGGACGCTGGCCGACGCTCCCGTCGCCCGGACAACGCGCCCCGCGGCCCCACTGAATTTTGAACGGACTCCCACAATGTTGACCCACGAAACCCCGCGGCTCCGAGCCGTCGGGCGGCAACGCCTTTTGCGCACGCTGAGCGGACGCCTGCTCGCGGTATGCTTTGGGGCTGGGGTGGATTCGACGGCGATGCTGATCGCCCTGCGTCTCGCAGGACTCCGGCCGCACGTCATCACCTTCGCAGACGTTGCCGCCGAAAAACCCGAAACGCTGGTCCATCTGGACCGGATCGGCGCGCTCCTGGCCGACTGGGGCTGGCCGCCGATCATCGTCTGCCGGAAGGTGCCGCTCGCATCGACCGGTTATGACGACCTCTACGGCAACTGCATCGTCAATGAGACCCTGCCGTCCTTGGCCTTCGGCATGAAAAGCTGCTCGATAAAATGGAAGCAGAAGCCGCAGGACCAGGCGTTGAAGGGATCACGATCCGGCCCGAACGCCGCGCCACCGCACCCGATTTGGATCGAGGCGCAGCGGACAGGACAGCGGATCGTCAAGCTGATCGGCTACGACTGCGGCCGCGCCGACATGCGCCGTTCACGCAACCTCCCGGCGGCCGATGCCGATTTCGATTTTGCCTATCCTCTCCAGATCCTTGGATGGTCGCGGGAGGATTGCATCGAGGTCATCACCGAGGTTCTCGGCCCGGAATTCGTGCCGATAAAGTCGGCCTGCTTCTTCTGCCCGGCGAGCAAAATTTGGGAGCTGTACTGGCTTGCCGCCCATCATCCGGAGCTTCTGGAGCGAGCGCTGTTTCTTGAGCGCAACGCGCTGACCGGCAAGCACAGCCGGTTCGATGAGATCGAATTCGGCGCGTCCTGGGAGGAGCTCGTGCGCAACGCCGACCGCTTCCCCAGCTCGAACACCACGGTCGGGCTGGGGCGCAATTTCTCATGGAACCAGTGGGCGCGTGTCAACGGCGTCGTCGATGACAATTTCTATGTTCGGCGGGACGAGGCCGACCGCGCCCGTTTTCTGGCATCCACCAGCGCGCGTTGTAGGCACGCGATGCCGGTTGACGGTTGAGGCGGCGGCGGGCGGGACGGCTGGCGGGCCGAGAGAGAGGGGGGCTGCGGGCCGGTCGGCCCGGCTGAAGGTTGGAGAGAGCGCACAGCCGGTCGGGCTCACTTCCTCGCGCTCCACGGACCACCGACATGAATGATCCTCTCTATCCACGCCTTCGCCTTCGCGCGGATGCGAACTGGCGCACTGTCGTGCGCGCCGCTGCATGCCAGTTCGATCGCGGACTTCGGTACGACCCTGCCTTCCGCGTCGCGCGCAAGCGCTTTTACCGCTCGATGCTCGCAGAGCATCGAGCCGACCGTCGTGAGCTCGCCAACGCTTTCCGCCTTTGACCTCTCGGAACCCGAGGCATGGCCCTCATCGCCGGCGCGACGCCTCAACTGTCTGCCCGCGGGGCTTTTCCCCGATGCACTCGGGCGTCTCCGCTTTCCCCTCCACAACAAAGGAATTTCACAATGCCGCAAATCGCGACAAACGTACTCAGGATTCTCGGCGCTGCCGTCGTCGAAGGCTCGAAAGTCTCCCTGGTCGGTCAGCTCGATCGCAAGCTCTATGTCGAAACCGACAAGGTCCTTCAGGCCGCCGGTGGAAAATGGAATCGCTCCGCGAAGGCCCAT
>CAMFHE010000018.1 GCA_945952045.1 uncultured Rhizobium sp.
CCGTTGCTCAGTTCGGTTCGTCCGACTCGGGCGCTTCGCTCGGCGACATCCTCGGTGCTGCTCTGAAGAACCGCAACGCCGAATAATCTTTCGACGGATCGCCGGGAGTTTCTTCCGGCGATCCGCAGAGGATTGCAGATCATAAAAAACCCGCCGCGATTGCTCGCGGCGGGTTTTTTATGAGTTTGTCAGGGAAAATTGGAAACCGGTTTTCCCGAAAAGACAAATGAAAACAAAGAATTTTTAGAGTCTGTCAGGTTCAGAATGAACCTGACAGACTCTATTGTCGAAGGATGGTGTCGTGTCTCAGGCCCAGCCGGACATGCGCTGATAAAGCCCGTAAGCCCGCTCGCTCTGGTCCTCGTCGTCTTCCATGGCGATTTCGGCGGCGGCGCGGCGATTTTCGTCGCCCTCCTGTTGTTCCGCCTCGTGATCGTCGCCGGCATCGTCGCCTTCGGACTGGTCGTCGCGGAAGCGCTGTTCTTCGGTTTCCTTTTCGTCTTCATAGGAAAGGACATCCGGCAGCGGCGAGAAGGGAGCAACACCGAAAAGCGGTGTCTCGCGTCCGGTCGGCAGCAGTTGCGCCAGAACCTGACGCTCGACGGCAACAGGCACGGCCTTGGCGGCGAAGGTTTCGGCAAGCGACTTTTCCGGCGCTGGCGGCAGTCGGGTGGTCACTTTCTCGTCCGAGGCTTCGCCGTTCAAGCCGGCGGCGCTGCGCGGATCGTAGAGCGAATCGCTATCGTCGAGCGGCAGTTCCGCCGCTTCCGCAAGCGGGAGCGCTTCGCTGGCGTCGCGTGGCGGCATCGATTCGTCCTCCGCGCCGGCGGCGATCATCGCATGGGCTTCCTCGCCCTCCTCGGCGATGATTTCGTAGGCCGTCGCCAGGTCGCGCGCGTCGAAATCCGCTTCGGTCCAGCCTTTCAGGGTATAGAGCGTCGGTTGGTAATCCTCGCGTTCCTGAATGGCCGTGGCAAAAGCGTCCGCAATGCGATGGGGAGAGGAGACGCGATCACGCCCTTCGCCTGGCCGTGGTGCGTCTGCGGCGTGATCGTGCTCGGAGGGAATGTCCGCTGCGGTCGGGGCAAGGGCTGCGCGTGGCAGCGGGCGCGCTTCCGGGGCGTTCTGTCTTTGGGTCGGTGCGTCCGGCTGAAACCGGGCATCGAGTTCGAATTCGACCGGTTCCTCCACCAGGGTTTCGATGTCGCTGGCGATATCGATCACCGTGCGGTCTTCGGCCGCGGCAAGCAGTTCGGCTGTCGCCTTGGCTTCGATCGCCGAATCGCCGCTTTCGCCGCCTTCGAAAGCACGGCGCAGCAGCACCTGCAGACTGCGCGCATCGATGCCGCTGTCCTGGTCGATGTCGGCATATGCCGGTGCCGGAAGGGCGGCGTCCGACGCGTCTGCGGCCGTCTCGGGCAGCGGTCCGGTTGCGCTTTCCAATATGGGCTCGATGTCTGCCTCGCCGGCGAGAACACGCATGAGGTCGGCTGGCACGTCATTTTGGACCGGCAATTGCGGTCTGGCGGGCGTCGGTGCCTGGGCGGCCTGTGGTTTGCCGGCCGTCTGCGCTTCGCCGGTCTCGCCTTGAACTGGCATGGCTGCGGTTGCGGGAGCATGTTCGTTCGATCCGGCATCCGGCCCGCCGTTCTGGCGGTAGGAGGTGACGACGGAGCGGGCGACGAGGTCGCGGTCCTTGTAGCGGGCGGTTTCCAGATAGGCGACGATGCGCGCTGCCTGCGGCCCGGTGGGATTGCCGAAGGCCTCGAACAGGAATCGCAGTTTCAAGCCTTGCACGACGAGATTGAGCTGGCGCTCGACATCGGCGCGCTGGCGCGGCGTCAATTTCGCCAGCGCTTCGGCAAGCCGGATGACATAGTCGCCATTTCCCTCGTTTTCGCGGCGCGGCAGATCGATGGCGCGGCCGACGGCATCGGCGAGCATGGCGAGATGATCGGCGATCCGCTCGCGCCCGGCGAGCAGAAGCACGTTGAGCTTGCCGGCGGAACTGGAATTGGAATCCCCCTTCCAGTCGGCGAAATGCACCTTGTAGGCGGCTTCCGCCACCGAAGGGCCGGAGCCGTTCAGCGACGATTGATTCTGGTATGACGACGTCGATCCCGACGACGAGCGAAGCGGAGGCAGCATCAGCGAACCCCTTTGATATCTGGCGGATGGCGGTTGAAACAGGTCCAACAAAGGGCCGCTCATGCAGCCCGTCGCATTCCGTCGCAGGAACCGCGCCATTTCCGGCCTTCGGTTCCATCCTGCGCATGCCCTGCGGCATGCTTGAGCTTGCGTGGCGCCTCATGGCACCGATGAATGCTTCAATTAACGATTAATTTAACATTCGATGGTTAATAAAAGGTAACTGTCTGCGGGAGGTCGGACGGTTGCCCGGTCCGCATAGCCTCCCGATCCAAAGCCGGGGTGATTTCCATGTCGCACATCAATCCGATCCTCAATGTCGATAGCTACAAGCTCAGCCATTTCCTGCAATATCCGCCGGGCATTCGATCGATCTCGGCCTATATTGAGGCGCGCGGCGTGCCGCAGCGGCCTGAAGTGGTGTTCTTCGGCCTGCAGATGTTCCTCAAGGAGCATCTCGCCCGGCCGATAACCAAGGCCGATGTCATGGAAGCGGCAGAGATCTCCGCTCTGCATGGCGTGCCGTTCAATCGTCAGGGCTGGCTCGACATCGTCGATCGCCACGACGGCTTCCTGCCGCTGCGCATCGAGGCGCTGCCGGAGGGGCAGGTGGTGCGTCGGGGCCTGCCGCTTTTGCAGGTGGTCAACACCGATCCGGATTTCGCCTGGCTGACCACCTATGTGGAAACCGCGCTGCTGCGCGCCATCTGGTATCCGGCGACGGTGGCCAGCCATGCGCGGCGGCTGCGCGACATGCTGTTGTCGGCGCTGGAGAAGACCTGTGACGCGCCGATGGAGCTCCTGCCGACGCGCCTGCACGATTTCGGCGCCCGCGCCGCCACCTCGGCCGAGCAGGCGGGGCTTGGCGGGGCCGCCCATCTTCTCTACTTCTCGCTGACGGATACGCTGTCCGGCATCGTCAATGCCCGCCGCTTCTATGGCGCGCCGATGGCCGGCACCTCCTATCCCGGCGCGGAACACTCCACCGTCACCGCCTGGGGCCAGCCGCGCGAGACCGAAGCCTATGAGCGGATGCTCGACCTTTTCGGCGAGGAGACGTTTTCGGTGGTTTCCGACAGCTACGACATCGCCAATGCCGTCAGCGAAATCTGGGGCAAGACGCTGAAGGAGCGCGTTCTCGGTCTCACGGGCCGATTGATCGTCCGCCCCGACAGCGGCGATCCCGTCGATACGCCGGTGCAGGCCGTCAACCAGCTGGCATACGCTTTCGGCACCCGCCTCAATGGCAAGGGTTACAAGGTCATCGATGCGCCGGTCGAGGTGCTGCAAGGCGACGGCGCCTCCAGCCAGGATATAGCGATGATCCTCGGCCGACTGGAAGGCCAGGGCTTTTCGGCCGAAAACATCCGCTTCGGCATGGGCTCCGGCCTGCTGCAGAAGGTGACGCGCGACAGCTATTCCTTCACCATGAAGGCCAATGCCTGCGCCGATGCCGACGGCGTCTGGCACGGCATTGCCAAACGCCCGGCGACGATGCGCGAAAAGGCTTCCCGCAGCGGCCGCGTCGCCGTCGTCGACCAGTTCGGCGAACTTGTCGGGATTAGCCTCGAAGAGCTGGGCGGCCGCGAGAACCACCTGATCCCCGTCTGGGAAAACGGCCGCTTGCTGCGCGACTGGAGTTTCGACGAAGTGAAGGCGCGTGCGCAGGAGCCGGGGCGCTAAAAAGTCTGTACGCTTCTTCTCCCCTTCTCCCGAGGGGAGAAGGGGATGAAACGAAGACGATTATTTTCCAGGAAATTTGCCCTGCCGTTTCACGGCGACAGGTTGCGAAACAGGCGATAGAGGCCGGTTTCATCGGAATTGACGGCCGTCACATAGCCGGTATCGACAATGTGGTCGTCCATGTTTTCCCGTTGAAAGGCATCGAGCCAATTGCCCTTCACGCTTTTTACGGCCTGGCGGTTGCCGGTGGCGGCAAACGCCTGAAGCTCAAGGCCGAACCCGTCGTCATCGGCGGAAAAGGCGTCATCGAACTCATCCGGCACGCTGCCGGCATCTGCATTCAGGAAATCCAGTGCCGAAGCCGGGAGACCGGATTCGACGCCGTCCTGCGGGAATACATTTCCCATTCCAACTCCTACCCAGATACGCTTTACGCCACGCGGGACCGGAAGAGAGCGAAACTGTACGCACGAGCGTCTCGACCGGACAAGGAGCATTTCACGGCAAATTGGTTAACAGGCTCGTAAGCCCGCACCCGGAAAATCACGCCGCTTTCTTTTCCTTGCCGATCATGCGGTAGAGGCCGATCTCGTCGACGCTGACCTTCAGCACGTCTTCGCCGGCCTGCTGCTGCGCTTCGGCGGCGGCCTGCGGCGAGTGGTTCTCGACGATGTAAATCTGTTCCTCACGGCTGAGCACGGTCGGATCGCCGTCATCGACCGGCGTCTCCGGTTTCGCCTCGGGCGCGGCCTTGGTCGCATCGACCTGTTTCGAAGAGGTGGCGTCGGCCGCCAGGACCTGGATGACATCGACCGCATCGACGCCGTTTGCGGGAGCCCCGTCATTGCCCTTGGTGTCGTCGGCATTGCGGATGCGCTCGCCGATCGCGTCCTGGCGGTCCTTGGCGTCGGTGATCTTTTCCTGCGCTTCGCGCGCCTGGATATCTTTTTCGCGCTCGGCCCGGGTCTCGGCGTCCTCGACGCGCGTCGGGTCGTCGCGGCCGCGTTCGGCCTTGAGTTCCGCCGCCGTTTTCGGATCGGCGACGTCTTCGAGGCGCTGCAGCACCTTGGCGACGTCCCGTGTCAACGAGCGCTCGTTGGCGGCCTTGTCGTCCAGGGCTGTCTGAACTTTGCGCGCCGTCTCGCCCCAGGGATTACGAATCGCCTCGATCAGCTCGCTGGCGCTCACGCCAAGCTTGTCCAGCCCGGTTTTTTTCTCGAGCTCATCGACCGACTTCGGCAACTTGCCGCGTGCCGTTGTCAGTGCTGTCGCCATGTCGGTCGAAAAATCGCTGGAATTCGGATCGACGCCGGCATCCATGCCGATACGGGCGGCAAGGCGTGCCATCGGATCGTCCTTGTCCGATGTCTCGCCTTTCATGATTGCAGAGACGGAAGCGGCGCTGACCTTGAGCGTGTTCAAGGTCACCGCATAATCGCGCGACACGAGGCCGGTCAAGGTGACCGCGGTCGAAAGGCGATCGGCGAAATCGCCAGCGGTTTCCCCATCGGCCTGCGCGATGCCGAGCGTGTTGGCGAAATTGGAGATCAGCGTCGCCAGAGGGTTTTCGTCGCGCTTCAGGGCGCCGAAGAAATGGGCGTTGATTTTGGCATTGGCGGCGGCGGCGGATTCGTCGGGGCGGATCTGCGCCTTGATCGCCTCCTGCTGCTTGTCCTCGCGCTTGCCTTCGGCCTTCCGGCGCTCCTCCTCCTGCCTCTCTTCGATATTGCGCACGAAGTTGCGCATGAAGTCGGTCAGATAGGTGCTGGCGGCTTGCTCTGTGGGCAAGAGCATGGATGGACTCCTGGAAACGGTTGCAATCGTTGCCCGGAGATTATGGCAAATCTGGTTAAGGCGGAATTAAAGGTTGTGCCGAGAATTAAGGGGACTAGCTGTGCGCGAAAATATCGGTTTCGTCCCAGCCCAGCAGATCGAGCTTCGAGCGGGTCGGCAGGAACTCGAAGCAGCTCTGGGCCAGCTCCATGCGCCCGTCGCGTTTCATCCGTTCCGTCAGCCGGTCGCGCAGCGCATGCAGGTGGAGCACGTCGGAGGCGGCATATTCGAGTTGCGCCTGCGACAGGGTTTCGGCCGCCCAGTCCGAGGATTGCTGCGCCTTGGAGATGTCGACCTCCAGCATTTCCTTGAGATTGTCCTTCAGACCATGCCGGTCGGTATAGGTGCGCACCAGCCGCGATGCAATCTTGGTGCAGAACACAGGCGTCGCCGTTACCCCGAAGGTGTGAAACAGAACGGCGATGTCGAAGCGGCCGTAATGGAAGATCTTTTGTTTGGAGGGGTCGGCGAGCAAGGCGACGAGATTGGGCGCCTGTGTCTGGCCGGCAGCGATGCGGATGACGTCGGCCGAGCCGTCGCCCGGCGATAGCTGCACGACGCAAAGCCGGTCCCGACGCGGCACCAAACCCAGCGTTTCCGTATCGATGGCCACGGCCCCGGTATAGCGGGCGGCGTCGGCCTGCGCGATATCGCCGACATGAGTGCGGATTGTGGCGGCCATGGTCTTCTCCGGGCAGGCGTTCGAGCGGTGCATCCCGCTATAGATCTTTTCCGGCGGAAGGGAAATCCTAGGCTTCTTCGCCGCGCGTCAGCGTGTAAAGCGCGCGCGACCGTTCCAGATGCTTGAGCATGGCCTGTTCGGCCGCATCGGGATCGCCAGCGGCAAGGCTGTCGACGATCTCCTCGTGCTCGGCCAGCGTGAACCGCTCCTTGCCGGTCCAGATCAGCATGTCGGTGTGATATTCCTTCAGCCAGGCGAGCATGGATTCGCTGACCGCCGCGAAGATCGGATTGCCGGAGATATCGGCGATGCGGGCATGAAAGGCCATGTCGGCGGCGATGAACGCTTCGGCGTCGCCAAGCGAGGCGCGCTGTCGGTCGAGAATGACGCGCAAGTCGACGATATCGGCGGCCGACGCTTTCTGCGCCGCCTCGCGCGCCATGCCGCGCTCGAAGAAGATGCGTGCGCTTTTCAGGTGCTCCAGGGATTCGGCAGACTTGGCGAGCATGATCTTCGCCGTCAGGTCCATCTGTCGAAACAGCGATTTCGCGGTCAGTTCCAGCACCTTGGCGCGTTCGCCATGGGAAATCGCCACCAGTCCCATCCGCTCCAGCGACTGCATCGCCTCGCGGATCGCCGGGCGGCCGACCTTGAAACGATCCATCAGCTCGCGCTCGGAAGGCATGTCGTCGCCTGGCTGCAATTCGCCGGACGAGATCATGCGCTCGAGTCGGTCGAAAACCTCGTCGGAAAGTTTGCGGCGGGTGATGGGTTCGGATCGCATGGACAGGTTTCCCGTGAGGCTGGTCTTATCGAATAGGCGTGTTTGCGCGGCTTGAAAAGTCTCGATCTCGGCTCTTGCATTATTGGAGTACTCATTATACCAGTTGCGCGAAGGACGCCAGAGGAGGCCCGCCATGATCATCGTCACCTACCGCATCGAGACATCGGGCAGTATCGAGGCCATGGCGGAGAAGATCGCCAGCGATCAATCGACCGGAACCTTCGTGCCGGTGCCCGGCGAAACGCCGGAGCTGAAGGCGCGTGTCGCCGCCCGCGTCCTGTCCATCCGTCCGCTTGCCGATGCCGAGCGCCCGTCCTGGCCTGAGGATGACGGCAATCGGCCCATCCGCCGCGCCGATGTCGAGATCGGCTTTCCGATCGAAGCCGTCGGCACCGATCTCTCGGCGCTGATGACCATTGCCGTCGGCGGCATTTTCTCGATCCGCGGCTTCAGCGGCCTGCGCGTCGTCGATCTCAAGCTGCCGGAAGAGTTTCGCGGCGCCTATCCGGGTCCGCAATTCGGCCTTGCCGGCAGCCGGCGGCTGACCGGCGTCGAGGGACGACCGATCATCGGCACCATCGTCAAGCCGGCGCTGGGCCTGCGCCCACACGAAACGGCCGAGCTGGTCGGGGAGCTGATCTCCTCGGGCGTCGATTTCATCAAGGACGACGAGAAGCTGATGAGCCCAGCCTATTCGCCGCTGAAGGAACGGGTGGCGGCGATTATGCCGAGAATCCTCGATCACGAGCAGAAGACCGGCAAGAAGGTGATGTATGCCTTCGGCATTTCCCACACCGATCCCGACGAGATGATGCGCAACCACGATCTGGTGCTGGAGGCTGGCGGCAATTGCGCGGTCATCAATATCAATTCGATCGGCATGGGCGGCATGGCCTTCTTGCGCAAGCGCTCCGGCCTTGTGTTGCACGCGCATCGCAACGGCTGGGACGTGCTGACGCGCCATCCCGGCATCGGTTTCGATTTCCGCGTCTGGCAGCAATTCTGGCGCCTGCTCGGCGTCGACCAGTTCCAGATCAACGGCATCGGCGTCAAATACTGGGAGCCGGACGACAGCTTTGTCCGTTCCTTCGAGGCGGTGACGACGCCGCTGTTCGATGAAAGCGATTGCGCCCTGCCGGTCGCCGGTTCCGGTCAATGGGGCGGACAGGCGCCGGAAACCTATCGCCGCACCGGCCGCACCACCGATCTGCTGTATCTGTGCGGCGGCGGCATCGTCAGCCATCCGGGCGGTCCGGCGGCGGGCGTGCGCGCGGTCACCCAGGCCTGGGAGGCGGCGGTGGCCGACATCCCGCTGGAAACCTACGCACAAGACCATCCCGAACTCGCCGCCTCGCTGAAGAAATTCGGCGGCCAGGGAGAATGACGATCATGACCGGTCCCCTGCTTCTCAGCTATTACGGCGACGATTTCACCGGCTCCACCGATGTCATGGAGGCGCTGGCCTCGAACGGCGTCGAGACGGTGCTGTTTCTCGATATCCCCGATGAAGCGCTTCTCAAGCGCTTTTCCCATGTGCGGGCGCTGGGAATTGCCGGCACCAGCCGCAGCGAGACGCCGGAGTGGATGAAGGAGAAGCTGACGCCGGCCTTTGCCTGGCTGAAGGCGCAAAAGGCGGCGATCTGCCATTACAAGGTCTGCTCGACCTTCGATTCCAGCCCCGGGATCGGCAATATCGGCACGGCCGTCGAGATCGGCAAGCAATTGTTCGAGCAGGCCTTTGTGCCGCTTGTCGTCGGCGCGCCGCAGCTGAAGCGCTATACCGCCTTCGGCCATCTCTTCGCCGCCTATCAGGGCGAGGTCTATCGCATCGACCGCCATCCGGTGATGAGCCGCCATCCGGTGACGCCGATGCATGAGGCCGATCTGCGCCGGCATCTGGCAGGGCAGACAAAATTGTCAAGTGGCCTCGTCGATCTCGTCACGCTCGGCCTTGATGATGCCGATGCCCGCATCGATGCGCTCGCCGAAAGCGCCGATGGCATGGTCTTGTTCGATGTCGACAGCCCCTTGTCGCAGGCGCAGGCCGGCCGCGCGCTGTGGCGGCTGACGCCGCCGCAGGGCTGGTTCGTCGCCGGCTCCTCGGGGGTCGAATATGCGCTGCTTGCGGCATGGAAGAGCCAGGGGCTTGTGCCCGGCGCGGCCGATTTTCCCGCGCCTGGCAAGGCGGAGCGTATCGCCGTCGTCTCCGGCAGCGTTTCGCCGACCACCGAACGCCAGATCCGCACGGCGGCATCCCAGGGCTTCGAGGCGATCGCCGTCGATCCGCTCGATCTTCTTGGCGAGAATGGCGAACGGGTCATGGCCAAAGCGATTGCCAACGGTCTGGATGTGCTGGGGCAAGGCAGGAGCCCGATCCTCTACACCGCGCTCGGTCCCTCGGCGGATCGCGGCGGCGAGATCGACCGGATCGCCGGCAGCCGTCATCGGCTCGGCCAGATGCTGGGCGCCATGCTGCACCGGCTGGTGGCCGAGGCGCGGCTGACGCGCGCCGTCATCGCCGGCGGCGATACTTCCAGCCATGCCTTGCGCCAGTTGGATGTCCAGGCGCTGACGACGCTTCTGCCTTTGCCGCAGACGCCGGGTTCGCCGCTCTGCACCGCCCATGGCCTCAATGCGGCGACCAATGGCCTGCAGATCGCGCTGAAAGGCGGTCAGGTCGGCGCCGATGGCTACTTCGCACAGATCCGCGACGGATTGACGGCTGCATAAAAAATGCGGCTGCTAATCATATGCTGATTGACTCATTATACCAGTTGACTATAGTCCCTTCCAACAAGCATTCAGGTGAGGAAACATGACTTCGATCGCGTTGTTCGGCGCCGGCGGCAAAATGGGCTACCGGCTCGCCAAAAATCTCAAAGGTTCGCGTTTTGACGTGCGCCATGTGGAAGTCAGCGACGCCGGCAAGGCGCGCCTTCAGGACGATCTCGGCCTTGGCTGCGTGCCGGTCGAGCAGGCGCTCGATGGCGTCGACGTCGTCATTCTGGCGGTTCCGGACACGGCGATCGGCAAGGTCGCAGCAGGGATCGTCGACAAGCTTCAGCCCGGCACGATGGTTGTGGCGCTCGATGCCGCCGCGCCCTTTGCCGGCCACCTGCCCGAGCGGGCCGATCTGACCTATTTCGTCACCCATCCCTGCCATCCGCCGATCTTCAACGACGAAACCGACATGCAGGCGAAGAAGGACCATTTCGGTGGCCTGTTTGCCAAGCAGCACATCGTTTCGGCGCTGATGCAGGGGCCGGAAGAGGCCTATGCGCTTGGCGAAGAGATCGCCAAGGTCATCTGGTCGCCGGTCATGCGGTCGCACCGCGTCACCGTCGAGCAGATGGCGATGCTGGAGCCGGGTTTGTCCGAAACCGTCTGCGCCTCGCTGCTAGTCGTCATGCGCCAGGCGATGGATGAATGCGTCGCGCGCGGTGTGCCGAAGGAAGCCGCCCGCGACTTCCTGCTCGGCCACATGAACGTGCTCGGCGCGGTGATTTTCGAGGAAGTGCAGGGCGTCTTCTCCGATGCCTGCAACAAGGCCATCGAATTCGGCATTCCCGCCCTGATGCGCGACGACTGGAAGAAGGTCTTCGAGCCGCAGGAAATCGCCGAGAGCATTCGCCGCATCACCTGATGCCGGCGCTCGCCTGACCCAAAACTCTTGCCGGGGGAATTCCTCCCCTGGCCATTTCACCTGCCTCGCGGGGAGCGAGGCGGTCCATTTCTTTAGGGAGGATAGAATGAAACTGACACGCAGACTGACTCTGGCCGCGTTCGCGGCGACGCTCGCCATGGGCACCGCCATGCCGGCATTCGCTGCCGATCTGATCGCGATCATCACGCCCTCGCACGACAACCCCTTCTTCAAGGCCGAAGCCGTCGGCGCCGAGAAGAAGGCGAAGGAACTGGGTTACGAAACCCTCGTTCTCGTCCATGACGACGACGCCAACAAGCAGTCGCAGCTGATCGACACCGCCATCGGCCGTGGCGCCAAGGCCATCATCCTCGACAACGCCGGCTCGGAAGCCTCGATCGCCGCCGTCCAGAAGGCCAAGGATGCGGGCGTTCCCTCCTTCCTGATCGACCGCGAGATCAATGCGACCGGCGTCGCCGTTTCGCAGATCGTTTCCAACAACTATCAGGGCGCCCAGCTCGGTGCCGAGGAATTCGTCAAGCTGATGGGCGAAAAGGGCAAGTATGTCGAGCTGCTCGGCCGTGAAGCCGACCTCAATGCCGGCATCCGCTCCAAGGGCTATCACGACGTCATCGACGAATATCCGGAAATGAAGATGGTCGCCCAGCAGTCGGCCAACTGGAGCCAGACGGAAGGCTACTCCAAGATGGAGACCATCCTGCAGGCAAACCCGGATATCCAGGGCGTCATCGCCGGTAACGACACCATGGCCATGGGCGCGATTGCCGCGCTGCAGGCCGCCGGCCGCAAGGACGTCATCGTCGTCGGCTTCGACGGCTCCAACGACGTTCGCGACTCGATCCTGGCGGGCGGCATCAAGGCGACCGTGATGCAGCCGGCCTATGCCCAGGCACAGCTCGCCGTTCAGCAGGCCCACGACTTCATCAAGACGGGCAAGAAGCCGGTCGAGGAAAAGCAGCTGATGGACTGCGTGCTGATCACGGCCGACAACGCCAAGAAGCTCGAAACCTTCGCACTCGCCGAGTAATTCCTCCCAAGGTTGACGGGCGCGGAACGGCTTTGGCCGGCTCCGCGCCCCGCTGTCGTTTCCGGGGATAATCCTATGTCGCTGCCGCTGCCGCAGATGCGCGCCGCTGCCGTTCTCATTGCCTGTGCTCTGGCGATGACCGGCTGCAAATTCGTCAAGACCGCCGACCAGCAAGCCGAAGCCGCCGCCGGCGCCTTCGATCCCGACAAGCTCGTCGCCGATATCTGGGACGCCAAGGTCGTTCCCTATCTCAAGGGACGGGCCGGCTCCTTCCAGGACGTGTCGACGCTGGTAAACAGCAATCTCGACGCCGCTGCCGAAAAATACGGCCACAAGGAAAAGCAGGGCAATGCGCCCTGGACCTTTGCCGCCACCGTCAAGGGCAAGATCGTCGCTGCCGAAACCAAGTCGCGCTCCGGCTCCATCGATGTCGACGTCGATGGCGATGGCAAGGCGGATGTGCGCGTCGCCATCGGCCCGGCAATCCGCGGCACGGCGATCCGTGATTCCCTCGACTTCGTGAATTTCAACGAATTCAAGAACCAGATCGAGTGGGCGCAGTACGGCAAGTCGTTCAACACCCAGGTGAACAAGCTCTATCTCGAAAAACTGCCGCGCGACGCTCTGGTCGGTAAAGAGGTCGAGGCGCTCGGCGCTTATCCTCTGCCGACGGCGGGGCAGTTGCCGCAATTCGTGCCGGTCACGATCACGGTCGGAGGATGACGATGAGCGACACCGACGACGGCGACGTCATTCTCGAACTGCGCGACATCACCAAGGCCTATTCCGGCATCGTCGCGCTGAAAAAGGCCGATCTGAAACTGCGCCGCGGCGCGGTCAATGTGCTCGTCGGCGAAAACGGCGCCGGCAAGTCGACGATGATGCGCATCATCGCCGGCGTCGAGCGTCCGACGCTCGGCGAAATCTGGATGGAAGGCGAACGCATCCATCTCGATTCGCCGGCGGATGCCGTGCGCCACGGTATCGGCATCGTCTTCCAGGAGCTGAACCTGTTCGGCAACATGACTGTCGCCGAAAACATCTTTGCGACGCGTGAGCTGACGCGCGGCCTGTTCGGCATCGACCACAAGGCGCAGGTCGAAAAGGCAAACGAATTTTTGGACCGCCTCGAAGCCGGCATCACCGCCGATACGCTGGTCGAGGACCTGCCGATCGGCCAGCAGCAGCTGGTCGAGATCGCCCGCGCCGTCTCGCTCAATACCCGCATCCTGATCATGGACGAGCCGACCTCGGCGCTCTCGGCGGCCGAAGTCGATGTGCTCTTCCGCGTCATCGCCGAACTGAAGGCGCAAGGTGTGGCGATCGTCTATATCTCGCATCGTCTCGAAGAGCTGATGCGCATCGGCGACTACATCACCGTGCTGAAGGACGGCCAGATCACCGGCCATGCGATGGTCAAGGATGTCGACACCCGCTGGATCGTCCGCTCGATGATCGGCTCCGACGCCAAGGATTTCGCCAAAGAGGTGGATCATGCGCTGGGCGACGAGGTCATCCGGCTGGAAGACATCACTCTGCCGCGCGCCCAGGGCGGTTACGCCGTCGACCATGTGTCGCTGTCGGTGCGCAAGGGTGAGATCCTCGGCATTTACGGACTGATGGGCGCCGGCCGCAGCGAGCTGTTCGAATGCATCATGGGCCGTCATGGCCATTATACCGGCAAGGTGTTTGTCGATGGCCGCGAATTGCAGGAGCGCGATACCACCGGCCGCATCGCGCGCGGCATTGCGCTGATCCCCGAGGACCGGCAGCGCGAGGGACTGGTGCAATGCCTGTCGATTGCCGAAAACCTGTCGCTCGCCAGTCTCGGCCAATTCGTGAAGTTCGGCTTCCATATCGAGCCGAAGCGGGAGCGCGGCGCCATTGCCGAAGCGATCCGCAACCTCTCGATCAAGGCGCGCAACCCGGATTTCGAGGTCACCTCGATGTCGGGCGGCAACCAGCAGAAGGTGGTGATCGGCAAGGCGCTGATGACCGGCCCGAAAGTGCTTTTGATGGATGAGCCGAGCCGCGGCATCGATGTCGGCGCCAAGGCGGACGTGTTCCGCACCATGCGGCGTCTGGCCGGCGAAGGCCTCGCCATTCTGTTTTCCACCTCCGACCTCGAAGAGGTCATGGCCCTGTCGGATCGCATCGCCGTGATGAGCAATGGCCGTCTGATCGCGGTCATGGACCGCACTGACGCCACCGAAGAGGCCATCGTGACCGCCTCCGCCGAGGGACACAAGACCAAAAGGATGCATGCGTGATGTCGAGCGCCACCCAGACGGCCGCTGCCGGCCCCGCCACCAGCGGCTCCCTGTTGCTGACCCTGATGAAACTGCGCACTTTCATCGCGCTGTTTGCGGTCATCATCTTCTTTTCGATCTTCGCGCCGAATTTCCTTTCGACCGCGAACATGATCCTGATGTCGAAACACGCAACGCAGAACGCTTTCCTGGCGATCGGCATGACCTTCGTCATCGTCACCGGCGGCATCGATCTCTCGGTAGGCTCCATCGTCGGCCTGTGCGGCATGATCGCCGGCGGCCTGATCCTTTACGGCATCGACCTGCCGATGGGCTATACGGTCTATTTCAACATCCTCGAAGTGGCCATCATCGTCGCCATCGTCGGCATTTTCATCGGTATCCTCAACGGATTGCTGATCACGCGGCTGAACGTCGCCCCCTTTATCGCGACGCTCGGCACGCTCTATGTGGCGCGCGGTGCCGCCCTTCTCTATTCCGACGGCCAGACGCTGCCGAACCTTGTCGGTCGCGAGGATCTCGGCAATACCGGCTATGCGATCTTCGGCTCGGGCACCTGGCTCGGCCTTCCGGTCTCGGTCTGGATGCTGATCGTCGTGGCGCTGGGGGCTGCCTATTTTGCCCGCTTCGTGCCGCTGGGCCGCCATATCTTCGCTGTCGGCGGCAATGAGCGCGCCGCGCGCATGTCCGGCATCCGCGTCGACCGGGTGAAGATGTTCGTCTACATGTTCTCCGGCTTCTGCGCCGCGCTTGTCGGCCT
Source organism: uncultured Rhizobium sp. (assembly GCA_945952045.1). GTDB lineage: Bacteria > Pseudomonadota > Alphaproteobacteria > Rhizobiales > Rhizobiaceae > Metarhizobium. The sequence continues at coordinate 14,852 of CAMFHE010000018.1, forward strand.
CGTCATCTCCTCCGAGCTGATGGCCGCGCATCCGGCGACCGGCACCAATCTCGAACTCAATGCCATCGCCGCAGCCGTTCTCGGCGGCACCTCGATGTCGGGCGGGCGCGGCACGATCGGCGGCACCATCGTCGGCGCCTTCGTCATCGGCATTCTTTCCGATGGTCTGGTGATGATGGGTGTGTCATCCTTCTGGCAGATGGTCATCAAGGGCCTCGTCATCATCATCGCTGTGGTGGTCGATCAGGCGCAACGAAAGCTTCAGGCGCGCGTTACCTTGATGCAGATGGCAAAGCAGGGTTGATGGACATGGCAGAACTTCGCGGAGCCCTGATCGGCTGCGGTTTCTTCGCCGTCAATCAGATGCATGGCTGGAAGGATGTGGATGGCGCCGGGATCGTTGCGATCTGCGATCGCGATCCCGAGCGGCTGAAGATCGTCGGCGATCAATTCGATATCGCCAGGCGCTATACCGACGCCGCTCAGATGTTTGCCGATGGCGGCTTCGATTTCGTCGATATCGCCACCACGGTGCAAAGCCATCGGGCGCTGGTCGAAATGGCCGCCGCCCATAAGATACCGGCGATCTGCCAGAAGCCTTTCGCGCCGTCGCTTGACGACGCCAAGGCGATGGTGCGAGCCTGCCGCGACGCCGGCATACCCTTGATGATCCACGAAAACTTCCGCTGGCAGACGCCGATCCAGGCGGTGCGCAAGGCGCTGGATTCGGGGGCCATCGGAAAACCCTTCTGGGGCCGCTTCTCCTTCCGCTCCGGCTTCGACGTCTTCGCCGCCCAGCCTTATCTGGCCGAAGGATCGCGCTTTATCATCGAGGATCTCGGCATCCACACGCTGGATATCGCCCGCTTCATCCTTGGCGATGTGACGTCGCTGACGGCGCGAACCAAGCGGGTCAACCCCACCATCAAGGGCGAGGACGTCGCCACGATGATGATGGACCATGAAAATGGTGCCACCTCCATCGTCGATGTCAGCTATGCGACCAAGCAGTCGGTCGAACCCTTCCCGGAAACCCTGATCGAACTCGACGGCAGCGAGGGTTCGCTGCGCCTGTCGCAGGGTTATGGCCTGACAATCACCAATGCGTCCGGCACCACGGTTACCGATGTCTCGCCGGCGCTGCTTAGCTGGGCCTCGCGGCCCTGGCACAATATCCAGGAAAGCGTTTTCGCCATCCAGCAACACTGGGCGGATTCCTTACGGTCCGGCGTCGAGACCTCGACATCCGGCACTGACAATCTCAAAACCTTTGCGCTGGTCGAAGCGGCCTATGCAAGCGCTGCCTCCGGCCAGCCGGTCGATATCGGAGGCCTGCTCAGATGACGATTTCAGCCGACCGCGCCTTTCTGCTCTACGGCACGACGCAAGTCGAGCCGGCCCCGACCGAGCTGAAGGCCGGCCGGTTGACGGCAAAACTGACCGGCGGCGCCCTGCGCCGCATCGCCTATGATGGCGTCGAGGTGCTGCGCGCCATCTCCTTTCTGGTACGCGACCGCGATTGGGGCACCTACGATCCGGCGCTGTCCGACCTGACGGTCGAGCAGCAGCCGGAAAAATTCATCGTGCGCTATCGTTCCCGCTGCACCGGACCTGACGGTACGGAACTGGCGATTGCCGCAACCATCACCGGCACGCCTGAAACGCTGACCTTCGAGGCAAGCGCCGAGACGCCGACCGGGTTCGAAACCAACCGCTGCGGCTTCTGCATCCTGCATCCCATCGTCGGGCTTGCCGGCTCGCCTGTTACCGTCGAGCATGTCGACGGCTCGGTCGAGCAAACGCATCTGCCCGACCGCATCGAGCCGTGGCAGCCTTTCAAGGATATGCGGGCGATCACCCATACCGTGCTGCCCGGCGTCACCGCCGAATGCCGCATGGAGGGCGATACCTTCGAGATGGAAGACCAGCGCAACTGGTCGGATGCCTCCTACAAGACCTATGTGCGGCCTCTGGCGCTGCCCTGGCCCTATCGCATTGCCGCTGGCGAAACGGTGACGCAGAAAATCACGCTTGATATCCGCGATGCCCGCGATGAATCGCAGGCGATGCAAGGCGCGGACACCGGCCCGGTGACGCTGCGCTGGGGTGAGGGCGCCGGCAACCTGCCGTCGATCGGCCTTGCGGTATCGCCGGACGAAGCTGCGGCGACGCTGGCTGCGCTGGAGGATATTGGCGATTTCGGCGCACAGGAACTGCTGCTGCATTTCGATCCCGATGCCGGCCATGGTCGCGGCACCATCGAGGCCTTCGCGGCGCTCGGCCATCACTATCGCGGCTGCCTGACCATGGAAATCGCCGTGCCCTGCCAGCGCCCGCTCGGCGAGGAGATGGAGGAGATCGCCGCCGTCGCCCATGAGGCCGGCCTGCCGCTCGATGCCGTGCTGGTCTCGCCCTCCGTCGACCGGCAATCGACGCCGCCCGGCAGCGCCTGGCCGGATTGTCCGGCATTGGACGATGTCTATACCGCAGCGAAGACGGCCTTTCCGGCGATCTTTGTCGGCGGCGGCATGTTGAGCTATTTCACCGAGATCAACCGCAAGCGCGTGCCGGCGGAGCGGCTGGCCTTCGTCAGCCATGCCACCAACCCCATCGTCCACGCCGCCGACGATGACAGCGTCATGCAGACATTGGAGGCGCTGCCCTTCATCACCCGCTCGCTGCGGGCGATCTATGGCGAAAAACCCTATCGCATCGGCCCCTCGACCATCCCCATGCGCCAGAACCCCTATGGCAGCCGCACCATGGACAACCCGCAAGGCGGGCGCATTCCCATGGCCGATCGCGATCCGCGTCATAACGCTTTGTTCGGCGCCGCCTTTGCGCTCGGTTATGCCGCCCGCGTCGCAGGCGTCGGGCTTGAGAGACTGACGCTCTCGGCCATGACCGGCCCCTTCGGCCTGATCGCCGGCCCCGGCGAGCCGATGCCGGAAGGGGCCTTGCGCCCGCTCGCCCATGTGGTGCAATCCTTGGCGATGATGGCCGGCTGGACGTGGCGCGAGGTGGTTTCAGATCGTCCGCATGAAATTCTGGCACTGGCGGGCGAAAGCCGCGACGGCGAACGGGTGCTGCTGCTTGCCAACATCACCCCCGAGACATCAGAGGTCGATCTCTCCGCCCTCGGTCTTGCCGATGCATCGCTGGCGATACTCGACGAAACCACCGTGCTCGAAGCCGCCCACGACCGCATCGACGAGGCCACCTTCACCGGTCCGCAACTGACCCTGCGCCCCTACGCCATCGCGCGCCTCGGCTGGCGGAACGCATAGCCGGCTATTTCCACGCATGAAAAAACCCCGGATCGCCGATCCGGGGTTTTCATGGTCATGCTTACTTGTCCGTCTGCGCCTTCAGCTTGCCGACATCGTCGGTGCTCATTTCGCCGACGGTGGTGACTTCGCCGTCCTTGATCTTCCACAGGCGGAAGGGGCCGGTGATGTCGCCGTATTTGTCGAAGGCGACGGGGCCGATGACGCCTTCGTAGCGGATCGGCTTGCCTTCGCCGATCAGCTTCAGCGCCTTGGCGAATTCTTCCTTGCCGGCATAGATCGGCTCGCCCTTGGGATCGACGACCTTGTAGATCGCCTCGCGGATATCGGCCGATTTGTCCGAGCCGGCGGCGGCGATGGCGAGACCGACGATGGCGCCGGCGTCATAGGAGCGGTCGGCGGCCGGGTTGGAGGGCTCGATGTTGGAGAAGGCCTTGTAATTGGCGTTGAAATATTCGGTCGACTTGGTCGGGCTGGTGCCGGACGAGGTGCCATAGGCATCGTTGAGATATTCCGCGCCGACGGCGGTGATGAAATCCTTGCTGTTCATGCCGTCGTTGAGCAGGAATTTCTGCACGCCGCCCTGCGAGATCCAGGCGCGCGCGATGGTGGCGCCGTCCACCGGATAGGAGATGAGGTAGAGTCCGTCCGGCTCGCCTTCCATCGCCTTGGTGACTTCCGACTGGTAGCTCGACTGCTTCTCGTTATAGGGCGTCACCGAGACGATCTCGCCGCCCAGCGCCTTGTAGGCCCGCGAAAACTCGTTGACCATGTTGACGCCGAAGTCGTTGTTGACATGGATGACGGCGAGCTTCTTGAAACCCTGGTCGAGGGCGTATTTGGCGGCGGCCACGCCCTGCAGCGCATCCGAGGTGATGGTGCGGAAGAAGATGCCGTTGGTCTTGCCTTCGCGGCCGAGCGCCGTCAGCGTCGGCGAGGAGGAGGCGGGCGAGACCTGCACCACCTTGGCCGGTGCGGTCACCGAAGTCAGGATCGGGATCGACACCGAGGAGATGATGCCGCCGATGACGACCGGCACCTTGCCGACCTGGACGAGCTGGGTGGCGGCATCTACGGCGACGTTGCCCTGGCTCTGGCTGTCGCGGGTATCGGTGGCAAGCTGGCAGCCGCGCACGCCGCCGGCCTCGTTGATGTCGCGGAAGGCCATGTCGACGGATTTTGCGCCCGCCTGGCCGTATTCGCCGGCCGGCCCCGTCAGTTCCATGACGACGCCGACGGTGATCTTGCAGTCGGCGGCATTGGCTGAGGCGGCGGCGCTTAACGCCAGCGCCGATGTCAGTGTCAGAAGCAATGTCTTCATGGTCGTTCCCCTTTGTTTTGAAGTCATCAGTCTGCGGAATTGTTTGGCGGTTGCAGCCAGGTCTCGTGCAGGTATCGCCATTCGAGGCCGAGCGGCGCGGCGTCGTTGGGGGTGAGCAGCACGCTGGAGCGGCGGCGCGTGTGCCGGCCGTTGCGCCATTGCGCCTCGACATAGCTGACGACAATGCCGCGTTCGTCTTCCAGATGCGCGCGGATATCGTCGATATCGATACGGAAATCCCTGTCCACCGTGCCGCGTGCGGAGCGGACATGGTTGACGACGGCAGCGCGATCGAGCACCGCGCCGGAGGGCGGGATCATCGTCATGTCCGCCGCCATCGCCGTCTCGAACCGAGAAAAGTCCGGGGCGGGCTGGCCGTCGTCGACGAACCAGTGGACGAAGAAATCGTGCAGCTCGACGATCTCGCGGCGGGCGGTTTCGAAAACTGTCTCCGCCATCAGTGCCGCCCGTCGTTGAGATTGTAATGCATGATCGAGCCGTGGCGGCCGCTGCGGTCGCGCTCCAGCGTGTAGATATCGCCTTCCGGCCCCTGGCGGCGGGCCATGACCGTTTCGATCTCGGCCTTGTCGGCATCGGAAAGGGTGATCGCCATGATTTTCGCATTGGCGAGCGCATGCGCCTGGTTGCGCGCGCCGACGATGACGGCGCCGACGGTCGGTCGCGTTAGCATATAGGCGCTGGCGATGGTGGCGATATCGGCCCCATGCCGGTCGCCGACATTTTTCAGCGCGCGCAGCAGTTCCTGGAACAGGCTCCAGCCGCCGAAATCGTCGATGATCAGCTTGTATTTGGTCAGCGAGCGGTTTTCGAGCGGCATTTCCGGTTCAGGAACTCCGAGCCACTTGTCGCTCAAAAAACCGCCGGCGACGGAGCCGTAGCAGAGCAGGCTCACGCCGTTTTCGGCGGCGAGCGCCGCAAGCCCATGTTCCGGGCGGTTGTCGAGCACGGAATATTGCACCTGCATGCTGACCAGCGGAATGCCGGCCTTCAGCACGGCAGCGACATGCGCGCTGTCGAAATTGGTGCCGCCGACATTCTCTATCTTGCCGGCCTGGCGCAGCTCCTCCAGCCAGCCGAAAGCGTCGAGCCAGCCGGAAAAACCGTAATCCCACCAGTGGAATTGCACGAGGTTCAGCCGCTCCATGCGCAGCCGCCGCAGCGACTGGTCGACGATGCCTTCAACGTAGGTCTTGCTGATTTTTGGTAGCACATCGAGATCCGGCACCATCTTCGTGTGGACCTTGACCTTTGCCGCGACATCCGCACCCCGCGTCTGCGCCAGCTTGGCGCGGAACGCGCCAATGATTTCCTCGACGCCTGTATAGATGTCGGCGCAGTCATAGGTGGTGAGCCCCGCATCGAAGGCGGCGATCAGGTCGTCGATCGCCTGGGCCTTGTCGATGGCGCCATGGCCGCCGGCCAGCTGCCAGCCGCCGCGAATGACGCGCGAAATGCTGTAGCCGGGGCGCAGGGTAAAACTCGTCTCGCTCATGGATCATTCCTTCTCAGGCAGCGGCACGGCGGTCGTTTCGGCATGGCTGAAACGGCGCTTTCCCAGCCGGACGATTTTGAGCCGGCTGGCGCAATGGGGATCGGGGCAGGCGATTTCGGCGTCGCTGGTCATCCAGTCGTTGGGATGCGTCGCCCGCTGTTTGGCGGCGAGCAGCGGCAGCACGGCCGAGAGCGAATAGATGGAAAAACCCTGGCCCGGCGGCAGCGACAGCATTTCGCCGCTGAGCTCAAAATAATCGCCGGCTTTTGCGCCGCAAAAGATCGGCTTGCCCTCCGGCACCACCGCCTCGACGCGGAGATCGTAAAGCTCGAAACTGTCGTCGGGGGCAGCGCTCATGATGTCTTCCGTCTGTAGCGGCGTTTCGGGGCAAGGGGCGGATCGGCTTCAAGGATCGGCGCGTCGCGCAACAGGTCGAAGGCGCGGCTGATGTCGGAGGCAAGCGCCTGTTTTGCGGCGGCGGCATCGCGCGCCTTCATCGCGGTCAGGATATCGCGATGGTAATGCAGCGCAGAGATTTCGCTGGCCGGATCGAATTTCAACACAGCGGCGCGCACGTATGGGCCGGATTGCAGCCACAGGCTCTCGATGATCGGGAACAGCACGTCCGAGCCGGAATGCTGGTAGATCTGGAAATGGAAACGCTTGTTGAGTTCCAGCTCCTGTTCGATGGGGTAGCTGTCGCGCCGGGCGATGGCCTCGTCGTAACGGCCGATCAGCGGCTGCAATTCCTCGATTTCGGCATCGCTGATGCGCGCCACCGCCAGTTCCAGCGCCGCACCCTCGATGACGATGCGGGCCTGCAACAGGTCGTCGAGCCGCTTCAGGTCGATGGGCGGCACGCGCACGGAACGGTTGGGCAGCGCCTCCAGCGCCTGTTCCGAGATCAGCCGCGACAGCGCATCGCGCACCGGCATGGTGCTGACCTGCAGCGAGGCGGCGAGATCCTGGATGATCAGCACCTGTCCCGGATCGAACAGTCCGTAGATCAGCGCCTGGCGCAATTCCTTGTAGACCCGGTCCTGTACCGTCTCTCGCACCACCGGGTTGAGCTTGGCGTGTGGCGCAGAGGGGGGCACGGCGCCGAAGGCGCTCTCACCGACTTCCAGAATTTTCGAAAATTCCGCCATCTGCCCGTCCGGATCGCTCTTGCAAGGGAAGAAATGTCGCGTTACCGTGTGATTGACGATATGTGATCACAAATTGAAGATCAAATCTTTTTTGGAGGTTGCCGTTGGAAATCGAGGGAGACATGGCGACGGCGACAGGCCGGGCAGGCGGGCAGGCGACGCGCCCGCTGCTGGCGGTGGAGAATGTCGTGCAGCGCTTCGGCGGCGTCGCGGCGGTCGACGGCGTCTCCTTTTCGATCCGCGATGGCGAGATCGCCGGCCTGATCGGCCCGAACGGCGCCGGCAAGACGACGATGTTCAATCTCATCGCCGGCTCCATGGTCCCCAGCGAGGGCCGCATCCTGATCGAAGGCGAGAGCGTCGAGACGCAGCCGGCACATCGCCGCCTCTCGGTCGGCCTCGGACGAACCTTCCAGATCCCGCGCCCCTTTGGGCAGATGTCGCTGGTCGAAAACGTCATGCTCGGTCGCAAGGGCCAAAGCGGCGAGCGCATCCTGCCCAACTGGCTTTCCCCCGGCCGCGTCGCCCGCGAGGAGCGCGAGACCTATCACAAGGCGATGGCGCTGCTCGAATTCGTCACACTCACCCATCTCGCCCGCGAGCCGGCGCGGGTGCTCTCCGGCGGCCAGCGCAAGCTTCTGGAACTCGCTCGCGTGCTGATGGCCGAGCCGCGCATCATCCTGCTCGACGAGCCGGCCGCCGGCGTCAATCCGAGCCTGCTGGAAGTCATCATCGACCGCATCATCGAGATCAACCGGCGCGGCACCACCTTCCTGATCATCGAGCACAACATGGATATGATCGCCCGGCTTTGTCGCCATGTCTTCGTCATGGCGACCGGCAAGCTGCTCTGCGAGGGCACGCCGGCCGCCGTCGCCGCCGATCCGCGCGTCATCGAGGCCTATCTCGGCGGAGGGCATCTCACATGAGCGAACCGATCCTCGCCGTCTCCGCTCTCGTCTCCGGCTACGATCCCGGCGTGCCCATCGTGCGCGGCGCGTCGATGACGGTGTCGCCCTGCGAAATCACCGTCATCCTCGGGCCGAACGGGGCCGGCAAATCCACCTTCATCAAGTCGATTGCCGGGCTGGTGCCGAAAGTCTCCGGCTCGGTGCGGCTGGAAGGCAGAGAGATCGCCGCCGTCCCCGCCCATCGCCTCGTGCATGAGGGCCTCGCCTTCGTGCCGCAGACGGAAAACGTCTTCGGGCTGATGAGCGTCGAGGACAATCTGCTGCTCGCCGCCGGCATCCTGCCGAAAGCGGCGCGCGCGGGACGGCTGCAGGACATGTTCGACATGTTTCCCGATCTCGCCCGCCAGCGCAAATTGCCGGCCGGCCGGCTCTCCGGCGGCCAGCGGCAGATGGTGGCGGTCGCCCGCGCCTTGATGGTATCCCCGCGCGTCATCATGCTGGACGAGCCCTCGGCGGGTCTGTCGCCAAAGCTGGTGGAGCAGGTCTTCGTCAATCTCGCTGCGGTGCGCCGGGCCGGCGTTACCGTCGTGTTGGTCGAGCAGAACGCCAAGGCCGCGCTCGCCATCGCCGACCGCGCCTATATCCTCGCCGAGGGCCGCAACGCCCATGAGGGCGGGGCGAAGGATCTGTGGAACGACCCGGCCATCGCCGCCCTCTATCTCGGCGGCGGCAAGATCAGGCAGGACGGGGAGGGGACGCGATGAACCTGCAATTCGTGGTCGACGGGCTGCTGACCGGCTCGATTATCGGGCTCGGCGCTATCGGCGTGACGCTCACCTATTCGATCCTGCGCTTTTCCAATTTCGCCCATGGCGAATTCATCGCCTGGGGCGCCTATGCGGCGCTTGCCGCCTCCACCCTGCTCGGCTGGATGGCCGGCGGCAATGTCGCCGCCATCGCCCCCTTTTCCTTCGGCTGGACGCTGATCGCCGCGACCGTGATCGCCGTCCTCCTCACCGGCCTGCTGGCGTTGGCGCTGGATTACCTGCTATTCCGGCGGCTGCGCCGCCGCGCCAACACTATCACCGCCGTCATGGCCAGTTTCGGCGCGTCGATGGCGCTGCGCAGCCTGCTCGAATTCATCTTCACCTCGTCGCCGACCTATTTCAGCAAGAAGCTGCAGATCGCCCAGAAACTCGGGCTCGGCGTGCGCGCCACGCCCGACCAGATGATCCTGATCGTCATGACCGGCATCCTCGTCCTGTCGATCCACCTGCTTTTGACCCGCACCCAGACCGGCCGCTCGATGCGCGCCGTCAGCGAGAACCCCGATCTTGCCCGCGTCGCCGGCATCGATGTCGGGCACATCGTCAACATCACCTGGATGATCGGCGGCGGGCTCGCCTGCTTTGCCGGCGTCATGGTCGGGCTTCTGGTGCAGATCCGCCCCTATATGGGCTTCGACCTGCTGCTGCCGCTGTTTGCCGCCGCGATCCTCGGCGGCATCGGCTCGATCCCCGGCGCGCTGATCGGCGGGTTGATCGTCGGGCTGGCGGAAGCCTTCGCGGTGCAGACGGTCGGGGCGGAATGGCGCGCCGCCGTCGCCTTCGTGCTGCTGATCGCCGTGCTTCTGGTCCGCCCCGCAGGCATCATGGGAGGAAAAGCCTGATGCTCGATTTCTTCTCTTCCGGCCTTGCCGGCTATCTCGCCTTCTTCCTCGCGACCGCGTTGAGTTATGCGATCATCTGCCTCGGCCTCAACCTGCAATGGGGCCAGACCGGCCTCTTCAATGTCGGCGTCGCCGGTTTCGTCGCCATCGGCGCCTATACTTCTGCGATCCTGACGACGCCGCCGAGCGATACCCATCTCGGCGGCTTCGGCCTGCCGATCCTCGTCGGCTGGGCCGGGGCCATGCTGGTCTCGGCCGCCGCCACCGGTTTCGTCGGGCTGCTGACGCTGCGGCTGCGCTCGGACTACCTTGCCATCGCCACCTTCGGCATCGCGGTCACCATCCAGCTCGTGGCGCTGAATGCGCAGGCCATCACCGGCGGCCCCTTCGGCATCGGCTTCATCCCGCGCCTGTTTTCCGGCTGGGCGGAAGATGCGCTGCTGTTCAATTTCGCCAATCTCGCCGCCGTCGCGCTGGTCGTGCTGATCCTCTATGTCGGGCTGGAGCGGCTGGTGCGCAGCCCCTGGGGCCGGGTGCTCCGGGCGGTGCGCGAGGACGAGGAGGCGGCCCGCTCGCTCGGCAAGAGCCCGTCGCACTACCGGCTGCAGGCCTTCGTGCTCGGCGGCGCGATCATGGGGCTGGGCGGCGCGGTGCAGGCGCATTTCATCGGCTTCATCGCCCCGGAAAACTATCTGCCGACGCTGACCTTCCAGGTCTGGACCATGCTGATCATCGGCGGCTCCGGCAACAATCTCGGCGCCATTCTCGGCGGCGTCGCCATCTGGGCGCTGTGGAGCGTTTCCGGCAGCGCCATCACCGTCTTCTTCCCGCCGGAGCAGCAGGCGCGCGCCGCAGCCCTGCAGATCACCGGCATCGGCGTGCTCCTGTCGCTCGCCCTATTGCTCAGGCCGCGCGGCCTGCTCGGCGAGCGCATCAACGTCTCGCGCCACACCGACGCAAAGCCGGCAAAGGCCGGCTGACACCTCCCTTTTCTCCGACCGAACGGATCGACGCCCATGACGCTTCCCACCGCTCCCGACCGCTTCCAGCTCGCGCCCGACCTGAATATCAGCCGCATCGTCACCGGCCTGTGGCAGGTGGCGGATATGGAACGCGACCGTCCGGCGCTCGATCCCGACGCCATGTCCTCGGTGCTGCTCGATTACGCCAAGGCCGGCTTCGACAGTTTCGACATGGCCGATCATTACGGCAGTGCCGAAATCATCGCCGGCCGCCTGCTGTCGCGCGTTGCCGCCGGCGAAAAGGCGGGCAATCATCGCCCGGTCGCCTTCACCAAATGGTGCCCGGTGCCGGGGCCGATGCCGCTTTCGGTGGTGCGCGAGGGCGTGGAGCGCAGTCTCAAACGCCTCGGCGTCGAACGCATCGACCTCATGCAGTTCCACTGGTGGACCTTCGAGCATCCGGCCTATCTCGACGCGATGAAGGGGCTGGCTGAACTGAAGGAAGAGGGCCTGATCGGCCATATCGGCCTCACCAATTTCGATACCGCGCATCTGCAGGTGCTGGTCAAGCACGGCATTCCCGTCGTCTCCAACCAGGTCTGCTTCTCGCTGCTCGACCGCCGCGCGGCCGGCGAGATGAGCGCCTTCTGCTTGGAAAACGGCGTCCGGCTGCTGGCTTACGGGACGCTGGCCGGCGGGCTGATGTCGGAACGCTGGCTGGGCAAGCCGGAGCCGGCCGAGGGCGATATCGCCGACTGGAGCAAGTCGAAATACAAGCGTTTCGTTGACGAGATCGGCGGCTGGCCGGCGTTGCAGGCAATCCTTGGCGCGCTGGATGTCGTGGCGAAGAAACACGGCGTCTCGATCTCCAACGTCGCCACCCGCTGGGTGCTGGAGCATGAGGCGGTCGCCGCCACCATCATCGGCGCGCGGCTCGGCGAACGCGAGCATCGCGGCGACAATCTGAAGCTCTTCGCCTTCGCGCTGGATGCCGAGGACAAGGCGGTGATCGATGCCGCGCTGGCGACGACGACAATGCTTTCGGGCGATTGTGGCGACGAATACCGCAAGCCGCCCTTCCTCACTGCGTCGGGCGATCTCAGCCACCATCTCGACGCTGTGCCGAAATATTTTACGGCGCAGCCCGTGCCCGGCCGCCCCGGCCGGCTGCGGGTCGATTCCGGCAGTGTCTGGGAGCCGCTCGCCGGTTATAGCCGCGCCGTGCGCGTGAAAGACCGCGTCATGGTCAGCGGCACGACGGCGACAAACGGCTCTGGCGAAGTCGTCTGCCCCGGCGATCCTGCCGGCCAGACCACCTTTATCCTCGACAAGATCGCCGCCAGCCTGTCAGCGCTTGGCGCGCGGCTGGAGGATGTGGTGCGCAGCCGTGTCTTCCTGAAAAACATCGACGATTGGGAACCGGTTTCGCGCATCCATGGCCGCTATTTCGGCGAGATTCGCCCGGCCAATACGCTGCTGGCGGCCGGCGATCTGGTCGGCGACTATCTGGTCGAAATCGACGTCGAGGCGATCGTCGACTGAGAACATGCATTTGCATGGATTTTTTTTAAACTTAAAATTTCTCGCTTGAAAAGCGCCCGGATTTGCCTCACGATCATGACCAAGTCGGTTCCGGGAAAGGTCGTCGATGGCGCGTGAACATGCTTCGTTCGGTGAGGGGCATAACCGGGGGCGCGACGCGCTCTCCGGTATTCGTCCGCAAATTCAGGATTTGCGCACCGAGAATATTGCAGCATTGGCGCTGCGCGCCCGCGAGATCGGCGACGTCATTCCACTCTGGTATGGCGAAGGCGACATGGTCACGCCGGCCTTCATCCGCGATGCCGCCAAGGCGGCGCTGGATGCCGGCAACACGTTTTACATTCCCAATATGCGGGGCATGGAAGCGCTGAACACGGCGCTGTCGGATTACCAGTCGGCGCTGCATGGCCGCCGCATCGGCATCGAACGCACGACCGTTGCGCCGGGCGGCATGCAGGCGCTGTATATCGCGCTGGAAATGCTGGTCGATGTCGGCACCAATGTCGTCTATGTCTCGCCGCAATGGCCGAACATTCACAATGCCATCCATCTGATCGGCGGCGAACCTCGCCCGGTGGCGCTGGATTTCGACACCGATTTCCGCCTCGACCTCGACAAGCTGTTTGCGGCCTGCGATGCCCGCACAAGGGCGATCTTCCTCTCGACCCCCTCCAACCCGACCGGCTGGACCGCCAGCCGCGACGAGATGCAGGCGCTCTTGGACTTCAGCCGCCGCACTGGCATCTGGATCATTTCCGACGAGGTCTATGGCCGGCTCTATTTCGACGGGCCGGTGGCGCCGTCGATCCTGCAGATCGCCGAGGACGAGGACCGGGTGATCTCGATCAACAGCTTCTCCAAGGCCTGGGCGATGACCGGCTGGCGCATCGGCTGGCTGAGTCATCCGGCAAGCGTCGCCGGCCATCTGGCGGCGATGACGCAATATATAAACAGCGGCACCTCAGGCGCCGTGCAGGCGGGTGCTGCGGCGGCGATCCGCGAGGGCGAGGGGCTGATTAACGATATCCGCGACCGGGTGAAGACCGGCCTCGATCTCGCCTATGACCGCCTGTCGCAGATCCCCGGCATTATCCTGCCGGACAAGCCGAAAGGCGGCATGTATGCCTTTTTCGGGCTGGACGGCGAAGCCGATTCCGGCGTCGCCTGCGCCCGCATCCTCGAATCGGCCCGCGTCGGCCTCGCGCCCGGCTATCTGTTCGGCGACTCCTCGCGCGCCTTTCTGCGCATGTGCGTGTTTCGCGAAACCGGGCAGCTTGCTCAGGCGCTGGATCGCATGGTCGAGGCCTTGCGCTGAAGAATTGCCGGTCGCTTCAGGGTGGCCGGCTGGAATGCTCAATAAAAACGGAAATGGCCAGAACGCCAGAGGGAGAATGACATGAATTTCACGAGACGACATGTATTTGGCCTGATGGCCGCCATCGGTCTGATGTCGGGCACGGCCTCGATTGCCGCCGCCGACGCGCTGGTGATCGGCTCCTATCCGAGCAACCCGCCCTTCGAATACAAGAACGAGAGCGGCACCTTCGAAGGTTTCGAAGTCGATATCGCCAACGAAGTCGCCAAGCGGCTCGGCATGACCACCGAGATCTCCGATCTCGGCTTCCAGGCGCTGTTCGCCGCCACCAGCTCCAAGCGCATCGACGTGGCGATCTCCTCGATCACCATCACCAAGGAGCGTCTGGCCAGCCAGTCCTTCACGCAGCCCTATTACGATTCCGACATGGGCATCGCCGTGAAGAAGGATTCGACGCTGGCCGCCGAAGGTGACCTGAAGGGCAAGATCGTGGGCGTGCTCTCCGGCTCCACCGGCGACAAATGGTCGAAGGAAAACCAGGAAAAATTCGGCATCACCGAGGTCAAGGGCTACAACGCCCAGCAGGACATGCTGATGGACCTCAATGCCGGCCGCATCGATGCCGCAGTCAGCGATATCCCCGGCATGCAATACGCGTTCCTGAAGATGAAGGAACTGGAGGTGAAGGTACGCATCAAGACCGGCGAGCAATACGGGTTGATGATGACCAAGGACCATCCGCTGCTTCAAAAGGCAAACGATGCGATCACCGCGATGAAGAAGGACGGCACGCTGGCCGCGATCCACAAGAAGTGGTTCGGCACCGAGCCGCCGGCAGGTTCGGCTACGGTAACGGAACTGCCGATCCCGAAGGCCTGATCGGCTTTTGATTTTTCCCTCGCGCGGCACTGTCAGGCTGCGCGAGGTCTCCGGACAGCTTCGACCTTTCCCGGAATTGCAAAAACGCTCTATCGCATTTCCGAGCGGAAAGACGGTATTCGCCTTTTCTTCGAAATATTCTGGCATGAACGCCACTGAAATGAGCCCGCCATGACGCTCGCCGACACTTTTTTCAACCTCGACGTCCTTCTCGCCAGTTTTCCGGCGCTGATGCGCGGCCTTGTGAACACCTTCCTGCTCGGCATCGCCGGCATCGTTTTCGGCGTCTCGGCAGGTCTCGCGATCAGCCTTGTCAGGCTTTATGCGCCGAAACCGCTGAGGCTGCTGGCGATCCTCTATATCGACATTTTTCGCGCTGCCCCGGTGCTGGTGGTGCTGATCCTGATCTATTACGCGCTGCCGTTCCTGGGGTTGCGGTTCTCGTCCTGGACGTCCGCCGCGCTTGGCCTGTCGATCGTCATGGCCGCCTATTCGGCGGAAGTGTTCCGCTCCGGCATCGAAAGCGTGCCCACCGGCCAGTTCGAGGCGGCCGCAGCCCTTGGTCTGCCGTTCATGATCACGCTGCGCAAGGTGGTTCTACCGCAGGCGCTGCGCATCGTCATTCCGCCGACGACGAGCAATTGCGTATCGATGTTCAAGGATACCGCACTTGCCTCCACCGTCGCCCTGCCGGAGCTTCTGAAGGAAGCGACAGACGCGCAGGCGCTGCACGCCAATCCGTCGCCGCTGATCGGCGCGGCGCTGATTTACATCGCCTGTCTGTGGCCGATGGTGCGTTTCGTCAGCCTGCTTGAGAAGAGATTCCAGAAAGAGAAGAAGCGCTAAATGGCTTGAGCCAATTTGCGCTGAAAACTCAATCGGCGGGGCCGGCCGAAAGGTGATTGTTGGCCGAAGCCTTGACGATGCCGATTTCGCCCAGCAGCGTCGAGACCGTGGCCGGCTCGACATCGGCCATGATATCGCGCAGCCAGCCCTCATGGGCGGCCGCCATGGCGCTGAAATAGGTTTCGCCGCGCGGCGTCAGTCTGGCGACGGTGACGCGGCGGTCGCCGTCCGGCGTCTCGCGAATGACGAAGCCGTCCGCTTCCAGCCGCTCGACGAGCCCGGTGACATTGCCATTAGTGACCATCGTGCGCTTGGAGAGTTCGCCGAGGCGGAGCCCCTCGCGCTCGCGATAGAGCTGGGCAAGCAGGTCGAATTGCGGCAGCGTCGCGCCGAATTCAGCGCGCAGGCGGCGACGGATTTCCTGGGAAATCAGTTTGGTGGTCGAGAGCATGCGCAGCCAAAGCCGCAGCTCCGGCTTGCCGGCGCCGCCCTGGGCGATGATTTCCAGATCGACCGCACTGTTGTCCGTCTCCGTCATCACGACGCCGGATCCCCTCGAATATGTTGATCTCAAAAGGTCTAAGCGGCAATATTTGAAATGTCAAAGGTTTCGCGGCGGATAGCAAAAAGGGCGGCCACGCCGCCCTCCCGATAGACTAAATCCACGTTTCACGAGCCTGTTTCAATTGCTCAGCGTGTCGAAGAAATCCTTCATGCGCGCAAAGAAGCCGGTGGATTCCGGGCTGTTTTCCTTGGAGGAAATCTGCTCGAATTCCTGCAGCAGCTCGCGCTGGCGCTTGGTCAGGTTTTGCGGCGTCTCGATCTGGATCTGGATGTAGAGATCGCCGACCTGGGTCGAGCGCAGCACCGGCATGCCCTTGCCCTTCAGGCGGAACTGCTTGCCCTGCTGCGTGCCTTCCGGCACGGAAACGCGCGACTTGGTGCCGTCCAGCGTCACCACTTCGAACTTGCCGCCGAGCGAGGCCGTGGTCATCGAGATCGGTACGGTGCAATAGAGATCGGCGCCGTCGCGCTGGAAGAACTCATGCGGCTTGACCGACAGGAAGATGTAGAGATCGCCGGCCGGACCGCCGCGCACGCCGGCTTCGCCTTCGCCCTGCAGGCGGATGCGGGTGCCGTCCTCGATCCCCGAGGGAATGTTGACCGAGAGCGAACGCTCTTCGGTGACGCGACCGGCGCCATGGCACTTGCCGCAGGGGTCGGTGATCGTCTGGCCGCGACCGGCGCATGTCGGACAGGTGCGTTCGATCGAGAAGAAGCCTTGCGCGGCGCGCACGCGGCCCGAGCCCTGGCATGTGGCGCAGGTCTTCGGGCTGGTGCCCGGCTTGGCGCCAGTGCCGGTGCACAGATCGCAGGTGATCGAGGTTGGCACGCGAATCTGCGCCGTCTTGCCGGTGAAGGCTTCCTCGAGCGAAATTTCCATATTGTAGCGCAGGTCGGCGCCGCGTTCGCGCCCGCCGCTCGAACGACGGCGACCTCCGCCCATCATCTCGCCGAAAATGTCTTCGAAGATATCGGAGAAGCCGCCGGCACCTCCGCCGAAGCCGCCACCGCCGCCGCCCATGCCGCCATTTTCGAAAGCTGCATGGCCGAAACGATCATAGGCCGCCCGCTTCTGCGGGTCCTTCAGCGTTTCATAGGCTTCGTTGATTTCCTTGAACCGGCGTTCGGCATCCGCATTGTCCGGATTCTTGTCCGGATGATACTGCATTGCCAGTTTGCGAAAGGCGCTTTTCAGCTCCTTTTCGTCCGCCGTCCGGGAAACGCCGAGCGTTTCGTAAAAATCAGCTTTTGCCATTCCGTTGAAGACCCCGGTCAACGCAACGTCGCCGCCTTTCCCTGGAAAAGCGGCCCCGTTCCGTCTCTTTTGTTGTACGCAAGTCCGTCAAGCATGGGCTTTCCGGTCTTGCCGATAGCGTTCCGGCTGCCGAAGCAGCCGGAAATTCATCTCACGACAGTCTTGGCCCAGCCTTATGCGCTGCGCTTGCGACCGTTATTGTCGTCATCGTTGATTTCTTCGTAGTCGGCGTCGACCACGTTGTCATCACCCTTGGCGCCTTCAGCGCCACCTTCAGCCTGCTGGGCCTCATAAATGGCCTGGCCGAGCTTCATGGCGGCTTCCGTCAACGTCTGCGTCTTCGCCTTGATGTCTTCGGCATCCGGCTCGGAGGCTTCGATGGCGGTCTTCAGCGCGGCGATCGCATCCGAGATGGCGTTGCGGTCGGCTTCGGAGACCTTGTCACCATAGTCCTTCAGCGACTTCTCGGTCGAATGAATCAGGCTTTCGGCCTGGTTGCGGGCTTCCACACCCTCGCGACGCTTCTTGTCGGCTTCGGCATTGGCTTCGGCGTCCTTCACCATCTTTTCGATGTCGGCGTCCGACAGACCGCCCGAGGCCTGGATGCGGATCTGCTGTTCCTTGCCGGTGCCCTTGTCCTTGGCCGAAACCTGGACGATGCCGTTGGCGTCGATGTCGAAAGTGACTTCGATCTGCGGCACGCCACGGGGAGACGGCGGCAGGCCGACGAGGTCGAACTGGCCGAGCAGCTTGTTGTCGGAGGCCATTTCACGCTCGCCCTGCGAAACGCGGATGGTCACGGCCTGCTGGTTGTCTTCGGCGGTCGAGAAGGTCTGGCTCTTCTTGGTCGGGATCGTCGTGTTGCGATCGATCAGACGGGTGAAGACGCCACCCAGCGTTTCGATGCCGAGCGACAGCGGGGTCACGTCGAGAAGCAGAACGTCCTTGACGTCGCCCTGCAGAACGCCGGCCTGGATCGCGGCGCCCATGGCGACGACTTCATCCGGGTTGACGCCCTTGTGCGGCTCCTTGCCGAACAGCTGCTTGACGGTTTCCTGCACCTTCGGCATGCGGCTCATGCCGCCGACCAGAACGACTTCGTCGATCTCGGAAGCGCTGACGCCGGCATCCTTGAGGGCGGCCTTGCAGGGCGCAACGGTGCGCTGCACGAGGTCGTCGACGAGGCTTTCCAGCTTGGCGCGGGTCAGCTTCAGCGTCAGGTGCTTGGGACCGGTCGCATCGGCCGTGATGAACGGCAGGTTGATTTCGGTCTGCTGCGACGAGGACAGCTCGATCTTGGCCTTTTCGGCAGCTTCCTTGAGACGCTGAAGCGCAAGCTTGTCGTTCTTGAGGTCGATGCCGCTGTCCTTCTTAAACTCAGCGACCAGATATTCGACCAGACGCATGTCGAAGTCTTCACCGCCGAGGAAGGTGTCGCCGTTCGTCGACTTCACTTCGAAGACGCCGTCGCCGATTTCCAGGATCGAAATATCGAAGGTACCACCACCAAGGTCGTAGACGGCGATGGTCTTGCCTTCCTTCTTGTCGAGACCGTAGGCAAGCGCTGCTGCCGTCGGCTCGTTGATGATGCGCAGGACTTCGAGACCGGCGATGCGGCCGGCGTCCTTGGTGGCCTGACGCTGGGCGTCGTTGAAGTAGGCCGGAACGGTGATGACCGCCTTCTCGACCTTTTCGCCGAGGTAGGATTCGGCGGTTTCCTTCATCTTCTGCAGGATCATGGCCGAGATCTGGGCAGGCGAATAGCCCTTGCTGTTGGCTTCGACCCAGGCGTCGCCATTGTCACCGCGCACGATGTTGAACGGAACGAGCGCCTTGTCCTTCTCGACGGTCTTGTCGTCGTAGCGGCGGCCGATGAGGCGCTTGACCGCAAACAGGGTGTTCGTGGGGTTGGTGACGGCCTGGCGCTTGGCCGGCTGGCCGACGAGACGCTCGCCGTCGTCGGAAAATGCCACCATCGACGGCGTCGTGCGCGCGCCTTCGGCATTCTCGATCACCTTGACATCCTTGCCGTCCATGACGGCGACGCAGGAATTGGTCGTTCCCAGGTCGATACCGATTACTTTTGCCATACTATTCTCTCCTTGAAGCAAGCTGTCGGGACCCTCGTAAAGGCATTCCATGGACAGCCCCTTAACGGGATTGGTCATTGGATTTCGCAGCGGTCACTGCGGTGATGCGGCGTATATAAGAAGCAGTTTTCGCGACTGCAAGGCGGTTCATGCGCCGGAATCCGGCAAATTGGACCGTTTGTGACGATTTGTTCGTCCGGTTTTGTGGTCGCTGCGGCAAGGCACGCGCGATGCTGCGCCGCCTTGCCGATTCGGGCAAGCGAAAGCCCTGATTCGTCGGGGTTCAATTGCCCATCAGCACATCGAGCAGCGTCTGCCGGCGGGGCGGCGGCGGGCTGCCGCCGCCGACATCGGCGGGTGGGATCAGATCGGGGTCGATCCCTGATCTTCCATTGTCGCGATCGGGCAGCTGCGCGGGAATGCCGGCCGGCACCTCCATGCCGTCGCCGGCGGCCGAAACCATGGGCTCCGCACCGACCGGAACCGGCGGATAGGGGTTGGGATCGGCATTGCTGATGATGTCGCCGATATTGGCGGGCGCTTCCGCCGCGGGCTCGATCGTGCTTGCCGGAATGTCGTCGACCGGCTGGCCACCACCAAACAGCGGCGCCGGCGTCACGCCCTTGTGCGCGGCCGCCATGAAATCGTGCCAGGCGACCGCCGGCAGCCCGCCGCCGGTCACCTTTTTCATCGACTTGCCGTCGTCATTGCCGAACCAGACGCCGGTCGTCAGATTGCTGGTATAGCCGACGAACAGCGCATCGCGGAAGGATTGCGTCGTTCCGGTCTTGCCGGCCACCTGCCAGCCGTCGAGCTTCGCCTTCTTGCCGGTGCCTTCGGTGATGACGCGCATCAGCATGGCGTTCATGTTGGCGACGACGTTTTCGGAGAGCACGCGCGGCGGGTTGTCATAGGTGTTTTCGTAAAGCACCTTGCCCGAGGCCGTGGTCACGCGACGGATGACATGGGCGGTCGCCTTGTAGCCGCCGTTCATGAACGGGGCGTAAGCCGCCGTCAGCTCGGTCAGCGACACTTCCGAAGTGCCGAGCGCGATCGAGGCGTTGGCCTGTAGTTCCGATTCGATGCCCATGCGATGCGCAAGCTTGGCCACCTGATCCGGCCCGACTTCCATGACGAGCTGGGCGGCGATGGTGTTCAGCGAATTGGCGAGTGCCGAGGCAAGCGTCACGTCGCCACGGAATTTCTGGTCGTAATTTTCAGGCGTCCATTTGCCGATCTTGACCGGCGCGTCGCGGCGGATCGAGCCCGGGCGGATGCCCATTTCGAGTGCGGCCGAATAGACGAAGGGCTTGAAAGCCGAGCCCGGCTGACGCTTGGCCTTGACGGCGCGGTTGAACTGGCTGGTCGCATAATCGCGCCCGCCGACGAGTGCGCGGATGGCGCCGGTGCCGTCGATGGCGACGAGCGCGCCTTGCGAGACGTTGAGCTTGCGGCCGTCCTTGTCCAGCGTCTGTGCAATGGCGCTTTCGGCTTTCTTCTCAAGGCCCATGTCGATGGTCGTGTCGACGATCAGGTCTTCCTTGACGTCGCCGATCAGGCCGGGAAGCTGGTCCATGACCATGTCGGCGACATAATGCTCGGCGCCGGACCAGAAGCTTTTCGCCTGTGTCGGCTTCTGCGACATGGCGGTCGCGACTTCCTTGTCGGTGACGAAACCCTCTTCGCGCATGGCGGCAAGCACGAGCTGCGCGCGGGCTTCCGCCGCCTGCGGATCGCGCGCCGGCGACAGGCGCGACGGGGCCTTGAGGAGGCCGGCGAGGATCGCCGCCTCGCGCAGCGTCACGTCGCGCGCCGATTTGTTGAAATAGCGCCGCGAGGCCGCCTCGACGCCATAGGCGTTCGAGCCGAAGAAGACGCGGTTGAGATACATCGCCAGGATCTGGTCCTTGGTATAATGCTGCTCCAGCCAGAAGGAGAGCAACACTTCCTGCACCTTGCGCTCCAGCGTGCGTTCCTGCGACAGGAACATGTTCTTGGCGAGCTGCTGGGTCAGCGTCGAACCGCCCTGCACCATGCGGCCGGTCGTCAGGTTGGTGACGATGGCGCGGCCGAGACCGAGTGGATCGATGCCGAAATGCGAATAGAAGCGCCGGTCCTCGATGGCGATGACCGCCTGGGGGATATAGGGCGACATGTTCTGCAACGACAAAGCCTCGCCGCCGGTATCGCCGCGATTGGCGAGGATCGAGCCGTCGACGGCGGTGATCTTGACGTTCGGCGGCCGGTCGGGGATCGCCCAGGTGCTGGCGCTCGGCATGCGCGCGCCATAATAGACGACAAGGCCGGCAACGCCGATCCCGACCCATATGCCCAGAACCAGGCACCAGTAGACGAGGCGGCGCAACAGCCCGATGAAGCCGCCGCCTTCGCGGCGCTTGCGTGTCTTGCGGGGTGCGGATTTGGCCGGTTTCGGCTTTTCGCGTCCACCGCCGGAGCCACGCCCGCCGCCGGTCACCCGGTCGCCGGCGCGAAGTTCGTCGTCGCGCTCGCTCGCACCCCGACCTGTGTCGAAAGTGGGTTCGATGCGCTGACGCGATTTGCCTTTTCCTGCCATACCTGACCGACGCTGCCCCGTTGGTTGCTGAAATCGCCTCAAGCCTGTGACCGTACAGGCGAGACCCGGCAGTCCGGTTGAACTTTAAATGCGGCGATTTAACGCCTTCTTAAGATCGTTTGCGGAGGGGGCTGGCGTGTCACCCTTGGGCGACATCGACCCATTCGGCAGCCGTCAGTTCGGCCATACGGTGTGGGGGAATGCGCACGGCGGCGTTGATCGCGCCGGCGGCAGGAACGACGGTGTCGAATTTTTCCAGCGACCGGTCGCAGTAGACGGGCAGGGCGGACGGCAGGCCGAAGGGGCAGACGCCGCCGACCGGATGACTGGTCGCTTCCAGAACTTCCTCGGCATTGAGCATGCGCGGCTTGCCGCCGAGCGTCTCGCGGCATTTGCGATTGTCGAGCCGCGCCGTGCCGGCCATCACCACCAGCGCGGTACGCTCGCCGACGCGGATGCAGATCGTCTTGGCGATCTGGTCGGGATCGACGCCATGCGCTTCGGCGGCGAGCGCCACCGTTGCCGAACTGGCTTCGGTCTCGATGACGTCGATATCGGGAGCGTTTTCCCGAAAAAAGGCGCGGACGGATTCGATGCTCATCCCGCTTGAATATGCGAGCTTGGCCGCCGCTTCAATCCCTGGATGTTAGCTATGCATAAAGTGCATTGCTGCGCTGCAATAAAAGCCTGTTTTTTAGTCGAAAATCGTGTATAGTCGTTTTCATCGAAGCGGCGCACTCCTCCTCCCAGTGCCGCCCGATTGGACTGACGATCATCCTCCTCCCGATTGTCAGTCAGTATTAGTGCCCGGCGCATCCTCCTCCCGCGCCGGGCACTTTCATTTTCAGCCTCCCCCTACATTCTTCTGCAAATGCTTGGCCGGATTGTCGTTTTCGTCCGGATTGGGCAATGGCGTCTCGTCTGGCAGACGGTCGGGTTCCGGCTCCGTGACCGGCGGTGGCGGGGTGAGCGGCGGCGGGATGGGCGGCATGGTCGGTTCGGGAACCGGTTCGACGGGATAGCTCATGGCATTCTCCTGATTTCTAGCGACCTCGCGCGAAAACGCGCGGACCGTCCTTGCGGCGACGACATGCGTCAAGACATCAAGTCAACGACAGCGAACGGCCATTGTTCCAACCGGGATGGAACCGCGCGCGCCTGTCGCGGGTTTGGAAGGCGGCGGATATCGGCATCGAGCGCCGCCCCGCATCGGAGACCCATCATGCAGATCACCTACCATATCGCGGAACATGACGGCGGCTGGGCCTATCGGCTGGGCGATGTGTGGTCCGAGCCCTTTGCCTCCCATGACGAAGCCCTGGCTGCGGCCCGCCGCGCCGCCGAGCGCCAGCAGGTCGGCGGCGATAATGCCGAAATCGATTACCAGTCTGGCGATGGCCGCTGGCGTCACGAACATGTCGATGGCGGCGACCGTCCGGAGGTCGAGGTCGACCCCAAGGACTGATATTTCCATCTCCCCGGATCGTGATCTCTCTTTGTATGACGAACGGTGCCGCCTACTGGAACAGGGGCGCGATTGCGCTGAAGCGCGCCGCAATCCTCTGGATTGGTGTCTTGCGCTTCAGCGCGTTGATTTTTCGCATGGTCTTATCGCAAAACCGCTGCACACTTTTGCGCGACATGCTCTATTGTCCATGCCGACATATCGCACCAAGGGAGAGAACCATGTCCGAACCCCGCAAGCCCGGCCGCGGCCGCGTCTATTCCTCGATCGTCGAGACCATCGGCGATACGCCGATCGTCCGGCTCGACAAATTTGCGCGCGAGAAGGGCATCAAGGCCACCCTGCTGGCCAAGCTCGAATTCTTCAACCCGATCGCTTCGGTGAAGGATCGCATCGGCGTGGCGATGATCGAATCGCTGGAAGAGCAGGGCCGAATCACGCCCGGCAAAACCGTGCTGGTCGAGCCGACCTCCGGCAATACCGGCATTGCGCTTGCCTTCGCCGCCGCCGCCAAGGGCTATCGCCTGATCCTCACCATGCCGGAGACCATGTCGGTCGAGCGTCGCAAGATGCTGGCGCTGCTCGGCGCCGAACTGGTGCTGACCGAAGGCCCCAAGGGCATGAAGGGCGCCATTGCCAAGGCCGAGGAACTGGCCGCCTCGATGCCGGATGCGATTATCCCGCAACAATTCGAAAACCCCGCCAACCCGGAAATCCATCGCCGCACCACCGCCGAAGAAATCTGGAACGATACCAATGGCGAGGTCGATATTTTCGTATCGGGCATCGGCACTGGCGGAACGATCACCGGCGCCGGTCAGGTGCTGAAATCGAAGAAGCCGTCGATCAAGGTCGTCGCCGTCGAGCCGGCCGACAGCCCGGTGCTTTCGGGCGGAAATCCCGGTCCGCACAAGATCCAGGGCATCGGCGCGGGTTTCGCCCCGAAAATCCTCGACACCAATGTCTATGACGAAATCGTCACCGTCAGCAATGACGACGCCTTCGCCAATGCCCGTCTCGTCGCCCGCCTCGAAGGCGTGCCGGTCGGCATTTCCTCCGGTGCAGCACTTGCGGCGGCCACCGTCATCGGCCAGCGTGAGGAAAACGCCGGCAAGACCATCGTCGTCATCATTCCCTCCTTCGCCGAGCGCTATCTTTCGACCGCCCTGTTCGAAGGACTGGGCGGCTAAGGCTTCTCCGGACGCTGGGATTCCCGCGATATGAGGGCGTCCTGCGAGCAGACGAAATCGCCTGCTCGCACAGCGTTCTCGACACCGGAGAGCCGAGGGCATGGCATATGGGGCAAGACGCAGCGCCAAGGCCCGTTCCCCCTTCACAAGAGAAGATCGCCGCAGCGGGATGAGACATGCCGAAGGCAAAAGACCTGACGGTTTCCATGTGCGTCGCCTCTCTCTCATCGGCCCTCCGGGTTACCGTTTCCCCAAAAGGGTTTTTGGGCCCTGACGTGCCGTATATGCGATAGCCCTGTCGGCGACCTAGCCAGGAACAAAAGCATGCTTCATCACCTTTCGCTCGGCGTTGCCGATCTTGCGCTTTCCGCTGTCTTTTACGACGCGGCGCTGGCGCCGCTTGGCTATGTCAGGGTCTGGGCTGACATCCGCCCCGGCGAACCGGATCAGGCTGTCGGCTACGGTGTGCGGGGCGGCGGCGACAAGCTTGCCCTCAAGGAGCAGGGCGCAGCCGCTCGTCCGCCAGGCCCGGGTTTCCATCTCGCTTTCACCGCGCCGGATAGCGCGGCCGTCGATGCCTTCCACCGCGCAGCGCTTGCCGCCGGCGGCACGGATAACGGCGCACCCGGTCTTCGTCCGCATTATGGAGTTGGCTATTATGCCGCCTTCGTCATCGATCCCGACGGTCACCGGCTGGAAGCGGTTTTCAAGGTGCCAGCCGATGTCGCTTCCGGCGCATAAAATTCAGGCCGCCGCCGTCAGCCGCTCGCCGGCGATGCGGTAGGAGATCGCTTCCGCCAGGTGGATGCGGCCGACGGTCTCTTGTCCGTCGAGATCGGCCAGCGTGCGCGCCACTTTCAGGATGCGATGGTAGCTGCGCGCCGAAAACTTCATCTTTTCCGCGGCATCGCGCAGCAGCTTCAGGCCCGGCTCGTCCGGCTCGGCCAGCACTTCGATCAGCGACGTCGAGCATCGGGCATTGGTGGTCATCGCCGGCAGGCCGGCCGCGACATACCGCCTGCGCTGTATTTCGCGCGCGCGGTCCACGCGGGAGGCAACGGTGGCGCTCGACTCACTTGCGCGCGGGCGAATGAGATCGGCGGCCGAAACGGCTGGTACGTCGATGCGGATATCGATGCGATCCATGAGCGGCCCGGAAATGCGCGCCTGATAGTCGCTCATGCAGCGCGGTCCCTTGGCGCAGGTGTGACCCGGCTCGCCGGCCATGCCGCAGCGGCAGGGGTTCATCGCCGCCACCAATTGGATGCTGGCGGGATAGGACACACGGGTGTTTGCCCGGGCGATGACGCATTCGCCGCTTTCCAGAGGCTGGCGCAGCGCATCCAGCACCTGCGGCGAGAATTCGGGGAATTCATCGAGAAACAGGATGCCGTGATGGGCAAGCGAGGCCTCGCCCGGCCGTCCGCGAAAGCCGCCGCCGACCAGCGCTGCCATGGTTGCCGAATGATGTGGCGCGCGATAGGGCCGTCGGTCGGAAAGCTTGCCGCCGGCCAGTTGCCCCGCGACGGAATGGATCATCGATACTTCCAGAAGTTCGGCGGCCGAGAGCGGTGGCAGGATCGAGGGCAGGCGCGCCGCCAGCATCGACTTGCCGGAACCCGGCGGCCCGACCATTAAAAGGTTGTGCCCGCCGGCCGCCGCCACCTCCAGCGCCCGCTTGGCGCTTTCCTGCCCCTTGATCTCGGCCAGATCGGGAAGGTTGGCGGGATTGGCGCGGATCGCCGGCACGGGACGCGACAGCTTCTGCGTGCCGCGAAAATGGTTGGCGAGCGCGATCAGGCTGCGCGGTGCGAGAATATCGATGCCCTCGCCTGCCCAGGCGGCCTCGGGACCGCTGTCTGCGGGGCAGATCAGGCCCTTGTCGAGCGCATGTGCCGCAATCGCCGCCGGCAGGGCGCCGGCGACCGGGGCCAGCGTGCCGTCGAGATTAAGTTCGCCGATGACGACGTAAGCGCCGAGCGCATCTGGCGGCACCGCGCCCAGCGCCGCCATCAGGCCAAGCGCAATCGGCAGGTCGAAATGAGAGCCTTCCTTGGGCAGGTCGGCCGGCGCCAGATTGATGGTGACGCGCTTCGGCGGCAGGGCAAGGCCGCAGGCATGCAGCGCGGCCTGCACCCGCTCGCGGCTTTCTGCCACCGCCTTGTCCGGCAGGCCGACGATCTGCATGCCGACCTTGCCGGGCGCGATCATGACCTGTACCTCGACAGGAACGCCTTCAATGCCTTGAAAGGCCAGCGTGCTGACGCGCGCGATCATATTTCCAGCCCTCTTGCCGATCCGATACACCCTCAGCGGGTTATGGATTGCAATCTGGCATGGAATATGGAATAAAACAAGAACACAAAACGAACAATCTCCCGCATCCGGTGTGGTCTGGTTGCGGGAGGTTGTACAGGTGGAACAAACGAGGGGGAGCGCTCAGGTTTTTTTGGTTTCGATCGCGTCCCAGAGCAGGGCTGCGATATCGGCGCCGCCGAACTTCTTCACCTCGCGGATGCCGGTCGGCGAGGTCACATTGATCTCGGTCATATAGTCCCCGATCACATCGATGCCGACGAGCAGGAAGCCGCGTTCGCGCAGGGAGGGGCCGATGCGTTCGCAGATTTCGCGTTCACGCGCCGTCAGTTCGGTCGCCTCGGCGCGGCCGCCGACATGCATGTTGGAACGGCTGTCATGCTCGGCCGGCACGCGATTGATCGCGCCGACCGGCTTACCGTCAACCAAGATGATGCGCTTGTCGCCCTTGCGCACGTCCGGCAGGTACTGCTGGGCGATGAAGGGTTCGCGGAACATCTGGCCGAACATTTCGAGCAGGGAGGAGAAGTTGCGGTCGTCGCGCGAGGAATGGAAGACGCCGGCGCCGCCATTGCCGTAGAGCGGCTTGAGGATGATGTCGCCCATTTCGGCGCGGAAGCGGGCGATTTCGGCCGGATCGCGGGTGATGAGCGTCTGAGGCATCAGGTCGGCGAATTCGGTGACGAAGATCTTTTCCGGCGAATTGCGCACCCAGGCCGGATCGTTGACGACCAGCGTCTTGGGATGGATGCGCTCAAGCAGATGTGTCGAGGTGATATAGGCCATGTCGAAGGGCGGATCCTGGCGCAGCAGGACGACGTCCATGGTCGAGAGGTCGATACGCTCGGGAGCACTGAGCGTAAAATGGTCGCCCTTGACGTCGCGCAGCACCATTTCCTCGACAGTGGCAATGATCTTGCCGTCACGCATGGTCAGCTTGTCGGGCGTGTAATGGAACAGCTTGTAACCACGCGCCTGCGCTTCCAGGCTCATGGCGAAGGTCGAATCCCCGGCGATGTTGATGCCGGAAACATGGTCCATCTGGACCGCTACGTTCTTGATCTTTGCCATAGGCTCGAAGGCTCCCCGCTGATATCGCGCGCTTCCATTTAGGATGCGCCGGCACCGATGGCAACGGGGGAGCGCCGGAAGTTAGGCCGCGAGGCCGACCTGTCCGCCCGAGGTCAGGAAACGCTTGATGCGGATGGCGGCTGCCAACGGCTTGGGGAAGGGGCGGCGCAGGAAGGCGATCTTGCGCACATACCCCTCCACCTGCCAGGTCGCCCAGGTATCGCCGGCGAAATAGGCGATATCGCCGGTTTTCAAAGTTCGCGTCGAGCCGTCCTCGGCCGTGACATGCACGGTGCCCTCGAGGATCAGCACGGTTTCGTCCCAGGGGAAGTACCAGCGAAAGCTGCCATCGGTGCAATCCCAGACGGCGGTCAGCGCCGCGTCGTCGGGGCTGCGGGAGTGTTCGGCGGCGCGGGCCTGCGGATCGCCTGATAGCACCCAGGCCGGATCGATCGGCGCGGGCTTCATCTCCATGTCTTCCATTGGGGCGGCGACCAGTGGCGGCATGGAATTGCCCGATAAAAGGTTTGGCGGCACGACCCGCGTCGCCATCAGCACAGCATTCGCCAACATCATTTTCCAGACCATGCGTTCCCCCGCAATCCTTCATTATCCCAAAAAGGGACGGCCACCGGGAAGCAAGATACGCCATGAGCCGTAACGGTTCAGTTCAGGAATCGCGGCGTATTTTAATCATCCTAAAAGGCATCGATGAAATGCCGTGGCCAGCGCAACGGCATCACGGCAACAATGTCATAGCGTTGCGAGATCAGATGGGCGTCACGCTGGCGCGACAGCCAGATGTCGCTTGCCGCGCGGATGCGCTTTTGCGCCGTGGCGCTGACGGCATCGACGGCGAGCGAGGCATCGCCACGCGCCTTGACTTCGATGAAGACGGCGAGATCGCCCTTGCGGGCGATGATGTCGATCTCGCCGAGCTTGGTGCGATAGCGCCGCGCGAGAATGCGGTAGCCTTTGAGAAACAGGTAGGCGGCCGCGATCCATTCGGAGACATGACCGCGCCGCTCTGCCTTGCGTCGCCGGGTTTTGAGCGGATCAGCCGCCATCGTCTTTCATATCCAGAAGACGACGATAGAGGTCCTTGCGAGGTAAGCCGGTCAGTTGCGCCGCCTCGGTCGCGGCCTTGCCGGCCGGCATGTCTTTCGATAGCCGGCTCAGGAGGGCGTCAACGTCCGCGTCTTCGGGCGGCGGCGCGGCGTCCGGCGGGCCGATCACCAGCACGATTTCACCCTTCACGGTCCGCTCGGCAAATTCGGCGGCAAGCACGCCGAGCGTACCACGGCGAAATTCCTCGAAGGTCTTGGTCAGTTCGCGGCAGACGACGGCGCGGCGGTCTGCCCCGAGCACATCGGCGGCTGCAACGAGGCTGTCGCCGATGCGATGCGGGGAATCGAAGAAGATCAGCGTCGACGGGATGCCGCCGAGTTCGACAAAACGGTCGCGCCTGGCCTTGTCTTTATGCGGCAGGAAACCGGCGAACAGGAAGGCGTCGTTGGGCAGGCCGGAGCCGACAAGTGCTGCGAGCGGCGCGGAAGCGCCGGGCAGGGGGATCACGCGAAAGCCGGCTTCGATGGCGAGCGTCGCCAGTCGATAGCCGGGATCGGAAACCAGCGGCGTGCCGGCATCGGAAACCAGCGCGACGGATTTTCCCTCGGCAAGGAAAGCCAGCAGGCGCGGTCCGGCCTCGTCGGCATTGTGCTCGTGATAGGCGAAGGGACGGTTGCGAATGCCGTAGCGGTCGAGCAGCACGCGGGTGACGCGGGTATCCTCGCAGGCAAGCACGTCGGCGCCGGCCAGCGTCTCCAGCGCGCGCAGCGTGATGTCGGCGAGATTGCCGATGGGGGTGGCGACGAGATAGAGCGCCGGCTCCAGCGGCCGGGCGGGAACGGAAACGTCATGCAGGCGATAGCTGCGCGCATGGCCCGCGCCGTCGTCGTCACGTCTGTTCACGCTCATGCTGTCTTCCTGTTCAAGCTCTTGGCCCGTTTATGGGCCAGGCAGGCCGGTTTGCACAAGGCGATTTACCGTGGCCCGGCTGTGGATTGGCCGATTGTCCTGTTGTAAAATGCCATAGGCCTTGCAATTGCCCTGAAAACTCTGCCATTTTGCCCGTCCACATTTCCGGCATCGGGCCGGGCGGTCAATGCGCGTCTCTCCTGGGTCAACCCGGTGCGGCGCCGGTCGAAAGCGGTAGCATCTCATGCGTATTACTCTTGAGCGGTCCAATCTCCTGAAGTCGCTGAACCACGTTCATCGCGTGGTCGAACGTCGCAACACGATCCCGATCCTGTCGAACGTGTTGTTGCGCGCCGATGGAGCCGCACTCGCCATGAAGGCGACCGACCTCGATCTCGAAATCACCGAGGAAACGCCCGCCAATGTCGAGCAGGCCGGCGCCACAACCGTGCCGGCGCACCTGCTTTACGACATCGTGCGCAAGCTGCCGGATGGCGCGGAAGTGCTCTTGGCGACGACGCCGGACGGCAATGCCATGACGGTTGCCTCCGGCCGCTCGAAATTCTCGCTGCAATGCCTGCCGCAATCGGATTTCCCGGATCTGACGGCGGGCACGTTCAGCCACACCTTCAAGCTGAAGGCGACCGATCTCAAGATGCTGATCGACCGCACCCAGTTCGCCATCTCCACCGAGGAGACGCGCTACTACCTCAACGGCATCTTTTTCCACACCATCGAGGCCGGCGACGACCTGAAGCTGCGCGCCGTCGCCACCGACGGCCACCGACTGGCGCGCGCCGACGTCAAGGCTCCCTCGGGTTCCGAGGGCATGCCGGGCATCATCATCCCGCGCAAGACGGTCGGCGAATTGCAAAAGCTCGTCGACAATCCCGAGCTGATCGTCACCGTCGAGGTGTCGGACGCCAAGATCCGCCTGACCATCGGCTCGATCGTCATGACCTCGAAGCTGATCGACGGCACTTTCCCGGATTACCAGCGCGTCATTCCCGCCAATAACGACAAGCAGCTGCGCGTCGATTGCCAGACCTTTGCCCAGGCCGTCGACCGCGTCTCGACGATTTCGTCCGAGCGCGGTCGCGCCGTCAAGCTGGCGCTTGCCGACGGCCAGCTGCTGCTCACCGTCAACAACCCCGATTCGGGCAGCGCGACCGACGAACTGGCGGTCTCCTATGACAGCGACGCCATGGAAATCGGCTTCAACGCCAAATATCTGCTGGATATCACCGCCCAACTGTCCGGCAATGACGCGATCTTCCTGCTGGCCGATGCCGGCTCGCCGACGCTGATCCGCGATACGGCCGATGACGATGCGCTGTATGTCCTGATGCCAATGCGCGTATAGCGAATTTCTGCCCCCGGAAAAACCGGCGGCCTTGCGACTTGGATTTGCCGCAGTTGCGGCCGATCTATTGCGAACGGCGGATAACGGCCGGCGATGACAGGGGAAGTCAGGGCGACATGATGTTGCATGCCAAGATGAAAGAGCGGTTCGTCCGCCGGTTCGATGATGAAATCCGCTTCTTTCGCGGCTGGATGACCAAGCCCAAGGCAGTCGGCGCGATCATGCCGACCTCGGCGCGCATGGCGCGGCGCATGGCGAGCCTGATCGATACCGGCTCCGGCCTGCCCGTGCTCGAGCTCGGCCCCGGCACCGGCGTCATCACCCGCGCCATTCTGGAGCGCGGAATCGCGCCCGATCAACTCGTCTCTGTGGAATATTCCACGGATTTCTACCTGCATCTCAAGCGGATGTTTGATGGCGTGCGCTTCATCCATGGCGATGCCTTCAATCTGAAGGAAACGCTGAGCGAGCTTGGCGACCAGCGCTTCGACAGCGTCATCTCGGGCATTCCGCTTTTGAATTTTCCGATGCATATGCGTGTATCGCTTTTGGAGGAACTGCTCGACCGTCTGCCGCCCGGCCGTCCGGTGGTGCAGTTTTCCTATGGGCCGACCTCGCCGATCGTTGCCCAGCCGGATCGTTATCGCGTCGAACATTTCGATTTCATCATGCGCAACATCCCGCCGGCCCAGATCTGGACCTACCGGCGTGGCGGCGAACTGCATTACATTCCGCGCAAGTGGTGTCGTAAATAGCCTCTCCCGCCCGGCTTGCCTTTGATGTCCTCTCGTGCGAGGGGATGCCGGTTTGACCGTACGATTGCCGAAAGGGTGGAGAGAGATATGCAAGCACGCGACCGTCTGATCGTCAGCCTCGATGTCCCGACCGTTCAGGAGGCTGAAAAGCTCGTGACGCTGCTCGGCGACGAAGCCTCCTTCTACAAGATCGGCTACCAGCTCGTCTTCGCCGGCGGGCTGGAATTCGCCCGCGATCTGGCGAAAAGCGGCAAGAAGGTCTTCCTCGACATGAAGCTGCTCGACATCGACAATACGGTTGCCTCCGGCGTCGAGAACATCGCCAGGATGGGCATGTCGATGCTGACGCTGCATGCCTATCCCAAGGCGATGCGCGCCGCCGTCGAAGCGGCGAAGGGTTCCGGCCTCTGCCTGCTCGGCGTCACGGTGCTGACCTCGATGGACGAAGCCGATCTGAAGGATGCCGGTTACACCGACGATCCGCGCACCCTGGTGCTGCGCCGCGCCGAGCAGGCGCGCGAAGCTGGCATGGGCGGCATCGTCTGCTCGGCCGAGGAGGCTGAGGCCGTGCGCGCCGTCATCGGCCCGGACATGGCGCTGGTGACGCCCGGCATCCGCCCCACGGGTTCGGACAAGGGCGACCAGAAGCGGGTGATGACGCCTTACGACGCACTGACGGCCGGCGCGAGCCATCTTGTCGTTGGACGCCCGATCGTCAAGGCCGCTGACCCGAAAGCGGCGGCCCACGCCATTCTCGCCGAAATGCTCGCCGCGAGCTGGCCGGCCAATCGCTAAAAACCTGAAAAGGAGGACAATATGGCCAAGGGTTACTGGATTGCGCGGGTCGATGTGCGCGACCCCGAGCGCTACAAGGACTACGTCGCCGCCGCCAAGGTGGCCTTCGAAAAATATGGCGCGAATTTCCTCGCCCGCGGCGGCGCCTATACCGAGCTGGAAGGCAAAGCGCGCGGCCGCAACGTGGTCATCGAGTTCCCCAGCCACCAACATGCGGTGGATTGCTACAACTCGCCGGAATACCAGATCGCCGCCAAAATCCGCCAGGAAGTCGCCGACGCCGAAATGGTCGTCGTCGAAGGTATCTGACCGCTTTGATATATCCGGTTGCAGTGCGGCGTGATGGCTCTTCACGCCGCCGCTCTCTTCGGCTAAGACGAAACGCAACAGTGATCGTTTCGCCTTCCTGAAGGAGCCTTCCATGACCTTGTCCAACCTGCCGCCGCTCGTCACCGTTTTCGGGGGCTCGGGGTTCGTCGGGCGCAGCATCGTCCGGGCGCTGGCCAAGCGCGGCTATCGCATCCGCGTCGCGGTGCGCCGTCCGGATCTGGCCGGCTTCCTGCAGCCGATGGGCAATGTCGGGCAGATTTCTTTCGTGCAGGCCAACCTGCGTTATCGCGCTTCGGTCGATGCCGCCGTCGTCGGCGCAACCCATGTCGTCAACTGCGTCGGCATCCTGCATGAGTCCGGCCGCAACACCTTCGACGCCGTGCAGGAATTCGGCGCTCGTGCGGTGGCCGAAGCCGCCCGCGCCGCGGGTGCGACGCTCACCCATCTCTCCGCCATCGGTGCCGATGCGAAGTCGGAATCGGCCTATGCCCGCACAAAGGGCCGCGCCGAGGCCGCGGTGCTGTCGATCAAGCCGGACGCGATCATCCTGCGTCCTTCGGTGGTTTTCGGTCAGGACGACAGCTTCTTCAACAAATTCGGCCGCATGTCGCAAACCATGCCTTTCCTGCCGCTGGTCGGCGGCGGCAAGACGAAGTTCCAGCCGGTCTTCGTCGAAGATGTCGCCGAGGCGGCGGTGCGCGCCGTCGATGGCAAGCTGACGCCCGGCGCCGTCTATGAGCTTGGCGGCCCCGCCGTCATGAGCTTCAAGGAATGTCTCGAGACAGTGCTCACCGTTGTCGACCGTCACAAGCCGCTGGTAACGCTGCCCTTCGGCATCGCCTCGCTGATCGGCTCCGTCGCTTCGCTGGTGCCCTTCGTGCAGCCGCCGCTGACGGCGGATCAGGTGACGCTGCTCAAGTCCGACAACATCGTCTCCAAGGAGGCGATTGCCGCCGGGCGCACGCTGGTCGGCATGGGCATTGCGCCGACCATGGTCGATACCGTGCTGCCGACCTACATGGTCCAGTATCGTCCGCAGGGCCAGTTCCGCCGGTCCGGCCGCGCCGCATAAAACGCATTTCCGGGAAGTCGAAACCGGTCCTTCACGCGGAAATGCAAACAGGCCTCGCCCCTGTCTTCCGCCGCGAATCGCCTTTCACGCCGCTGCGGTCCGCCCGTGGCGGCGTCTTTGCTTAAGGCAAAAAATATCTCAGGATCGGCTGTTTTGAGGCGGGAATTTCGACCTCCGGCGAGTCCCAGCGTTGCACAAATATCGCACGCGAAAACGGAACGCATTAACCGGCGATTCAGGTGAATCCTCTATTGATGTTTGTCAGCCGCCGGCTTAGACACGCCCGGCGTGACGCTGGCGCCAAGGGATCGGGCGCCGCGCACCATCCTGATTTGAAAGGCATTTTTCCATGGGAAAGTCTATCGCACTGTTTTTTGCGTGTGCGGCTCTGGTCATTCTCGCCGGCTCGTTCATGGCGCCGGGCACGGTCGCTGCGATCAAGGGCGAATGCGCCCCGGCATACGGCGTCGATCCGTGCAGCACAGGCAGCATCGCCGCCAACTGACGGCGTCCTGCCCCGCGCTTTTATGAGCGCATGAGCGAAGGCGGCTGAACGCCTGCTGCAAAGCAGGATCGTTCCACCGCCTTTTTCTATGCCTGCATGCAGCCATGAAAAAAGGCCGGGCGCTCAGCGCCCGGCCTTTGTCGTTCAAGCCGGAAAAATCAGGAAACGTAGCCCAAGGCGGCCATGCCCAGCAGCGCCGCGCCGAGAATGATGCGATAGATCGCAAAAGCGGTGAAACGGTTGCTCTGGATATAGGTCAGCAGCCATTTGACCGAGATGAAGGCGACGATGGTGGAGACGACGAAGGCGAGGCCGAGCGCCGACCAGTCTTCATTGGCTGCGCCGCCATCTTTCCAGGTCTTCAGCAGCTGATAGGCGCTTGCCGCATACATGGTGGGGATGCCGACCAGGAAGGCGAATTCGGTGGCGGCGGCGCGATTGGCGGTGCCGGCCAGCATGGCGACGAAAATCGTCGCGCCCGAACGCGATGTGCCCGGAAAGATGCCGGCGACCACCTGCGCGATACCGACGAGGATGGCGACCATCCAGGTGATCTGCGTGTAGGGCGGTTTGCGCGCCGCCGCCCATTCGGCAAAAATCATCCAGATGCCGCCGATGATCAGCGCCCAGGCGATGGGGGTGGCGTTTTCCGGCAGTTCGAAGCCGAGCTTCTTGACGATCAGGCCGAGAACGGCGGTGATCAGGAAGGCGACCATCAGCTTCATCGCATAACGGCGGTTTTTCGGCTCGCGCCACCCCAGCGCCAGATCCAGCAGCCGCCGCCAGTAGATGATGGTCACGGCGAGGATGGCGCCGGCCTGGATGACGATGTTGAACGTATCCGACCGCGCACCCAGCCACTGCTCGGCAATGATCAGGTGGCCGGTGCTGGAGATCGGAAGAAATTCGGTGATTCCCTCGATGATCCCCAATATGATAACGTTGATGTAGTCCATGAAGGTCTCCGGTTGAAGGCGGCGGCGGGAGCCTGGAGCATGTCCAGGAAAAAAGTGTAGAGCGGTTTTCCGTCCTGAAATGCGACAAAACAAAGGTTGAGCAGCGCAGCGCGCCGTTCCATTCCCGATCCGCATGGCGAAAAAACGCCCGTTTCGCCAGATCGTCACGAAATGTCCATGCATCAGGCAGCAAGAGGCGGGACTGCTAAAACTTGATTCTCATATTGAACCGACCATGTAATCCTATATCTTTCTTAAACTCTGATCGTTAGGAGTTTGATAAAGAATAAGAGATCTCCCAGGCGCCAACGGGCGGACCGAAGCGAAGAATGCCAGTACTCTATCACCACCCCATGTCCACGACCTCCCGGTTCATCCGGCTGGTGCTTGCCGAATACGGCTATCAGGTCGAACTGATCGAAGAGCAGACCTGGGACAAACGGCGCGATTTTCTCGCGCTCAATCCGGCCGGCACCCTGCCTGTGTATGTGGACGACAGCATGCGCGCGCTCTGTGGCGCGACGGTGATATCCGAATATCTCGACGAGACCCATGGCGTGCTCAAGCGCGACCGGCGGCTTCTGGCGGAAGATCCCTTCCAGCGCGCCGAAATTCGCCGCCTGACGGAGTGGTTCCTGCAGAAGATGGAGCAGGACGTGACCCGGCCGCTCGCGCGTGAACGCGTCTTCAAGCTGCAGATGACGACCGAGCAGGGCGGCGGCGCGCCTGACAGCAAGATGCTGCGCACCGCCCGCAACAATATCCGCCAGCATATGCGATACCTCTCCTGGCTCGCCGGCTCGCGGCAATGGCTGGCCGGCGAACGGCTGAGCTATGCCGATCTTGCCGCCGCCGCCGCCGTCTCGGTGCTGGATTATCTCGGCGAGATCGAGTGGTCGGAATCGCCGGTCGCCAAGGACTGGTACCAGCGGCTGAAATCGCGACCCTCCTTCCGCCCGATGCTCAACGACCGGGTGCGCGGCCTGACCCCCGTCTCCCACTACGCCGATCTGGACTTTTGACGGAGGCGGCCATGGACGAGGCCGCCCGCCCCGATAAAGCCGAAAAACGGCGCCGCATGCTGACGGACTTCGTCAAGGCGGAGGCGAAAGCGCTCGGTTTCGATCTCTGCCGCATCACCCTGTCCGATGCCATGCCGCAAGCGCCGGAACGCCTGGCGCAGTTTCTCGGCGCCGGTTATCACGGCACCATGGAGTGGATGGCGGACACGCAAGCGCGCCGCGCCGATCCGCGCGTGCTCTGGGGCGAGGTTCGCTCCATCGTCCTTTTCGGCCTGAATTACGGCCCCGAGACCGATCCGCGCGCACTCCTGGAAAAACCGGACAAGGCGGCGATTTCCGTCTATGCCCGCAATCGCGATTATCACGACATTATAAAGGGCCGCCTCAAGGAGATCGCCACGCGCTTCGCAGCGCGGTCGAAAGAGGACGTGAAAGTCTTCGTCGATACCGCGCCTGTCATGGAAAAGCCGCTCGCCGCCGCCGCCGGTCTCGGTTGGCAGGGCAAGCATACCAATCTCGTCAGCCGCGAATTCGGGTCCTGGCTGTTTCTCGGCAGCATGTTCACGACGGCCGATCTTCTGATTGACGAGCCCGAGCGGGACCGCTGCGGCTCCTGCCACGCCTGTCTTGCCGCCTGCCCGACCGATGCGTTTCCGGCACCCTACAGGATCGACGCGCGGCGTTGCATTTCCTATCTCACCATCGAACACAAGGGACCGATCGACCCGGCGCTGCGTATCCGCATCGGCAATCGCATCTATGGCTGCGACGATTGCCTGGCCGCCTGTCCCTGGAACAAGTTTGCCGCCGCCGCCGCCGAAATGAAATTGAAGGCGCGCGACGATCTCAACGAACCCGCGATTGCCGATCTCCTGACGCTGACGGATGGCGAATTCCGCACCTTCTTCAGCGGTTCGCCGGTCAAGCGCATCGGCCGTGACCGGTTCGTGCGCAATGTCCTGATCGCCGCCGGCAATTCCGCGGACCGGACGCTGATCGCGCCCTGTCTGGCGCTGTTGGAGGATGCCGCTCCCGTGGTGCGCGCCATGGCGGTCTGGGCGCTGTCGCGACTGATGGAAGCAGAAGAATTTCAGGCGCTCTCTCTATATAGAGAGAAGGAAGCAGACGAGGCCGTTCTGGACGAATGGCGACAGGTGGGAGTGTGACATGCGGATGATGATTTTCGGTGCGGGCTATTCCGGCAAGGCGATCGGGACGGAAGCGAGAGCGAAGGGCGCAGATGTCTGCGGCACGACACGCACGCCGGAAAAGGCCGCCAGCCTGACCGCAGCCGGCATCGACCCGCTGGTGTTCGACGGCGCCGCCTTTTCGCCGGCGCTCGAGGCGCGCATGGCAACGGCAACCCATCTCGTCCAGTCGATCGCGCCCGGTCGTGAGGGCGATCCGCTGATCCGGCTGGCCGGCACAGATCTGCGCGCCCGCATGCCGGCGCTGCAATGGATCGGCTATCTCTCGACCGTCGGCGTCTATGGCGATCACCGGGGCGGCTGGGTGGATGAGGATACCCCTTTCCAGCCGGTATCGCAGCGCTCGCGCGAGCGCGTCGAGGCGGAACAGGGCTGGATGGCGCTTGGCGAGAAAATCGGCATTCCGGTCGCGGTCCTGCGCCTGTCCGGCATTTATGGTCCCGGCCGCAACGCGTTCGTCAATCTGGATAACGGCACGGCCCGGCGGCTCATCAAGCCGAGCCAGGTTTTCAACCGTATCCGCGTCGAGGATATCGCCGGCGCGACGCTGTTCCTGGCCGAACGCGGTCTTGGCGGCATCGTCAACGTGACCGACGACGAACCGGCGCCGCCGCAGGACGTCGTGACGGAGGCCGCGCGGCTGATGGGCATCGCCCCGCCGCCCGAACAGGCCTTCGAAACCGCCGAACTGTCGCCGATGGCGCGCTCCTTTTATGGCGAGAACAAGCGCGTCTCCAACCGTCGCCTGCGGGCGCTGGGATATGAGCCGCGCTTTGCCAATTACCGTGCATCGCTGGCGGCGCTCTGGCAGGGACAGGACTGGCGTGGATAAGCCCGCCCGGTCGTTCCCATCCAAGCAGATACCACATATGGTTGCAGGTGGCGCGCCTGCATCCTTTGATGTCAACGATCTGAAAATTTCATTTCAGGCGGCATCCAGAGTCAAATTTGCTCAAAAGAAGGCCTAACGAAAGGTAAATATGGCGCTGATTGGGGCTTATCCAGCCCTCGATTGAAAAAAAATTTTACACGTCTTCGTGAGCCCCGCGAGCGCTCCGTGCTTCGCGGATTTTCTTTCCGCTTTTTGACTGAATCTACTTTATTTTTTCTCAAATTTGAGACAGCGCATCCGGCGAATCAAAAGCGTCGCAGATTCACGAATATTACGCTCTGTAACATTGCGTGATCCGTCGTCGGCCATTTTTCGCCATTTTTCGCCAGTTTTTGCCGCCCCCATCGTCATCCGCGGTTCCGACCGCCCTGAAAATGGGAAGCATCGCATTGAAGAAACTGTGCCGCACTGCCCTCGTCTCGGCTGCCATTCTTGCAACCACCGCTTTCGCTCCGCTCCAGGCCTATGCCACCGGCTGCGGCGGCGCCTCCTGGTACGCCCTCGGTTCGAAAACCGCGTCGGGCGAACGCATGAACCCGAGACTGATGACAGCCGCGCATCGTTCCCTGCGCTTCGGAACGAAACTCAAGGTCACCAATCGCAATAACGGCCGCAGCGTCGTCGTTCGCATCAACGATCGCGGCCCGTTCATCCGGGGTCGCGTGCTCGATCTTTCCAAGGCCGCCGCCCAGAACATCGGCATGGTCTCCTCCGGCACCGCCAAGGTCTGCTACGAAGTCATCGGCTGATGCCGGCACCGCACGGCCAGTCGCAAAGCCGTGGAAAGACTTGCTCTCGCTCTTGATCGCGGTTACCACCGCCGGAGCAGTTTCCGGAGACCTCTAAACGGCCTCCATTCGGAAATGTTCCGAAAAACGACAACAGGAGAGACGTCATGCGTTTGGGCGGCCGGCTGGCAGGGGCCATCGAGGTGCTTGCCGATATCGAGACGCGAAAGCGGCCGGTGGCGGACGCCCTGAAGGATTGGGGACTGGCGCATCGCTTCGCCGGTTCCGGGGACAGGGCCGCCATTGGCAATATCGTCTATGACGCCCTGCGCATGCGCCTCTCCCATGCCTGGTTGCTGGACGACGACAGCCCCGCCGCGCTCGGCTATGCCGTTATGCTGCGGCAATGGGGCCAGACGCCGGATAGTATCGGCGCCGAACTGGAGGGCGACCGCTTCGCCCCCGAACCGCTGAAGCCGGAATGGCTCGCGGCCCTGTCTTCGCGCAAGCTCGAAGACGCACCCGCCTATATCCAAGGCGATATCCCCGACTGGGTGCAGCCGGCGCTGGAGGAAAACTTCGGCGACGACTGGCTGGCCGAGGCAAAGGCGCTGGCGGAACGCCCGACGCTGGATCTGCGCGTCAATACATTGCGCGCCGAACGCCCCAAGGTTCTGAAGGCGCTGGAGCGCTCCGAACCGCAGGCCGCGCGTATCGCTCGCCAGGGCATCCGAATTCCCGCTGGCGAAGGCCCGTCGCGCCTGCCCAACGTCACGGCCGAACTCTCCTTCCAGAAAGGCTGGTTCGAAGTGCAGGACGAGGGTTCGCAGATCGTCGCCGATCTCGCCGAACCGCGCGAAGGCGATCAGGTGTTGGATTATTGCGCCGGCGGTGGCGGCAAGACGCTGGCCATGGCGGCGGCCATGCACAACAAGGGTCAGGTCCACGCCTATGACGCTGACCGCAAGCGTCTCGCGCCGATCATCGAGCGCCTGCGCCGCGCCGGAACCCGTAATGTGCAGGTCCATGATGGCCGCGCTGCGCTCGATGCGCTGAAGGAGCGATGCGACCGCGTTCTCGTCGATGCGCCCTGCACCGGCACCGGCACCTGGCGACGCCGCCCCGACACCAAATGGCGCCTCACCGCCAAGAACCTCGACGAGCGCCTTGCCCAGCAGCAGGAAGCGCTCGACCAGGCTGCCATCTATGTGCGGCCGGGCGGTTTCCTCATCTACATCACCTGCTCCATCCTGCCGCAGGAAAACGATGCGCAGGCGCTTGCCTTTTGCGAGCGCCATCCCGAATACCGCATCGTGCCGGCGCTGGACAAATGGACGCATCTCTTCGGAGCGGTCGCGCCGAAGCCGCGCTCGCGTGACGGCCGCATGCTGACGCTGACGCCGGCCTCCACCGACACGGACGGGTTTTTCTTCGCGCTGCTACAGCGTGGCTGACGCATTTTGCGAAAAAAGCGGGTTCTCATTTTCCGTCCGCAATGGTGGCCTCGGAACGCGCTTTCAATAATGATTCCAAACTAGAGAGTTTGACACCACTATAGATTTGCGCGAAGACATCGGCTGTCCGATAGAGGGGACGG
Source organism: uncultured Rhizobium sp. (assembly GCA_945952045.1). Classification (GTDB taxonomy): domain Bacteria; phylum Pseudomonadota; class Alphaproteobacteria; order Rhizobiales; family Rhizobiaceae; genus Metarhizobium. The sequence goes on from CAMFHE010000018.1 coordinate 55,971, forward strand.
TTTGCCGCCGTCACAGGAGAGCCGAATGATCCGCAAATCCATGCTGCGCGCCGGGCTGGCGCTGCTTGCCGTGTCCGCTGCCTTCGCCATGCCGGCGCGGGCCGCCACCGATGCCGCCGCCGTCATCAAGCATTACACCGATGTCGCCCATGCCAAATTCGAGGATGCGCTGACGACAGCGAAGAAGCTCGACAAGGCGATCGACGCGCTGATCGCCAAGCCCAGCGAAAAGACCCTGAAGGCGGCGCGCGCCGCCTGGCTCGCGGCCCGCATTCCCTACCAGCAGTCGGAAGTCTACCGCTTCGGCAACCCGATCGTCGACGATTGGGAAGGCAAGGTGAATGCCTGGCCGCTGGATGAAGGACTGATCGACTATGTCGATGCTTCCTACGGCACCGAAAGCGACGAGAATGCCCTCTACACGGCCAATGTCATCGCCAACAAGACGATCAAGATCGACGGCAAGGATGTCGATGCATCCAAGATCACGCCGGAGCTGCTGCAGACGCTGCACGAGGCTGGCCATGTCGATGCCAACGTCGCCACCGGCTATCACGCCATCGAATTCCTGCTCTGGGGCCAGGATCTGAACGGCACCGGTCCCGGCGCCGGCAAGCGCCCCTATACCGACTACGACCAGAAAAATTGCACCAACGGCAATTGCGACCGTCGCGCCGACTACCTGAAGGCCGCCTCGACGCTGCTCGTCGCCGATCTCCAGGAAATGACGGACAACTGGGCGCCGGAAGGCGAGGCGACCAAGCATGTCGCGGCCGATCCCAAGGCGGGAATTGTCGCTATTCTGACCGGCATGGGCTCGCTCTCCTATGGCGAACTGGCCGGCGAGCGCATGAAGCTCGGCCTCATCCTGCATGATCCGGAAGAGGAGCATGATTGCTTCTCCGACAACACCTATAATTCGCATCTCTACGACGCCATTGGCATCGCCTCTGCCTATAACGGCAACTACATCCGCGCCGACGGCACCAAGATGAAGGGTGCCTCGCTGTCCGAACTGGTTGCGGAAAAGGACAAGGCGCTCGACGCGGAAATGAAGGCAAAGCTGAAGACGACGCTCGACGCCATGCGCGTGATGGCCGATCGCGGCAAGCGTGTCGAAGCCTATGACCAGATGATCGCCGAGGGCAACAAGAAGGGCAATGCCGTCGTCCAGGCCGCCATCGATGGCCTGGTCGACCAGACCAAGAGCATCGAACGCGTCATCGCCGCCCTCGATCTCGGAACGGTGAAGCTCGAGGGATCCGCCAGCCTCGACAATCCGAGCTCCGTCTTCAAGTAAGGGAAAAACGGCCGGCGGCGTCAGCCTCCGGCCGGCTTGCCGCCGATGCCTCGCCATTTTGTCCGGTTTCTGACCCCGGCTGCCGTCTTCCTTGCCGTCGCAGCCGGTGGCATGGCGGCGGATGAGGCGCGGCGTGCCGATCTTTCGCCTGAGGATCGTAGCCGGGTTCTGGCGGTCACCGCGCCGGCCACGGATTTTTCGCGCGCCGAGCCGTTCGAAGCGATGCCGGGCGGGGCCGCCACCGGGATGACGGTGAAAGGCCGCGATGTCTTCTCCAAGCCCTCCGCCAATCTCGATACGGCGAGCGGGCATGATTTCATCCTCGGCAATGCCCTGTTTCGAAAATTATGGGTCGCCTCGCCCTCCTCGACGCTGGCGTCGGACGGTCTCGGCCCGCTTTACAATGCCCGCTCCTGCCAGAGCTGCCATATCCGCGACGGTCGCGGCCATCCGCCCGAAGGTGGAGATGCCGTGTCGATGGTGTTGCGCCTTGCGCGCGATGCCGTAATCCCGGCGGAAAAGGCGACCCTTGCCGTTCATCAGGCGCTGAATTTCCCTGATCCTGTCTATGGCCGGCAGTTGCAGGATTTGGCGATCCCCGGCCTTGCCGCCGAGGGCCGGGTGACGGTGCGCTATACGCAAGAACCGGTGACGCTCTCCGAAGGCGAGACGGTCATGCTGCGCAAGCCGGCCTATGCTGTGGAGGCTTTGGGCTACGGCGCGCTCGATCCGGCGACGACGCTCTCGGCGCGCATCGCTCCGCCGATGATCGGCCTCGGCCTGATCGAGGCGATCTATCCCGAGGATATCGAGGCGCTGGCCGATCCGGACGACCGCGATGGCGACGGCATTTCCGGCCGGGCGGCCCGGGTGCGCGACGAAAAGGGGGCGCTGGCGCTCGGCCGTTTCGGCTGGAAGGCGCAGAACGCCACTGTCGAACAACAGACCGCCGCCGCCTTCGCCGACGATATCGGCATTTCGACGCCGCTCGCCGACCGTCCTTACGGCGATTGCACGGAGCGTCAGACGGCCTGCCTGTCGCGCCCCACCGGCGTCCAGAAAAAGCTCGGAGCCTATGAGGCGCCCGATCCGGTGCTGGGGCTCACCAGTTTTTACGCAAGACATCTGGCGGTGCCCGCGCGGCGTGATGTCGCGGATCCAAAAGTTTTGGCCGGCAAGACGCTGTTCTACGCCGCCGGCTGCGCCACCTGCCATCACCCGAAATTCGTCACCCGCCGCGATGCCTTCGATCCCGCGCTCGCTTTCCAGCTCATCTGGCCCTATTCCGACTTCCTGCTGCACGACATGGGCGAAGGTCTCGCCGATGGCCAGCGCGTCGGCGAGGCGGACGGGCGGGAGTGGCGCACGCCGCCGCTCTGGGGTATAGGTCTGACCCGCGCCGTCGCCGGCCAGGCCTTCTTCCTGCATGACGGCCGCGCCCGCAGCCTCACCGAAGCCATCCTCTGGCATGGCGGCGAGGGGGAAAGGGCGCGCACCGCTTTCGCCACCCTGTCGCGGGCCGACCGCGATGCCCTGCTGGCCTTCCTGGAGTCGCTGTAAATGGCCCGTCTGCCCCTGCTGCCCGCTCTCGCCCTTGTCCTCATGCCGCTCACGGCGGTTGCTCAAGGCGGCGCTTCGAAATTGCAGGAGGCGGCCGTTCCCGCCGTCATGGCAAAGTCCATCGACGAGGTCATCCGCCCCGGCTATCGAAAATTCCATGAAAGCGCGACCGCGCTTACCGGCATGATGAAGGCGCTCTGCGCCGCGCCCTCGGCCGATACACTGGCAAAGGCCCGGGCCGGCTTTGCCGATTCCGTCTCCGCCTGGTCGCGCATCGAGATCGTTCGCGTCGGCCCGGCGCTGGAGGAAAACCGCTTCGAGCGCATCCTGTTCTTCCCCGACCGCAAGGGTCTGGGCCTGAAGCAGGTGCAGGCCGCCATCGCCGGCCAGGACGAGAAAGACACGACGCCGGATGGCATTGCCGGCAAGAGCGTCGCCGTGCAGGGCTTTACCGCCCTCGAATACGTGCTTTACGGCAGTCATGCCGAGGTGCTGGAGAGCGAGAAGAACGGTTTCCGCTGCCGTTTCGGCGCGGCCATTGCCGGCAATATCGATGCCGTCGCCGCCACGCTTTCGGCCGATTGGGAAAAGAAGGGCGGCATCGCCGACCAGTGGAAGACGCCCGGTCCCGACAACGAACAATTCCGCGACGGTCGCGAGGCGATCCAGGCGCTGCTCGGCATCCTCGTTCATGGCGTCGAGACAGTGCGCGACCAGCGGCTGGAAGCCTTCTATAAGGGCAAGGACAAGCCGGTGCGGCCGAAATCGGCGATCTACTGGCGCGCCGGCCTGACTTTCCCGTCGATCACCGCCAATCTTGCCGGTATCGAAACCCTGTTCGTCCAATCCGGCATGGAACAGGTGCTCGATCCCGCCGATCGTGCGATTGCCGGCGAGATCGTGTCGCTGCTGAAATCCCTGCAGGCAACCGCGCCGACGGTCGACGCGGACATCGCCAAGGCGGTTGCCGAACCGAAGGATCAGGAAAAGATGGATCTGCTGCTGCGCGGCACCCGCGATCTTCTGACCAAGCTGAACGACGGTTATGGCGGCGCCATCGGGCTTGCTGCCGGTTTTTCCTTCGCCGACGGGGATTGAGGGGGTGGCGCTTCCGCTGATCGACCGCCGCCGCTTCATGCAGGCCGCCGGCATCGCTTTCCTGGCCGGCCTGTCGCCGCGTGCGCTGTATGCGCTGGAGCGTACCGACGCCGTCTTCGCTTCCGCCTTTCGCGCGGCCGATGGCTCCTATGGCGTGGCGACGGTCACCGAGCGCGGCGAAATCGTCGCGCGCAGTCCGCTGCCAGCCCGCGCCCATGGCATGGCCGCTTGTCCTGCGACCGCCAAGGCCGTCGCCTTTGCCCGCCGCCCAGGCACCTTCGCCATGGTGCTCGATCTTGCCGGCCGGGTCGAGCCGGTGGTCATCGCTGCCCCCGAGGGCCGGCATTTCTTCGGTCATGGCTGCTTTTCGCCGGACGGCCGCTGGCTCTATGCCAGCGAGAACGATTTCGACGCCAATCGCGGCGTCATCGGCCTTTACGATGCCCGCGAGAATTTCGCCCGCATCGGCGAATACGAGGCCTTCGGCATCGGCACGCACGATCTCTCGGTCTCCGACGACGGGGCGATGCTGATCGCCGCCAATGGCGGCATCGAGACCCACCCGGATTTCGGCCGCACCAAACTCAATCTCGACCGCATGGAGCCGTCACTGGTGCTGATCGATGCCCGCGATGGCGCGCTGATCGAGCGCCACACGCTGCCGCATGCGCTGCGGCAATTGTCGACGCGCCATATCGACCTCGATGCCGGTGGCCAGATCTGGTTTGCCTGCCAGTATGAAGGCCCGCGCAACGATACGCCGCCGCTGGTCGGCCATTTTTCCCGGGGCGAACCGCTGACCTTCCTCGACCTGCCGCACGAGATAGTGCAGGCGCTCGGCAATTACGTTGGGGCCATCGCCGTCAATCGCCGCCTGGGCCTTGTCGGCGTGACCTCGCCGGTCGGCGGTGCGGCTGTGACCATCGATGCCGCAAGCGGCCGCGTGCTGCAAAGTTCGATCCGCCCGGATGCAGCCGGCATCGCCGCCGCCCGCATCGGTTTTGCCGTGTCCTCCTATGATGGCCTTATGCTGGACACGCAAAGCGATGTCGCCTGGGACCAGCATATCGTCCGCCTGCCGCGCCGGCTCTGAAGCGCTCCGGCGGCGCACTCGCAAAGCATCCGCCGCGCCCTAGATGCTTGTCCATGCAAAAAATCGTCACTCATCTTGTCTTCATCGCCATCGTGCTCGGCGGCGGCCTGCTCATCGGGCTCAATTTTCTGCCGGGCGAATGGTATCAGTCGCTCGCCAAGCCACCCTTCAATCCACCGAACTGGATTTTCGGCCCCGTCTGGTCGATCCTTTACATCATGATCGGCATTGCCGGCGCCCGCACCTTCCTGCGCGATGGCTTTTCGAGCGCTTTCGGCCTCTGGCTGGTGCAGCTCCTCTTGAATTTCCTCTGGTCGCCGGCCTTCTTCGGCGCGGAAAATGCGCGCCTGGCGCTGGTGGTCATCGTTCCCTTGCTGGTGGTGATCCTCGCCTTCATCGCGCAACGCTGGCGGCGCGATCGGATTGCAGCATTCCTGTTCGTTCCCTATGCCGCCTGGGTCGGTTTTGCGACACTTCTCAACGCTTCCATCGTCTGGCTGAACTGATTTCCCCGGCGATGGCTTGTGGAAGCTGCAAGGCCATGCCACGGTCCGCCCGAACAGGGGTCAAGGCATGGCAGACGAAGACAGTGGCGATTTCGGCGAACGCATCCGGCAGAGTTTTGCCCGGCAGCCGGCGATGGAAACCATCGGCGCCGAACTGACCCGCATCGAACATGGCACGGTCGAGATCGAACTGGATTTCGATCCGAAACTGACGCAGCAGCACGGTTTCCTGCATGCCGGCATCGTCGCGGCAGCGCTCGATTCCGCCTGCGGATATGCCGCTTATACGGTCATCGATGCCGATGCCTCCATTCTGACCATCGAATTCAAGGTCAATCTGATGTCGCCGGGGCGGGGAGAGCGCTTTCTCTTTCGCGGCGAAGTGACGAAACCCGGCTCCAACATCATCGTCGCCGATGGCCGCGCCTATGCGCTGCGCGACGGACCGGCCAAGCTCATCGCCTCGATGACCGGCACGATGATGGTGGTGCGCGGACGCGAGGGAATTGCCGGATGATGAATTATGAATTGAAGCGTATTTCGGGAAAATCGATCCTGTTCGTCATGGCGGTGAAAGCCGAATATGGCGCCTTCCTGGAAACGCGGTTCTCGCCGCTCTTCACCGGCGTCGGCCCGGTCGAGGCCGCCATCGCCCTGACGCGCGAACTGGCGCGGCTGCAGGCGGCGGACGACCTGCCCGATCTCGTCGTGTCGCTCGGCTCGGCCGGCGCGCCGGCGCTGGAGCACACCGAAGTCTACCAGGCCTCCAGCGTCTCCTATCGCGACATGGATGCCACCGCGCTCGGTTTCGAAAAGGGCTGCACGCCGCTTCTCGACCTGCCGGCGGTTCTCGAATTGCCGCTGCGCATTCCGGGCGTCCCGGAAGCGCGTCTTTCCACCGGCGCCAACGTGGTCTCCGGCCGCGCCTACGAGATGATCGATGCCGACATGGTCGACATGGAAACCTATGCCGTGCTGCGCGCCTGCCAAATCTACGGCTTGCCGTTGATCGGCCTGCGCGGCATTTCCGATGGCAAGGCGGAGCTCAGCCATATCGGCGACTGGACGGAATATCTGCATGTCGTCGACCGCAAGCTGGCTTATGCTGTCGACAGCCTGTTCGAGGCACTGGAAGACGGGATCTTCTGGTTCTGAGGGACAACAGGGACAATATAAAGCCCGGCGGCAGATTGCATGTCGCAGCGGATTTCTTTAAAGGCTCGCCATGACCCAGACAGCTCCCTCCGACACCGTTCTCATCGTCGATTTCGGCAGCCAGGTGACGCAGCTCATCGCGCGGCGCGTCCGCGAAACCGGCGTTTATTGCGAAATCGTCCCCTTCCAATCCGCCGAAGAAGGCTTTGCCCGGCTGAAGCCGCGCGCCGTGATCCTCTCCGGCAGCCCCGCCTCGACCGTCGATGAGGGCTCGCCGCGCGCGCCGCAGGTGATCTTCGACAGCGGCGTGCCGGTCTTCGGCATCTGCTATGGCCAGCAGACCATGTGCGTCCAGCTCGGCGGCAAGGTCGAGAGCGGCCATCACCGCGAATTCGGCCGCGCCTTCCTCGACGTCGAGAAGGAATGCGCCCTGTTCGACGGCATCTGGCCGCTGGGTTCGCGCCATCAGGTGTGGATGAGCCATGGCGACCGCGTCACCGCCTTGCCGGAAGGTTTCGAGGTCGTCGCCACCTCGCCGAACGCGCCTTATGCCTTCATCGCCAACGAGGCGAAGAAATATTACGCCGTGCAGTTCCACCCGGAAGTGGTGCATACGCCCGATGGCGCCAAGCTGATCGCCAATTTCGTCCACAACATCGCCGGCCTCAAGGGCGACTGGACCATGTCGGCCTATCGCGCCCGCGCCGTCGAGGCGATCCGCAAGCAGGTGGGCAACAAGCGTGTGATCTGCGCGCTCTCGGGCGGCGTCGACTCGTCGGTCGCCGCGCTGCTCATCCATGAGGCGGTCGGCGAGCAGCTGACCTGCATCCTCGTCGACCACGGCCTGATGCGCAAGAACGAGGCGGCCGATGTCGTCGCCATGTTCCGCGAGCATTACAACCTGCACCTCCTGCATATCGATGCCTCAGACCGCTTCATTTCGGCGCTGGAAGGTGAGAGCGATCCGGAGGTCAAGCGCAAGACCATCGGCCGCCTGTTCATCGAGGTGTTCGAGGAAGAGGCCAAGAAGCTCGGCGGCGCCGAATTCCTGGCCCAGGGCACGCTCTACCCGGATGTCATCGAAAGCGTCTCCTTCACCGGCGGCCCTTCGGTCACCATCAAGAGCCACCACAATGTCGGCGGCCTGCCGGATCGCATGAACATGCAGCTGGTCGAGCCGCTGCGCGAACTGTTCAAGGACGAGGTCCGCGTGCTTGGCCGCGAACTCGGCCTGCCGGATTCGTTCATCGGCCGCCATCCGTTCCCCGGCCCGGGCCTTGCTATCCGCTGCCCCGGCGGCATCAGCCGCGAAAAGCTGGAGATCCTGCGCGAGGCGGATGCGATCTATCTCGACGAAATCCGTAAAGCGGGCCTCTACGACGCCATCTGGCAGGCTTTCGCCGTGCTGCTGCCGGTCCAGACCGTCGGCGTCATGGGCGACGGCCGCACCTATGAATTCGTCTGCGCGCTGCGCGCTGTCACCTCGGTCGACGGCATGACCGCGGATTTCTACCACTACGACATGGAATTCCTCGGCCGCGCCGCCACCCGCATCATCAACGAAGTCCGCGGCATCAACCGCGTCGTCTACGACGTGACGTCGAAGCCGCCGGGCACGATCGAGTGGGAATGATGCCGTCAGGGCATTGCTGATAGAGAGGGCGCCGGCATCGACCGGCGCCCTTTTTCGTTTCAGGCGCCGGCCTTGTCGAGCAGGGCGATCTGGTCAGAGCTCAGCGACAGGTTGGCGGATTTGATCAGGCTTTCGAGCTGGGAAAGGCTGGTGGCGGAGGCGATGGGGGCGGTCACGGCTGGTTTGGCCATCAGCCAGGCGAGCGCGATCTCGGCCGGCTTTGCGCCGGTTTCTGCGGAGACGGTATCGAGGGCTGCGAGGATGCGTTGGCCCTTGTCGTCGAGATATTTGCCGGCGTCCTCGCCGCGCGCCTTGCCCTGCGTATCGGCAACCGTGCGATACTTGCCGGTCAGGAAGCCGGAGGCGAGGCTGAAATAGGTGATGACGCCGATCTCCTGGCTTTGGCACAGATCGGCGAGCGGGCCTTCAAAGCCGCCGCGGTCGTAGAGATTATATTCCGGCTGCAGCACGTCGTAACGCTGCACGCCGTTTGCCGCCGCCGCATCGAGCGAGGCCTGGAGCTGGGCGGCGTCGAGATTGGAGCCGCCGATGGCGCGCACCTTGCCCTGTTCCTTGAGTTTCGTGTGGGCGGCCAGTGTTTCCTCGTAGGGCACCGAGGCGTCCGGCCAGTGCGAGAGATAGAGGTCGATGTAATCCGTCTGCAGACGCTTCAGAGAATCCTCGACGGCCTGCATGATCCATTTCTGCGACAGGCCCTTGCGGCCCTCGCCGAGATCGGAGCCGACCTTGGTGACGATGATTGCCTCGTCACGCACGACCGCCCCGGATTTCAGCCACTTGCCGATGATCGTCTCGGATTCGCCGCCGGAATTGCCGGGCGCCCAGGAGGAATAGACGTCTGCCGTATCGACCGTGTTGAAGCCGGCCTCGAAGAAGCGCGACAACAGGGAAAACGAGGTGTTTTCGTCGGCCGTCCAGCCGAACACATTGCCGCCGAACACCAGCGGCGCAATTTTCAGGCCGGTCCGGCCGAGTGGTCGCAATTCCATTCCGTTCACTCCTTAGCTTTACATCGGCGCGGGAAAGCGCCGGTCGTCGAGCGGGAAGCTAGCGCTCCGGCAGGCAGCTTTCCAGTCGCATTCGCGTGAAGCGGGTGCGAAAGCGGCCGCGTGGATTGCATCGTCGTCGCCGGCTTAATAAGGTGCCGCCAGCCAAAAAGCTTCTGGAGGAAAAGATGCTGCGTTTCGGAATTCTGTCCACCGCCAAGATCGGTGTCGAGCTGGTCGTGCCCGCCATCCAGGATGCGGAAAACTGCGTCGTCACCGCCATCGCCAGCCGCGATCTGACCAGGGCGCGCGCCATGGCCGACCGCTTTTCCGTGCCGCATGCTTTCGGCTCCTATGAGGAGATGCTGGCGTCGGATGCAATCGACGCGGTCTATATCCCGCTGCCGACCTCGCAGCATGTCGAATGGGCGATCAAGGCAGCTGATGCCGGCAAGCATGTACTGGTGGAAAAGCCCCTGGCGCTGAAGGCCGATGAGATCGACGCCGTCATCGCCGCCCGCGACCGCAACAAGGTGGTCGTCACCGAAGCCTTCATGGTCACCTATGCCCCGGTGTGGCGCAAGGTGCGCTCGCTGCTGCAGGAGGGCGCGATCGGCAAGCTGCGCCATGTGCAGGGCGCGTTTACCTATTTCAACCGCGATCCCGGCAATATGCGCAATATCCCGGCGCTTGGCGGCGGTGGCCTGCCGGATATCGGCGTCTACCCGACGATCACCACCCGCTTTGCGACCGGCGAAGAGCCGAAGCGCGTGCAGGCGGTCACCGAGCGCGATCCGGAATTCGGCACCGACATCTACTCGAGCGTCAAGGCCGAATTCGAGAGCTTCGAACTGAGCTTCTACATCTCCACCCAGCTCGCCAATCGCCAGGTGATGGTCTTCCATGGCACGGAAGGCTTCATCGAGGTGAAGTCCCCCTTCAATGCAGACCGCTACGGCGCGGAAGAAGTCGAGCTCACCAACCGCAACCACGGCGAATCCCGCATCTTCCGCTTCCCCGACAGCCGGCAGTACAAATGCGAGGCCGAGGCGTTTGCCCGCGCGGCCATGGGTGAAAAGGAAGAGGTCGTGTCGCTGGAAAGCTCGAAGCTGAACCAGACGTTCATCGACGCCATTTATCGCGCCAGCGAGAAAGACGGCTGGGAAGCGGTCTAATCTTTCGGGGTGCGCATATACAGCGCGAAACCGATGAGCGCGAAACCGAAAGCAGCGAGGGCGGAGAACGCCCGCGCTGCCAGGGGCTGAAGCAGCGGTAGCAGAAGAATCAGCGCCAGCGACATGAGCGTCGACAAAACGAGGCTGATCGTCAGCAGATGGCGCGCGCGCCGTTGCAGGCCGGAAAGCTGGACGATGGCCAGCGCCACGACAAGGCCAGCCACCCCGCCGATCAGCATGGTTGTCTGGACCCGATAGGACAGCAGGTGCCAGACGGCGACATCCGCCGCCAGCGCCGCCAGAAACACGCCGAGATAACGCCCCATCAGCTGTTGATCGCCAGCATGCCGGCGACGATCAGCGCTGCGCCGATCGCGTAGCGCAAGGTGAGTGTCTCGCCGAGAAAGACTTGCGCCAACAATGGCACGAAGCAGAAAGTCAGCCCCATGAAGGAATAGGCGAGCGTCAGCGGCACGGATTTCAGCACGTAGATCCAGATCAGCGTGCCGATGCCGTAAAGCGCGAGCGCCGCAATCAGCAGCGGATTGAGGGCGAGCTGCAGCAGGCCGCGAAATCCGAATCCTGGCGCCGAGGCGCTCGTCAGCTTGAACAGCACCTGGCCCGTAGCGATCAGCAGCGGCGTGCCGAGAAGCCCCATCCAGATGCCGGCCGGAAGTGTGGGAAACATCGCTCTATTCCCTCTCTTCGCAATAAAAGATGTCGCGGCCGATATCGATGCATTCGAACCGTTCCGGCACGGGATGCACGGCCCGCAGGAAGGAATGGGTATAGGGGAAGAAATTGAAATGCGGGTTGAACGTGTAGCGGTATTCGCGCTCGCGCGGCACGACGATGATCAGCCGCCGCCGCGCGATACGCCTGAGTTCGGCAATCGCCTGACGGTAGTCGAGCAGATGCTCGATGACATGGGTGCAGACGACGGTATCGAACTCGCCATCGGCAAACGGCAGTTCCTCGATGCGGGCGGCGACATATTCGATGCCGGGCAGGGCCGCGGCATCCTCGACGACGAAATCGACGCCGGTCAGGCGCCGGATGTCAGGATGCGCCGTCTGGATATGCGAAAGCAGCGCACCGGTGCCGCAGCCGACATCGCAGAGACTGTCGCCGATGACAGAGGCATTGATGCGCCGGATGGTGGCCGCTGAATTGTCGGTGCCCTGATGCACGCGCGGATGATTGCGGTAGAGGGTTTCGTATTCGGCTGCGGTGAGGAAGGGCGCGCGCTCGCGAAAACGGGCGAGATGGTTGATGTGATCGCCCCAGGCAAGCCGCGCCATCCAGCGGAAGGCGGCGGAATCGCGCAGGATCGGCGGCATGACGTCTTCGATGACGAAACGGATGCGGTTGGTGGTTTCCCGGTTCATGGTCGCTTTCCGTTCAGGCCGCTCTGTCCGCCCGGGTAGAGGTGGAGGCGGTGCGCGCCTCGGGCAGGCGATCCCTGCCGGCGGGCAGGTTGACGTAATGCAGCCGCAAAAGCTCCGCCCGCGCCCGCGCCACGGAATCGAGGATGACGCCGGCGGCGAAGAGGATGAAGGCGATCATCATCAGCGCCATGGAGAGAACCCAGGTCGGCATGCGCGGCACGAGACCGGTCTGGAAGAATTCGATCAGCACCGGCGTCATGAAGGCAAGGCTTGCCGCCATCACCGCCGTTCCCAGCGCCCCGAAGAAGGCAAAGGGCCGGGTTTCCTTCATCAGCATGGCGAACATCCAGAGGATTTTTGCGCCGTCGCGGAAGGTGGAGAGTTTCGAATGCGAGCCTTCCGGGCGGCGGCCGTAATCCAGTTCCAGTTCGCTGACCGGCAGTTTCAGCCGCGAGGCATGCACGGACATTTCCGTCTCGATCTCGAAGCCGGCGGAGATTGCCGGAAAGCTTTTGACGAAGCGGCGCGAGAAGGCGCGGTAGCCGGAAAAGATATCGGTGAACTCATTGCCGAAAATGCCGCGATAAAGCCGGTTGAACAGCCGGTTGCCAAAGGCATGGCCGTTGCGGCCGGCGTCGGAATGCACGTTGCGGCGCGTGCCGACCACCATGTCGGCGCCTTCGGTCAACAGAGTGCGGATCAGGTCTTCGGCATCGTCGGGCGAATAGGTGCCGTCGCCATCGGCCATCAGGTAGATGTCGGCCTCGATATCGGCGAACATGCGGCGCACGACATTGCCCTTGCCCTGCCGCCGCTCGCGGGTGACGGCGGCACCTGCCAGCATCGCCTGCAAGGCGGTGCCGTCGGTGGAATTATTGTCGTAGACATGGATGCGCGCCGCAGGCAGGGCCGCGCGAAAACCGCGCACGACGGAGGCGATGGTGCCCGCCTCGTTATAGCAGGGGATCAGCACCGCGATCTGCGGCGAGCCGGGCTCGGCATCCGTCATGATGTCCTCGACGCAAAACTATTGCCGGCCGCCCATGCCGCCAGGCGGTTTTTACTATTTCTTGAGAAGGTTAAGGCATGGTTTCCGGCAGAGCCTCCCATGGCGCAAAAGGGAGGCGGAAAAGGAAGACCGGCATGACGAATGCGTGTGCGACGACCGAAGATGCCGGTCCGGCCGTGGCGAAGCCGAATGCCGGTCGCATCGTCTCGTTGCTGTCGCGTCTGCCCGCGGCCATTGTCGCTTACGGGGTCGTGACGATCCTGGCGCTGGTTGTCCTCAACCTGCCGAATGCCGCCGATTATCTCGGAACCGACAATGACGACGTCATGCGGCTCGTCGAAGTTCGCGATCTGCTTGGCGGCCAGGGCTGGTTCGATCTCATGCAATATCGCCTCGGCCTCGGCGATGGCACGCTGATGCACTGGTCGCGGCTGATCGACCTGCCGCTTGCCAATCTCATCTCCACCTTCGATCTGTTTTTGCCGCATGAGCGGGCGGAAGCGATGGCGGTGACTGTCTGGCCGCTGTTTCTCGCGGTCCTGCTGCTCGCGGCGATGGGGCTGGCCGGACGACGGATCGGTGGCGTTGCGGTCATGCATGTCAGTCTTGGGCTGACGATGCTGTTTCTGGTGACAGGAAACCGGTTCCTGCCCGGCTCGATCGATCATCACAATGTCCAGATGGTGCTGATCGCGGCCATGACCGCCATGCTGGTCGATCCGCGCAAGAGGCCGGCCAGCTTCGCGCTTGCTGGAATTGCGGCCGGACTTGCCGTCGCCATCGGCGCGGAAACGGTGCTGCATGTGGCGGCGGCGAGCATGATCGTCGCTTTTCTCTGGGGCTGGCACGGTGCGGCCTTCGCCAAGGCGGCGCGCGCCTATTGCGCTGGTCTGGTGGGCATGGTCTCCGCCGCCTTCTTCGCCACGGTGCCGCCGTCGCTCTACAGCGCCGTCACCTGCGATAACCTGTCGCTCGGCTTTTATTCGATTATCGCCGCCGGCGGCCTTGGCCTGATCGCCGTGACCTTTCTCCCCGCACGCTCCGGTTTTTCGGCGCGTCTGGTCGCCCTTGGCGCCGTCGGCGCAGCAGTTGCCGCAACCGCCATCCTGATCGCGCCAAAATGCCTCGGCAATCCGCTGGCCGATCTCGATCCGATGGTCACGCGCCTGTGGCTTTCCAATGTCACGGAAGCACGCTCGGTCGTTGCCGTTGCCCGGCTCGATCCCTCCGCCTGGGGCGCGTTTTATGGGGTCGGCGCGGTCGCCTTCGCCATTTCGGTTTTCTTCGCGATGACAGGGCGGCGCAAGGAGACCGCGCTCGTTCTGGCCGCGCTCATCGGTGTCAGCTGGCTTGTCGCGGCATTGCAGGTGCGGGGCGCGACCTTCGCCAATCTGCTCGGCATCCTGCCCTTCGCGATGCTTTTGATCGACCTGCGCCGCGTCGTTCATGCCAATCCGCAGCATATGGGCGCGAATTTCCTCTATCTCGCCATGGCGTTCGCCGCTCTGCCTTCGGCCTGGGCGCTGGGCGGGCTGATCGCCAGCGAGGGCGTCAAGGGCATCGTCGAACGCCTGTCGCCACAGGTGGAGGCGCGCAATGCGCCATCTTGCACCGGGCAAGCGGCCTTCGCGTCTCTGGCGTCGATCCCGCCGACCACCGTCGTCGCGCCTGTCGATTTCGGCGCGTCGATCCTGCGTTATACCAGCCACCGGGTCGTGACGGCTCCCTATCATCGCAACCAGGGCGGCATTCTCACGGAAATCTATATCGGCTTGTCGAAGCCGAAGCAGGCGGAAGCTTTTTTGCGCGGCGCCGGGGCCGGCCTGCTCGCCTTTTGCCGGAACGAGTGGCAAACGACGAATTTCGCCAAGTTGGAACCGCAAGGGCTTTACGGACAATTGGCGGAAGGAAAGGTGCCCGACTATCTCGAACCGGTTTCCGGCACGCAGGATGGGCCGTTACAGCTGTTCAGGATACGGCCCGAATAGGCTCAGGCGTCCCAGTGCTTTTCGGCAGGGCGGAGGCTGTCGATTGCCAGCAGGCCGAGAACCATGAGAAGAATGCCAAGGTTGAAGCCGAGGATGGCATAGACCAGCCAACGCACCGCAATCAAACCTGATAGCATGGACGCGCCGCCATAGGCGGCAACGATGAGGAGTGCCGCAGCAAGCGCCGCCGTGACCGAGCGCATCAGTCCCGCGGCAAAGCCGATTGCCATGCTCGTCAAAAAGATCATGCTCAACCCCCTTGCTGCTTGTAGCCGGGGAATATTGCCCCGGCCTTGCTAACAAATGCTTTCGGTAGAGCGCATCTCACCTAACGTTTTAATGCGCGGGAAGTTCACGCAAGCGCGATAATATTCCCGGCCGTGGTTCCGGTGGCGCGAATCCGCGACACGCGCACCGGCAAAAGCGCGCCTGCGGCAAGCCCGGCAAAGGTGACAACCTCGCCGGACAGCATCTTCACGCTGAGATTGCCGGCCGATCCGACATAGATCGCGCGGCTCGCCTCGGCGAGATCGGCGCCGTCATCGGGCGTGACGGCAAAGGCGGTCAGCGCCGGGCCGGAAAGCGAAGGCTGGACATTGGCAAATCGGTCGAGCATGGCGGTCCTTTCGGGTTGGTGTGTCATCGGCGTCATCTTCCCCCGTGTTGGGACCATGAGGACGAGAGGGGATGTTTTTTGGCAGACGCTGCGCGCGAATCCCGTGCAGAATGGAAAAGGCCGGCGCTTTCTTGCTGCCGCCGCGCCGGCGATCCGCTAGACTTTGCCGCATGAGCAATCTCTTCGACACCGACACGCCCTCCAACCTGACGGAATATTCCGTTTCGGAACTGTCCGGCTCCATCAAGCGCACGGTCGAGACCGCCTTCGACCAGGTGCGGGTGCGCGGCGAAATTTCCGGCTATCGCGGCCCGCATTCCTCGGGTCATGCCTATTTCTCGCTGAAGGACGATCGCGCCCGCATCGATGCCGTCATCTGGAAAGGCACGATGAGCCGGCTAAAGGTTCGGCCGGAAGAGGGTATGGAAGTCATTGCCACCGGAAAGGTCACGACATTTCCCGGTTCGTCGAAATATCAGATCGTCATCGAAAGCCTGGAGCCCGCCGGCGCCGGCGCGCTGATGGCGCTTCTGGAAGAGCGGCGGCGCAAGCTCGCCGCCGAAGGCCTGTTCGATGCCGACCGCAAGCGGCCGCTGCCCTTCCTGCCGCGCGTCATCGGTGTCGTCACCTCGCCGACCGGGGCGGTCATTCGCGATATCCTGCATCGCATCTCCGATCGCTTTCCGGTGCATGTCGTGGTCTGGCCTGTCAAGGTGCAAGGGGAGGGCTCCGGCAACGAAGTCGCCAATGCCATCCGGGGCTTCAATGCCATGACGCCGGACGGGTCGATCCCGCGCCCGGATGTGCTGATCGTCGCCCGCGGCGGCGGCAGTCTCGAAGATCTCTGGAGCTTCAACGACGAGGTCGTCGTACGGGCGGCGGCGGAAAGCGCCATTCCGCTGATCTCCGCTGTCGGCCACGAGACCGACTGGACGCTGATCGACCATGCCGCCGATGTCCGTGCGCCGACCCCGACCGGCGCGGCGGAAATGGCCGTGCCTGTGAAGGCCGAATTGCAGGCGCAGGTTTCAAGCCTTGCTGCCCGCTTGCAGGGAACGACGTCGCGCCACATGGATCGCCGCAGGCAGGAGGTTCGTTCGCTGGTGCGGGCGCTGCCTTCGCTCGACCAGCTGCTGGCGCTGCCGCGCCGTCGCTTCGACGAAGCCGCCGCAGGTCTCGGTCGCGGCCTGTCGATGACGGCGCTCAACAAGCGCCGCAGCTTCGAGCGTGTCGCCGCCCATCTTCGCCCGGACATGCTGTCGGTTCGTATCGCCGAGCGTCGCCAGCGCCTGAACGATCGTCTGCAGCGCATCGAACGTTTCGTCGAGCGTCGGACGGACGATGCCCGTGCGCGCCTGCGCCGTGCCGACGCCGTGCTCGGCCTCGTCCCGGCGCGCCTGCAAAGCCAGACGGCGCGATTTGCCGAACGGCTGGCCAATCTCATGCGTCATGCCGATACCGCGCTGGCGCATCGGCTCGCCCGGATGCGCGCCGATACGCAGGCGCAAAACCGTGTCCTGGAATCGCTGTCCTACAAAAATGTGCTGCAACGCGGCTACGCGGTGATTCGCGACGCCGAAGACCGGCCCCTGTCACGCGCCACCGCTGTCGGCCCGCATGAGGCGATCTCCATCCAGTTCGCCGACGGCCGCGTCTCGGCAGTCACTGGCGAAACGACGCCGGCAGAAACGGCGCCGAAAAAGCGCGCGCCAAAACAGAAGACCGAGCCGCCAAAGCAGGGTAGCCTCTTTTAAAATTCCCAAGCAAACGGCCGCTCTAACGTCTCAAAGCCTTGCGAATCGCTGCCGTCTCAACAGGAAAAGGCGAGTTGCCTGCTTACGCTACGCTTTAAGAACTCTCTGTCCGCCATTTGCCTTTTCGATGGCAAATCCTTGGAAGCGCGCCGCGTGCAGCTATAGTGCAATGTGGCAATCCTGTCGTACAATGCCTGTTCGGCAGAAACCGCTTTCAGTGCGAACCGCATATCTTTTTCTTTCAGTCGCTGAGCAAGCTTTCGTACGAAGGCAGTTGAAGCGGAGATCATCACCAAGGCGGCGCTGCTGGCAAGAAGGATGCGATGCATCCCTCGGCAGGTTCCGGCACGCCGGTCTCTTCGCATGAAAGCCCTCGTTCAATGAAAACCGCCTGTTTTCATGGTGTCAGCTCCGGCTGCGTTCATTTCACGCCAGCGGTTGGGCGGCATGCCTTCCCATTCGCGAAAGGCGCGATAAAAGGAGGTCGTGTCTTGATAGCCGAGCAGGCAAGCGACCTCGTCGATGTCGGTCGTCGGGTCAGCAAGCAGATGGCGGCCCAGATCGCGGCGTGCGGCCGACAAGAGGTCACGGAACGTCGAGCCCGTCTCGGTGATGCGCCGTTGGAGGGTGCGTTCACTCATGCCCAATTGCCTCGCCACGTCGGACAGGCCCGGCTGGCCGCTTGCCAGACTGCGCTTTAAAATGATCTTCACCTGTTCAGCGACGGAGCTTTGCACCTCCAGTTCGCCGAGCGCGGCGCTGAGCGCCGGCGTCAGCATCTCCAGCATATCGGGATTGTGGCCAGGGAAGGGCCTGTCGAGATCGGCAACGTCGAGCACCAGCAGGTTGCGTGCCGCCCCCGTGCGGACCTGACAGCCAAAATACTCCGCATAGGCCGCGCTCACCGGAACCGGTCTGGCCAGATCCAGCCGTCGTGGCACGATCGCTTGCCTGGTCGCGCGCCGCCCCATTTCCACAAGCGTCGCAAATGTGATGTCGACGGAAATGGCAGGCTCAATTCCCGTAGCGAAGGGCCATTCGGCGGAGATTGTGCACTCTCCGTTGGCCTCGACGATATGCAGTTGTTCCGGTGTGCACAGTCGCTTGAAGCGAGCAAGACGGGCCAGTCCGTCCCGATAGTCGCGGGCATAGAAAGCTGCGAGGCTCGACGGTGGATGGACAGCGGTGTCGACCGTCTGCACCATGCGTATGCCAAGCATCGGATCGCCCGACAGATCCGAGAGCGCCTGCATCAATGCAAAATACTGCGCCGATGTCACGAAGGCCTGACCGCCGAGATGCAGCGTGGCCGGCAATCGGGCCTGCCGCAACAACGCGGCAGGACGGATGCCGAGCCCCTCGATCGCCCGCCAGAATGCCAGCGGGATCTTGCATGTGTCGGTCTGCGCCATCGTCGCTCCTCTTATGCCTTTTGAGCTTTCAACGCTCTGGAAATCCCGGTCGCCATCCGCATCATAGCGTCGAAAGTGCGATCCGAGAGAATGCGACGCAAGAAGATCATAGGCTTGGCGCCGAAGCCGATGGCATAACGCGTGCGGGGCCTGGCTGCAGTTGCGGCCCTTGCGATTGTGTCGGCAATGATCTGTGGCGGTGACAGGCGCTTCCGGTTATCTTCGCCGGCCATGGATTGAGCCATGGCGTTCGCCTGTACGGCATACGGCCCCTGACCGGAGGTCTGGCGCAACTTGTCCGCCGCAATGCCCGCCCATTCGGTTCCGATACCGCCCGGCTCGATGACGACCACGTCGATGCCGAACGGCTGCAACTCCATGCGGAGGCAATCGCTGATCGCTTCAAGCGCAAACTTGCTACCGTGATACCAGGCGCCGAGCGGCGTATGGATCTTGCCGCCCATCGAGGTGATGTTGACGATGGTGCCCGACCGCCGCGTGCGCATGCCAGGCAGAGCAAGCTGGATCAGCCTGACCGCGCCAAAGACATTGACGTCGAGTTGCGCGCGCGCCTCATCCATCGGAACATCCTCGACAGCGCCGTAGGAGCCGTAGCCCGCATTATTGACGAGCACATCGATACGACCCGCTTCGGCAATGATCGCGTTAATTCCCATCTGCATGGAAGCATCGTCGGTGACATCCATTGCGAGAAGCTTGATACCGGATTTGGCCAGGTGCTGCATGCGGTCAAGACGCCGCGCGGCGGCGTAGACCATGTAGCCAAGGCTCCTGAGCTTGAGGGCGGTGGCTTCGCCGATACCCGAGGAGGCACCGGTGACGAGTGCGACTTTTGCGGCCATTTGAACGGTTCCTTTATTCGAACGGTTGGTCAAAGTCGCCGTTGCGAAGCGGCGGCTTTTCTGAAACCGAGACTAAAGGCGGCCAACCGCCATTGCATTGGCATTCAATGCCATGTGACTTGCACATTGCGCCAAGGTAGTCGCTGGAAGGACTCCGTGCTCCGGATTGGTTCTTCGTTTCGTGGCGCTGGTTTTGGCCTTGAGCGCTGCAAGACCTCGCAGTCCGCATGTCGAAAAGCGCGCCCAATGATCGTGCCAACGGACGCTCAAGCAATTTTCAGCAGCGAAGTGTCGTGCGTCCATACAGGTTGAGCGTCCGGATGAGCTCGCCAGGGTCGATCGCGTCAATTCGGAAACGGTCGAACTGCGTTCCACCCAATGTTTCGGCAGCCAGCATCGCGTTTACGATTGCCTCGTCGACGCTGTCGACGGCGGCGAGGTAAACCGGATCGAGATGTTCGTCATTGACGATTTCGATTGCCAGGGTGGGGGGCGCCTTGTGCGCCATGGGATGGGCGTTGGCCGTCGAGAACGCCAGGAAAATATCACCGGAATTGTTGCCCCCGGGCGTGCCGTTTCGACCGATGCCGATCGCCGCTCTGCGGGCCAGGCGTTTCAACTGATGGGGCGCCATCGGGAGATCGGTGGCGATGACGACGATGATCGAGCCGCGCTCCTGCAACTGGCTTTGCGGCGTGCCGTCGCGCAGATGCTGCCCGACGGGCACACCGCAGATCGTCAGCCAGTCGCGCTGCCCATGATTGGCTTGTACCAGCGTGCCGATGGTGTATTCGCGCCCGCCGAATTCGACCGCGCGGGACGCGGTGCCGGTGCCGCCCTTGAAGCCGTAGGTGATCATGCCCGTGCCGCCACCGCAGTTGCCTTCCGGCACGGGACCGGAAGACAGGCGGTCCAATGCGCGGTGAACGTCCGCCTCGGTCAGCGGCAGGCCATTGATGTCGTTCAGAACACCGTCGTAGGTCTCGGCAATGACCGGCATCAGCCAGAGAAAATCGTCTGTGTCGTAGGTCGACGCGTAACGGTCGAGCATCCATTTGATCGTTGCCTGGTGGGCGGTTCCAACGGCATGTGTGTTGGTGATCATCACCGGCCCGAGGAAAGTGCCCCCGTCTTCGATCCAGTGTGTTCCCGTCATTTCCCCATTGCCGTTGAACCGATGCACGCCGGCGTAAACCGGAACCGGCGTCGGCGAAGCGGCATGGGGCAGGATCGCGGTGACGCCCGTGCGCACGGGTTTCTTCCTGCCGGGGCGCGGCGTGTCTTCGATGATCGTGTGGAAACCGACTTCTATTCCGGCCACATCGGTGATCGCGTTATAGCGTCCGGTTCGCCCGCAATAGGGTAAACCGAGGTCGCGGGCACGAAGTTTGCTGTTCTTTTTGTCTTGCGCGTCCATGGGTCACTTCTGTCTTGAGCGAAGGTAGAGGCCGAGTGAGGCGATTACGAAGGAGAAGGAGAGCATCATCACCGCGATCGCATTGATCTCGGGCTTGATACCCCGGCGGAGCATGGCGAAAATGAACATCGGCAGGGTCGTCACATCGACACCGGCGATGAAGTAGGTGATCACCAGATCGTCCATCGAGATGATAAAGGCGAGCAGAGCGCCGCCGACGATGCCGGGCAGAAGCTGCGGAAGAACGACACGGCGGAACGTTGTCCACTCGTTCGCTCCGAGATCGGCGGAGGCATGTTCCAGCGTCCGGTCCATGCCGGCAAGGCGCGCCGAAACCACAATGAAGACGTAGGAAATCAGGAAGGTGCATTGACCGATGATGATCGTCGTCACACCAAGGCCGATGCCCGAATTGACGAAGAAAATCAGGAGCGCGATGCCGAGCACGATATCGGGCATCAGCATCGGCATGAAAAGGAAGGTGCGGTAAAGCCGATCTCCCCAGAAGGAGAAACGGTGCAGCGCGATTGCAAGGCCGGTGCCGAAGACCGTGGCGATCGCGGTTGTGGAGAAAGCGATCAACAGGCTGTTCCAGACAGCTTCAAGCAGCTGGCCCGTCGATTCGATGTAGAGCGCGTTCTCGGAGACCGTTGTCTTGAAACCCAGCACCTGGGCGTACCACTCTGTGGTGAAGCCGGTCCAGGTCATCATGTTCACGGGGTTGGCGTTGAACGAGTAGACGGCGATCAGCGCCAGGGGAACATAGATGAAGGCGAAGAACAGGGCGGTATAGGCAATAAGGCTGCCGCGGAAGAGGGAGCGGGCGATCTTCATGGGCGTCCTCCTCAACGTCCGGCCGCGGCGTTCGCGCCGCCCCGCCCGGATACGGCGACGTAGACGAAGAGCATCACCAGCATGACCGCCATCACCATCATCGCCAGTGCGGAGCCGAACGGCCAGTTGCGCGCCGAGAGAAACTGTTGCTCGATCAGGTTGCCGAACATCATCACCTTGGCGCCGCCGAGTACGGCGGGAACGATGAAATTTCCAAGCGCTGGAATGAAAACGATGACCGCCCCGCCGGCGATGCCGGGCGCCGTCAGCGGAAGGACGATGCGCAGGAAGGTGCGGACCGGTCCCGCGCCAAGATCGAGCGACGCGCGGACAAGTGTCCAGTCCAGCTTCTCGACGCTGGCATAGATCGGCATGAACATGAAGGGTATGAAGACGTAGACCATGCCGACGATGATCGCGCCGTCGGTATAGATGAGTTCGAGCGGCCGGGAGATAATGCCGGTCCACAGCAGCACCTCGTTGACGAGCCCGGTCTGGCGAAGGATCAGCACCCAGATGAACAGCCGCACGATCAGGCTGGTGAAGAAGGGCAAGGTAATCAGGAACAGGCAGAAATTCTTCCAGCGGTCCGAAAGACGGGCGATGCAGAAAGCCGCGGGATAACAGACGAGCAGCGTGGCGATCACCGTCAGTCCCGCTATTCCCAGCGACCGCAGGAAAATCTGGATGTAGACCGGATCGAAGTCTTCGAACATCGGGTCGGCAAAGCCGAGGATGCGGCCGAAACTGTGCGGATAGAAGGTCCATTCCACGCCGCCATAGAGGCCAGGCGCCAGGAAGCTGGTCACCACCATGATGGCGAGCGGACCCAGGAAGAAGACGGCGAGAAAGATCGAGGCGGGGCCGATCAGAAGCGCAAGCTGCAGGCGGCGGCGCGCCTTGACCGAGAGACCGGCCGCCGCTGCGCTGCGGGATTGCGCTGTAGAGGAGCTGGCAAGCGACATCATGCAACTCCCGCTTCCGGCCGGATGAGGTGAACAGCATCCGGATCGTAGGACAGGCGAACCTTTCGTGACTGCTCGATCTCTCCGACGAGGTTGCGCCGGCTTGCCGGTATTTCCGCCATCACCTTGCGCCCCTGAGAGGTATGGCCGAAGAGTTCGAAGGACGAGCCGACGAAGACGATCTGCTCGAGTTCGATGTCGAGTGTCGGCAATCCGTCGTGATCCGCCAGCAGGAACTGCTCCGGTCGGATGAGCGCCGTGGCGGCTCCGGAGGATGGCCCCTGCCGGTGATGGATGGCGGTACCATCGCCGATCAGGAGGTTGTCGCCATCGAGCTCTCCCTCGAAAAGGTTGCTTGCGCCAACGAAGGTCGCGACGAAATTGTTGACCGGATGGTCGTAGATGTTGCGCGGCGTGTCGAGCTGCTGGATGCGTCCACCGGAAAGCACCGCCACGCGATCCGACATGGTCAGCGCCTCCTGCTGGTCGTGGGTGACGAAGATGAAGGTAATGCCAAGTTCGTGCTGCAGCGTCTTCAATTCGATCTGCATCGCCTGGCGCAGGTTCTTGTCCAGCGCGGAGAGCGGCTCATCGAGCAGGAGCAATTTCGGGCGGGCGATGATGGCGCGCGCCAACGCGACGCGCTGCTGCTGGCCGCCGGAAAGCTGGCGAGGGCGGCGGCCTTCCATGCCTTCGAGCCCGACCATCCGCAGGGCGGCCGCAACACGCTGACGTCGCTCTTCCCTGCCTACGCCCGCGATTTCGAGGGCGTAGGCGGTGTTCTCGCCGACCGTCATGTGCGGAAACAAGGCGTAGTTCTGGAACACGGTGTTGACAGGGCGACGGTAGGGCGGGCGCTCGGTCATGTCCTCGCCGTCGATCAGGATTCGCCCCGCGTCGAGTTCGACGAAGCCGCTGATCGCCTGCAGAAGCGTGGTTTTGCCGCAACCGGACGGGCCGAGCAAGGTCAGGAATTCGTTTCGGCGGACGTCGAGACCGATCCTGTCGAGCGCGACGATGCTCTTGCCTTCCGGGGTCGGAAAGGTTTTTGCCGCCCCCTCCAGTCGAACGATGGATTGCTGCATGGTAGTTCCCCGAATGTTATCAAAATAACGCTTGTGCGTTTTGGATAACTGGATACCATTTGATCATCGAAGTCAACGGCCACAAGAGCCGTGACGGAAGATCGGCCCAAAGGAAAAAGGGCCGCCGAGGCCGTGAAGGCCATGACCATCAGAGGAGACTGTCGATGCAAAACAAGTTTCGGGCCTGGACAGCCCGCTTGGCCGCCGGAGCGGCGTTTTCGTTTTCCGCGCTGCTTGCGATGCCGGCGTCCGGCATTGCCGCCGAACTGAATATCTACAACTGGGGAGAGTACATCAATCCGGCCGTGCTCCAGAAATTTGAAGAGGAGACCGGCGTCAAGGTGAACCTGTCTACCTATTCCTCGAACGAGGAGATGCTGGCGAAGATCCAGAGCGGTGCGACCGGTTACGACATTGTCTTTCCGTCCGTGCATATGCAGGACATCATGTCCAAGCTGGACCTGCTGGAAAAGACGGACATCGACACTTACGAGGGTTTCAAGAACATCGACCCGACGTTTCTGCGCGCCAAGAGCGATCCGAAAGGCGAATATTGCCTCCCCTACGCCTTTGGTTCCGTCGGCATCTTCTACAACCGCAAAATCCTCGGCAAGGATATCAGCGGATGGAAGGACCTGATCGCGACGGTCAAGGAGAAGAAGCTCAAGTTCACCTTGCTCGACGACATGCGCGAGGTCCTGGCGGTCGGGCTCATGCTGAATGGCCACAAGGTCAATTCGACCGATCCGGCCGAGTTGCAGCAGGCGGCGGACACGATCATCGCAATGAAGCCGGAGGTGGCCGCCTTTACCTATGACACGAGGCCGATGGTACAGTCCGGCGATGTGGCCGCCGGCCATTTCTTCGTCGGCGCCATGGTCGATGTCTTTGCCAACAAGGACCTCGCCTATGTCATCCCGGAAGAGGGGGCGACCATGTATCAGGAGGATATCTGCGTGCTGAAGTCCGCGCCCAACAAGGAAAACGCGGTCAAATTCCTGCAATTCTACACCAAACCGGAGATCGCCGCGCTCAACGTTTCGCAGCAGACCAACGGTACGGCCAACGTGCCCGCGCGGCAATTGACGCCGGACAACATCAAGAATAGCAAGGAAATCAACCCGCCGCCGGAGACCATGGCACGGCTGCAGATTTTCGAGGATCTCGGGCCGGGCGTACGTCAGGTCGATCGCGCCTGGACGAAAGTCAAGACGGCGCAATAGAACGCGACGCGTCCATCCGCCCGTCGCCAAAGGACGGGCGGAAGAGCCACGAGGAGGCAAGGTGGCACAGCATATAACGAAGCTCTTGCAGAGCAGCGAGCTCAGACGGTCAAATTCCGACAAGCTCATCGCGAACTACTTCGAGCGCAATCTGTCCGATATCCCGTTCGAGACCGCGAAGTCGATCGCGACGCGTCTGCAATTGTCTCCGATGACCGTGGGGCGGTATCTGCGCCGCATGGGGTTCGACGGCCTCGATGAGCTGAAGAACGAGTTGAGACGCGGTGGTTCGAACCCTGCCTGGGAAGTCAAAGAACCGGTCGCGCAATTCAAGGCGGATATCAAGGAAGGCAAGCTGCTGGCAGGGCTCATTCAGCAGCAAATCGACAACCTCGGAATGATTTACGCGCTGACGGTCGCGCCGGAATGGGGGCAAACCGTTTCGGCGCTCGTTTCCGCCAGTGAGGTCTACGTCGCCGCCTACCAGAACGTTCGGGGCATCGCGCAGTATTTTGCCAGCCAGCTTTCCTACACGCGACCCCGCGTTCAGTTCGTGGACGGCCTGAACGGGACGTATTCGGAGCTTCTCGACGGCTCGGTCGAAGGAAGATTGCTGTTCCTGCACGATGTGCGCCGCTTTGCCGCCAAGGCGCGCCCTCTGGCGATCGAGGCACGGAGGGCTGGCGTCAAGGTCGTCTTGTTGACCGATGAATTCTGCCCCTGGGGGGCGGAGGTGTCGGACATCTGTCTCGTCGTTCCCGGTTCGCACGGCCCCTTATGGGATGGGGCAGCGACGATGACGGTGGTTATGGATCTGATACTGAGCAACGTCATCGTCGAACTCGGCGACGATGTTCGCGCACGCGTCGAACTCCTGACGAGGCTGCAGGACCGGTTTGGCGATTTTGAAAACTGAGCCTTTCGGCCCCAATCGCGCTTTCGCCGAACCGGGCTTGCGCTTGCATCACTCGCGCCCGACGCCAATCCGGATCAGATCGACGATCCTTACCGGATGCGGCGTCTTGCATCCGAATGGATTTTTAAGGTCGATCGCATGAGCACGTTTCAGGCAGACTGGGTCCGCGGGCATGATCCGTTGGCCTGCCGACCTGTCCTGCGCAAAACCGGCAGCCATGCGGGCCGCCGGTTCTGATTTGACGAGCTGATACCGGCTGGCTTCAGAACTCCTCCCAGCTCTCCTGGGTCGCGACGGCGGCGTTGCCGCGGGCAGCGGCGGCGCGGGGCGTGGAACGCGGCGCTGACGCAGGGCTGCGCGGCGCGGGCCGTTGCTGTGTGGGTTCGCGGTGACGGGATGGGGTTTGCGACGTCTGACCGGTGACCTTGAAACCGGTTACCAGTTGAGCAAGGCGCACGGCCTCCTGCGACAGCTTCTCGGTCGCGGCGGACGATTCCTCGACCATTGCGGCGTTCTGCTGGGTGATCAGATCCATGTCGCCGACGGCGGCGTTGATGCTGGCGATGCCGCTTGCCTGCTCCTGCGCAGAGCGGGCGATGGAGGCCATATGATCGTTGATGGAGCGGACCTGGCCTCCGATGCTGCGCAATGCCTCGCCGGTGCCGTGAACCAGTTGCACGCCGCGCGAGACATCGGCCGAAGATCGGCCGATCAGTTCCTTGATTTCCTTGGCTGCGGTTGCCGAGCGTTGCGCAAGTTCACGCACCTCCTGCGCCACGACCGCGAACCCCTTGCCCTGCTCGCCGGCGCGCGCCGCCTCGACCCCGGCATTGAGCGCCAAAAGGTTGGTCTGGAAGGCGATCTCGTCGATGACGCCGATGATCTGGGTCATACGTTTCGACGAATCCTCGATATCGCTCATGGCGCGCACGGCCTCATCGACGACGTTCCCGGATTTCACCGCTTCTGCCGCCGATTGCATGACGATTTGCTGCACTTCAGCAGTCCGGGTCTGTGCATCCCTCGCAATGGTGCTGATTTCCTCCAGCGCCGCCGCCGTCTCCTCCAGGGCCGAAGCCTGGTGCTCTGTGCGCTTTGCCATGTCGTTGGTAGCAGTGGAAATCTCGCGCGACTGGTCGTTGACGAAATAGACCGTCTGGCTGATTTCGCGCATGGCAGCGCCAAGACTGCCGACGGAGGCGTTGTAGTTCTCCTTCAGCCCATCGAAATCGGCGGCAAGACGATCGTCGATTCTGGCTGTCAGGTCGCCGGAGGCAAGCGTGCCGAGGGCGCGGCCCAGCGCGGCGAGCGCCGCATTCTGTTCCTGCTTCAGCACCTCATTCTGCTGTTCCGCCGTCGCGCGCTCGTCGGCCAGCACGTCGAGATAAACGGAAATCGCATAATCCATGTCGACCAGCGCGGCCTTGATGACCGCGGAAATGTCGTCGCCGAGCTTTTGGGATTTGCCGCGGGAGAAGAAACCCTTCAATTCGTTGGAAATGACGCTGCGGACGATATTTTCGATAATCAGTGCATAGCCGCCGATATACCAGCGCGGCTCCAGGCCGAGACGCGCATGCGTGCGCCCGACGGTCGAAACGGCATCGACATAGTCGGTGTCGAATTTCGCAGACGCGATCGTCTTCCAATGCGCGATCTGGCGCTGTTTCGCATGTTCGATGTGGGCTTCGCTGGCGAAGAACCGCGCTGTGTCCGGATGGGATTTCGCACGTGTGTAAAAGGCGTTCAAAGCCGCATCGAGCGATGCGACAATGGTTTCGTTCTGGCTGGAGAGGGCTGCCTTCTGCGCGGCTCCGAAACCGACAAATTCCAGCCTGTCGTTTAATTTTGCAGTCTTGGAGGATTGATCGCGCATCTTGGTTTGTTCTTTGGCTGGGCCGACAGCAACCGGGCGGAGTGTTCCGGCGTGTGCGCACCTTACGTTGAAAAGACACCGGATGGCTTCGCTACTCTGCCTCGTCGGACCGGCATTGCGAGATTTAGCTTAACGCTCTTAACAATCGCTTAAGGAAGGGATTTAACAGCCCAATCAGCCAAATGAAACTGGATTTGAAACCTCAAAATCTTCGATCAAATGACGATATATACATCCGAAAATTCAAAATTTCTCAATTTATGTTTCCTATATGGCTCTTATTATTGACTATATACAAATATCACCCCTAAAAATCATCTGCGACAATTTACATTCGACTTTTGATGATTGCCGCGTGGTCTGAAGGGCGTCTTCGAAGATGGGGTTCTGTGAAAAAGGCGTGCGGGTGGCGAACGCAAAGCTGGCTCGCATGCCTTGACACCGTCCTGTGAGGTTCGCTTATCTGCGAACCGGTTCCATCCGGGAGGAAGCGGTTGCCGTCTTGCGGCGCCGCAGAGATCGACACGACAATCTGGGGGTCTATGTCCATGCGCGACTTCATGCAGCCGAGCCGGTCCGTAGCCGTGGCCGAACATGGCATGGCGGCGACGTCGCATCCGGCGGCGACTTTGGCGGCGGTCGATATCTTGCGCGCCGGCGGAAATGCGGTCGATGCCGCTGTTGCGGCGGTCGCTGTGCAATGTGTCGTCGATCCGCATTCGACTGGCATCGGCGGGGATTGCTTTGCGCTCTATTCGCCGGCTTCGGGCCCGGTCGTGGCGCTGAACGGTTCCGGCTGGGCGCCTTCAAAGGCGTCGCTGGATTTTTACCAGGAGCGCGGCATTGTTGAATTTTCCGACACCTCCGCCCACACGGTCACGGTACCGGGCGCCATCGACGCCTGGTGCAAACTGATCGACGCCCATGGACGGCTGGAGCTTGGCCGGGTGCTGGAGCCGGCGATCGGCTATGCCGAAAACGGTTTTCGCATCACGCCGCGCGTTTATCTCGACTGGGAGCGATATCAGGATACGCTGAAGCTGCATCCGCATACCGCCGCGCATTATCTGCCCGGCGGACGTGTGCCGCAGGTCGGCGACCGCATGGCCAATCCGGCGCTCGGCGCGACGCTGCGTGCCGTTGCCGCGCGCGGATCGGCAGCCTTTTATACCGGCGCGATTGCCGACGAGTTGATCTCCGTTCTCGGCGAAGCCGGCGGACTGCATGCGGCAGACGATTTCGCCGAATTTTCCAGCTTCTTCACCACGCCGATCTCGGCGCAGTATCGCGGCCACACGCTGCTCGAGTGCCCGCCGAACGGCCAGGGACTGGCCGCGCTGATTATTGCCCGCATTCTCGACGGCTTCGATCTTTCCGATGCCTCGCTTTCGGAATCCGACAGGGTGCATATCCTCGCGGAAGCCAGCAAGGCGGCCTATGCCGCGCGCGACGCCATTCTCGCCGATCCCACGCATATGACGACGGATGTGGATAGCGTGCTGTCCGATGCGCATATCGCCGGTTTGCGTGCCCGCATCCGCATGGACAAGGCAAGCGCCGCCACCGAATGGGATCTGCCGAACCATCGCGACACCGTCTATGTCAGCGTCGTCGATGGCGACGGCAATGCGATGTCGCTGATCAATTCCGTCTTCTGGGCCTTCGGCAGCGGCATCTATGCGCCGCGCTCCGGCGTGCTCCTGCACAATCGCGGCCTCGGCTTCTCGCTGAAACCGGGGCATCCCAATGCGATCGCGCCGCGCAAGCGGCCGTTCCACACCATCATTCCCGCCATGC
This sequence comes from uncultured Rhizobium sp., assembly GCA_945952045.1. Taxonomy (GTDB): domain Bacteria; phylum Pseudomonadota; class Alphaproteobacteria; order Rhizobiales; family Rhizobiaceae; genus Metarhizobium. The sequence continues at coordinate 85,641 of CAMFHE010000018.1, forward strand.
TGCAAAAGGACGGGAAGACGGTGATGCCGTTCGGCGTCATGGGCGGGCAATATCAGGCGGTCGGCCATGCGCAGGTGCTGTCGAACATGCTCGATCGCGGGTTCGATCCGCAGCAGGCCAGCGAAGCGCCGCGCAGCTTCGCGTTCGAAGGCAGCCTGTCGCTGGAAACGACCTATTCGCAAGCCGTCAAGGACGATCTCGAAAAGCGCGGCCACAAGGTCGAATGGGCGGACGAGCCGCTCGGCTCCTGCCAGGCGATCTGGATGGACCACGCGCGCGGCGTTCTGCTCGGCGCGACCGACCATCGCAAGGATGGCCTGGCACTGGGCTATTGAGACATCGGGGACTTGAGATATGGGCATGGGTGAAATTCTCTGGCGCGGCATCCTGATCGGCATCGGCGGCACCGTGCTGATGGACGCATGGGCGATCCTGCTGCATAAGGTTCTGGGGCATGACCTGCCGAACTGGGCGCCGGTCGGGCGCTGGTTCTGGCATCTGCCGCGCGGCCGCGTGTTCCACAATTCCATTGCCGAGGCCGAACCGTTCGCAAACGAGCTGGCGCTGGGCTGGATCGGACATTATGCGGTCGGCATTCTCTACGGCGTGATCCTCGCCATCTTCATGGGCGCCGGCTGGCTTGCGGCCCCGACCTTCCTGCCCGCCTTCGTCTGGGGCATCCTGACGGTCGGAGCCGGCTGGTTCCTGTTGCAGCCGGGCCTCGGTATCGGCTGGGCTGCCTCGCGCCTGCCCAATCCGACGCGGGCGCGCATCCTCAATCTCGCCGCGCATACGGTCTTCGCCATCGGCATGTATGGGGTCGCACTGGCGCTCGCCTGAGCTTTATCGTCGCATCCGATCTCCCCTCTTCAGTCTGGCACCAGTCTTGCATGGATAATCGTGCAAGTGTCGCGACCGACAACGAAGAGGGGACAATCGATGCTCGATACTCTCAAGGAAATAGCGTGGACCACAAGGGCGCTGGAAAGCGAACTGAAAGCCCTGCTTTCGGCCTGTGCCGCAGAACTGGGCAAACTGGATAATAGGACAGCATCACTGACTGATATTTTCGCACGGCGCTTCCCCGACAAGGTCAGCCGCAGCGAATTGCAGGGCGTGTTCCGCATCGGCCGCGCGGCCCGCCACAATGAGCCGCTTTCGCCGGTGGTGGTGCGCGCCACACTGGCGATCGCCCATGATTATCGCAGCCTGGTCGCCGACCTCAGCCGCCAGCAGGCCCGCTACTAAGCGACGCCAGTTCGGGAAATCCGGAATAGAATGGCGCATGGCTGCCTTCATGGTTAGCCATGCCCGGTTTCGTCAGCAGGCCGCGCGGTTCGGCATAACTGCGGATCGTGCGACGGGGGCGTTCGTGCCACTGAATGTTGAAGGCCCAGAGTTTCGGGAAGAAACAGAGCGAGGCATAGGGCAGGTGATCGTGGATCCACCAGGCAAGCGCCTGCCAGCCGCCGATCTCGTGGCGCCGGTCCCACACCCAGGGAATGGCGAGGGTGGCCGTGGCGCCCATGAAGCCTTCGGCATCACGCCGGTCCCAGATATGATCGGCGGCGCTGGCGGCATTGGAGGCGCAGTTCAGGCCGTTGCGATTGCCGAAATCGTTGACCGCGGCATTGCGATAGGCCGAGCGGATGGCGATGCGCCCGAATGTCGCCTGCAACGGCTCCAGCAACTCCTCGCAGAGTTTTCGGCCGGCGGCGATGGCCAGATCGGGATCGTCGGGGATATTGGGGATGCCGTGGATGACGGCGATCTCCGAATGCAGGAAGTCGCGCAGGAAGAAATTATGCGACAGGCGCACCCGGCCCAAATCTTCCAGCCCACGCATCGATTGCGGCCGCTTCATCCGCATCCTCCCCTGTTTCAGGTGGCAGCATAGCCGGCCAGGCCGCGCGCGCCACCCGAAACGCCGTCACTTTCCGCTTAGCGTCGCACCAATGCTTGCGGCAACGACGAGGACGGTGCCGGCCATCTGCGAGAGCGTCATCGATTGCGACAGGATGAGAAATCCCGATAGCGCCCCGAAAGCCGGCTCCAGGCTCATCAGGATGCCGAAGGTCGAGGTCGGCATGCGGCGCAGCGCAATCATCTCCAGCGCATAGGGCATCAGCGGCACGAGGATAGCGATGCCGATCATCGCCGCCATGCCTTCGAAGGTCAGGCCGGACACGCCCTGTACGAAACCGAGCGGCGTGGCGACCAGCGCTGCCGCCGTCAGCGACATCGCCAGTCCGTCCAGACCATCGAACGCCGCTCCCACCTTCTTGGTCAGCAGAATATAGGTGCCCCAGCAGACCGCGGCGCCACCGGCAAAGAGAACGCCGGGCAGGTTTCCGACCCAGGCGGTGCCGTCATAGGACAGCAGCAGGACGCCGGCGCCGGCCAGCAGCGGAAAGGCCAGACGCCAGCCGAGACCGTAGCCGAGCGTTGCGACCGTCAGCGGCCCCAGAAAATCGATCGCCACGGCAAGGCCGAGCGGGATGCGCTGCATGGCGGCGAAGAAGCAGATGTTCATCACCGTCGTCGTCGCGCCAAGCGTCAAGGCCATCAGCCATTGCTGGCGGGTGTATCGCGAAAATTTCGGTCGGACCAGAATGAGCAGCATCGCGGCGGCAAAGGCCAGCCGCAGCCAGGCCGTGCCCATCGGCCCGTGAACGGCAAGCGCCGGCGCCGACAGGGCGACGCCGAACTGGATCGAGACCATCGACGTCAGGCACATCAGCGCGCCGAGCGCCAGACCGCCGCCCGTCTGCGCAGCCGGGCGCGCCTCGGTATCGATATTGTTCAAGATTTCCTCCCTGAAGCGATAAGGCGCAAACGACGATGCGTCTGCGCCTTCGCATCATATCTCCGTCAAACGAACCCTCAGGCCTCCAGCCCCTTGAGCACATTTGCGGTATTGATACCGATTTCATTGACGCCGTAACCACCTTCCAGGCAGACAAGCACTGGCAGGCCGGCCTTGGCGATCTTCTCGCCCATGGTGATGTAATCTGGCGTCTTCAGCTTGAAGAAGGAGATGGCGTCGCGCTCGAACGTGTCGACGCCCAGCGACAGCACGATCACCTCGGCGCCAAACGCCTTGATCTTTGCCAGGGAGTCGTCGAGCGCCTGCGACCAGATATCCCAGGCAGTGCCGGGCGGCATCGGATAATTGTGGTTGAAGCCCTCGCCAGTACCCTCGCCGATCTCGTCGGCAAAACCGAGATAATAGGGGAAGGCATCGGCGGGATCGCCGTGCAGCGAGGCGAAGAGCACGTCGTCGCGCTTGTAGAAAATGTCCTGCGTGCCGTTGCCGTGATGGAAATCGACGTCGAGGATCGCAACCTTCTTCGCGCCATGATCGAGGAAGCGCTGGGCGGCGACGGCGGCATTGTTGATGAAGCAATAGCCGCCATAGAGATCGATGCCGGCATGGTGGCCCGGCGGACGGCAGAGCGAGAAGCAGAAACGATTGCCGGCATTGATCCAGTCGACGCCGGTCAAAGCCACGTTCATCGAGGAGATCGCCGCCTTGTAGGTGCCCTGCGTGATCGCGGTTTCGAGCGCATTGGCGTAATAGCCGACGACGCCGTCGATATTGTTCGGGCGCTTCTGGCGGGCGCGGCGATAGGGGATCGCGGTCGGGATCACCTCGCCCTCGAAGCCTTCGGCGACCCAACGATCCCAGACGGTGGCGAGGAAGTCCAGGAATTCGCGGTCATGCACCTTTTCCGCCGTTTCCAACCCATAGGACTGCGGCGCGACCACATCCGTAAAACCTTCGTCCTTGACGGCTTGCAGGATCCATTCGGCCCGGAACGGTCCCTCGAAAGGCTTTACCAGAAGGCCGCCATGCAATTCGGTCTTGGCATCCCGCAATTTATGGTCTTCGGAATAAATGACGCGCATATCTTCCCTGTCCTGATCTCTGAAAAGAAAATCCGAAAATTTGATCAAATCAGACTAGCGTCCTTTTCAACCCGGATGCAAGCGAGGTCTCATCCGATCCGCTTGTAAAAGACGGTGGTGTCGCAAGAACGACCATCCGGGAACAGGGCATAGTCGGGAATGACGCCGGAGCGCTGCCAGCCGAGCTTTTCATAGAGCGCCTCGGCCGGCTCGCCGGTGGCGGTGTCGAGCACCAGCAGGCTGCGGCCGCGCCGCGCGGCTTCGGTTTCGGCGGCCTGCATCAACAGTTTCGAGAGGCCGCGGCCACGGGCATCGCGATGCACCAGCAGTTTCATCAGATCGGCGCGATGCGGCTGGTTCGGCTTCAGGGCAAAACCGATCTGCACCGTGCCGACCACGCGGCCCTCGACCTCGGCGACGAACAGCAGAACCTCGCCACGCCCGACCGCCGCCGCGACGCTGCGCCAGAATGGTTCCGCATCGGCAGGCGCAAACGGCGCCATGAAGCCGACCGAAGCGCCGCCCTCGACGCAATCGGCCAGGATGACATTGAGATCGGCCAAGACATCGAGGGTCTGGCCTTCATCGAGACGACGGACGACGGACATGCAAGAATCTCCGGTTATCGGGGGCCGGGGTCGATGACCACGGCATAGCGGGCGGGCATCTCGCCCGGATTTCGAAACGCCTTGACGTCACAGACGGTCATGAACAGGCAGTCGCCGGCTTCCAGCCGATGGACCGTCTCGCCGACCGTCAATTCCATGACGCCTTCGAACAGCCAGACATGCTGCCATTGATTGCGGTTGGTCTGACGACCGGGAAACAGGACTTCGGCGCCCGGCGGAAACTCGATCTCGACCAGATCGACCCGCGCGCCGACCCCGGAAGGACCGACGACACGGCGCCGATAGCCGCTTTCCGGATCGCGCCAGACAGGCTGGGCATCGCGACGCACGAGCGGCGACGGCTCCGGCCGCGCCTCGGCAAAGAACACCGACAGCGTCACGCTCAGCGCCGAACACAGCCGCGCCAGGAGCGCCGCCGTCGGGCTTGCCTCGCCGCGCTCGATGCGCGAGATCATCGCCCGGCTGACGCCGGAGCGGTCGGCAAGTTGATCGAGCGTCAGCCCCTGCTCGTTTCGCAGGCCACGGATGCGCTCGCCGACATTTTTCTCGAATGTTTCGTCGATGATTTCCATTATCAGAGAATGTCGTGATCTTATAGTGGAGTCAAGCGACACGAAAAAGGCGGCACGCGGCCGCCTTCCCCAAAACCAAAGACGAAAGGCTCAGGCGTTGACCTGAGCAATCCAGTCGTTGAGGTTGTAATAGTTGGTGATGCGGGCGACCTTGCCATCGCGCAATTCGAAGAAAGCGCCGGCCGGCAGCTTGTAGGTCTGGCCATTGGCTTCCGGCAAGCCTTCGTCGGTGGCGAGGTACTGGCCGTTGACGGTGAATTCGGCGGCGCCGCGCGTGTCGCCGCTGCCCATGATCACCATGTCGGTCAGGTTTTCCTTGTAGCAGCGGTTCATGTGGTCCATGAACTTGGCGAAAGCGGCCTTGCCGGTCTGGCGCTCGCCCTGGTTGATGTCGTGCTCGACATCGTCGGCGAGCAGGGCCAGGAAGGCGTCCATGTCCCCCGCATTGAAGGCGTCGTAATAGGCGCGAATGGTTTCGGTGGCGGTCATCTTGGATCCCTCTCTTCGTTCTGGCGCATATCCGGTCGGAAAACCGGTTCCCACGTTTCCCGGGCATGCGCGATGCTTGCTCAAATCGACGGCATGGGTATAACCAAAGCCGACCGAAGTGAAAATCCTCATGACCCTGAAAATAAAATCCTTTTCCGGCGCGGACGCCGCACCCTATTTCGACGATCTGGCGCGGCTGAGAATCAGCGTCTTTCGCGCCTTTCCCTATCTCTACGATGGCGACCCGGACTATGAGCGGAGCTATCTTTCCACCTACGCCCGTTCGCAAGGTTCGGTCTTCGTGCTCGCCTTCGATGGCGAGACGGTTGTCGGCGCGGCGACCGGCACGCCGATGGCGAGCGAGACGGCGGACGTGAAAGCGCCGTTTCAGGCCGCCGGTCTCGATCCCCGATTGTTCTTCTATTTCGGCGAAAGCGTGCTCCTGCAGCAGTATCGTGGTCAGGGCGTCGGCGTCGCCTTCTTTGCCGGGCGCGAGGCGCAGGCCCGAGCGCTTGGCCTTAATGTTTGCACCTTCTGCGCCGTCGAGCGCCCCGCCGACCACCCGCGCCGGCCGGCCGATTATGTCGCTCTCGACGCCTTCTGGACGAAACGCGGCTACCGCGCCGTGCCGGAACTGCGCACCGCCTTCACCTGGCGCGATCTCGACGAGGAACAGGAGAGCCCCAAGCCGATGTCCTTCTGGATCCGCGACCTGCGAGACGGCTGATCCGGGCAAAGCTGAGCATTTTATGTAATTTGCGACGAAGTTCCCGCTAGGCGGGGGCTTTGGCCGCTGCTATATGGCGCAGCCATGAGCACAAATTCGACCCGCACGCCGCTTGACCATATCCGCAACTTCTCGATCGTGGCCCATATCGACCACGGCAAATCGACGCTGGCCGACCGCCTGATCCAGTCGACCGGCGGTCTGGCCGACCGCGAGATGAGCGAGCAGGTGCTCGACAACATGGAGATCGAGCGCGAGCGCGGCATCACCATCAAGGCCCAGACCGTGCGCCTGCACTACAAGGCGAAGAACGGCGAGACCTATGTGCTGAACCTCATCGACACGCCCGGACACGTCGACTTCGCCTATGAAGTCTCGCGCTCGCTGTCGGCCTGCGAAGGCTCGCTGCTGGTGGTCGACGCGTCCCAAGGCGTCGAAGCCCAGACGCTCGCCAACGTCTACCAGGCGATCGACAACAATCACGAACTGGTCACCGTTCTCAACAAGATCGACCTGCCGGCGGCCGAACCCGACCGCATCAAAGCGCAGATCGAGGAAGTCATCGGCATCGACGCTTCGGATGCGGTGCTGATCTCGGCCAAGACGGGCTTAGGCATTCCCGACGTGCTGGAAGCCATCGTGGAGCGCCTGCCGCCGCCGAAGAGCGAGGGCGGCGAAAACGCGCCGCTGAAAGCTCTGCTGGTCGACAGCTGGTACGACACCTATCTCGGCGTCATGGTTCTGGTGCGTGTCCTCGATGGCGTGCTCTCCAAGGGGCAGACGATCCGCATGATGGGGACCGGCGCCAAGTATCAGGTCGAACGTGTCGGCGTGCTGACACCGAAGATGGTCAATGCCGATAGCCTCGGCCCCGGCGAGATCGGCTTCATCACCGCCTCGATCAAGGAAGTGGCCGACACCCGCGTTGGCGATACGATCACCGACGAGCGCCGCCCGACCGAACATGCGTTGCCGGGCTTCAAGCCGGCGCAGCCGGTGGTATTCTGCGGGTTGTTCCCCGTCGATGCCGCCGAATTCGAGGAACTGCGCGCCGCCGTCGGCAAGCTGCGTCTCAACGATGCCTCCTTCTCTTATGAAATGGAAAGCTCGGCGGCGCTCGGCTTCGGCTTCCGCTGCGGCTTCCTCGGCCTCCTGCATCTGGAAATCATCCAGGAACGCCTCAGCCGTGAGTTCGATCTCGACCTCATCGCTACGGCCCCTTCCGTCGTCTATCAGCTGACGCTGACGGACGGCACCGAGAAGGAGCTGCACAATCCGGCCGATATGCCCGATGTCGTCAAGATCGAGGAATTCCGCGAGCCGTGGATCAAGGCGACGATTTTGACCCCGGATGACTATCTCGGCGGCATCCTGAAGCTCTGCCAGGAACGGCGCGGCATCCAGACGGAGCTGACCTATGTCGGCAGCCGCGCGATGCTGACCTATGAATTGCCGCTCAACGAAGTGGTGTTCGATTTCTACGACCGCCTGAAGTCGATCTCGAAGGGCTATGCCTCCTTCGACTATAATCTGTCCGATTACCGCGAGAGCGATCTCGTCAAGCTGTCGATCCTCGTCAACAGCGAGCCGGTCGATGCGCTGTCCATGCTGGTCCACCGCTCCGCCGCCGAGCGGCGCGGCCGCACCATGTGCGAAAAGTTGAAAGAGCTGATCCCGCCGCACATGTTCCAGATCCCGATCCAGGCCGCCATCGGCGGCAAGGTGATTGCCCGCGAGACCGTGCGCGCGCTGCGCAAGGACGTGACCGCCAAGTGCTACGGCGGCGACGCCACCCGCAAGCGCAAGCTTCTGGAAAAGCAGAAGGAAGGCAAGAAGCGCATGCGCCAGTTCGGCAAGGTGGAAATTCCGCAGGAAGCCTTCATCGCCGCACTGAAGATGAGCGACGAGTAAAAGAGACAGAAACGCCGGCGAAAGCCGGCGTTTTGCTTTTCTACACCGTCTTTCGCGCCGGATCGTCGAGAGCGGGATTGTAGAACAGCGACAACGTCAGGCTTTTGGCGATGCGTTCGGCGGTGGCCATGAACCAGTCATGAGCGGGTTTGCCGGGGGCGATCTCGGTGAGCGTCCTGGAAAACAGCTCCAGCCATTGCAGGAAAAGATCCGCCGTCATGTTGGCGACGCCGACATGGGCCTGCACCGGCTTGCCGCCATAGGCGCCGTTCTTGAAGGCTATCGCCGACCAGAAGCGTTTCATCTTGTCCATATGTTCGGGCCAGCGGCCGTCAAGGCGCGCGTCGAAGACGGGCCCGAGGGCGGGATGCGCCTTGATGCGTCCGTAAAAGGTTTCAACGAGGGTATCGATAAAGGCCGCATCGACGCCGATCGCCGCCATGTCGCGCTCGGCGCGCTGGCGCATCTCGTCGAAATGGGCGGCGCGGCCGCTGAGTTCGCTGGTCATTGTCTTTTCCTTTTGGCGTTCCTTGTCGCACCGGCTGCCGGCCGCGTCAAATGCGGCTTGACGCCGCGTGGTCGCGACATTAATTTAGAATTATTCTAAACTGGAGTCATCCCATGGCCATCCGGCTGTTTTCCGGCACCAAGCGCCCCATCTCCTCCCTGTCGGAGCAGGAAGTCCTCGCACTCGCCATTGCTTCGGAAGAAGACGATGCGCGCATTTATCTCGCCTATGCCGATCAGCTGCGCGGCCAATATCCGCAATCGGCGAAGGTCTTCGAGGACATGGCCGAGGTCGAACATACCCATCGCAACATGCTGATCGACATGCACCGGTCGCGTTTCGGCGAGCGCATTCCGTTGATCCGTCGCGAGCATGTGCGCGGCTTCTACGAGCGCAAGCCGGATTGGCTGCGCCAGAACCAGTCGCTGGACCAAATCCGCGACGAGGCCGAGCGCATGGAGGAAACGGCAGCGCGCTTCTATCGTCAGGCCATGGCCATGACATCGGATGCCGCGACTCGAAAACTGCTGGGTGACCTTGCCATCGCCGAAGAGGGGCATGAGGATGTGGCGCGGATGCTGGGCGACCGGCATACGCCTCAGGACATCAAGGCCGACGAGGACGAAACGGCGCGCCGCCAATTCCTGCTGACCTATGTACAGCCGGGCCTTGCCGGGCTGATGGACGGTTCTGTCTCGACGCTGGCGCCGATCTTCGCCGCCGCCTTCGCCACACAGGATACCTGGCAGACCTTCCTCATCGGCCTCTCTGCTTCGGTCGGCGCCGGCATTTCCATGGGCTTCACGGAAGCCGCCCATGACGACGGCAAGCTTTCCGGGCGCGGTTCGCCGATCCGGCGCGGCCTTGCCTCGGGCATCATGACCGCGCTTGGCGGTCTCGGCCATGCGCTTCCCTATCTGATCCCGCATTTCTGGACGGCGACGGCGATTGCCGCGGTGGTGGTCTTCATCGAGCTCTGGGCCATCGCCTTCATCCAGAACCGCTACATGGAAACGCCCTTCCTGCGCGCGGTGTTCCAGGTGGTGCTGGGCGGGTCGCTGGTTCTGGCTGCCGGCATCATCATCGGCAATGGCTGAATAAAAGAAGGGCTGAATAAAAAAGGGGCGCTTGCGCGCCCCATGAAGCCTTTTGAATTGTCGAGCGCTTACTGAACCGCGCCGACCATGACGTCCTTGCCGTTCTCGATCGTCACCCAGCGGCCGGTATCGAAAGTCGCCTGGCGCTTGAGGAAGGTATAGGGGGTTGCGTACCACGGCTTCACGTCGTTTTCGAGGTTGTCGAGCACGAAGTCGCCATCGGACGTGCGCAGCGTCAAGACAGCATGGCCTTCGCCATCAGGCTTGCGCACGACCGTTATCAGCAGGTCGGCCGGGGAGAAGCCCTGTTCCATCAGCTTCTTGCGCTTGAGCAGGACGAAGTCTTCGCAATCGCCGGCGTCCACGGGATATTCCCAGTATTCGTCGCGGCCATAAACTTCCTGATCGGTCATCGGCGTGATGGACGTGTTGACGTCCATGTTGATCTTGCGAACCAGCGTCCAGCCATATTCGGTGATGCGCGGCGCGGCCGCCGGGCGGGTGCGGATCTTGCATTCATCGGGGTGGCGCTGGCAGAATTCGTAGTGGCCGATCGGCTGAGAGGTGACGCCACCCGTGACCATGGATGCATTCGGTGCCGGGGCGGTGACTGCCATCGACGTGGAGGCGAAGATGGCTACACATGCCACGATCAGCCCCCGGATACTCTGAACAACCTTCATGTGTCGCCCCTCGAAACGTTAAGCAAACGTTAAGATTTCGAGGGGGCCAGTGTCAATCATTACCAAATCGTTAAAGCAGAACATCAACGGATATGGTTAATTTGCAACGCTTGCCCGTCAGGCGTTAACCACCTCGGAAATGGCGTGCAGCAGGCGTTCGATGTCCTGCGGGCGCGACAGACGATGGTCGCCGTCGCGGATCAGCGTCAGCACCATATCCGCAGCCGGCAGGTGCTCGGCCAGCTTCAGCGCATGGGCGTAGGGCACGTCAACATCCTGCATGCCCTGTAGGATATGCACCGGGCAGCCGGTCTGGATGATACCTTCCAGCACGCGGTTGGCGCGCCCGTCCTCGATCAGCGCCTTGGTGAAGACGTTCGGCTCCGGGCTGTATTCGGAGTGCTCCTCGAAATAGCCGCGCTCGGCGAGCGACGTCTTTTCGGCGTCGCTGAGATTGGGCTCGATCAGTTCCGACGTGAAGTCCGGGGCTGGCGCGATCAGCACCATGCCGGCGACTTGCGCGTCGCCGGCCGCCTTGCCCAGTTCCTGCAGCAGGCGCAGCGCGATCCAGCCGCCCATCGACGAGCCGATCAGCACGACGCGCCGGGGTGCCGCATGGCGCACGACGGCGAGCGCTTCCTCCAGCCAGCGGCTGATTGTGCCATCGGCGAAGGCGCCGCCGGATTGCCCATGGCCGGAATAGTCGAAGCGGATGGCGGCAAGTCCTTCCTTTTCGGCATAGGCGTCCATCTCGACGGCCTTGGTGCCTTCCATGTCGGAGCGATAGCCGGACAGCCAGACGAGCGCCGGAGCCGCCGCGCCATTGGCGCGCGCGGGGCGCAGGCGCATGGCGATATCGCGCCGCGAATCGCCCTCGCCGAGGGAAAGAACGGTCACATCTGGCAAAGAATGGGCTTCCGACATATATAACTCCTGAAAAGAGACATGAATCCACGCAAAAACGAAGGGTCGCACAGCCTTACAGCAGGTGTATTTTTCGTGAAAGCGTGCTATTGACTTGCCCGTGACAATCAAGACATTGGCGTCGAACTGCGTTGACAGGCCGCACGGACCGCCGCATGACGACCCTTAAAACTGGAGAATACGACCATTCGCAGACCTTTCAAAGCCGATGCCCCCGTGAGAGAGGGGCCGCGCGCCAATAGGGAAATCCGTATCCCGCGAGTACAGCTCATCGATGCCGAAGGCCAGAATCTCGGCGTGATGCCGACCGACCAGGCCATGAAGCTGGCGGAAGAGGCGGGTCTCGATCTCGTGGAAATCTCTCCCAACGCAGAACCGCCCGTCTGCAAGATCCTCGATCTCGGCAAGCTGAAGTATTCGACGCAGAAGAAAGCGGCCGAAGCGCGCAAGAAGCAGAAGATCGTCGAAGTCAAAGAAATCAAGATGCGCCCCAACATCGACACGCATGACTATGACGTGAAGATGAAGGCCATGAATCGCTTCTTCGAAGAGGGCGACAAGGTCAAGGTGACGCTGAAGTTCCGTGGCCGTGAAATGGCCCACCAGGAACTCGGGATGAAGCTTCTGCTTCAGGTCAAGGAAGACACGCTTGGCATCGCCAAGGTGGAAGCCGAGCCGAAGCTCGAGGGACGTCAGATGATGATGGTTCTGGCGCCGAAGTAAACCGGACACCCACTGAGCATGACGAAGCCGTCTTTCGAGACGGCTTTTTGTTTTCCGGCGAGACTCTCAAGATTCCTTGGCCGAGCCGGTTGAACTTTTATGGAAGCGCGGTTATAAGCGCGCGTCCGAACGGTCCGGCAGGGCATGCCGTGGCCGTTCTTATGCTTGAGCTTTGGCCTCGTCAGCCGGCTCGATTACAACAACGGAGTAGCAAAATGCCCAAGATGAAGACGAAGTCTGCCGCCAAGAAGCGGTTCAAGATCACCGCTACCGGCCTGGTGAAAGCCGCCGCCGCCGGCAAGCGCCACGGCATGATCAAGCGTACGAACAAGTTCATCCGCGATGCACGCGGCACGATGGTTCTGGCCGAGCCCGATGGCAAGAAGGTCGTCAAGAACTACCTGCCGAACGGTCTCTAAGACTTCAGGCATACCGGAACAGTTTGTAAGGAGATCATGATATGGCACGTGTAAAGCGCGGCGTTACCGCCCATGCCAAGCACAAGAAGACGCTGAAGGCCGCAAAGGGCTTTTACGGTCGTCGCAAGAACACCATCCGCGCCGCCAAGGCCGCTGTCGATCGCTCGCGTCAGTTCGCTACCCGCGACCGCCGCGTCAAGAAGCGCAACTTCCGCGCCCTCTGGATCCAGCGTATCAACGCCGCCGTGCGCGAATCCGGCCTGACATACGGCCGCTTCATCGACGGCCTGAACAAGGCTGGCATCGAAGTCGACCGCAAGGTTCTGTCCGACATGGCTATCCATGAGCCGGCAGCATTCGGCGCCCTTGTCGAAGCTTCCAAGAAGGCACTTGCCTACCTCAAGGAAGCCGGCACGGCCAACGAGTTTGAAAGCGCGGTCAACTAAGCCAGCGCTTCCCAAGCTTTTGACTTGAATGGAATTGGGAAACCCGCGCTGGTTCGAACTGGCGCGGGTTTTCTTTTGTTCTGACGCATTTCGGAAATGCGCCTGCCCCTTCCCGATCCCGCCAAAAATCGAACGGAAATGACAATGTCCGATCTGGAAAACCTGAAAACCTCGCTTCTGGCGGAGATCGCTGCGAGCGGCGACGAAGCGGCGATCGAGGCCGTCCGCGTCGGCGCCCTCGGCAAGAAGGGCTCCGTCTCCGACCTCTTGAAGACGCTCGGCGCCATGTCGCCGGAAGAGCGCCAGACGCGCGGCGCCGCCATCAACGCGCTGAAGAACGAGATCACCGAGGCCATCGGCGAAAGAAAGGCCGCGTTGAAAGATGCCGCCATCGCCGCCCGTCTCGAAGCCGAGACCGTCGATGTCAGTCTGCCGGTGCGCACCTCGCCGGCCGAGCGCGGCCGCATCCACCCGATCAGCCAGATCGTCGACGAGATCACCGCCATTTTCGGCGACATGGGTTTCTCCATCGCCGAAGGCCCTGACGTCGAGACCGACTATTATAACTTCACGGCGCTGAACTTCCCCGAGGGCCATCCGGCCCGCGAGATGCACGACACCTTCTTCTTCAATGCCGACGAGGCCGGCGCGCGCAAGCTGCTGCGCACCCATACCTCGCCGGTGCAGGTGCGCACGATGGAAGCGCAAAAGCCGCCGATTCGTATCATCATTCCCGGCAAGACCTATCGCCAGGATTCCGACGCCACCCATTCGCCGATGTTCCATCAGGTCGAGGGCCTCGTCGTCGACAAGACCGCGACGGTCGGTCATCTGCGCTGGGTTCTGGAGGAATTCTGCAAGGCCTTCTTCGAAGTACCCTCGGTCACCATGCGGTTCCGCCCGTCCTTCTTCCCGTTCACCGAGCCGTCCTTCGAGGTCGATATCCAGTGCGACCGCTCCGGCCCGATCGTCAAGTTCGGCGAAGGCACGGACTGGATGGAGATCCTCGGCTGCGGCATGGTCCATCCCAACGTCTTGCGCGCCGGCGGGCTCGATCCCGACGAATACCAGGGTTTTGCCTGGGGCATGGGCCTCGACCGCATCGCCATGCTGAAATACGGCATGCCGGATCTGCGTGACTTCTTCAACGCCGACGTCCGCTGGATGACCCATTACGGCTTCCGCCCGCTCGACATGCCGACCCTGTTCGGCGGCCTCAGCGCCTAACCCCCAATCCAAGGAGAAGACCCATGAAATTCACGCTCTCCTGGCTCAAGGATCATCTGGAAACCGACGCCTCGCTCACCGAGATCTGCGAGCGGCTGACGGCGATCGGCCTCGAAGTCGAGGATGTCGACGACAAGGCGTTGTACAAGCCCTTCGTCATCGCTCGCGTCGTCGCCGCCGAAAAGCATCCGCAGGCCGACCGTCTTCGGGTTCTCAAGGTCGATACCGGCAACGGCGAACCGGTACAGGTTGTCTGCGGCGCGCCGAATGCCCGCGAAGGGCTGATCGGCGCCTTCGTTGCGCCTGGCACCTATGTGCCTGGCATCGACGTGACCTTGGCGGTCGGCACGATCCGCGGCGTCGAAAGCCGCGGCATGATGTGCTCGGAAAAGGAACTCAAGATTTCCGACAATCATGACGGCATCATCGACCTGCCGGCCGATGCGCCCGTCGGCACGTCCTTTGCCGCCTATGCCGGGCTGGACGATCCGATCATCGAGATCAACCTGACGCCGAACCGGCCGGATTGCACCTCGATCCGCGGCATCGCCCGCGATCTCGCCGCCTCCGGCCTCGGTCGCCTCAAGGACGTCAAGGCGCCGTCCTTCCCGGTCGAGGGCGAGACCCCGACCAAGGTGGTCATCGATCTCGACGACGCAGGCCTCTGCCCCGGCTTTGCCCTGCGCCTCGTACGCGGCGTCAAGAACGGCCCGAGCCCGCGCTGGATGCAGCAGCGGCTTTCCGCCATTGGGCTCCGCCCGATCAACGCGCTGGTCGATATCACCAACTACATGACCTTCGACCAGGGTCGGCCGATGCACGTCTTCGACGCCGCCAAGGTCAAGGGCAACCTGACCGTTCGCCGCGCGCTTGATGGTGAGACCGTGCTGGCGCTCGACCAGCGCGAATACAAGCTCGGCCCGGCCAATGTGGTCATCGCCGACGACAATGGTGTCGAATCCATCGGCGGCATCATGGGCGGCGAGCATTCCGGCTGCGACGAGAACACCACCGACGTGCTGATCGAATCGGCGCTGTGGGATCCGATGAACGTTGCCCGCACCGGACGCACGCTCGGCATCATCACCGATGCGCGCTACCGCTTCGAGCGCGGCGTCGATCCGGAATA
>CAMFHE010000019.1 GCA_945952045.1 uncultured Rhizobium sp.
GCCATGGCGATCATCACGCGCTGGCTCATGCCGCCCGACATCTGGTGCGGGAAGTTCGACAGGCGATCTTCCGGCGCGGGAATGCCGACGAGGCGCAGCAATTCGATGGCGCGCTCGCGCCTCTGCTTGCGGTCGAGGCCCATATGAACGCGCAGGGTCTCGCCGAGCTGGTAACCGACCGTGAAGCACGGATTGAGGCTCGACATCGGCTCCTGGAAGATCATGGCGATATCCTTGCCGATGATCTTGCGCCGCTGGCGCGGCGAAAGCCCGATAAGATCCTTGCCGTCGAAGGTGAGCTTGTCGGCGGTGATCTTCGCCGTCCACGGCAGGAGACCCATGGTCGCCAGCATGGAGACGGACTTGCCGGAGCCGGACTCGCCGACGATCGACAGGATTTCGCCCTTGTCGCAGGTTAGCGACACGCGATCGACGGCGCGGAACAGGCCGGAGGCGGTCTGGAATTCGACCGTGAGGTTTTGAATTTCGAGAAGCGGCATCACGACCTCTTCAGCTTGGGATCGAGCGCATCGCGCAACCCGTCGCCCATCAGGTTGATGGCGAGAACGGTGATGAGGATGGCAAGACCTGGGAAAGTGACGACCCACCAGGCGCGCTGGATGAACTCGCGCGCTTCGGCAAGCATGGTGCCCCATTCCGGCGTCGGCGGTTGCGCGCCAACCCCCAGGAAGCCGAGCGCCGCCGCATCGAGGATCGCCGCCGAGAAGGCAAGCGTCGCCTGCACGATCAGCGGCCCAAGACAGTTCGGCAGGATCGTCAGGAACATCAGCCGTATCGTACCGGCGCCGGCGACGCGCGAGGCGATCACATATTCCTTCTCGCGCTCGGTCATGACGGAAGCACGGGCCAGGCGCACGAAATGCGGCTGGTTGACGATGGAAATCGCGATCATCGCATTCACCAGGCCGGGACCCAGCACCGCGACCAGCACGAGCGCCAGAAGCAGTGACGGGAAGGCAAGGATGATGTCCATCACACGCATGATGACGATATCGATGCGGCCGCGAAAATAGCCGGCGACCATGCCGATCAACACGCCCGACAGCACCGAAAGCGTGACGACGACGAGACCGATGAACAGCGAGAAACGCGCGCCGTAGATCAGGCGGGAGAGAATGTCGCGGCCGACGGCGTCGGTGCCGAGCACATAGCTCCAGCTGCCATTCGTCATCCAGGCCGGCGGCGCGAGCAGCCTGTCACGCAGCTGTTCGCTCGGGCTATGGGGTGCGACGATGGGCGCGAAGACCGCCACGAAGAGCACCAGGAGGAAGACAGCGAGGCCGAGGACGGCGCCCTTGTTGCGCGAGAAATAATACCAGAATTCCGCCAGCGCCGAAGGGTGGCCGGTTTTTGCAGTGACCGTGCTCATAGGGCCTCCTAGTGGCGGATGCGCGGGTTGACGAAGCCATAGGCGACGTCGACGAGGAGATTGACCAGCATGATGACACCGGCGATCATGAGCAGGCCGCCCTGCACCACCGCGTAATCACGCTTGAACACCGCATCCACCATCCACTTGCCGATGCCGGGCCAGGAGAAGATCGTCTCGGTCAGGATCGCGCCGGCGAGCATGACGCCGACCTGCAGGCCGATGGTGGTGATAACCGGGATCATCGCATTGCGCAGCGCATGCACGCCGATGACCCGGAAGGGCGTCAGGCCCTTGGATTTTGCAGTGCGCACATAATCCTCGCCCAGCACTTCCAGCATCGCCGAACGCGTCTGGCGGGCGATGACGGCGAGCGGTATGGTGGCGAGCACGACGGTCGGCAGGATGAGATAGGTCAGCGCCGACTTGAAGGCGCCGGATTGCCCCGACAGCAGGCTGTCGATGAGCATGAAGCCGGTAACCGGCTTGAAGAAATACATCAGCGAGATGCGACCCGAGACCGGGGTCCAGCCGAGATAACCGGAAAAGAAGATGATCAGCAGCAGGCCCCACCAGAAGATCGGCATGGAATAGCCGACGAGCGCGACCCCCATCACCGTCTGGTCGAGCCAGGTGCCTCGTTTGACCGCCGCCAGCACGCCGGCGGGGATGCCAAGACAGACCGCGACGATGATCGCACAGAGCGACAGTTCCAGCGTTGCCGGGAACAGCGCCTTGAAGTCTTCGAAGACGGGCCGCTTGCTGACGATGGAGGTGCCGAGGTCCCCTTGGAGAACGGAACCGAGATAGTCGAAATATTGAACATACATCGGACGGTCGAGGCCGAGATCATGCATGATCTGGCTATGCCGCTCCTCCGACATCACACGTTCGCCGGACATGAGCATGACCGGGTCGCCTGGAAGCATACGGATGAAGGAGAAGGCAATCAACGACACGCCCAGGAACGTCGGGATGAGAATCGCGAGGCGTCCGAGGAGAAAGCGCATCATGGCTTTAGTTACCTAAATAGTCCGGCGGTCAGGGTGAACCCGACCGCCGGTAAGCCCGGCAGGCCGGGCAGTTTCCAGAAATGATCGATTATTCGGCGATATCCACGCCGTCGAAGCGGTGAATGCCGAGCGGGTCCATCTTGTAGCCGCTGACCTTCTTGCTGATCGGGGCAAATGCGATCGAATGGTCGATCGTCACCCAAGGCGCTTCCTTCTTGAAGACGACCTGCGCTTCTTCATAGAGCTTGGTGCGCTCGGTCTGGTCGGACGACTTCTTGGCGGCCTTCACCAGCTTGTCGAATTCCTGGTTGCACCATTGCGCGCGGTTGTTGCCGCCGACGGCTTCGCAGCCGAGCAGCGTATCCAGGAAGTTGTCCGGATCGCCGTTGTCGCCGGTCCAGCCAAGGATGGCGGCGCCGTCGCGGTTCTTGTCCTTCGACAGCTTCAGATATTCGGCCCATTCATAGGACACGATCTCGACGGTGACGCCGATCTTGGCCAGATCCGCCTGCATCAGCTCGGCGGCGCGGCGCGCGTTCAGCATGTAGGGACGCGAGACGGGCATTGCCCAGATCTTCATCTTCAGATCCTTGACGCCAGCGGCTTCGAGGGCCTTCTTGGCGGCATCCGGATCGTACTTGTCGTCCTCGATCTTGTCGTTATACGACCACATGGTCGGCGGGATCGGGTTCTTGGCAACGGCTGCGGCGCCCTGGAAAACGGCGTCGACGATGGCCTGCTTGTTGATCGCCATGTTGAGCGCGCGGCGCACGTCAGGCTTGTCGAACGGCGCCTGCAGCGTGTTGTAGGCGAGATAGGCGACGTTGAGGCCAGGCTGCTCGAGGACCGTGAGGTTTTCGTCCTTCTTCAGCTCGGCAACGTCGGCCGCGTTCGGATACGGCATGATGTGGCATTCGCCGGCCTTGAGCTTCTGGGCGCGGACGGCGGCGTCGGTGGTGATCGCGAAGACGAGATCGTCGATCTTTTCCTTGCCCTTGTAGTAGTCGGGGTTGGCCTGATAGCGGATCACGGCGTCGGCCTGGTAGGCGACGAAGGTGAACGGGCCGGTGCCGAGCGGCATCTGGTTCAGCTGCGCCATCTTGCCTTCGGCTGCCAGCTTGTCGGCATATTCCTTCGACAGGATCGAGGCGAAATCCATGCCGAGGTCGGCCAGGAACGGCGCTTCGGGACGGTTGAGAACGAACTTGACGGTGAGGTCGTCAACCTTCTCGATCGACTTGATCAGCTCCGGGAAGCCCATGCCGGCGGAATATTCCCAGGACGCGCCGTCGACATACTTGTTCCAGGGATTGTCCGCCTTGAGCTGGCGCTCGAAGGAGAAGATCACGTCGTCGGCGGTCAGTTCGCGCGTCGGGGTGAAATATTCGGTCGTCTGGAATTTCACGCCCTTGCGCAGCTTGAAGGTGTATTCCAGGCCATCGGGGGAAATCGTCCAGCTTTCGGCGAGGCCCGGCTCGATCTCGGTGCTGCCATGCTTGAATTCAACGAGGCGGCTATAGGCCGTGCGCGAAGAGGCGTCGAAGGTCTGGCCGCCCGTGTACAGGCCCGGATCGAAACCTTCCGGCGATGCCTCGGAGCAATAAACGAGCGTCTTCGACCAGGCCGTGCCTGCCATGACCGAGGCAAGCGCGGTCGCTGCGAGCAGGAGAGAAAGCTTTTTCATGATATCGTTTCCCAGATTGTTTTTGTTTTGATCGCATGAGACGCCGAAAGTCTCGGAGCCGGATCATGCGCGGATGGAACGATATTTGACGGTCGAAAGCAACAGATGCGGGCGAAATTTTGTCCACACGGACAAAATTCGAAATTTTTTAACGCGAAAGCATGTGAAATCGAAATAATCGTAATCCGAAAGCAGCTTTTCGGAGCATTTGGCGCAAAATGAATACGGCCCCGGAGCAGGCTCGCGGGGCCGTCACATAAATCGATTGTACACGCTTCGATCAGGCGGCGGGCGCGGCCACCGTGCCGTTCTTTTCCATGCGCTCGGGCAGGCCGAGCAGGAAGTTGATCTGCGGGCGGGCCTTGACGAGATCGTCGATGGAATATTCCGCCAGAACCGCGAAAAACGCATTCAGCGCCTTGCGCAGAGCCGAGTTCAATCCACAGCTATCGACGAGCGGACATTCGACCACGCCCTCCTCGAAGCATTCCGCCATGGCGAAATTGTCTTCCGTGACCTTCACCACGTCGAAGAGACTGATCGCGTGCGCGGCGCGGCCAAGGCGAACGCCACCGTTGCGGCCACGCACAGTCTCGACGATGCCAGCCTTGTTAAGGGGCTGCAAAATCTTGAAGAGGAAAAGCTCAGAAACCCCGTAAGCCCTTGCGATCTCTGGGATTCGGCTCAATCTTCCTTCATTGGCCGCGCAGTACATCAACATGCGGATCGCATAGTTGGTCTGCTTCGTCAAACGCATGTCGTTCTCCCTGAATCGAGACGTCCGACCGTATATAGGACGTCTCGCAGATTTGAACAATTCCAAAAAGATGAATTCAACGATCAACTCTCGACGTGGATGACGCGTAAAGCCTTGAAGGCTCGCGGTTTTCCTGAATAAAAAACTCAAGAAAAATATTTTAATGCCGCCGGCGGTTGCCAAGGCCTGTTTGCCGGTCGTTATTGTGGCAGCGGCACGGTTGCGGCGTCGCGAATGTCCTGGGCGGGCGCGGTTTTCAGGACTGGCGCGTCGACAATGGCCGGCTTTGCCGCTTTTTGCGGAGCGCTGCCACCGGGAAGCGGCACCGAGACGGACGCGGTTTCGGCCTCTTCGACCGGGGCCATCGCGGTTGCCACGATCGGGCGCGGCCGGCTGTGGCGCACTGGAGCGGTCTCGGCAACCGGTTCCGGCTGGATACTGGCCGGCATGACATAGCCGCGGCCCGGCGCCTGACGCAGCATCGCCACCGTTTCCTTGGACACCGACAGCAGGCGCAGCCCCTGCATCATCGACACGAGTTCCGCCTCGCTCATCGAGGGATCGCAGAAGCGCAGGCGGATGCTGGCCGAATAGGGTCGCTGCACGACCGTGCCGCTCTTGACCACCTGCCAGCCATAAAGGCAATGGCCGCGACCGCTCGCGCCAAGCGCATACCCGAACACGCCCTGGGCATTGTCGCCGATGACGTCGTCGATGCGCATGGCGATGCCCGGCAGCACTTCCGCCATCTCCTTGCGGATCTCGGCGCGGGTGGGCGCGCGAACGGTTCGCGAGGCGGCATCGCTTTCGGAGACCTCAACGGTCAGAGCATTATCGCCGGCCATGCTGGTGCGATTGGCGAAGATCACGGTCTGGCCGATGCCGGTTTCACGGCGCACCTGCTGCACCGAGACGGTGCGGCCGGCGGATGGCGGCAGAGATGCAAGCGCGAATTGCGGCGAGATCTCCGCCGAAATCGGCGGCGCCCCGGATGGCCCGGTCGCCGCCGTCAGGAACGGATCCTGTGTGACCGAAGTGCAGGCCGACAGCGCAAGAGACAGGCCTGCGAAAGACAGGAGAATGCGCGTTTTCATCGTTGCGATTGCTCC
Source organism: uncultured Rhizobium sp. (assembly GCA_945952045.1). GTDB lineage: Bacteria > Pseudomonadota > Alphaproteobacteria > Rhizobiales > Rhizobiaceae > Metarhizobium. Next base: position 5,954 of record CAMFHE010000019.1, read on the forward strand.
ACTGCCGTCAGGCCTTGCGCAACGGCACGGTCGGACAGGTGCATGTTGAGACGTTCGAATATCGCCTTGGCCTCGGCCTTGTGACCCAGTTTCTGATGCGCCCAGGCGCGCAGCTTGCTCATGTCGGCCGGTTCCGGCACCAGTTGCATGCGGGCGTTCAGCGCCGCCAGCGCCTGATCGTACTGGCCGATATCGAAGGCGGCGCGGGCGCGCTGCCAGTAGATTTCGGCGCGGATTTCCTTGTCGCGCGCCGCAGACTGCGGCGTTCCCGAAATGGCGGCCTCGGCCTGATCCGTCAGCTTGTCACGCAGGGCGGCAAGCGCCATGCCGTAAGCGGCATCCTGCCGCGTCGCGCCGCGGCCGGAGAGCGCGGCATTGAAGGCGGCGCGGGCATCGGAGGAGCGGCCAAGTCCCATGAAGCACCAGCCGCGGATCAGCGAGGCATCGGCGGAAAGGTCGCCGCGATCTTCCTGTCGCTGCAGGTCACGGATACAGGCATCGTAACGCTTGGCCTTGAGATCGGCGGCATAGCCAGATGCGTCGCCGGAAGGCTTGCCGACGGGAGCGCCCGAAACGCCGCGCGGCGGCGGCGCGCTGGCGATTTCGGCCCAGAGATCGGGATAACGCTCGGCATAGCGGCTGCGCAGCGCCGCGACGTCCTTCTTCTTGCCTTCGCGCATGTAGCTGAGCGCGAGGCCCTTGAGGCGCTCCGGCTTCTCTTCCCATTCGAAAGCCTTGGAAAACCAGGCTTCGGCGGCGGCGAACTGCTTGGAATTATAGGCATACCAGCCGAGAATTTCGGCATGATCGGCCGATTGCGTCTCGCCGATCGCCGCCGAATAGGCGGCAACCGCCTGCGGCTCCAATGCCCCCAGTTCCGGCTTCGACAGGCGCGGCGCAAGTGCTGCCATCAGCAATTCCGGCTCGCCGGCGAAGAGGTCGAGATGGCCGGCGGCCCATCTATAGGCGTCGGCATCGCGGTTCTGACGGGAAAGGCTGAGATAGACACCCTTGGCGGCTTCGGCGCCGGGCGCCTTGTCCATGGCCTTGCCGAAAGCCTGTTCGGCGGCGGGCAGCTGCGTGATCTTGAGGAAATACCAGCCGAGCATGACGTAATCGCCGGCAGTGTCGGCTTGCGCGGCCAGCGCGCCAAGTCGTTGCAGATCGGCGTCCGGCAGCGGCGTCGTCAGGGCATCGTTGGCGGTGAAATCGGCGACGCGGCGGCGCAGCAGCGCATCGTTGACCGGCGCGAGCGCCGCGACCTTGGCCGGCTGCGGCCAGAGCGCCTTGATGACCGCATCGATCTCCTCTGCGGAAAAATCCTGCGACGCCTTTTGCAGGGTCACGGCAAGCAGATCATCCGAGAAGCGGGCCTGACCGTCCCGGAACAAAAGGGCCTTGCAGACTTCGGCCATCTGCTCGCGCATGCCGGTTTCGTGATAGGCATCGACCAGCATCCACAGGAGGTCGATCTCGGTCTCCTTGGCGGGATCGAGGGCTTCGCCGGCGGCGATGACGCCGGCCCAGTCCTTGGCGCTTGCCGCCGCAGTCATATCCACGCGCATCTTGCGGCGCGCGAGCTTGCCGGAAAAATCGTCCGACGGGCTCCAGCCGGGATTGGCCGCCTGCAGCCGGGCCGTTTCCGCCTCGATGCCGGAGAAATCGTTCTTCTCATAGAGCGCCCAGAGCGATTGCTCGTTCACGGAGCGGCGGGCGGCAGGCGTGTAGAGGTTTTTCGGCGCTTCGAAACCGGGGAATTTCAGCTGCAGCCGGGCAAGCTCGGCCTGCACGCGTTCCTCCTTGCCCTGATCGGCGTAATAGTAGAGGGCGGCGAGATCGACGTCGTCCGGACCTGCCGACGTTGCAGAGGCAATGACCACCGCCGGCTTTTCGGCAGCCGGCGCAGCGAGATCGACGAGGCTCGCCTCACCCGCACGCACCGCAACCGGGGCGACGAGGCAGCTGGCGGCGAGCAGGGCCGCCAAGGCATTTCCGGAAAGGGATTGACGCAAATGCCTCATTGGTCGGTCCTCACGCCCTTCTTCGGCACGGCCAAGCCGAGCCATGCGCCGAACCCGCCCATCAACACAAGAACGAGCACGATATAGATCTGGAAGTTATCGGAGAACCAGGCGGCCGCCAGCCGGCGCAGATTGCCGAAGCTGGGATCCGGGAAGCCGGTGATGACCCGGTCTGCCGCCGCAAGGCTGACAAGCGCGCCATCGCCGCTCTGGATGGTGGCGCGGCCGCCTTCCAGCCGTGGCCAGACGCCGGGCCTCGACAGCATGGCGACGCCCTGCTCCAGTTCGCCGGCGGATGCCGCGCGCAGCGTCGTCCAGTTGGAAAGCCCGGTCGGAGATAGGCTTTGCGAGACCGTCAACAGCGCGCCGGCCTCGGTCGAGGCATTGGCGGCGGCCGGATCCTCATAGTTGAGCCAATGGCGGAAACGGCTGAGCATCGAGACCACACGTGTCTGCACCTGCGCCGTCCAGCCGGCCTGCGACTGATCGACGGCGGTGGATTCCTGGAAGGCCTCCAGAAGCGCCTGCGTGTTTGCGGGCGGCTGCGCCGGGGCCGCGTCGAGCGCGCCTGTCGTCAGCTTGTCCTGTGCGGGCGGCGTCGCCTGCCCGCCGAAACCGGCAAAGGGATCGCTGTTCGTCGCCGGCGCCTCGTCCGGCGACGGCGCGACAGGCGTTGCGCGGGTGGCGATGACGAGTGCGTTGCGGCCCTCTTCCTCGGCCGGAGCGCCGAAGCGGATCTCGGCGCCGAGCGGCTTGCGGGCGGCGAGGCTGAGATGCGTCAGCGTCGTCAGCGCGCCGGCAATGGCGGAAGGCTCCTGGCTGTCGATGAAGACATCGAAGGGCTTGCCATCGGCAAACGGGTAAGCCGAACCCGACAGTGCGCCAAGATCGGGCAAGCGGCCGAGGCGGGCAAGGGCCGGAATTTCCAGCGTCGAATCGTCGAGCAGAATGAAGCGCGGCTTTTCCTGCGCCGCCATCTGCGGCGCGCAGACCGCATCGGCGGCAACCGGCAGCTCGGCCATGATGTCGATGCGGTTGACGCCCGGGCGGAAGGAGCGCATCGGCAGTTTGATCCGCTTGCGGTTGAACTGCTCGCCATTGGAATCGCGCAAAGGCAGACTGGTCACGACGCGGTCGTTGACCCGCACCAGAAGCTTGGCGCCAAGCGCCAGCCCCGGCGCGGTCGCGCCATGCAGGTAGAAATCGATCGTATCGTAATCGGCGGGATAGAAATCGGCCGGCATGCGCAGGTCGAAATCGGTGCGCGCCAGGCGACCGGTAAACGGCGTCGTGACGTAGCCTGCTTCTTTCAGCGTAAAGCTTTTCCCGGCATCGCCGGCAAGCTCGCCCCAGCGTCCGGAGATCACACCGCTTTCGAGGCCGGCGCGCATCGGCCCGCGCAAGGCTGCAAGGAGGTTGGCGGTGCGTTCCGCGCCCGTGGCGCCCTGGAGGAAAACTTCCGCGCGGCCGGCGACAGGGCCGGGACGCAAGGACAGGCCCGCCGGCGCCGATGACAGCAGGCGCTTGCCTTCTTCCGTCTGCATGCGGTCGGATGCTGACCCGACATAGAGATCGATGCCCGGCCCCTGCCCTCCGGTCTCGCCGACGCTGACGACCAGATCGTCGCGATTGAGGAACAGGCCGAGCGCCTGCACGACGCCGGCGCTTTCGCTGAGCGTTGCGGCGCTGGCGCCCTTGGCGACGACGAGGCGGATATCGGTGACGCCGGCGGCATTGCGGCCAACGCCCATCAATTCTTCCAGCGCCGAGAACCGCATCGGCGCGCCGGCCATGAAACCGCTGAGCGCCGGATCCAGCCGCGTCCACAATTCATAGGTGGCGTCGATGCTGCAATCGACGCGGTGACGCTGGCGAGCGCGTAAGGTCACCTCGTTGCGGCCGATCTTCAGGCTGCTGGCCGATATCGGCAGGTTTTCAAGCTTGACGCCGTTGGGCGAGCGAATGGCGAAGGAGCCCGCCGGCCGGCCGTTGACGCCGACATCGATCGTTCCCGTATCCGGCAGCACCGAGACGGCATTGCGATAGGCGATCTGCAGGCTGCCGCCGGCGGCCACCTGCTCGGCGCTGGCGTAGAAGGTCAGAACAGTGGTGTCGTCTTCGCCGGTGAATTCGAGGCGGTCCGCCCCCTGTTCGAACGGCACGAGATTGGACGGCGCAGCCGAAGCGGCGACGGGCGCCGCTGTCGCCGGTTGCGCCACCGGCAGCAAGGAGACGGCGGGCTTGGCGGCAGTCGCTGGCGCTTCAGGGGCGGCCGGTGCGACCAGCGCCGGGGTTTGCGGAGCAGCCGGCGGCGTCTCGGCTTCCGGCAGCAGGCGAAAACTGCCGGCAAAGGCGACGGGCGCCAATGCGCTGGTCAGCAGCAAGGTCAGCGCCAGGCGACGACCCAAGCCGCGGCCAGGGCGCCAGGAGTTGGTGAACTCAACCATAGGCGCGAACTCCATCGACGGCAGGGGCGGCAGCCGGCACGGCGACCGGGCCTTGCATGGTTTCGGGCATGTCTTTGGCCGGAATGACCATGGGCGCATCTTCGGCCGATTTCACCGCATGTTCACGGATCAGGCCGACGCCGTAGCGCATGGCGCGCAGGGTTTCGCCGATCGTCCAGCAGGCGAAGCGGAAGGTGCCGGCAAAGAAGCCGAGGCGCACCTGGCGGCGGGTCAGGCGCTCCTGCAGCACCGCCTGGTCGGAATACATCAGCTCGGCAATCGCCAGGAAGGTGCGCGGCGAGCGTTCGGCATAGGCAAAGCCATACTGGATCGCAGCCTCGCTGCCGCGCGTGCCGCGCAGGACGACGTCGAAGGTCAGCACCTGGCCGTTGCGGCGCAGCTCGACCATACCGGAAAGCGGGGCTTCGCCCGTCGCCTTCGGAGCGTCGCCCTCGATGAACTCGACGGAGATGCCGCCGCTCGAGGCATCGTGGATCAGGATCGAATGCAGCGTCTCGCCGATATGCATCAACGCATGGCGGCGAACCGGCAGGCGCTGGTTGCGGCGCAGCTCGCGCCGTTCCGCGACGACACCAAGGGCGGCGCCGGCAAGACCGAGATTGATCAGGTTCCAGCCGGCGACGATCAGCAGCAGTTCGGATGCGGCCGGTTCGGTGAAATAGCGCCAGGCGGAATAAAGGGCGGCGGCCAGAAGCAGGAAGAATATCAGGAAATAGGGCCGCGCCACGGCCGAGAGGCCGCTCTTGTCCAGCGTCTGGCCCTTGGCGGTGACGTTGAAGGTCGGCTTGCGCGGATTGCGCACGACGCTGAGGATCGAGCCGAACAGCAGTACCGACTGCACATATTCATACAGTTCCGACACCCAGGGCCAGCGTACCCGGCCATAAAGATAGCTCTGCATCGCAAATGAGGAGACCAGATAGGTCAGCGCATAGGAGGCGAATTCCATGATGTTCGCCTCGTAAATCTCCAGCGAGAAGAAGATGTAGAGCAGCGGCGCGAACATGAAGACCAATCGCGACAGCGGAAACAGCCAGAAGAGATTGATGCCGGCATAGCAGATGCGCTGCGCCATCGTCAGGCCGCGCGCCAGGAAGGGGCGGTTGAGGATGAGGATCTGCAGCATGCCCTGGCACCAGCGCGCCCGCTGGCCGATGAAGGAGACGAAGGTTTCCGGCTGCAGGCCGGCGATCAGCGGCTTGTCGACGTAAACGCTGTGCCAGCCCTTGGAATGCAGCGCCAGCGCCGTTTCGCAATCCTCGGTGATCGACTGGCCGGCGAAACCGCCGGTCGTCTCAAGCGCCTTGCGGCGCAGCACGGCGGCCGAGCCGCAGAAGAAGGCTGCATTCCACTTGTCCAGTCCGCGCTGGAGGATGGAATAGAACATCTCGTTTTCCGACGGCATGCGCGCGAAGGTCTTGAGGTTCTTTTCCAGCGGATCGGGATTGAGGAAGTAGTGCGGGGTCTGGACGAGGAACAGCTTTTCGTCCTCGGCGAAGAAACCGACCGTTTCTTTCAGGAATTCGCGCACCGGGGCATGGTCGGCATCGAAGACGACGACAAGTTCGCCGTTGGAGACGGCCAGGCCCTCGTTGAGGTTGCCGGCCTTGGCGTGTTCGTTGCGCGCACGGGTGTGGTAGCGCACATCCATGGCTTCGCAGAGCGCCTTCAGCTTTTCATGGCGGCGCTGGGCGGCCATGGCGAGCTTGGGGTCCTTCTGGTTGCGCTTTTGCTCGGTGCCGCCGTCATCCAGCAGGAAGACGGTTAGCTTTTCCTTGGGATAGATCATCGATTTGGCGGCGGCGAGCGTCAGCGCCAGAAGCTCGGGATCTTCGTTATAGCTCGGGATGAAGACATCGACCGTGGGCAGCGTCTCGCGCGATTTCGGCACCGGTGTCGTGCGGCGCAGCGGATCGGCTAGCATGAACAGGCTGACGGCCAGCATCGCCAGGCAATACATCTCGGCGAGATAAAGCATGATGGCCGGAACGAAGTTCAACGGCTCGGAAATGTCCGGCAGGGTCTGGGTCGTGCGCCAATAGGCGTAGCGCAGAGCGATGATGCCGGCGAAGACGAAAGTCATCATGCGCAGCGGCTTACTGTTGGGCCGCGTCATCGCCATGAACATGAAACCCAGCACGGCGAAGCTCAGAACGAGCTGAGCCTGAAGGCTGAGGGGCAACCAGAGTACGAACAGCCCCAGCATGCCGGCGGCAATCGCCAGCCACTTAACGCACATCATGTGCAAACCCCGTTTCTTTGCGCCGGCTGACCTCATGTCCTCCGGGTCTGCAATCTCGCCTCAACGGTTACGGGTGAATCCTGAATCAATTGCTAAAATACCCCCTGCCCGCCCCGGCATTGGTTAAGGAAAAGTTGACCCGCCCAGGCGAGATCCTGCCGGCATCGGCGTTGGTGTCTTGCGCGGCGTCTCACGATGCGACAGGGCGCGGAAAGTTACCCGCGAGGCGTCATGAAACGGGACAAGGCCAGCCATGAATGCCGAAATCGCTGCGCATTCACGCGCGGATGGTCTTAACTGGCGCTGGACGAATCAGACGTTTTGCGCGGAGCCCCATGTTCGACGCCCTCAAAGCCCTCGGCTTCCAGATCGAGATCCATTCGCACGCCCAGGCCATTCTCAGCGTCGATTTTCCCGATGCGGTTGCGGAACTGGAGCGGGTGATCGGCGGCCTGACCATTCCGATCGAGGAAATAATCGGCTCCGGCGGCGGCGAGACGCAAGGGACGCAGCGTCTGCGGCGCGGACTTGCCGATATCGGCTGGACCAAGATGAATTTCGTCGTCGAGAAACGCATCAACGGGGTGGCGCGCGAGGCGATCTCGCACGAGATCGATCATGTCAAACGCTTCGCCAACGGCGTCATCGCGCTGGAAATCGAATGGAACAACAAGGACCCGTTCTTCGACCGGGATCTGGAAAACTTCAAGCGTCTTCATGCCGATGGCGCGATCTCCGTCGGCATCATCGTCACGCGCGGCACCTCGATGCAGGATGAAATGCGCGCCATGGTGCATCGGTTCGCCCGCGACCGGGAGATCGGCTCGAACGCCGATCTGGAAGCCCTGGGCATGATGCGCACCCCGCGCCAGAAGAAGGCCGTTGACAAGCGGGTCGCCGCCGGCGGCGGCTTTGCCGACGCATGGTCGTCCCTGTTCGTCAGCGACAAGTTCGGCGCCGCGACCACCCATTGGAGCAAGCTGGAGGACCGCGTGCATCGCGGCGTCGGCAATCCCTGCCCGCTGGTGCTGATCGGCCTGCCCTCGCGCATCGTCACCTTCGGCGAAGGCCTGTCGATGGAGGAAATCGCCGACCGCGAAGAGGCGATGGAGCGCGACGGCATCCTGCCATTTCTGTAAGTCTTTACTTACTCAGCGGCGATCTGGTCGCTGGAAGAGTTATAGGCGTAGGTTTTCCAGGACGGCTCGTAATCCTCGTCCGCCTGGTTGCCCCAGGTCGCCCAACCGGGGCGCACGCCGCGGCCGAACATTTCCAGATAAGGACCGGGCGAGCAGCTTTCGATTAGCGGATACTGCTCGTCGGGTTTGCGGGAGTGCTCGCGTTTGCGCGAGGAGATGTAGTTCACCTGCGAGCGCCCCGGCGGCAGGGTGCGCGCATTTTTCCCACGCGTGCCAAACAGGATGATTTCGGTCACGTTGCGGAAATAGAAGCCGACGCCGCGCCCGTCAGAACCGCCATCCTTGCGCACCTTGTGCCAGACGATATTGGCCTTGTACTGGAAACCCCAGGCGCGCATCACCTCGAGGCCTTCCGGCAGCAGCGCATTCGGCACCCAGAGATAGAGGTGCGCCGTCGCGGCGCATGCCTCGGCGACGGGCAACGCCATGATCTCGGGCAGCGCCATGGTGCCGTAGCGCGACAGGCGCTTGTGCTCGGGCGCGACCTTGCCAGTCCGGTTAACGAATTGCCATGGCGGATCGGCCATGATCGTGGCGAAACGGCGCCTGTCGATAAACTTGCGGAAATCATCCGCCGGCAGGTTTTCGGCTTCGGGCTTGTCGAGCATCAGGTCTCCGATCATTTCGGAAACGGCATCGGGACCGGGCCCGTATGTCGTTCTTGCGCGCGACCTGCATAGCAGACTCGCAAGCCCCCGTCCCTCGCCAATTTCCCGCGTCCCCAACTTGCTGCCCCTTCGCTGCCCGCTTGACTCTCACGTCGATATGTTCTTATTTTGTTCCAATTCGAAACGAAGTCAAGCGATCTTATGGGAGGACGCTCAAATGAAAATACAACAAAACCGGCAACGATGTACCGGCATAGGAAAATCTCGATAAAGGGAGAAATGGTACGGTTGGGGGGTCTCGAACCTCCGACCTCAGGTGCCACAAACCTGCGCTCTAACCAACTGAGCTACAACCGCACAAACGCCCTTGGGCGTCGTTGGACCGTCACATACGGCGTGTTTTTGGGATTTGCAAGTCCCTCATGCAGATTTAATGCAAAGCCGGGCTAAAAAGCCCGGCCGCATCGTATTACCTGTTCTGGCAGGATCAGTTGGCCTTGAAGCCGTTGATCGCCTTTTCGGCAGCGTCCTTGGCCGGCTTGGAGACGGTTTCGGCGAGGCTGCGGGTGGCGGCCTGCATCGTCTTGGTCTGTTCGACGGCGACTTCGGCCTGCTTGCGGATGAAGGCGGTCTGAAGCTCGAAGAATTCCGACACGGACTTGACGCCGAGCAGGGCTTCCATGTGCGAGAGCGAGTTCTCGGCATTGGTGCGCAGCGCGTCGATGGCCTTCAGGCCGAGATCGACGGAACCGGCCTGTGCGGTCTGAACGGTGGCTTCGACGGTCTTGGCGGCTTCGTCAGCTGCGGTCTTCATCTTGGCGAAGGCATCCTTCGACTGCCAGACGCCCTTTTCGGCGAAGTCGCGGAAGCTGTCGGCGAACTTGGACGGGTCGATGGAAGAGAAAGAGAATACGTCGTTGGTCTTGGTCATGGCACGCTCCTTGTTGTTTCACCGGGGTGCCCGTTTGTCGGGCTTCTCGATCGTTATGCAGTCTATATAGGTCATCTTATTGTGCATTGCAACATAATTTTGCACCGCACAACGCATTAACCTTGTTTAACGGAACCCCGGCCGGCGACTGGACCGCGCCCCGGCAACCGGAGTATTAAAAATCCGTTAAACTTCATATTTTCGACACCCCGGCGCGTTACAGGTATCGTCATGCCCGCAGTCCAGTATCCCTTCATCGATATTGCCGTACATGCACGGGTCAGGGACGGATTCGCCCGCGGCGACGCCATTGTCCTGTTCAGTGCCGAGCTTGATCGCGTCCTCTGGGCAAATGGCGCCGGCGCCCGGCTTTTCGGCAATGCCGCGATCTACGATTTTCTCGAAGAAGGCCCAAGTGCGGGCGATGTCACCTTCCGTCAGGTCGAAGCCAGCGCGCTGCAATTGACGCAGGACGGCGACCGGCGACCGTTGACCATCCGCATCGCGCAAGGCTTTCGCCGTCTTGGCGTCCAGGCGTTGGTCGAGCGGATCGCGACGCCGTCCGGCGAACCGGCGATCCTGTTTACCGTGCCGCTCCATGCCGCGCCCTTGCCGCTTGCCGAGCGCGCCAGGCATATGCTCGAAGGATTTGACGACGACGATACCCATATGGCGGTGCTCGGGCGCGATGGCGAGATCGTCGCAGCCTCGAAGGGCTTTGCTGCGCTTGGCGTGACCAACCACACGACGCATATGCTGGTCACCATGGTCGGCCACCATCCCGACCGCCTGATGAAGCGGCCGATCCCCACCGGGCGCGGCTATCTGCCCGCCGCCATTGGCCGCCTGTCGGATGAGCCGGGCCTTAACCTGCTGTTCGTCGTCGAAATGGTCATCGGCAATCTCGACCAGACCGAAGATTTCGCAGCCGTAACGCCCGCCCCCCCCGTCGCGCCGTCACTGCCCGAGCCTTCTGCCGCGCAAGCCCCCGCCGCCACGCTCGATACGGCGCTGGATGCCCTTTCCGGCATCGTCGAGGTCGAGGAAGACACCGAAACCATCGACGAGCCGGTCACGCGCGCCGAACCCGATGTCGAACCTCTGCCGGCAGAGCCCGAAGAATTGGATGCGGCCGCGGAAATCCTGCCGGAAGAGGTCGAAGAGCAGGCACATTCGGAAAACATCGCCGCCGCGCCCGCCCCTGTCGAAGTCGCAAGTGAACCCCCTGCCCGCCCCGTGGCCGCGCCGTATAATGGCTTCGTCTTCAATCCGGCGGCGCGCGCCATCCGCTTTGTCTGGAAGATCGATGCCGAAGGGCGTTTCAGCGATGTCTCGGGCGAATTCGCCAAGGCGGTCGGCCCGCATGCGGCGTCCGTGCGCGGCGTTGCCTTCACCGATATCGCCCATCTGTTCCAACTCGATCCAGACGGCACCATCGCCGAGCTTCTCGGCAAGCGCGACACCTGGTCGGGCAAAACCATCCACTGGCCGGTCGAAGGCACGACCTTGCGCGTACCGGTCGATCTCGCCGCTTTGCCAACCTATACGCGCAACCGCGAGTTCGACGGTTTTCGCGGCTTCGGCATCGTGCGCCCGGCCGATGCCGTGCCGGACCCGCTGGAGCTCGGCGTGACGCTGGCCGAAAGCAAGCCCGCCTCCGAATGGCTGGCCGAGCTTACCGCTCCGGCCGGACAGGAAGAGACGCAAGCCGATGCAACGGCCTTGCAGGAGGCGGCAGCCGCAACCGGCCTGCCGCGTGAAATCGAGCCGGACGATGCTTCGATCGACACCGCGCCGGAGACGCCAGAACCGGAAGACGACGGCACGCCTGCAAGCGATGGCGTCGAACAGAATTTCATGCGCATGCCCTGGGGCGAGATTCCGGCGCTGAAGATCAGCGAGACGGCCAATCGCCGCCATTCCGACAAGGTGGTGATGCTGGAAGAGCGTCGCGCCCGCGGCGAGCCGCTGACCGCCGGCGAGCAGGCCGCATTCCGCGAAATCGCCCGCCGCCTGGAAACGCTGACCCAGCCGAGCCAGAGCGCCGATGATGCAGATTCTGCATCCGACCGACAGACGCAACCGTTGGCTGAAATCGACGATGCCCAACCCGCAGAGATCGTGCCCGACGAGACAGTGGCGGAAAATGTTCCGCCGGTCGAAGAGGACATGCCGGAGGCCGATGGCGAAGGCGCAAGCCTCGACGCGCTGGCCGGGCTGGTTCCGCCGCGTTCGCAGATGAACGAGGGGCTGACGCCGGTCGAGATCGACGATCTTCCGGTGCCGATGCTGATCCATGCCGGCGACCGCTTGATGCATGCCAATCCCGCCTTTCTGGCGCTGACCGGCTATAGCTCGTTGTCCGACCTGATCGAAGTCGGCGGTCTTGACGCGCTGTTGCAGCGCGAGGATCTGGGTCACGCCAATGGCGGCCTGACCCTGCTGCGCGCCGATGACGAACTGGTGCGCGTAACCGCGAAGCTTCAGTCCGTGCGCTGGCAGGACGGGCATGCGCTGATGCTGGCCCTGATGCCCGTCGATGGGCCGCTGCCCGCGCTGACGGAAACCGGCGCACTCGCGCCGGCGTCTGAGCCGGAATCCGTGATCGATGAACCGGAGGCAATCGAGGACGCCGGGACGGAAGAACCTGCTGCCGACGTCTCCAAGGACGATGCAGCCGAAGCAGAGGCCGTCGAGGACGCGCCGGTCGAGGCTGCGCAACCCGAAACCTTCGACGCGGTCAAACCCGACTTGCCGGAAGAGAATGCCGAAGCCGAGCCGCTGACGACCCAGCCGGTTTCCGAAGAGCCCCCGGCGCGCGACGAACAGGTCGCGAAGCTGAAGGGTGAAGTCGAGGAACTGCGTTCCATCCTGGAGACGGCGACGGATGGCGTCGTCATCCTCGACAGCGACCACACGATCCGCTCGATGAACCGCTCGGCCAGCGCCCTGTTTAACTATGACAATGCCGAAACCAGCGGCAAGCCGTTCGTCATGCTGTTTGCGCATGAGAGCCAGAAATCGGCGCTCGACTATCTCAACGCCCTGTCAGGCCATGGCGTCGGCAGCGTGCTGAATGACGGGCGCGAGGTGATCGGCCGCGAAGCGTCCGGCGGCTTTATTCCCTTGTTCATGACGATGGGTCGGCTCAGCGCCTCGGACGGGTATTGCGCCGTCATCCGCGACATCACGCAGTGGAAGCGCACCGAGGACGAGCTGCGCAACGCCAAGCGCGCCGCCGAAACCGCCAATGCCCACAAGAGCGATTTCCTCGCCCGCGTCAGCCATGAGATTCGCACGCCGCTCAATGCGATCATCGGCTTTTCCGACATGATGGCGACCGAACGCTTCGGCACGATCGGCCATCCGCGCTATATCGAATATGCCAATGATATCGGCCGCTCGGGCCGGCATGTGCTGGATATCGTCAACGACCTTCTCGACATTTCCAAGATCGAGGCGGGCGAGATGGATCTGGATTTCACCGCCGTCGGTCTCAACGAGACGGTATCGGAAGCCGTGGCGCTGGTGCAACCGCAGGCCAACGGCCAGCGTGTGATCATCCGCACGGCGCTGGCGACGACGGTGCCGAACGTGGTCGCCGACCTGCGCTCAATCAAGCAGATCGCGCTGAATATTCTCTCCAACGCCATCCGCTTCACGCCATCGGGCGGCCAGATCGTCGTCTCGACATCATACGAGGCGAATGGCAGCGTGATGCTGCGCATCCGCGACACCGGCGTCGGCATGACGCGCTCGGAGCTGGAGCAGGCGATGAAGCCGTTCCGGCAGGTGACGACCGGCACGCGCAAGCGTGGCGACGGCACAGGGCTCGGCCTGCCGCTGACCAAGGCGATGGTCGATGCCAACCGGGCGCAGTTTTCGATCAATTCGGCGCCGAACGAAGGCACGCTGGTGGAGATCACCTTCCCGCCGCCGCGGGTCCTTGCCGAATAAGGCAATCCGCCGACCGCATCAGCCAAAAAAGAAGGCGCCCGAGGGCGCCTCTGTGGAGGTAATGCTGTTCAAAACAAGAGCCTGAGCCGATGCGCGTCATGCCATGGGGGCGGTGTGAACACCCCAGCCACCCGGTCATCGGGCGGCCCCAAGTGAAGATACCTTTGACCCGCGCGAATTAACGGAAGGTTACCGCGCGGGGACAGGTTTACCCCGCAATTTCTGGGGATTGTTTCGCGCCCTTTAGTTTTGCAGTTCCGCAAGATCGGCAAACAGCGCCAGCGCTTCCGGATTGGCCAACGCTTCCTTGTTCTTCACCGGGCGGCCATGCACGACCTCGCGCACGGCAAGCTCGACGATCTTGCCGGATTTGGTGCGCGGGATATCGGCGACCTGAACGATCCTTGCCGGCACATGGCGCGGCGACGCGCCGCTGCGGATGCGGTTCTTGATCGCCTTCGTCAGTTCGTCGTCGAGCGTCAGGCCGGGCTTCAGGCGAACGAACAGCACCACGCGGACATCGTCGTCCCAGGTCTGGCCGATGCACAGGGCCTCGACGACCTCTTCCATCTGCTCGACCTGATTATAGATCTCGGCCGTCCCGATACGCACGCCGCCGGGGTTGAGCGTCGCGTCGGAACGACCATGGATGACGATGCCGCCATGCTGCGTCCATTCGGCGAAATCGCCATGACACCAGATATTGTCGAACCGTTCGAAATAGGCGGCGCGATACTTGGCCCCGTCCGGATCGTTCCAGAACATGATCGGCATCGACGGGAAAGCCCTGGTGCAGACAAGTTCGCCCTTTTCGCCGCGCACCGGCCTGCCTTCGTCGTCCCAGACATCGACTGCCAGACCAAGGCCCGGCCCCTGGATTTCGCCGCGCCAGACCGGCTTCAAGGGATTGCCGAGCACGAAGCAGGACACGATATCCGTACCGCCGGAGATCGAGGCGAGTTGCACGTCAGGCTTGATGTCCTCGTACACGAAGCTGAAGCCTTCCGGCGACAGCGGCGAGCCGGTCGAGGTCATCAGCCTAAGCGCCGCGAGATCGTGAGTCGTGCGCGGTGTGAAGCCGCCCTTGCGCAACGCATCGATATATTTGGCCGAAGTGCCGAAAACGGCGAAACGCTCTTCGGCGGCATAATCGAACAGGACGTTGCCGCTGGGGTGAAACGGCGAGCCGTCGAACAGGCAGAGCGTCGCGCCAAGCGCGAGGCCGGAAACCAGCCAGTTCCACATCATCCAGCCGCAGGTGGTGAAATAGAATAGCCGCTCGCCTTCGCAAAGGCCGCAATGCAGGCGATGCTCCTTGAGATGCTGCAGGAGCGTGCCACCGGCCGAATGGACGATGCATTTCGGCACGCCGGTCGTGCCGGAGGAAAACAGGATATAGAGCGGATGAGAAAACGGCAGCGGCACGAAGTCCACCGCCTTGGCCTCGAAAGGCGCGATGAAACCGTCGAGCGTTTGTGCGCCCGGCGTCGCGACGGCGACTTTGGCGGCATCCCCGGCGTAAGGGATCACCAGGGTCGGCACGCCGAGCCTGGCCGAAACCGCCGTTACCTTGGCCGAAACGTCCTGCAGCTTGCCGGCATACCAGTAGCCGTCGCAGGCGATAAACAGTTTCGGGGCGATCTGGCCGAACCGATCGAGCACGCCCTGTTCGCCGAAATCCGGCGAGCAGGACGACCAGACCGCGCCGATGGAAGCAGCGGCCAGCATCGCGGCAATGGTTTCGGGCATGTTCGGCATCATTGCGGCGATGCGGTCGCCCTTGTCGATGCCGGCGGCGCGATAGGCCTGCTGCAGGCGCGACACCAAGGCGTTCAGCCGATCCCAGGACCAGCGGTCGCTCGCCTTGTCTTCGCCGCGAAACAGGAGCGCATCGGCTTCACCGCTCCGCGCCAGCAGGTTTTCGGCAAAATTCAGCTCGGCATCGGGGAAGAAGCGTGCATCAAGCATGCTGTCGTCATTCACCAGCGCGCGTTCGCCGCGCTTGCCCTTGACGCCGCAGAAATCCCAGATCGCTGTCCAGAAATCGCCGCGCTCGTCAATCGACCAGGCATGGAAGGCATCGTAATCCGGAAACTGCCGCCCATGCCGCTTTTCGCACCAGGCGATGAATTGGGCCATGGGGCTATCTCGCAGAATGGCCTCAGACGGAACCCAGAGCGGTGCTTCCTCGATCATGACGTCCTCCAGAACTCTGTTGTCTATATCATGCTGCATCGCATGATATAGAGCCGATTGCAGCATTATTGGCGACCCCGGTTTGCTTCGCTGCGATAAATCCGCTATCCCGGGATCACAGGCCACAGTGACCGGGAACGGACAATTACAAGCGTGCCGACCCATGACTGATTTTCGCATCCGCCATCCGCGCAGACTTCTGAACTGGCTTCGCCGCTCCCGGCGAAAGCTGATGTCTGCGGCCGTCATCATCGTCGGCGTGCTGGCCTTTGGTTTCGTGCTGGCGCGCGTCGCAGCCCCCTTCGTCATCTCGACCGGACTGGTGCGCAACGGCATCGAGCGCGCGATTTCGCAATGGACCGGGCATCGGGCCGTCATCGACGGCGCGCCACAGGTGGTCTTCTGGCCAAACCCGCGCATCACCCTCGACGATGTGACGATCGAGGACCCGACCGCCGATCCGCCACGCCGCGTGGCGCATATCGGCAGCATGTCGGCCTCGTTCAATCTGGTGAAGGCGCTGGGCGGCAATCTGAAATTCAACAATTTCCGCTTCGTGCGACCGCATCTCTACCTCAGGCGCGACGAAAAGGGGGCGCTGGCCTGGTCGGGGCGCGGCCTGTTCGGCACGGCGCTTTCGATCGTGCGCCCCGGCCCCAACGGCACGCAGCTGCTCGACGAGAGGGTCAATCCAAGCATCGGTGCGGCAACCGTCGAGGACGGCACGCTCGACATCGACGACGCATCCGGCGGGCATGTCACCCTCGACGGCATCAGCGCCGACATCGACTGGCCCCGCCTTGGCGATCCCGCCAAAGCCTATGTGCTGGCGCGGATCGGCAATCAGGACGTCAAGTTCGACCTGGCCTCGTCGCAGCCCTTGATGCTGCTGGCCGGGCAAAACGCCAATCTGGCGCTGAAGCTGCAATCACAGACCCTGTCGGGACGTTTCGAGGGCATCGTCAATCTGGCGCAGGAGGCCTATCTCTCCGGCGCCATCGAGATGAACATGCCCGATATTCCCGCGCTGCTGGCCTGGAGCGGCGCGCATCTGCCGGCGGCGGCGCATCTGAAGGCGGCGTCACTGTCGTGTACGGTGCTGGCCGGCAACAACGGCGTGCGCCTTAACAATCTGAGCTTCACCGTCGACCAGACCAGCGCCACCGGCGCCGTGGAACTCGCCGTCAATACCGGCAAGGCGCCGAAGCTGACGGGAACGCTCGCCTTCAACCAGATGGACATCCGTTCGGCGCTCTCGGCCCTGTCGATCTCGCTGCCGAACGGCGCCCGTCCCCATCCCGCACCTGAAGGCGGCAGCCTGATCGAGCAGGTCGATATCGACGTGCGCCTTTCGGCCCAGAGCGCCACCTTCGGCGCGCTGCAGGCACGCCATATCGGCGCCAGCATTCTCTCCGGCGGCGGCAAGACCAGCTTCGATATCGGCGACAGCGAATTCGAAGGCGGCCAATTGATCGCCCATTTCGGCACGACGCACGGGATCGCCGGCGGCGGCGATCTCGATGTCGCCATTCGCGACGCCGACCTGGGTGCAGCGGCCGAAAAGCTGGCGCTGACCGGACCGCTGCCGCTTGGCACCGGCTCGCTCGATATCGATCTCAGCACCGACAAGCCGCTTTGGGCGACGAGCGCCACCGATGTCTCCGGCTCGGCCAAGCTTTACGTCACGACAGGCGCAATTCCGCGGCTCGATCCCGCAACGTTCCGGTCGCTGGCGGCGACCAAGCCGTTTTTCCGCATCAGCGACGCCTCGGGCGGCGATTTCGATTTCGAGACCGCGGAAATCAAGGCGGAATTCTCCAAGGGATCGGCCGAGATCCGCAATGCGCGGATCGGCGGTCGGCATGGCATCCTGACGCTCACCGGCATGGTGCCTTACGGCACCAGCGGCATGGCGCTGGCCGGCACCTGGAAACCGCCGGTCACCGAGACGACGCAGCCGGCGCTGCAATTCTTCGCCGGCGGCTCCTGGCCCGATCCGGTGATCTCCCCGGTATCGCTCCTTAAATCCGACACGCCTTAGAGCGGTTCCGCTTTTCTCCAAATCGCGAAACCGCTCTATCTTTTTGTTTTCACGCATTTCCGGACGGAAAACCGCTTCGCACTTTTCGTGGAAATGCTCTAACCACGAAAGCCTCAGCCCGCCGTGGCCAGATGCTCGTCGCGCTGGCGCTGGTATTCGCGGCGCTTGGTTGCGACGGAGGCGATGATGACGCCGATGGTGACGATGCCGATCAGCAGCGTACAGGCGGCATTGATCTCCGGCGTGACGCCGAGACGCACCTGGCTGTAGATCTTGATCGGCAGCGTCGTCGCGCCCGGCCCCGTGGTGAAGCTCGCAATGACGAGGTCGTCCAGCGACAGGGTGAACGCCAGCATCCAGCCGGCGATTACAGCCGGCATGATCAGCGGCAGGGTGATCTTGAAGAAGGTTTTCACCGGCGGGCAACCGAGATCGAGCGCCGCCTCTTCCAGGCTGCGATCGAAGGTGACCAGACGCGACTGCACGACGATCGCCACATAACACATGGTGAAGGTCGTATGCGCAATCACCACCGTCCAGAAGCCGCGATCGACGCCGACGGCGACAAACAGCAACAGAAGCGACAGGCCGGTAATGACTTCCGGCATGACAAGCGGCGCATAGATCATCGCCGAAAACAGCATGCGCGCGGGAATGCGCACGAACCGCACCAGCGCCAGAGCCGCCAGCGTGCCGAGCACCGTGCCAAGCGTCGCCGACAGCACGGCGACGCGGATCGTCACCCATGCCGCATCCATCAGCGCTTCGTTGCGCCACATCTGGGTGTACCACTGGGTTGAAAATCCGCCCCAGACGGTGACCAGCTTCGAGGCGTTGAAGGAATAGATCACCAGGATGAGGATCGGGATATAGAGGAAGGCGAAACCGATCGTCAGAACGGTGGTATCGAAACGTCCGGGCTTCATGCCTTGCCTCCTTCCGCCTTGCGCTGCTGGTTCTGGAAGATGACAATGGGAATGACGAGCGCGATCAGCAGGATGACGGCGACCGCAGAGGCCAGCGGCCAGTCGCGATTGCCGAAGAATTCGGTCCACAGCGTCTTGCCGATCATCAGCGTCTGCGCGCCGCCGAGCAGGTCGGGGATGACGAATTCACCGGTGATCGGGATGAAGCAGATCATCGAGCCGGCGATGACGCCGGGCAGCGACAGCGGGAAGGTGATTTTCCAGAAGGCCTTCCAGGGCGGGCAACCGAGATCGTTGGCGGCTTCGAGCAGCGTACCGTCGAGCTTTTCCAGCGCCGAATAAAGCGGCAGAACCATGAAGGGCAGATAGGAATAGACGATGCCGATATAGACCGCCGTCTGGGTGCGGAAGATCTGCACCTGCTCGTCGGGGCCGTAGAGATGCAGGCTTTGCAGCAGCAGCGTCAGCAGTCCCTCAGGCTTGAGAATGCCGATCCAGGCGTAGACGCGGATGAGGAAGGACGTCCAGAACGGCAGGATGACGAGCATCACCAGCGTCGGGCGAACGGCATTGTTGGCGCGCGCCATGCACAGCGCCATGGGATAGCCGACCAGCAGCAGGAGCAGCGTCGAGACCGTGGCGACGCGCAGCGACGACAGGTAGGACTCCATATAGAGAGGGTCGTCGATCAGGAAGAGATAGTTCTCGAAATCGAGTTTCGAGACGAAGTCGCCGATGGCGGAAAAACCCTGGAAGACCGGCGTATAGGGCGGCATCGAAATCGCCGTGTCCGACAGCGAAATTTTGACGATGATGACGAAGGGCAGCAGGAAGAACAGGATGAGCCAGACATAGGGCACCGCGACGACGAGCCAGCGGGCTTTTCCCGGGGATTGTGCGGAGGGTTCAGACATGGTCCGCCCCCTCTATCGCGTCAGCACGAGGCCGGCATCGTCCGACCAGTGCAGCCAGACCTGATCGCCGAAGGTGATCGGCCGATCGACGAGGCGCGAGACGTTGGCCTGCGCCGCGCGCAGGATGCGCCCATCGTCCATACGCACCAGAAACAGCGAGAAATCGCCGAGATAGCCGATATCCCAGACCTCGCCGCGCGCAGCATTGACATCGGTCTGCGCCGGCGTGTCGAGGCTGATGCGCACTTTTTCCGGACGGATGGCGAAGGCGACGGTGTTGCCGGCGACGGCGGCGCATTCCTGCTCGACGACGACCTTGAGGCCGTCGCAATCCAGCTGCACCCGGCCCGGCTGGCCGGCGGCGGCGCTGGTCGACACCACCTTGCCTTCGACGAGATTGATGTCGCCGATGAAGTCGGCGACGTAACGGCTGTTCGGCGCCTCGTAGATCTCCGCCGGCGTCGCCACCTGCACGATGATGCCCTTGTCCATGACGGCGATGCGGTCGGAGACGGTCATCGCCTCTTCCTGGTCATGGGTGACGATCAGGAAGGTGAGGCCGAGCGTGTGCTGAATATCCATCAGCTCGAACTGGGTTTCTTCGCGCAGCTTGCGGTCGAGCGCGCCGAGCGGCTCGTCGAGCAGCAGCACCTTGGGTCGCTTGGCGAGCGAACGGGCGAGCGCCACGCGCTGGCGCTGGCCGCCGGAGAGCTGGCTCGGCTTGCGCTTGGCGAATTGTTCCAGCTTCACCAGCTTGAGCATTTCCTGCACGCGGGTGTCGATCTCGCCCTTGGGCAGCTTGTCCTGCTCGAGACCGAAGGCGATGTTCTTCTCCACCGACATGTGCGGGAAAAGCGCATAGGACTGGAACATCATGTTGGTCGGACGGCGATAGGGCGGCACGCCGGAGATGTCCTTGCCCTGCAACAGGATGCGGCCTTCCGTCGGCTCCTCGAAGCCGGCGAGCATGCGCATCAGCGTGGTCTTGCCGCAGCCGGAGGGGCCGAGCAGCGAGAAGAATTCCTTCTCGTAGATATCGAGGGTGAGGTTATCGACGGCGACGAAATTGCCGAAACGCTTGGTGATGTTTTCGAAACGGATGAAAGGCTGGGCTCCCGGGTCCGTCCAGGGCGTAAATTTCCGTTTCACAGGTCCAAGAGATTTCGCCATTCCCCGCTCCAGTCGTTCGGCTTGTCGTTGCTGTTTTTGGGTTCTGTTTTGGGATTGGCCCGGCCAGGCGGGCGAAGATGAAAAAACGGGGCGATGACCGCCCCGTTTGATATTTCCTTAGCTTCCGGTCTTGATCTGCGTCCAGATCCGGTTGAGCACGCGCTGCTCGCGCGGCCCATACGGCGAGATGGTGAAGAGCTTCTTCATCGTTTCGTCGTTCGGATAGACGGACGGGTTCTTGAACACCGATTCATCGACGAACTTCTGCGACGCCAGGTTGCCGTTGGCATACTGCACGTAGTTGGAGGCCTTGGCGATGACTTCCGGCTTCATCAGGTAGTTGATGAAGGCATGGGCTTCCTCGACATTCTTGGCGTCGGCCGGGATCGCCAGGTTGTCGAACCACATATAGGTGCCTTCCTTGGGGATCACGAAATTGACTTCGACCCCGTTCTTGGCGTCCACGGCGCGGTTCTTGGCCTGCAGCACATCGCCCGACCAGCCGATGGTGATGCAGCTGTCGCCATTGGCGAGCTCGTCGATATAGGCGGAGGAGTTGAAGGTCTTCACGAACGGACGGATCTTGGAATAGACCTCGCCGCCGGCTTCCAGATCGGCCGTTTCCTTGCTGTCGGGATTCTTGCCGATATAGTTCATGGCGATGGCGAAGGTTTCGTCGGAGGCATCGAGAATATTGATGCCGCAGGACTTCAGCTTTTCGGCATTCTCCGGCTTGAACAGCACGTCCCAGCTATCGACCGGCACGTCGCCGAGCGCTGCCTTCACCTTCTGGACGTTATAGCCGATACCCGTGGTGCCCCACATGTAGTTGACGGCATATTCGTTGCCGGGATCGTATTTCGCCAGCCGCTCCGAGACCTCGGACCACATGTTGGCGAGGTTCGGCAGCTTCGACTTGTCGAGCTTCTGGAAAACGCCGGCCTGGATCTGGCGGGCGAGGAAGGGCGCGGTCGGAACGACGACATCGTAACCCGAACCGCCGGCGAGCAGCTTCGTCTCCAGCAATTCGTTGCTGTCGAAGACGTCGTAGACGACCTTGATGCCGGTTTCCTTGGTGAAATCTTCAAGAACCGAAGAATCGATATAATCGGACCAGTTGTAGACATGCACGACCCGTTCCTGCGCCAGCACCGGGCCGGCAAAGGCGACCGAGCAGCATGCCGCGGCGGCCATGCGAAGCAATGTGGACTTCATGGAAATCTCCTGTTCGGACAATCGGGCGAGTATCGCCCCCGTTCCCGTCTTCTTGTTTTTCCGGCAGACTAAACAAGGAACCCGCAGCTCGACAAGCGAAAATTGCTAATTTTCTGCAAGAGTTAGCGCGAACACGTTTTCGCTTTTTCTTCGTATCGCGAAAGCGCTTTAATTTCGTTTTGCCGCCTTGCGGCGCGTCAAGCGGGCAGCGCTTTTTGCAAAATCCCTATTGAAAATCGAAGACGCTGAGGCCGGCGACCATCTCGTCGAGGCCGAGCGGGCGGGTGACGGGCGGCTCGGCGCGCGACAAGCAGCCCTGTCGCTCGCAGAAACGACAGGCGCTTCCGACCGGAACGGCCATGCTACCGACGGGTGTCGCCTGGCCGTAAACCACCTCGTCGCGATGGGTCAGATCGCAACCGAGAAGCAGCGCGGTGCGGCGGATGCGTTCGCCGAAGCCGGCCATCGGTCCCTCCAGCGTCCGCGACAGTGTCAGGAAAGCCGCGCCATCGGGCAATTCCACCGCCTCGGCCAGAACCTGTCCGGCCTGGGCGAAGGCAGCGTGAATGGAGAGCCGCGGACATTGCCCACCGAACCGCGCCTGCGGAAAGCCTTGCGCGCCGGCGCGGCGCAGCCTGTTTCCGGCCGTGTCGATCTCCATCAGAAAAAAGGGAATGCCGGCCGCGCCCGGCCGCGCCAGCGTCGTCATCCGCGTCGCGGCCTGTTCGTAAGACACCTGAAAACGGGCGGCGAGCGCCTCGACGTCGTAGCGCAGGCGTATGGCGGCCGAGAGAAAGGCGTCATAGGGCATGATGATCGCATGCGCAGCGTAACGCGCCAGGGCGAAGCGGGCGATGCGCCGCGCCTCCGGCGTCGAGGGCGACAGCGCCTCCAGCTCGGCATTGATGGCTTCGGGAAAGGCAAGCAGACAGGTTTCGGCCGCGATCTCGCGCAGCTGGTCGGCTGGAGAGAGGCGTTCCGACAGGAAGAGCCGCATGGAATGGCGGTCGTAGCGACGGCGCAGCGTCGGCATGGCATGAGCCGGAAGGCTGCGCACCGCAATGCCATGCTGGCTGCGCAGCCAGGATTTCAGCGCAGCGCCCCGCTCCTCGCCGGCCGGCAGGCTTGCAAAAAAGGCTTCGGCCGCCTCCTCGATGGCCCCGAAATAATACGGCCGGCGCTCCATCAGATCGCGCACCTCGTCCGCGGGCAGGCGCGCCGCCGACAAGGCGGTCACATGGCCTTCCCTTGCAAGAAGCTCGGACAGATCGGTCAGGCGCGCCGCCTGCTCGCGATAGGCGCGATACAGTTTGACCATGGCGCCGGCGGCATTGGGGGCGGCCTCCGAAAGCTCCAGCAATTCCTGTTCGCCCGGCACCTCGCCTGCCAGAAGCGGATCGGAAAATACTTCCTTCAACGCCGCCATGCCGCCGCCCGCCTCGCCCTGCAGCGCATCGAGATCGACCTTGTAGACGGAGGCGAGCTTCAGCAGCAGCTGAACGGTCAGCGGGCGCTGGTTGCGCTCGATCAGGTTGAGATAGGAGGGCGAGATGCCGATTGCCTCGGCCATGGCGGTTTGCGTCAGGCCGAGACTATTGCGAATGCGGCGCACGCGCGGGCCGGCGAATATCTTGTTTTCAGCCATTTGTCACAGTCTCGACAGAACCGACACGAAGCCAGAATTTACATTTTTTACAAATTTACATCGCCGTCCTGTCACAGGCAAGACAAGATAACCCGTTTCCAACGGCGGATTTGGTGATTTTTCTGGCGAATTTTGCGGCGCAATGTAAATTCAGTCACATCAACAGCCGACGAAAAGCGGCGCACGGAATTCTCATCGCCGGACAGAACCGGCATTGTGACTTATTTTTACAAATTATCCCGGAACTCAAGAACCCCGCCAGAGGAGAAATGCCATGAACGTCCAGACCCGCGTCAAGCAGCGTGCCGAAGAACAATCCTCGGCCATGAACGAAGACCAGCAGGCCGCAATCCGCATGGTTGCCAACGACCTGCACCGTCTCAATCACGCGATCATGAAGGCCGTCGATGCCGGCGTGTCGGTCGAACTGGTCCGTTCGGGCCGCCATCACAGCGGCGAAGGCAATTGGGGCGACCTGATGATCCCCGTCATCGTCACCCAGAAAGGCGCGTGATCCCGCCCTGTCCGGCGGCGTGCCACCCGGAGCCCGGATCGCGAACAGCGATCCGGGCTTTGCCTTTTCGTCTTGCCGCCTTTGCGTGTCGAAACGCAAAACGCCGCGCCTCGGAGGAGGCGCGGCGTTTCGAAAGCGTGGATAAGGCCGATCAGGCGGCGCGGGCGGCGTAAGCCTTGGCGGTCGTCCCGAGCTTGAACTGGCTGACCAGCGCCAGCAGCGCATCGGCTTCGTTGGCGAGCTCGCGGCTGGCGGCGGTGGTTTCCTCGACCATGGCGGCATTCTTCTGGGTCATCTGGTCCATCTGGTTGACGGAGCCGTTGACTTCGGCCAGCGCCCGCGACTGATCCTGCGCGGCGGTGGAGATGGTCTCGACATGCTGGCTGATCGTGGCGATCTGCTGGCCGATGCGGGTCAGCACCTCGCCGGTCTGCTGCACCAGGCGCGCGCCGCCGGAGACTTCGGCGGACGACTTGTCGATCAGGCTCTTGATTTCCTGCGCGGCGGACGCCGAACGCTGGGCAAGCTCACGCACTTCCTGGGCGACGACGGCGAACCCCTTGCCGGCCTCGCCCGCCCGCGCCGCCTCGATGCCCGCATTGAGCGCCAGGAGGTTGGTCTGGAAGGCGATCTCATCGATGACATCGATGATCTGCTCGATGTGACGCGAGGCATCCTCGATGCGCTGCATCGCCTGGATGGCGTCGCCCACGACGACGGCGGAATTGTCGGCGCTGCGCTTGGTGTCGCGCACGATGGCATCGGCCTCGCGCGCCCGCTCGGCGGACGAGCGCACCGTGACGGTGATTTCCTCGACGGCGGCGGCTGTTTCCTCCAGCGAGGCGGCCTGCTGCTCGGTTCGCTTCGACAGGTCCTCGGCCGAATAGGCCATCTGGTTGCCGTTGCCCTGGATCATCCGCACATTGTCGGTGATGCGGCTGATGGTCGATTGCAGACGCGACAGCGACTGGTTGAAGTCCTGGCGCAGACGCTCCAGACGGCCGGTGAACGGCGTGTCGATGGTGGTGGAGATATCGCCCTGCGCCAGACGGCCGAGGCCGGCGGCGAGCTGATCGACGGCAAAGGTGATCTGGCGGTCGACTTCCTGCTTCTCGGCATCGTTGCGGCGGCGTTCGTCGTCGGCCTCGCTGCGCTGCTGCTCGCCCTCGGCCTCGATGCGGATCTTGGCCAGCGCATTTTCCTTGAAGATGCCGAGCGCACGCGCCATGTCGCCGATTTCATCGCCGCGCGCTTCACCGGAAATGCTGGTGTCGAGGCGGCCTTCGGCCAGGCGGCGCATGGCGCCGGTGATCTGGCCGATCGGACGCTGCAGGGTCAGCACCAGCGCGATGCCGCCTGAAATGGCGAGGATGATGCCAAGCGTGGTGGCGAGGATGGAGATGCCGTTGGCCTCCTGGCGCTCGCTGCCGGCCGTCTGCTTCTGCAATTCGGCAAAGGCGGTCAGGCCGTTCCAGATGGCGTCGATCTCGACGCGCGACGCCTTGAATTGCTCTTCGCGCTCGGCATCGATGGCGACCAGCTGGTCGGCAAGCTTTTTCAGGTTGGCGACCTGCGGCATCGTGGTGACGGAGAGATCGTGGTAGAATTCGAGGTTGGAGGCATTGCCGCCAAGAACGGCAATGGCGTTGGTGACGTCGCCGGCCGTGTTCTTCAGCTGATTGAGATTGTCGGAGGAACGATCGCCGAGGAAGCGGCCGGCGGCCGATTCCAGCGTATAGACCGCTTCGACGAGCTGGCGGGTATCGCCGAGGATCGACTGGGCCGTGAGCACACGCTGGTCCATCGAGCCGAAGATGCGGGTCGCCTCGCGCGCCTTGATCTGGGCGACGAGCTGCAGCTGCGACGAGGTCTGCATGAAGCGTGAAACGAGCGTGCCGACTTCAGTCGCCTGTTCCTCGATCGTCTTGTCCTTGGCGGCGAGCGCCGTCTCAAGCCCCTTGATCGTCGCGTCCAGCGACTCCCCGAGGTTCTTCTTGGTCGGCGGCAGCGATGCGGCGATCGAGCGCTTGTAGCGGCGCAGATCGGCCATACGCTCGCTCACCAGCTTCAGCTTGGCGTCCGGATTGAAAACATTTCGGAAATCGCCGCCGAAAGTGGACAGGTAATCGCCACCCTTCCACAGATTGTCGGCATCGCGCAGCACGTCCTTGGCCTTGCCCTCGTCGGAACGGATCGACTGATCCATCTCGTTGACGGCCATGGTGACCGCGATGCGGCGGCTGGTCACTTCCTGGCGCACCGCGTCGATGGCGGCGGTCGTGTCGTTCTGCTGTGTCTTCAGCGTCCAGAGTTTCTGGACGATGCCATCGACCACATTGACGTGCTGCACGGCTTCGTCGAGCGTCCCGGCGCCGACGCCCTCGGCGCCGATCCGGCTGCGGGTCGCGGAAAGAACGTCGGCCTGATCGGACAGGTCGGTATGCACCTTATCGCGATTGGCCTCAGTCGTGTCCTTCAGGAACGCATCGAGCGAGCCGTACAATTCCTTGAAGCCGGTCAGCGATTGCAGCACGTTGTTGGAGATTTCCATGCGGCTCTGAAGCATGCCGGAAGCATAGAGCCCCGTCAGGCCAACGGCCGAGATGGAGATCACGAAGGGCAGTACGAACAGCACCACCTTGGTCTTGATCTTGAAGCGGGACAGAACCTTGTCGATCATCGCGCCCCACCCTCGTCACGCATCCGCTTACCCTTGCCAGACATCCCCACGGGCCTCGTTCCCTTTTTCGCCGGTCGCCCCGGCCTCGTTGTTGCCGCCCGTCGCGCCGACTGTGTCCCGCCGGGCGTGACGGGGAAAGGCGTGCGAGCTTCATTCAGACATGCCCGGGCGCAGGATTGGCGTCCGCCGCTCCCGGGAAATGCGTCAATTGAAGCCGATGATTGTGTTTCAGGGTTAAAATACCGATAACGGCGCGTCAGGTTTGTCGCAAACAGAACCGGCAGGAACCGCTCGCACGCCAAACGGCGCAGGCGACGTTTTGGGCCGCCGGCGGCAAAGACAGGGCGATCAGGATCTCAGAGAAGGCCGAGGCTCGGCAGGCACAGCAACGCGGCGCTGGCGCAGGCTGCTGTCAACAGCGCCTTCAGGGTGAAGATCAGGCGGGCCTGGCGATGTTCGGCAAGGGCAATGGCAACGGCGCGGGCACGGCGGGACGGCGTGTTCATGAGCGAAACCCTGTAAGACGGACCAAATCCATGCCGGCCCTCCGGCACGCCGGCCAACATCATGTCGACAGCTTGCGGGCTGCGCCGGCGTAAAGATCAGCTTGCGCGCCGTGTGTTAACAAGATCTGAAGATCGTCGCCATAAACGACGACACCATGCACGCCTGACGGGTATGATTAAGAGGGTATTGAGGCTCTAGCTTTCTTTGCTTTCGTTTGCCTTGCCGGGAAAACCGGTTCCCACTTTTCCCTGACAAACGCTAGATCGCCTCGCCTGCCGCATGCCCGGACGCCCAGGCCCATTGGAAATTATAGCCGCCGAGCCAGCCGGTGACATCGACGCATTCGCCGATGAAATGCAGGCCGGGGACGGTCTTCGCCTCCATCGTGCGCGAATCGAGGCCCGATGTGTCGATGCCGCCGAGCGTGACCTCGGCGGTGCGATAGCCTTCCGAGCCGGCAGGGCGGATCGTCCAGTTCGACAGGCCGGCGGCCAGGGCCTGCAACGCCTTGTCGGAGCGATCCGCCAGCGGACCGGCAGCGGATTGGGTTTCGGCAATGTATTGCGCCAGCCGCTTCGGCAGATGATCACCGAGTGCGGTCTGCACCGCCTGGCGACCGTTCGCCTTGCGCGCGGCCTTGAGGAGATCGAGGAAATCGAGATCGGGCTCGATGCGCAGGCGGATGTCGTCGCCCTCGCGCCAATAGGAGGAGATCTGCAGGATCGACGGGCCGGAGAGGCCGCGATGGGTAAACAGCAGCGCCTCCCGGAACGACGTCTTGCCATGGCCGACCTCGGCGAAGACGGAAACGCCCGAAAGTTCCGAAAGTTTGGCCAGCAGGGTCGGCTCCAGCGTCAGCGGCACCAGGCCGGGGCGCGTCTCGATGACGCCGAGACCGAATTGCTCGGCGATGCGATAGGCAAGACCGGTCGCGCCCATCTTCGGAATCGACTTGCCGCCCGACGCCATGACCAGCCGCTCGGCGATGAAGGTGCCTTCGGAGGTTCTGACGGTAAAACCGTCCTCGCCCTTCTCCACCGATTCGATGGAACAGCCGAGCCGCAGCGAAACGCCACCTTCGCGCATGAGCTTCAACAGCATGGCGATGATGTCCTTGGCGCTGTCGTCGCAGAAAAGCTGGCCGAGCGTCTTTTCATGCCAGGCGATGCCATGGGCCTCGACCATGCTCAGGAAATCGCGCGGGGTGAAGCGGGCAAGCGCCGACTTGGCGAAATGCGGATTGGCCGAGAGGAAATTCTTCGGCCCGGCATGAATGTTGGTAAAGTTGCAACGGCCGCCGCCGGAAATGCGGATTTTTTCGCCCGGCGCCTTGGCATGATCGAGCAGGATCACCTTGCGGCCGCGGCTGCCGGCCCTCAGCGCACACATCATGCCGGCGGCGCCGGCGCCGATAACGATCGCGTCGCCTCGAGTGGTCATGTCCGTCTTTCCCGTTGAACGGCCCTGTGTCTTTTCCATGGTTTCGCAAAAGTCAATGCTTTTGCCCCCTCGCCAATTGCGCGAAGCTGGTTATGATGCCGGCGTTATCAACATCCAACCGGTGAGACATGCCCCCCAAGAAGAGAATGCCCAACGCACTCGGCGCCGCATCGAATCTGGAGAGTGTCCCCCCTGATCCCATGGAATCCAAGCGCGGCGTCGCCTCGTGGGCCGATGCCGCCCAATGGCTGCGCACCCGCGGTATCGAGGATATCGAATGCATCACGCCCGATCTGGCCGGTGTGCCGCGCGGCAAGATGATGCCGTCGTCGAAGTTCACATCGAACACTTCGCTGGCGCTGCCGTCGGCGCTCTATCGCCACACGATCTCGGGCGAATATCCCGAGGAGACCGATAGCTTCCGCTACGAACCGCGCGACGGCGACTTGAAGCTCGTGCCCGATCTGTCGACGCTCTCGGTCGTGCCGTGGGAACCCGATCCGACCGCGCAGGTGATCTGCGACGTCATCAGCGCCGATGGCGCCGAGTGCCCCTATACGCCGCGCAACGTGCTCAAGCGCATCGTCGGCCTCTATCGCGATCGCGGCTGGCGTCCGGTCGTCGCCCCGGAAATCGAGTTCTATCTCGTCGCCAAGAACGAGGATCCGGATTATCCGCTGCATCCGCCGAAAGGCCGTTCCGGCCGGGCCATCCTGGGCGGCCAGGGCTATTCGATTGCCGGCATCAACGAATTCGACGAATTGATCGACGACATCTATCACTTCTCGGAAAAGCAGGGCCTCGAGATCGATACGCTGATCCACGAGGAAGGCCCGGCGCAGCTGGAAATCAACCTGCGCCATGGCGACCCCGTGGAACTGGCCGATCAGGTGTTCCTGTTCAAGCGCACCATTCGCGAAGCGGCGATGAAGCACGGCATCTACGCCACCTTCATGGCCAAGCCGATGCAGGGACAGCCGGGTTCGGCGATGCACATCCACCAGTCGGTGGTCGGCATCGAAACCGGCCGCAACATCTTCTCCAACGCGGATGGATCGCCCTCGCGGGAATTCTTCCATTTCATCGGCGGCCAGCAGAAATACGTGCCGGCGGCGCTGGTTATGATGGCGCCTTACGTCAACTCCTATCGCCGGTTGACGCCTGACATGTCCTGCCCGGTCAACAATGCCTGGGGCTATGACAACCGCACCACCGCGTTTCGCGTTCCGGGTTCGGACGCCAACGCGCGGCGTGTCGAAAACCGCCTGCCGAGTTCGGATGCCAATCCCTATCTCGCGCTGGCGGCGTCACTTGCCTGCGGACTGCTCGGCATCATGAAAGGCATCGAGCCGACCGCACCGACCGAGGATTCGGCCAATGAAGGCTCGATCGACCTGCCGCGCGGCCTTCTCGAAGCGGTCTCGCTGATGGAAGACGAGCCGCATTTCGAAGAGGTCTTCGGCAGCGATTTCATCGGTATCTATGCCGGCATCAAGCGGGGGGAATTCGAGACCTTCATGCAGGTCATCAGCCCCTGGGAGCGGGAGTTCCTGCTTCTCAACGTCTGAGGGAGGCTCTTCATCCATGACATGGCAGAGCCCCATCGCGCCGGGGATTTCCTGGTATCAGGCATCGGCGGGGGAAAGGCCCGCCTATGCCGTTCTCGACGGTTCGCGCCAGGTGGACGTCGCCGTGATCGGCGGCGGCTTCACCGGGCTGCAGGCGGCCTATAATCTGGCGAAGGCCGGCGTCTCGGTCATCCTGATCGACGGCGCACGCTTCGGCGACGGCGCATCCGGCCGCAATGGCGGCCAGATGGGCACCGGCCAGCGCTGGTCACCGGAGGAGCTGGAAGCGAAATTCGGCTATGAGACGGCAAAACGTCTGTTCGACATGGCCGAGGACGCCAAGCGCCATCTGCTCGATTTCGCCGCCGAACACGCGGTCGAGATCGACTACCGCCCCGGCCAGATGAACGTCGCCCACAAGCCGGGCCACGAAAAAGAGTATCGCGACGAGGTCGAAATCGCCGCGACGCGCTACAACTATCCGCACATGCAGTTCATGGATGCGCAGGAGACGGCTGAGCGGGTCGGCTCCAAACGCTTCCATTGCGGCGTGCGCGACACCGGCACAGGCCATATCCATCCGCTGAAGCTGGTGGCCGGCGTGGCGAAGGCGGCGCAGGCCGCCGGCGCCTCGCTGCACGAGTTGACGCGGGCGAAATCGATCAACCGGGTCGGCGGCAAGGTCGTTATCGAAACCGAACGCGGCAGCATTACTGCCGAGCGCGTGCTGATCGCCACCAATGCCTATATCGACGGGCTGGAGCCGGTCACCGCGGCGCATGTGATGCCGATCGGCTCCTTCATCGGCGCCACGGCCCCGCTCACCCATTTTCCGCACATCATTCCCGGCGGGGAATCGATTGCCGATTCGCGCTTCGTCGTGCGCTATTTCCGCAAGACGAAGGACAACCGGCTGCTGTTTGGCGGTCGCGAGGCCTATACCAAGGACGATCCCGGCGATATCTCCATCCATATCCGCCGGCAGATCTGCGAGCTTTATCCGGAGCTTGAAAAGATCGATATCACCCATGCCTGGGGCGGTTTCGTCGGCATCACGCTGCCGCGCCTGCCCTTCGTGCGCGAAGTGATGCCGGGCGTCACCTCGATCGGCGGATATTCCGGGCATGGCGTCATGTTGTCAAATTACTGTGGCAAGCTCTATGCGGATGAGGTTCTGGGCGCCAGGACGGATCTGGACCGACTGAAGGCCTTGAAAATCCCGGCATTCCCCGGAGGATCGCGGTTCCGTTCGCCGTTGCTGTTCCTGGCATTGACGTGGTACGCGCTGCGCGACCGGTTCTGAATCCGGCACAATCGCTTCCACCAGCGATGCGTCCCGCTTGCCTTCAAGCGGCGGCACGCATCCTCGGGAACTCTTTTTCGCCAATGGGACTGGTTTTTTTAAATCGATTAGATTAAATGACCGGCAAACAGCCTGATTGAGAGACGCTTCATGAGCAGCCAAATCATTCCAGTCGAGCCGTTCGATTACGTCGTCTTCGGCGGCACGGGCGATCTTGCCGAGCGCAAGCTTCTGCCCGCGCTTTATCATCGCCAGCTCGACGGCCAGTTGACGGAGCCGACGCGCATTATCGGCGCCTCGCGTAGCCACCTCACCCACGAGGAATACCGCAAATTCGCCGACGAGGCGCTGAAGGAACACTTGAAGCCCGGCGAATACGACGCCGATCAGGTCAAGACCTTCTGCGACCGCCTGTATTACGTCTCCGTCGACGCCAAGTCCGACAATGGCTGGAAGCAGCTGCGCGACCTGCTCGACGAGGGCAAGGATCGCGTGCGCGCCTTCTACCTCGCCGTGGCGCCGGCGATCTTCGGCGATATTTCCGAGCGCATCCGCGACAACAAGCTGATCACCAAATCCACCCGCATCGTCGTCGAAAAGCCGATCGGCCGAGACCTCGCCTCGGCGCTGGAACTGAACGATACGATCGGCAAGGTTTTCCACGAAGAGCAGATCTTCCGCATCGACCACTATCTCGGCAAGGAGACGGTGCAGAACCTGATGGCGCTGCGTTTCGCCAACGCGCTCTACGAGCCGCTGTGGAACTCCGCTCATATCGACCATGTGCAGATCACCGTCGCCGAAGCCGTCGGCCTCGAAAGCCGCGCCGGTTACTATGACAAGGCCGGGGCGCTGCGCGACATGGTGCAGAACCATATCCTGCAGCTCGTCTGCCTGGTGGCCATGGAAGTGCCGCCGTCGATGAATGCCGAATCGGTGCGCGACGAGAAATTGAAAGTGCTGCGGGCGCTCAAACGTATCGACGCCTCCAATGTCGAAAAGGCGACCGTGCGTGGCCAGTACAAGGCTGGCGCTTCGGCCGGCGGCCCGGTCAAGGGCTATCTCGAAGAGCTGGAAGGCGGCGTTTCCAACACGGAAACCTTTGTCGCCATCAAGGCCGAGATCGACAACTGGCGCTGGGCCGGCGTTCCCTTCTACATCCGCACCGGCAAACGCATGGCCGAGCGCATGTCGGAGATCGTCATCACTTTCAAGCCGATCCCGCATTCGATCTTCGACGATGCCGCCGGTCGTATTTCGCAGAACCAGCTCGTCATCCGCCTGCAGCCGAACGAAGGCGTCAAGCAGTCGCTGATGATCAAGGATCCGGGTCCCGGCGGCATGCGCCTGCGCAATGTTTCGCTCGACATGAGCTTCGCCGAGGCATTCAATGCCCGCAGCGCCGACGCC
The DNA here is from genome assembly GCA_945952045.1 of uncultured Rhizobium sp. Classification (GTDB taxonomy): domain Bacteria; phylum Pseudomonadota; class Alphaproteobacteria; order Rhizobiales; family Rhizobiaceae; genus Metarhizobium. The sequence goes on from CAMFHE010000019.1 coordinate 38,909, forward strand.
TATGAGCGGCTGCTGCTCGACGTCATCCGCTCCAACCAGACGCTGTTCATGCGTCGCGACGAAGTGGAAGCCGCCTGGCGCTGGTGCGATCCGATCCTGAAGGCCTGGGATGAAACCGGGCAGCCGGCGCAGGGTTATACCGCCGGAACCTGGGGCCCGAGCCAGGCCATCGCGCTGATCGAGCGTGACGGCCGCACCTGGCATGAAAGCTGACGCCATGACATCACGCCTTCACACCTTTGCCAACGGCGCCGAACTTGCCGAAAACCTGGCCGATGCGGTCGCCACGACGCTCTCCGCCGGCATTTCCGCGCGCGGCCAGGCCAGCCTGGCCGTCTCCGGCGGCTCGACGCCGAAGGCCTTCTTCAAGGCCTTGTCGAACCGGGCCCTCGACTGGTCGAATGTCATCGTGACGCTCGTCGACGAGCGTTTCGTGCCTGCCGACAATCCGCGCTCCAACCATCTGCTGGTGACGGAAAACCTGCTGCGCGATGCAGCGGCGGATGCGGTTTTCCTGCCGCTCTACCAGCCTGTCGACGACGCCGAAATTGCCGCAGCGATCGCAACGAAGGAAGTGGCCGAAATCAAGCCGCCGTTCGACGTGGTCATTCTCGGCATGGGCAATGACGGCCATACCGCCTCCTTCTTTCCGAACGGCAGCAACCTGCAGCGCGCCATCGACGCGCAAACGCCGCGCGGTATCGTGACGATGGAAGCCGAAGGCGCCGGCGAGCCGCGCCTGACCTTCACCTTCGCCAGCCTCGAAGATGCCCGCCTGCTGGTGCTGCATATCGAGGGCGAGGGAAAGAAGACGGTTCTCGACCAGGCGCTTGCCGATGGCGACGAACTCGACATGCCGATCCGTGCAATGCTGCGCCGGGCCTCCACGCCCGTCGATATTTACTGGGCGCCTTGACAGCCAGGGTGCCCGAACCGATCCTTGCCTGACCGGGACTCCCATCCGTCCGGGCTTGCGATCCCATGACGATAGGATGAGAACGATGAGCGCAGATTCCAGAATCGCTGCGATAACCGCACGCATTGTCGAACGATCCAGGCCGACGCGCGAGCGTTATCTCGAACGGGTGCGCGCCGCCGCCAATCAGGGCGTCGCCCGCTCGGTTCTGTCCTGCGGCAACCTTGCCCATGGTTTCGCCGTCTGTTCCCCCGCCGAGAAGCAGGCGCTGGCGGGCGACCGCGTGCCCAATCTCGGCATCATCACCGCCTATAACGACATGCTCTCGGCGCACCAGCCGTTCGAGACCTATCCGGCGATCATCCGACAGGCTGCGCAGGAGGCCGGCGGCATCGCCCAGGTCGCCGGCGGCGTTCCCGCCATGTGCGACGGCGTCACGCAGGGGCAGCCGGGCATGGAATTGTCGCTGTTTTCCCGCGACCTGATCGCCATGTCCGCCGGTGTCGGCCTGTCGCACAACATGTTCGACGCCGCCGTCTATCTCGGCGTCTGCGACAAGATCGTGCCCGGGCTGATGATCGCGGCGCTGACCTTCGGCCACCTGCCCTCGATCTTCATTCCCGCCGGCCCGATGACGACGGGCCTGGCGAATGACGAGAAGTCGCGCGTGCGCCAGCTTTACGCCGAAGGCAAGGTCGGCCGCGCCGAACTTCTCGAGGCGGAATCGAAATCCTATCACGGCCCCGGCACCTGCACCTTCTACGGTACGGCCAATTCCAACCAGATGCTGATGGAAATCATGGGTTTCCATATGCCGGGCGCCTCCTTCATCAATCCCGGCACGCCGCTGCGCGAAGCCTTGACCCGCGAGGCGACCAAGCGGGCGTTGGCGATCACCGCCATGGGCAATCAGTTCACCCCCGCCGGCGAGATGATCGACGAGCGCTCGATCGTCAACGGCGTCGTCGGCCTGCATGCCACGGGCGGCTCGACCAACCACACGCTGCATCTGGTCGCCATGGCGCGCGCCGGCGGCATCCAGCTGACCTGGCAGGATATTTCCGATCTCTCCGACGTCGTGCCGCTGCTTGCCCGCGTCTATCCGAACGGGCTCGCCGACGTGAACCATTTCCATGCCGCCGGCGGCATGGGTTTCCTCATCAAGCAGTTGCTCAAGCAGGGGCTGCTGCATGACGACGTGCGCACCGTCTATGGTCAGGGGCTCGATGCCTATGCCATCGACGTCCGGCTCGGCGAAAACGGCACTGTCGCGCGCGAGCCCGCGCCGGACGTCAGCGCCGATCCGAAGGTGCTCGCCACCATCGAGCAGCCTTTTCAGGCGACTGGCGGCTTGAAGATGCTCGCCGGCAATATCGGCCGCGCGGTCATCAAGATTTCGGCGGTCAAACCGGAACGGCATGTGATCGAAGCGCCTGCCATCGTCTTCAACGACCAGCAGGAATTGCAGGACGCCTTCAAGGCCGGAAAGCTGAACCGCGATTTCGTCGCCGTCGTGCGCTTCCAGGGTCCGAAATCGAACGGCATGCCGGAACTGCACCGGCTGACCCCACCGCTGGGCGTTCTCCAGGATCGCGGCTTCACCGTGGCGCTTGTTACCGACGGGCGTATGTCCGGCGCCTCCGGCAAGGTGCCGGCCGCCATCCATCTGACCCCGGAAGCCAGCGAGGGTGGCCCGATCGCCCGCATCCGCGACGGCGACATGGTTCGCCTCGATGCCATCTCCGGCACGCTGGAAGTGCTGGTCGACGCCGCCGAATTCGCCGCCCGCGAAGCGGCTGTCGTCGATCTCGACGGCAATGAATACGGCATGGGTCGCGAACTCTTCGCCCCCTTCCGCCGCGCCGCCGGAACCGCAGACATGGGCGCCAGCGTCTTGTTCTGATATCCAACAAAAAACCCGGCGTTACAGCCGGGTTTTTTGTATTCGAAACGGAAGGCGCTACCCCTTACCAGGCGCGCACGTCCAGCACCCGGTCGCGATGGGCGGGATGGGTGGAATAGACGAAGATGCGGTTCATTTCCTTCTCGCTGAGAATGCGCAGGAAACGGACGTCGATGGTGTTGTTGGCGTTGACGCGGGTCAGCATGCAGCCGATCTTGGTCAGGCGCGCGTCGGGAATGTCGAGGTAGAACTGCTGCGGCAGAGAATATTGCGTCAGCATGCCCAGCACCGCCTGGCTGCGCGAGATGCGGATGATGTCGCAGCGGCGCGACGCCATGTTCATCACGCCCTTTTCGGTATATTCGATCCGCGCCGCGTTCATGGTGTCTTCCATGGTGAATCGCGTTTCGCGATCATACATGAACGACTCTTCCTTATTGAGAAAATGGTTCCTTCCACCAGTCAACGACACGGCATACACTCCTAAAAACTATGCCGTTTGACGGTAGCGGCAAGCGCTTAATAGAAAGTATGAGCGCTTGCCATGAACGCAGTTTATTTGCGGTAGCTGCGGCCTTCGCCGTCGAAGAGATGCATCTTTTCGGCCGGTGCCGAGAAACGCAGCTTCTGCCCCTTCTCCGCCTGGACGATGCCGGGGATCTTGACGATGATCGGCTCGCCCTGCACTAGCCCCTCGATATAGAGCAGGGTCACTTCGCCGAGCGCCTCGACGATGGCGATTTCGCCTTCGAACAGATCGTTCTCGCCGCTGGCAAGCTGCAGATCTTCCGGGCGAATACCGAAGCTGGCGGTCTTGCCCTTCTCGGATGCGGGCGTGGCGATGCCGACACGCACCGATTTGCCGCCGGCCAGCGTCACCTCGGTCGTCTCGCCGGTCTCGCGGATCGTCGCCGGGATGATGTTCATGGCCGGAGAGCCGATGAAGCGGGCGACGAAGAGGTTGGCCGGGCGCTCGTAAAGTTCGAGCGGCGCGCCCACCTGTTCGATATGACCGGCCGAGAGCACGACGATACGGTCGGCGAGCGTCATCGCCTCCACCTGGTCGTGGGTGACGTAGATCATCGTCGTATCCGGCATCGACTGCTTGAGCTTGGCGATCTCGATGCGGGTGGCGACGCGCAAGGCGGCGTCGAGGTTCGACAGCGGCTCGTCGAAGAGGAAGACCTTCGGATCGCGGCAGATGGCGCGGCCGATGGCGACGCGCTGGCGCTGGCCGCCCGAAAGCGCCTTCGGCAGACGCTCCAGATATTTGGTCAGCTGCAGAATATCGGCGGCGGCGCGCACGCGCCGGTCGATCTCTTCCTTGCTCTCGCCGGCGATACGCATGCCGAAGGCCATGTTGTCGTAAACCGTCATATGCGGATAAAGCGCATAGGACTGGAAGACCATGGCGATGCCGCGCTTGGAGGGCGGCACCTCGTTCACCCGCTGCCCGGCGATCTGCATGTCGCCGGAGGTGATTTCCTCCAGCCCGGCGATCATGCGCAAAAGCGTGGACTTGCCGCAGCCCGACGGGCCGACGAACACCACGAATTCGCCCTGGTCGATATCGAGATCGATGCCGTGCAGGACATGCACCTGCCCATAAGACTTGCGAATGTCCTTGAGAACGACTCCGGTCATTTTCCCCTCCACTTACTTTCTTTATCCAGCATGGCGCGCGAAAAAGGCGCTCCATGCCGGCAGTTCTATCGCTTCGACGCTCTGCCTGCTTTCAAAACCATGATCGGCGAGCGCCTGCCAGTTTCCGGCCGGCAAAGGCATGGCGCTCGGTTCGCCGCTCATGTTGAACAGGCAGAGCAATGTTTCACCCTCATGACGACGGGTAAAGGCGAGAATCGCGCTTTCCGGTTCGAAAAACTCGATCGTCCCCTTGGCAAATGCCGGATGACGTTTGCGGAACGCGAGAAAGCGGCGATATTGCTCCAATACCGAGCGCGGATTGCCGGCCTGACGGTCGACCGCCTTCGGCAGATGGTCCGATGGCGTCGGCAGCCAGGAGCGCGCAGCGGCAGTGAAGCCGCCATGGGCGACCTCCCCTTCCCAGACCATCGGCGTGCGGCAGCCGTCGCGGCCCTTGAACTCCGGCCAGAACTCGATGCCATAGGGATCGCGCAGGTCTTCATAGGCGAGATCGGCTTCCGTCAGGCCGAGTTCCTCGCCTTCATAGAGGCAGACGGAGCCGCGCAGCGACAGGAGCAGACCGGCCAGCATCTTGGCGAAACCGTCCTTGTCTTCCACTTGACCGCCCCAGCGGCTGATATGGCGCACCACATCATGGTTGGAGAAGGCCCAGCAGGCCCAGCCCTGCGGCGCGGCCGCCTCGAAGGCGCGCTGGACTTCGGCAACGCGCCTGGGGATCAGCGGATCGGGGGCGAGGAACTCGAAGGCATAGCACATATGCATCTTGTCGTTGTCGGACGTATATTCGCCGACGATCTCCAGGCCGCGCTGGCTGTCGCCGACTTCGCCGACCGCCGCGATTGCCGGAAACTCCTCCATCACCGCACGGAAACGCTTGAGGAAAGCGAGGTTTTCCGGCCGGTTCTTGTCGTAGAGATGTTCCTGGAAATTATAGGGGTTCACGGCCGGGGCCGTATTGGCGTTGCGCGCTTCCGGGGCAAGTGCGGGATTGTCGCGCAGTTCCAGATCATGGAAGTAGAAATTGATCGTGTCGAGGCGGAAACCGTCGACGCCGCGCTGCAACCAGAAACGGGCGATGGACAGCAGCGCATCCTGCACATCCGGATTGTGAAGGTTCAAATCCGGCTGCGAGGTCAGGAAGTTGTGCATGTAATATTGCATGCGGGTCGAATGCCATTGCCAGGCCGAGCCGCCGAAGATCGACAGCCAGTTGTTGGGCGGCGAGCCGTCCGGCTTGGCGTCGGCCCAGACATACCAGTCCGACTTGGGATTGAACCGGCTCGAGCGGCTTTCGGCAAACCAGGCATGCTGGTCCGATGTATGCGAGATCACCAGGTCGATCATCACGCGAATGCCGAGACGATGGGCTTCGGCGATCAGGGCGTCAAAATCGGCAATCGTGCCGAAGATCGGATCGACGTCCTCGTAATTGGCGACGTCGTAGCCGTAGTCCTTCATCGGCGAGGTGAAGAAGGGCGAAATCCAGATCGCATCGGCGCCGAGCGAGGCGACATGGCCGAGCCTGGCCGTAATGCCCTTGAGGTCGCCGATGCCGTCGCCGTTCGAATCCTGAAACGAGCGCGGATAGATTTGATAGATGACCGCGCCGCGCCACCAGTCCTTGTCCGGGGTCAGGGGAGAATCCGGGGAAATATTCATGCCGTGTCTAATCCATGAAACGTTGGGAGGAGAATCAGCCGCCCTTGACCGATCCCGCCAGCAGACCGCGCACGAGATAGCGCTGCAGGGCGAAGAAGACAATCAGGGGAACGATGATGGTGATGAATGCGGAGGCCGTCAGGATTTCCCAATTGCCGCCGCGCGACCCGAGCAGCGCATTGAGATGCCCGGTCAGCACGAGCTGCTCCTTGGCGGTGCCGAGAAAAACCATCGCGACCAGCAGGTCGTTCCAGACCCAGAGGAACTGGAAGATGGCGAAGGAGGCCAGCGCCGGGAAGGAGAGCGGCAGGATGATCTTGACGAAAATCTCGAAATCGCTGGCGCCGTCAACGCGGGCGGATTCGATGATCTCCTTGGGCAGGCCGACCATGTAGTTGCGCAACAGATAGATGGCGAGCGGCATGCCGAAGGCGGTATGCGCCAGCCAGATGCCGGCATAGGTTTTCGAGGGAACGCCGAAGATCGTCCCGATCTCGTTATACATGCGCAGCAACGGGATCAGCGACATTTGCAGCGGCACGACGATGAGGCCGACCACCATGGCGATCATGAAATTGCGTCCCGGGAAATGCATCCAGGACAAGGCATAGGCGGCGAAGGCGGCGATCAGGATCGGGATGATCGTCGCGGGGATGGCCACCGTCAGGGAATTGACGAAGGAGCGGCCGATGCCTTCCGAATTCAGCACCGTGTTGTAATTGTCGGTGGTGAATTCCGGCGGGGTCGTCACCGTGAGGTAGATGCGCTTGCCGCGCGATCCGTCGAAGGTCGCCGCCTTGGTGTAGCGATAGCTGCCATCGGCATTGAGCTGCAATTGCTCTCCGTCGCCGAGATCCGCGGTATCGCCGGCCTTGTAGGCGGCCGGTTCCTGGATGCGGGTGCCGAAGCTGGCGATGGTGCGCGCCGTGCCGCCATCCCAGACATTGCCGGCGATCACATAAAGCGCGCCCTCCTGCTTCTGGGTCGAGGCGTCGGCAAGGCGGGCGACTTCGGTGCGCTTGGAGGTGGACAGCGCCGTCCACCAGCCGGAAACGGCCAATTGATCCTTGTCGCGCAGGGCGCTGATGAAGATGCCGAGCGTCGGGAACAGCCAGAGCAGCACGATGACGAGCACGCTGATATGAACGAAAAGGCGCGGCAGGCCGATACGGCGGATTTGCATCATTGCGGCGGCCATGTCAGTGCCCTCCCATCTCGCGGTTGGCGCGGCGGATATTCCAGACCATGATCGGCGTCACGGCCAGCATGATGATGACGGCGATGGCCGCGCTTCGGCCGCTGTCGCCGCCGCCGCGGAACATCCAGTCGAACATCAGGTTGGCGAGCACGGTGGTGCTCCACTGGCCGTTGGTCATGGTCAGCACGATGTCGAACACCTTCAGCACGAGGATGGTGATCGTCGTCCAGACGACGGCGATGGTCCCCCAGATTTGCGGCACCATGATTTTCCAGAAGATCTGCCAGCCATTGGCGCCATCGATGACGGCGGCCTCGATGGTCTCTTCCGGAATGCCGCGCAGCGCCGCCGACAGGATGACCATGGCAAAGCCGGTCTGGATCCAGATCAGGATCGCCATCAGGAAGAAATTGTTCCAGAAGGGCAAGGCGATCCATACCTGCGGATTGCCGCCCAGCGCCTGCACGATCGCGTTGAGAATGCCGATCTGCGTCTCGCCTTCGGCCCGATAGTCGTACACGAATTTCCAGATGACCGAAGCGCCGACGAAGGAAATCGCCATCGGCATGAAGACCAGGCTCTTTGCGATATTGCCCCACCAGATGCGGTCGGTCAGGACGGCGATGACAAGGCCGAAGAAGGTGCAGGCCGCCGGCACGACGGCGAGCCAGAGGATGTTGTTGAAGATCGACTGGCGAAAATCGCGGTCGCCGACCGCCCATTGATAGTTGGACAGGCCGACATAGGTCTGGCCGCCGCGATCGTAGAAGGAGAGGATGAGGGTGGCGACGACGGGATAGGCGAGATAGACCACCAGCAGGAACAGCGCCGGGCCGACAAACAGCCAGGGCCGCACGATAGCGCGACGGCGCAGACTGCGCGAGGCCGCCATCACGTCGCCGTCCCGCACCGGAAAGACCAGGTCGAGCAGTTTGTTCGACAACCAGAAATAGGCAATGCAGGCGAGAACGCCCGCCACCATGACCCCGACAGCAGACACGATCTGCTCAAACATGCGCCCCTCCCCTGCTATTCCATGGCTTCCTGACAGCGGTTTTGGGTTGTGCTGCTGCGCCCGCCCGCGTCGGCTTGCCCGCCCTTGTTCTTGAGATATGCCGCGCCTCTTTCCCCGATCAAGGCCCGCGGGCCGTATGCATCCGCCCGGGCGCGCCGGGAGAATGCCGGGATCGGAGAAGAGACGGCTGAAAAGACAGAAAGGGGCAGAGCGCCCCTTTCCTTTCTTACTTGATCGCGTCCCAGGCCTTCTGGATATCGGCTGCGACGTCGGTGGCCGACTTACCGCCGACATAGTCGATCATGCCGGTCCAGAAGGCGCCGGCGCCGATCTTGCCCGGCATCAGGTCGGATCCGTCGAAGCGGAAGGTGGTGGCGGTCGTCAGGATCTCGCCTTCCTTGCGCAGCGTGTCATTGCCATAGGCCTTGACGTTGACAGCCTTGTAGGGCGTCAGGAAGCCGGACTGCGCCATCCAGATCTCATGGGCGATCGGCGTCTTAAGGAATTCGAGGAAGGCGCGCGCCGTCTTGGAATCCTTGGTGATGGTCACAAGCGTGCCGGCGCCCAGCACCGGACGGCCGAGATCGGGCTTGGAGGCATAGGGCGGCATGTAGAAGAAATCCGCATCCTGGCCGAGCTTGGTGCCTTCCGGGAAGAAGGACGGGATGAACGAAGCCTGATGGTGCAGGTAGCACTTGGGCGGCACGCCGAACAGGCCCTTGGGGCTGTCGCGGAAATCGGTGGAGGCAACGCCGGCCGGACCGCCATCGGCATATTTGGGCGTCAGCGCGAACTTGCCGAATTCCTCGATGGCGCCGACGACGGCAGGATCGTTGAACTTGATCCCGTTGGTGACCCACTTGTCGTAGACGTCGGGCTTCTGGGTGCGCAGCATCATGTCCTCGACCCAGTCGGTGGCCGGCCAGCCGGTGGCGCCGCCCGAACCGAGCCCGATGCACCAGGGCGTGCCGCCATCTGCGACGATCTTGTCGCTGAGCGCGATCATCTCTTCCATGGTCGTCGGCACCTTGTAGCCGGCTTCCTCGAAGTTTTCGGGCACGTACCAGACCAGCGACTTCACGTCGGCCTTGTAGGGGAAGGCGAAGAAATCGGCCTTGCCGCCTTTATCCTTGTAGGTGCCGAGATCGACCCAGGACTGGCCGGCGCCGTAATTCTCCTTGACCCAGCCGGCTTCCTTTTCGCCGAGCGGCGTCAGGAAGCCCTTGGCGGCGAGATCGGCGAGAAGGCCGGGCTGCGGCAGGATGGCGATGTTCGGCGGCGAACCGGCCTGTGTATCGATGACGATCTGCTGTTCGTAGTTTTCCGAAGACGAATATTTCACGTCGATGCCGGTTGCCTCGATGAAATAGGCAAGAACGCTGTTGAACAGGGTTTCGTCGTCGCCGCGCCAGGGGCCGAAGATGCTGACGCTTTCGCCCTTGAGGTCGGAATGCGCCGACTTGAAGGCGTCATAGCTCGCCCAGTTGAACCGCGAATCTTCGCCCGGCTTGAATTTCAGATCGGCGCCGTTTGCCGCGGACGCCAGAAGAGCGGCCGCGGCGACGCCGAGCCAGAATGACTTCTTCATGATTAAACCTCCCAAATCCGCAGCAAGCCCGAACTCTCCACACGGTAGCAAAGTCGATACCGATATTCAAAGCGCTTTGGTGATCATTTCATCTCATTGACGGAGAAACGGAGTCAAGACATTTTCCAGAAAGTGACGAAAAACTTTCGATTTCGCAGGCGCACCATGCTTTTGCTGCAAGGCGACACATTTTTCGTTTGAAACTTGCGTATCGGCTGATACATGCTCCGCAAGCGCTTTGGGACGCGGGACCGGCAATTTCCGGTCGCAACCGACTTGCGGATTGCAGCGCCGATCCGGCCGACAGATCAATGGGTTGCAGCGTCACGGGTGCTTGCAGGGAATGCCGGACATGAATTTGAAAGAATTGTCAAAGCTGCTGGGTCTGTCGCAGACGACTGTCAGCCGCGCCTTGAACGGCTATCCGGAGGTGAACGCCCAGACCCGCGAGCGTGTCTTGCGGGCGGTTCAGGAAACCGGCTACCGTCCCAACAAGGCGGCGCAGCGGCTGGCGACCGGCAAGGCCGGCTCGCTCGGCCTCGTGATGCCGACCGCGCCGGGACACGAATCCGACGTCCATTTCGGCGAATTCCTCAGCGGCATCGGCGAGACCGCGCTGCGACACGACCACCATCTGGTGATGATGCCATCGGATCCGGACGACGAGGTCGGCGCGCTCCGGCGCTTAGCGATCAGCGGCAATGTCGATGCGCTGATGATCGCCTATATGCGCCCCAACGACCCGCGCCTCGACATGCTGCGCAGCCTGTCGCTGCCCTATATCGTCCATGGCCGGTCGCTGAATGCGGCCGAGGACTATCCTTACGTCGATATCGACAACGAGGCGGCATTCTACGACGCTGCACGGCTTCTGCTGCAACTCGGCCATCGCCGCATCGGGTTGATCAACGGGCAGGCGCAATATGATTTCGCCATCCGCCGCAAGGCGGGGCTGGAAAAGGCGCTGGCCGAATGGGGCGTGAGCCTCGATCCGGTTCTCATCAGCCATTCGCCGATGACCGACGACAACGGTCTGATCGTGACGGAACGTTTTCTGAGCCTCGATGCGCCACCGACCGCCCTGCTCTGCGCCAGTACCGTGCTTGCGCTCGGCGCCGTGCGCGCGCTGAATGCGGCGGGCATGAAGCTTGGCGAAGACATGTCGCTGATCGCCCATGACGACGTGTTGCCGGTATTGCGGCCGGAGAATTTCTCCGTGCCGCTGACCACCACGCGCTCATCTCTCCGGGCGGCGGGCATGCGCATCGCCGAGCGGCTGATCGACCGCGACAATGCCCGCGCCGAGCATCCCTTGCAGGAATTGTGGAAGGCGGAACTGATCGTGCGCGCCTCCACCGGGCCGGCGCCCGCCTGACGGCTAATCCTCCTTGGCGGCGGAGGAGCCGAGTTCCTGGGCAAGGCCGATGAGAATGCCTTCGGGGCCACGGATATAGCAGAGCCGATAGACATCCCTGTAATCGACGACCTCGCCCACGAGTTCGGCGCCGCGCCTGCGCAGCCTCGCAAGCGTATCGTCGATATCGTCGACGGTGAACATGGCGCGGAGATAGCCGAGAGCATTGACCGGAGCGATCCGGTGATCGGCGACGACGGCGGGCCGCAGGAAGCGCGAGAGTTCGAGCCGGCTGTGACCATCGGGCGTTCGCATCATGGCGATCTCGACATGCTGGTCGCCAAGTCCGGTCACGCGACCCGCCCATTCTCCCTCGATCATGGCCCGGCCTTCGAGGTCGAGGCCGAGTTCACGAAAGAAATCGATCGCCGCATCGAGGTCTTCGACGACGATGCCGATATTGTCCATTCGCTTGAGCGCCATGCCTGCAATCCTCCTCCAGACGTTCCGTCTATAGGGGATGTAAGGCCGAACAACCGACGCTCAAGCCATGCGGCTCAGAACTTCGGGGCCGGCTGGCCGGCAGTCCGGTGAGCGGCGATGACGGTGTTGGCCATCAGCATGGCGATGGTCATCGGGCCGACGCCACCAGGAACCGGCGAGATCACCGAGGCGATTTCGGCACACTCGGCAAAGGCGACATCGCCGACGAGGCGGAACTTGCCCTCGCCCTTTTCCGGGGCGGGCACGCGATTGATGCCGACATCGATGACGGTGGCGCCGGGCTTGACCCAGCTTGCCTTGACCATTTCCGGCCGGCCGACGGCAGCGACCAGAATGTCGGCGCGAGCGCAGACGTCAGCGAGGTTCTTGGTCTTCGAATGCGCCATGGTGACGGTGGCGTTGGCGTTGAGCAGTAGCTGGCCCATCGGCTTGCCGAACAGGTTGGAGCGGCCGATGACGACGGCGTTGAGGCCCGAGAGATCGGTGCCATGCGCCTGGCGCACCAGCAGCATCGAGCCGGCCGGCGTGCAGGAGATAAGCCCCGTATCGAGATCGCCGGTCGCCAGCTTGCCGGCATTGACGACATGCAGGCCGTCGACGTCCTTTTCCGGCAGGATCGACTGGATGATCGGATCCGATTTCAGGTGTTTCGGCAAAGGCAGTTGAACGAGAATGCCATGCACGGAAGGATCGGCATTGAGGCTGGCGACCAGCGCGGCCAGTTCTTCCTGCGTCGTTTCCTCGGGCAACGTATGCTGGATGGATTTGAAGCCGCATTCCTTGGCCATGCGGCTCTTGGCGCCGACATAGGCGTGGCTTGCCGGGTCGTCGCCGACGATCACCACCGCGATCCCGGTCTTGACACCGGTTTCCTTTTCCAGCGATGCCGCGGCGGCCTTGACCGCATCGATCACCGAGGCGGCCACCTGCTTTCCATCCAAAATCACTGTCACCTGTGTCGCTCCCGCTCATCTATGTCGCCGAATGTGCGGGCAGTTTAAGGCGGGATCGTCGCTGGGATTTGCCTGCGAGCGTCCCGAACTATCCGAATGCGGCATCTGCGGAAGCGTTCTTAATCGTTTTTATCCGTCGTGGCGATAACGGGTTTGCGAAAAATCCTGCACGCGCTGTTTCAACGCTGCGACCTGACGACGCAAGTGCACGAGATCGTCCATCGCCGCTTCATCGCGCCACTCCTGTTGCGGGCGATACTCCGGCTCGGGGGCGAAACGAGCCTGCGTTTGCGGGCCGCGATCCCACATGGGCGCTTTCTCGCCGGCAACGGCCTGGCCATCAACGAGGTCCTCGTCGAATTCGGCGGGCGCGCCCGCCAGCTTGCGGCGCGCAAGCCGGGCAAGGCCGATGATGCCGGCGCCGGTTGCAATCGCCAGCGCCAGAATGGCCATCAGACCGGTCACGGTGGTTTCCGCACCGGTTTCGCTGGGTTGCGGAAGGATCGCCGGCCGCTCGATGCGCTCGACCATGCTGGTCATCGGCCTGGCGGCGGCGGCGGGAATGGACGCGGTGGTGATCGTGTCCTGCCGCGCATCGCGGGCGGTATCGACGGCAGCCTGCAATTGCTGGAACCGGTCGACATCGACGCCGGTCTCGCGCAGCTTCTTGGCGGTCGCGCCGGACCTGGCGGCCAGCGACTGCGCCTTGTCCTGCGCTTGCTGCAACGAGGAGCGGGCATCGGCAAGCACGCCGCGGATTTCCCGTTCGAGATCGGATTTCAGGGCATCGGCCTGGCCTTGCGCCGTCTGAAGGCGCGGATGGCGCGGCCCGAGCGCCTGCGCCAATTGCTCGACGGCGAGCTTGGCGCTGACATAACGACCGCGCAGGTCATCGAGCCCGGGGGTGAGAAGTTCCGGCGGGAAGCTGCCATCGAGCAGGCTCGCCAGCGTACCCGCGTCGCTCTTGCCGCTCTCTTCGAGCAGACGCTTCTGGGCGGCGGCGTTTTCGGCGTTCAGGCGGTCCAGTTCGCTCTTGAGGCGGGTGGCCTCGGCAAGCTTGTCGCCGCCGCTGGCGGTGAAGGCTGCGAGATCGGCCTCGGCCTTCTCGAGCGCCGGCGGGGCGGCCTCCGGTGTCGCGGCATAGACGGCAGGTTTTGGCGGATCGACGTTGCGCACCGGGCCGCTTGCCGCTTCCGCATAGGAGGCGGCGATTTCCTGGGCGATGGCGTCGGATTTCGCCGCATCGCTGGAGCGCACCGTGAGGACGATGGCATTGTCACGGGCATCGAGTTCGGTGGCGACGGCGCGACGCAGCCGATCCTCGGCGCTGCGGCCGGGATCGCCGCCGGAGACGAGTTCGCTGACAAAGGAGAAGACGCCGGTGGAACGGCCGGAAAACTCGGGGTCGCGATCCAGATGGGCACGCTCGACCACACGGGCGAGATTGGCCGGGGCAATGAGCGCGCGCGCCTCGTCGCCGAGGATCGCCAGCTTCTCGCTACGGTCGGCAATGCCATCCAGCGACAGGGCGATCTTGGCCTGGGCGGGCACGCCTTCTTCCTGCGAAAGCATGGCCCACAGGCCGATGGCCGCGGAGGCGCTCAAAGCCGCGCCGAAGGCAACCAGTTTCCAGTTGAGACGGCGCGCCGGCTTGCGGCGCTGCATGGGAGCACGGCGCGGCGGGCGATCGTCCTGGAAATCATCCAGCTCGTCGTCATAGGCGGCCATTTCGATGCGCGGCAATTCGGCTTCGAACGGTGCGTAATCGCTGTTGCGGGTGAGGATCGCGCCGATGCGGTCGGTGAGGCGCGGCGCGCTGCGGGGCTGCACCGTGTCCACACGCCCGCCTGCCCTCTCCTGCCACCAGGCAGGATCGGCATCGGCATATCCCGTCTTGCGCATTTCCGTCTGATGCGACGCCATGGCTCCGTCCGCCCAATGCCTGATCCGGGATCTCGTCCAGGATCCGGATTCCTTAAGACAGCCTAACCAGACATGGCAAACAAACGGTTAACGTAGGACGAGCGTCACACAGCAAAAATCCGCCCCTTGAAGGAGCGGATCGGCGATTTCGACAGGCTGCGATTGCGGCAAACCCGCAGTATCAGGGTGCTGCAGCCTCGGAGGCTGGCGCGCCTTCCGCCGGCGTGCCCTGAACGATCTTCACGGGCTTTCTCATTTCGGCATTGCCGCCGCCGACACGGGTGTCGGACTTGGCGAGGAAATCGAGCTGTTCGACCAGCACGTCGTGAACGATCTCGTCGCCGAGACGCTTGTTCATGTCTTCCTTCACCTTGGCGCGGAATTCCTCCAGATTGAAGGAGGCGGTATCGGCGATATCGACCATCTTGTTGCCGACCAGCATCGTATAGAGCGCATCGGTCAGGTTTTCCGTCATCGGCACCTTCAGCTCCTTCGCCTTCTTCTGATCGAGCATGAAGGAGATCTTTGAGATGAAGTAGCCGGCGACCTTGCCCTGCGCGATGACAGGCACGGTGATCGATTCACCCTTGGCGAGCTCGAGCACCGGCTTGTCGCCCTCCGCATGATCGGCGGGCGCCGTCGCCATGACGACGGAGAAATAGACCGTCGCCAGCGTGACGATGCAGACCCAGGCACCGGTGAGGATGAGCTTGACCATCAGATCTCGCTATAGCGGAACTGTTCCTGGGAATAGGTGCCATCGGCGTCCGCTTCCTGGACGGCACTCTTGAGGATGTCGGCGACGGCGCGCACGGCTTCCAGATGCGCTTCGACGCGCTGGGCGTTGACGGCAAGCTTGCCCTTCAGCCCATATAGCTGGTCGATATAGCGGCTCGACATCTCGCGCGGATCCGTATCGCGGATCAGCATGGTCAGTTCATACAGGCAGCGGCTCTTATGCGCATTCGACACCTTGAGATCGAACTCCGGATCGGCACCGATCCGGGTGTTCTCGTTGTCGATGATCATTTCAAGCCGGCCCAGCACCGACTTGATCCGGTAATCGCTGGAAACCATTTCCACATTCACTGCGCCGCTCATGATTTATCGGACCTTTCAATATCTGCTGTCACCGTGCCGAAGGTCTTGCGCTGGAACTCGTCGATCGCGCTCAGAGCCATTTTCCGCTCGTTTTCATCGGTGGACAGATTGCTGACCTCTTTGTTCTGTGCCCGAGCGAGGGCCTGCGAATACATCTGATCGGCGATGCCGACACCGCCACTCTTGGCGATCGCACCGGCGAACTGTTCCGCCATCATGCTCTTCCACATTTCGCCGGCATTTCCTTTGCCGTAGACTTCCTCGCTTTCCGGAAGCATGGAGCTCACGAAGTTCTGCAGCACCATAGCTTCGAACTTGTGATAGGCTTCCGGAATGGATTTCGATTTTTTCGACTGGACATTGCCGAGGCCCGAGGCAGTGCCGTCGAACCGTTCGAGCGCGGTGTCGAAGCCGGCGCCCTCTTCCGTCAGGCTGCGCGCCGCGCTGGCTGCGCGCGAAGCCCTCAGCTTGTCCTGCGCCGCCTGGACGCTCGCCGGATCGGCCGCCTTGACGACGTCGAGAACGAGATCGCTCGGGGGTGAAATTGCCACGTCTTATGTCCTCTCGATAAGATGAACACAGTTATGGCTCGTCAAGCTTGCTGGAGGCTGGCGTGGCCAACATGTTCTGCATGTCGATGAGATCATAAATAGATTCATCGGCTTGCAGGCGATCTTCCTCCATGCGCGCCTCCTTCATATGGCCTTCCAGACGGTCGCCCTTGGTGCGTTCGCGCAGCACGCGGATTTCCTGCATGCGCTGGACGCCGGTCAACTGCTGGTCGCGCAGCGTCAGTTTGCCGAATCGTTCCGCATAGTTCTGGGCAAACAGGCGGTGCACGCCATCCATCGCGCCGATCGCCTCAATGACGACCTCCATCGATTCGGCCACCTCCTGACGCTGGCGCGTCGTGGCGGCCAGATCGCTCTCGGCCATCTTCTCCAACTGGCGCTGCACGTTGACGAGGCGCTTCAGTTTCTTGGATCGGCTTTCTGGTCCCATGGGTCCATATCCCGCGGCTGGAGTTTATTCGTTTTTCCACGCATTCCCGGACGCAAAACCGCTGCGCACTTTTGCTGGAAATGCTTATTTTGTTCCGACGCATTTCCAGACGCAAAACCGCTGCGCACTTTTGCTGGAAATGCTCAGTGCCCGATAAATACAGTCGGAAAGGCATCGGCGAACTGCCTGAGCAGCGCGGCGACCGACAGATACAGCATGAACAGGCCGCCCATGATCAGATAGGGCGCCGAGATGAAGAACACCGGCACCTGCGGCGCAAGCTTGTTGATCAGGCCGATCGAAAGGTTGAACATCAAGCCATAGAGAATGAAGGGGCTCGACAGGCGCAGCATGATGCGCGTCGTCTCCACCAGCGTATCGGTCAGCGTGATCAGCGATTTCTGGGGGTTGAACATCATGCCGGCCGGCATCGATGTGTAGGATTCCATCACCGCGCGGAAAATCACGTGATGGAAGTCCATCGCAAACAGCACCATCAGCGCCGCGAAGCTCAGCATGTTGGTCAGCTGGTTTTCGCCGGTGTCTTCGAGCACGTCGGCGGCTGGCGGCGCGTTGAAGCCGATCATCATCGTCGTGACCGAACCGACGAACTGCACGCCGAGCGTGAAAAAGCGGGCGATCATGCCATACATCACGCCGATCGCCATTTCCGAACCGATCAGGGCGATGAAAGTCGCCTGGTCGCCGGAAACTTTCGGATAGACGGTATCCCAGAGCAGCGGCAACAACGCCATCGACATCGCCAGCGCCGTCATCATGCGAATCATCACCGGCAGACGAGCCGACGAGAATCCCGGCAGGACCATGATGCAGCCTCCGATGCGGCATAAAACCACAAAGAGGGCAAGCACGGTCCCCTGGGGATCATTGATCATGAAATAGAGCCCAAAATCTTGATCTCGATGCCCTTTGCCAATTCCACATGCGACAGCACCGGAAGGGTGGCGAACAGGCGCTCGATGATCATCCGCACATAGGAGCGCGTTTCCGGCGAGGTGACGAGCACGAACGGCAGACCACGATCCATGAATTCACGAATAACACGGCTTGCCTGTTCGCTGAACTCCTCAAGGCTGCGCGGATCGATATCGAATTCGACAACTTCACCCTTGTTGTCGCGCTTGAGCGCCTGGTGGAACACGAGATCCCATTTGCTGCCGAGGCGCAGCACGCGCAGCGTGCCGTTGTCGGCCAGGTCGCCGCAGAGCTGCTGGGCCATACGCACGCGCACATGCTCGACGATCTGCTCGGTCTTGCGCACATGCGGCGCCAGTTCCGCCACCGCTTCGAGAATGAGATGCAAATTGCGGATCGAGACGCGTTCGGCAAGCAGCAGCTTCAACACGGCCTGCAGGCCGGAATAGGACATGTGCGAGGAGCAGATTTCGTCGGCCAGCTTCTTGTATTCCGGGTCGAGCCGCTCGATCAGCACCTTCACGTCCTTGTAGGACAGAAGCTGCGGCAGGTTGTTGCGGATGACTTCGCTGACATGGGTCAGAACGACCGAGACGTTGTCGATCGGGTGGAAACCCTCGCGGCGCAGGTCTTCGGCGAAAGCCTCGAGGACCGAGACCGCCGGCATGCCGAAGGCGGGTTCGCGGATCTCGTCGCCCGGCACCGACGGCTTGCGGCCGGAACCGGTGACGACGAGCACTTCGCCGACGCGCAGCGAATTGGAGGCGACCGTCGTGCCGTGGATGCGGATCTGGTAGGACTTTTCCTGGATGGCGATGTCGTCGCTGACCTTGATTTCCGGAACGACGAAACCGTACTGGCTGGCGAACTTGCGGCGCATCTTGCCGACGCGGAAAGCCAGTTCCTGGTGCGCGCCGAGCAGACGGGTCGAGACCAGCTTGCCGAGCGCCAGTTCGATTTCGGCGGTCTTGAGAACCGATTTGACCGAATCCTTTTCCTGCTCCTTGGTCTGGACCGCTTCGGTTTCCTCCTGCTGGCGCAGAAGCTGGTTTTCCTGCTCCTGACGGCGGGGAATGTACCAGCTGCCAAAGGCCATGATGCCGCCGAGCGCCAGAAAGGGCAGCATCGGCAGGCCGGGAATGAGCGCGAGCAAGACCATCAGGGCGGCGGCGACCGACAGGGCGCGGGGGTAGCCACTGAGCTGATTGACGACCGCCTGGTCCGTAGAACCGGACGTGCCGCCGCGCGACACCAGAAGGCCGGCGGCGAGCGAAACGATGAGCGCCGGAACCTGGGAGACGATACCGTCGCCGACCGAAAGCTTGACGAAGACGTCGGCCGCTTCGCCGATCGGCATGCCATGGCGGAAATAACCGATGATGATGCCGCCGAAGATGTTAATGGCAGTGATCAGCAGGCCGGCGACCGCGTCGCCGCGCACGAATTTCGACGCACCGTCCATCGAACCGAAGAAGGAGCTTTCCTCTTCCAGTTCGCGGCGGCGGCGCTGCGCTTCCTTCTCGTCGATGATGCCGGCCGAAAGGTCGGCGTCGATCGACATCTGCTTGCCGGGGATGGCGTCGAGGGTGAAGCGGGCGCCGACTTCGGCGATACGCGTGGCGCCCTTGGTGATGACGATGAAGTTCACCGTCACCAGGATCAGGAAGACGATGACACCGATGACGAAATCGCCGGACATGACCAGCGCCGAAAAGCCGGCGATCACATGGCCGGCGGCGTCATGACCCTCATTGCCATGCGAGAGAATCACGCGCGTCGTGGCGATGTTGAGCGCCAGTCGCGTCATGGTCGCGATCAGGAGAATGGTCGGGAAGGACGAGAAATCCAGCGGCCTCTGGATCCACAGGGCCACCATCAGGATCAGCACCGAAAAGGCGATCGAGAAGGCCAGTCCCAGATCGATCAGGAAGGCCGGAATGGGCAGGAACAGGATACAGAGGATTACGACGATGCCGAGCGCGAAGCCGATGTCGCGGGCGCCGCCGCCGAACTTCGGCATCGAGAGTGCATTTGATTGCGCCATGTCTTTTTCCATCTCCTCATGAGAGGCGGACGAACGCCGGCGCGAAAACGCCGAGGTTCACCCAATTCAAATCCGACCCATAAAGATCGAAGCTTGCGCGAAAATGGGCATGACGGGCTTACGACGACAAACGGCCCGCGCGGACGCGCAGGCCGTGTTCGAAATCCAAGAGAATGGCGCGGCGCTCAGAAGCCCGACTGGACGCGCGAAAACACCAGATTGGTGAACAGCGAAATCTGGCCGCCGATGAACGGCGCCGTGACCCCGACCGTGATGAAGATCGCGACGATCTTCGGAACGAAGGTAAGGGTGATTTCCTGAATCTGCGTCAGCGCCTGGATCAGCGCGATCACCAGACCGACGACCATGGCCGCGAGAACCGCGGGACCGGCCGCAACAAGCACCGTCCAGATCGCCGCCTGTACGATATCGAGGGCATCGGCTTCATTCATCGTCGGTCATTCCCAGTTGTCGGCCCGGTCATTTCAAGGCCGCATCCGCGCCGAGGCGAATCGCCGGCGCGGATCGTTTCATGGCTGCATTTTACCGCAAACCGGGCCGGCTCGCCAGCCCGCAAGGCCGGCGATCAACCGGTGGCGCCGCTATCGTCGCTGCCGGTGCCGCTATCGCCCGAGGTCGAGCCGGAACCCGTACCCGTGCCGGTGCCCATCGAGGTGCCGGTACCGGCCGTCGTGTCGCTGCCGGTATCGGTCGAGGTGCCGCTGGAACCGCCGAGCGGGGTCGGCGTCGAACCGTCGGTGATGGTGATGCCAGGCTGGATGAGGATCTTGCCGCCTTCCTTGGTCAGCGCGATCAGGCCGTCCGAATAAACCTGCACTTCCTTGACGACGCCGACGACTTTCTCGTCCGCGCTCATCATGGTCTTGCCGATATAGCTCGACGCCTGGGTCAGCGACTGCGACTTGATCAGGCTTTCCAGGTTCTTGTTCTGCTGGACCGCTTGCTCGACCTGCGAGAAAGTCGCCAGCTGGCTGACCTGCTGGGTCGCGTCCATCGGGCTGGTCGGATCCTGGTTCTTCATCTGGGCGATCAGCAACTGCAGGAAGCTGTTGTAGTTCAGCGAAGCGGCGGAAGCCGCCTGCGTCGCCTTGCTGCCCGATGTCGTCGGTGTCGTCGTATTGTTGGTAACGCCGCCTACCGCCATGGTGCGATCTCCTTGCGGATCTGTTCGATGGTCGCCGGGGCCATCTCCTGGTTGTTGAGGATACGATCCTCGGTCGGGTAGAGCGAGCGGATCGCCTTCAGCGCGTCGAAGGCGCGGCCGGAGCTGACGAGACCGTCGATGCGCTTCAGTTCGGCGAGCACTTCGTCGTCCTTGAAGCAATTGAGCAGCATGATGACCGACTTGCGGAACATGACGAGCGACTGCTCGGCGCCTTCCGGGTTGATCAGCATCATCTGGGCGATGAAATAGAGCTGACGCAGCGGCGTCGTCGCATCTTCCGGCTGGAGAACGTGGTTTTCCAGAAGGAAGGTCACATCGTTCAGGAATTCCAACGCAACCTTGCGGTCGACACGCAACACCGCTCCATTGATAAAAATGCGTTCGCCGGATTTGAGCGAAATGCGTAGGGTACTTTTCATTTAAGTCCATCCCTGATGATGGTGGTTACGTCGATGATGCCCTGAAAATTATCGGACTGGCGTTTCCTGATCCGGTCGCATTCCTTGAGAATCCAGATGGCGATGGATATCAGGTTGGCCCGAAGCTCGGCATCGAGCTGATTTTCAGGCTGTTTCAAGTCTTCAATAAAACGAATCCAGATGCGGCGCGTGTAGAACAGGGCCTCGATCGCTTCCCGCGAATATTCCCGCTTGTCGCGCGCGGCGCCCAGCAGTTCAATCGAGCGGTTCAGGACCTGCCGTTCACGGTCCTTGGCGTCGGCGACGCCGTCCTCCATGATCTCGGCATATGAAAACTGGTACATTCATGCATCCTTCATTTTCATGTTCTTTCCTTTTGCATCAAAGGAAATTGACCAGGCTCAACTGCTGTATTCTGGCTGTCAGCGTGTAGGAGGCATCGACCAGCGAAAGAAGGTTCTTCACACGCGATGCGACTTCCACCGTATCCACACCTTCGAGATCGCCGAGATATTTGGTGATGATCGCTTGCTGGGACTCAAGCGACGTATTCGCATTCTTGACGCGTTCCTCGGACAGGCCGAGCTTGCCCTGCATCGCGGTGATGCCGTTGACGCCCTGGTAGAGCTTGTCCTGGGACACCGTCTGAACCGCCGAACGCGCAGCCGGCGGCAGAGACGTATCCATGAATTCCAGCGCCACGATCGACCCGAACACCAGCTTGCGCATGGCCTGATCGTTGGTGTTGACCGAGGTCTGAACCACTTCGCCCTGGGTAATGCGGCTTTGCGTATTGGTATCGCTGGCGTTCGAGACGTTGGCTTTCCAATAGGCGTCGCTGGTGAATGTCGCCTCGGCCTGTGAAAGGAAGGTCGCCATCTGGCTTTGCGTGATGTCGGCCTTGGTCGCGATGCCGTTCGCCGTCATGAAATTGGTGAGCTCGTTTTGCAAGAACGTCGAGCTGCTGGAAAGGGCCGTGTCCTTGATCGGCTTCACATCGGTGTTAATACCGGCAAAGAGATACTCACCGTTGTTGGAGAAGTTCGCCTTTTCCACGATGGAATTCAGATAGTTCTGAATCGATGTCTTCGACGTCGAGAGACTTTGCGCATCCTCGTTGCCGCCGAAGGCGAGCACGGTGTTGAGAATTTCCTGGCCGGAGGCGGCCATGTCTTTCAACGCCGCCTGCGACGACCCCAGACGCGTCGTCACCAGGCTGTTCGAGATACCCAATGCCTTCAGGCGATCGACCTCACGGTTGAGATCGAGGCTCTGCGCCGTCTTGGCGCCGAGCGAAACACCCATGTCATAGTGCTTGCCGGAAACGGATTCCGCCTGGGCGACCACCAGGTCCTTCTGCGTCTGCGACATCGTCATTCGCAGCGCCTGGGTTATCGACATGTTCGAAATTGTAGAAGTCTTCATGACTTAACTCGCGATGGATAGGAGTGCCTTCAGCATTTCATCGACAGCGCTCACAAGCTTCGCCGACGCTTTGTAGGATTGTTCGATGTCGAGCATCAGCGACATTTCCTCGTCGAGGCTGACGCTGGTGACGCTGGAATAGGCTTCCGTCGTGCGCGACAGCAGCGCGGATTTGCTTTCCGCAGCCGCATTGGCGCCGCTGCGATAGGCTTCCAGCCAACTCACCGAGCGGGTCGCAAACTTCATGATGCTTGTCGTGCCATCAAGACCGCTGGTCGTGTCGAAGGTCTGATCGGCGTCGAGGCCGGTTTCGTATGTGTCGAGCAGCGCCGAGAAGCCGGCATTGCTGCCAGTGTTCTGGCTGACGGCGGTCGCATTGACCGTGCCATCGCGCAGGCGCGTCGGATCGTCGATGGCGCGCTGCGCCACCTGGATCGTCGAGGCGATGCCTGCCACGGCCGTGCCAGCGGGCGGAACCGTGCCGCCTGACCATGTGAACAGGCCGGGAATCTTGGTGCTGCCGGCATTGACCTCGGCAAAGCTGGTGATCAGGCCGCGCGCCACTTCGTCGAGCTGCTTCTGGAAGGTCGGCGCGATTTCATCGCGCACCTGCAGCAACGCCTGGAGCGACCCCATGGACGAGGTATTGGAATTGGCGCCCGCCGTCAGCGTCACGCCGTCGATCTTGATCGCATTGCCGGTCGTGGACGCGTCGTATGCCGGCTTGGGCGTGAATTCGACCTTGCGCGGCGTCTTGTCGAACAGGGCGATGCCGCTTGTGGTATAGAGCGCAAGGCCGTTGTTATCGACCGCCATCGTGGAGACGCCGACGATCCCGGAAATCTGCTTGAGCAGACCTTCACGGACATCGAGGCCGTCGCTCGGATCGTCACCGAGCGCCGTTGCGCGCGTCACCGCTTCGTTGGCGACCTGGAACTGGGCCAACAGGCCGTTGAGCTGATCGACCTGCGTCGCGATCTGGCTATCGGCGTCGGTGCGCACCGCCTGCACCGCCTTGGAGGCGGTGTTCAGCGAATTGGCGACATCCTTGGCTGCATTGATCGCCGCCGCGCCGAGAATCTGGTCGTTCGGCTTGTTGGCATAGTCGTGCAGGGCAGTCTGGAACTTGGCGAGATAGGTGGACGGCGCCGTTTCATTGTCGTTGCCGCCCATGATCGACTTGATGTCCGACAGGCCCTTGAGCAGGGCCTGCTGTCCGCTGTCCTGCGATGTCGAGGACAGGATCTGGCGCAGAAGCATATCGTTCTGCGCCCGTGTCGTCGACATGATCTGGGCGCCGTAGAGCGACGTGGTGGTGACAGACGAACGTCGCACATAGTCCGGGTTCTGGGCATTGGCCATGTTCTTCGAAACAGTCTGGGTTTGCTTACCCGTATTGTTGAAGATGGCCTGGGCCGTATTCATGGCCGAAGTGAGCGACATAGCCTACCTACCAATCGATCCGATTAACGCTTCAGGTTTACAAGAACGTCGAGAATATCGGCGCCGGTCTGGAAGACCTTGGAATTGGCGGTGTACGTGCGCTGGGCCTCGATCATTTCGGTCAGTTCATTGGCCAGATCGACGTTCGATGCTTCCAGCGAACCGGAAATGATCGTACCCACACCCGCCTGCTGCGGAATGCCGAACGTGGCGTTGCCCGAGCCCGAGGTTGCCGAATAGACGTTGCCGGTCGAGACTTCGAGCTGGTCGGGGCTGGCGAAGGTTGCCAGACCGACGACGCCGAGCTGCTTCTTGGTGCCGTTGGCATAGACCGCGTAGACCGTGCCGTCCTTGTCGACGCGCACATCTTCCAGCGAGCTGGAGGCGCTGCCGTCGGCGGCGATCTTGGAGAAGCTGTCGGAAGCCAGTTCGGTGACCTTCGTCATATCGAACTTGATGGCATTTTCACCGGTTGCCGCAATACCGCCGATGCTGACGGTCTGGTCGGTGCTGATCGTGCCGGCCTGGTTGGTGATGCTCTTGATCTTGTTGGTCACGGGGTCGAATTCGATCGTCAATTCATCGACATCGCCACCGGCCGCAACTTCCGGATCATAAGCTGGCTTCGTCAGCGGGATGTCCGATGTGATCTTGGCTTTCCAGATGGCTCCGGTCGGCGGTGTCGTCGAGGGGTCGGCATCACTATCCTTGGTGTAGGTAACAGTGAAAATGCCCTTCTCGCCGTAGTTTGCTTCATAGAAGCTGACGGTGGACGTGAACGAGTCACCTATCGCTGCCGAGTTCTTGAAGTTCGCATTTACCGAAGCCGAGGTCGAGGCAACCTTGGTCAACT
The DNA here is from genome assembly GCA_945952045.1 of uncultured Rhizobium sp. Taxonomy (GTDB): domain Bacteria; phylum Pseudomonadota; class Alphaproteobacteria; order Rhizobiales; family Rhizobiaceae; genus Metarhizobium. The sequence continues at coordinate 63,996 of CAMFHE010000019.1, forward strand.
TGTCCGCCTCGACCAGAATAGGCTGGTACTGCCCGGGATCACCGGCAGCAGCCGCATTCGGAGCAGCCAAGAGCGTAAATCCAGCGGAGTTGATCAGCGTCGATTTGTTGCCGTCCGACTGCTGGATCGTAAAGGAGCCGTTACGGGTGTAGTATTTTGCACCGGTCGGATCCTGGACGTAGAAGAAACCATCGCCGCTGATGGCCAGATCGGTCGTCGAGCTGGTGGAAACGAGCGCGCCCTGCTGGCTGATCGAATTGACAACACTGGTCTGCACGCCGCCGGAGTTGTAGGTGCCGGACGTGGACGGAAGGACGAACGAGGAAAACGCAGTCGTGACCTTCTTGTAGGCCGTGGTATTCGAGTTGGCGATGTTGTCGCCGACAGTGCCGAGACGGTTCGCCTGGGCATTCATACCCGAGACGGCTGTCTTCATTGTGCCGAATATGCTCATTTGGGATCCTCGTTTCCTTATGATTTTCGAGTGTAAGGAGCGGGCCTTGCGTGAAGCTGTCTGTTATCCGCAATTCTGGAGATCACGGAAAACGAGGAAGGCCGGGGGCGAAGCCGCAACGCCACCGGCGCAAAATATCATTCCCAATCAATGCAATAGCCAAGGAACCGCTTGGAATCGATGGGATCGAAGTCGAGCTTCTTGCGCAGCTTCTTGCGCAGCTTGCTGATGTGGCTTTCAACGACGTTCTCTTCGACTTCCTCGTCGAAGATGCCGTAAATGGCGTTGAAGATCTGCGTCTTGGAAACGCGACGGCCACGGTTGGCGACTAGGTATTCCAGGATGCGGCGCTCACGGCGCGGCAGCGGAAAGACATCGCCCTTGATCTCGGGATCGCGGCCGTCGGAGAAGACACGGATGGGACCGATGTCGGTGAAGCTGGTGATCGCCTTCAGGCGCCGGCGAATGGCCGCTGCGCGCGCCAGGATTTCGCGCGGATGGACCGGCTTGCGAACGACGTCGTCGACGCCGCAATCGAACAGAGCCAGCGTCGCTTCCAGCGACGGATGATCGCTGACCGCGATGACCGGCGCCATCGACCGGTCGCGAATGGCACGCGGCAGTTCGAGCGCGCGCTCGCCCTGCCCGATCAGGAATGCCTCGACGGCCGCGATGTCGGAGTCGGCGGCGGTATTGACCCACTCGCCGAACTCACGGGGATCGAAGCCCGTCGAAGGAATGCCTTCTCTGCCAAAAAGGGAAATGTAACCGTCTTTTACGAGCTCACGCTCATCAACCACTACGATCATTCGTCCGCCTCCGAATCATTGTGGTACCTCGATGAGGATGACCGTACGAAGAGGGCGACTCACCAACAATTCTAGGAATTGAATGGCGGAAATTAATAGTAGATTAACCTTAATGCGGCGATTTGGCCTATATCTAGTGGCGCACCGGAGTTATGCACACAATTTTTTGCTGGAAAGGTTAACACTCGGTTAATTGTGCCCTTTTGGAACGAAAACGCAACTTTTCGGAACGGCGCGTCGCCACACGCCGATACAACCTCGCCGAATACAGCTTGGGATTGTTACGCCTTGCAGAATTGCCGGGCCGGCCCGGTCCACTGGCCATAGCCCGTGGCGACCAGATTGGCGATCACGCGGCACACATATTTCTTCTGCGCCGGGTCGTTGTTCGGCCCCGCATGATAGCGTGCGACCGCCATCGTCCAGGTTTCATGCCGGTCGTGAAGCTGCCGCAGGAAGCGGGCGGCATAGTCGACATTGCGGCGCGGATCGAGCATCGCGCCGACAGAGCCGAACTGATCGCCATGATAGCGATGATTGATCTGCATGCATCCGAGATCGATCAGGGTCGCGCCTTGCGCCTGCGCCGCCGCGAACTGGCGAAGCGCATCGGTCTGCGACGCCGGGAAATAGGCCTTGCCCTCGACATTGAGGGCATAGGGCTGGAGCGATCCGCGTCGGCCTGTCTCGGTCAGGCCGACGGAATAAAGGATACCTTCCGGTATGCCGTAACGCGCCGCCGCCGCCTGGATTTCACGCTCACAGGTATTGCCGGCATTCGCGGCCTTGGCCGCGTCAGATATAGAGAGTGCCAGGGCGAGCGCCGCCAAGGCCGGCGCCAGCGCCAGCGCTCGTCTGGCCGTCATCAGCCGCAGTTTCGCCACCACGCCAATTCTGTTGCGAAGCATGTCTGTCATCCCTGCGGGGTGAGGCGCTGCCATCCTGGGCCGCCTGCTGGCCGAAGGAGGGGTTGTTTTGTCCGTTGGTCTGCGTGCTGGCGGAATCCGTCTTGTCGGTCGGCGAAACCAGGGTGACCGATACCTGATCGACCGCAAAACCCTGGGCGCGCAACGATTCCACCAGGCCCTTCTGGTCGTCGCTAAGCTGGCGATAGGCCGCCATGGTCTCGACCGCCAGATCGACCGTCAGCTCGTCGCCGGCAAGCCGCATGGTGGCAGTCACCGTGCCGAGCGTCATCGGATGGATCTGGATCTTGAGCGTGTTGACCACCTTGCCGGTGCTGGCGAGCGTTGCGGCATTCGACAGCGCGCTGCTAGGCTGCATGGCGCTCGTCCACTCGGGATCACCGGAAAAGGCGCTCATGATCGTATTGCTGTTCTGCGACAGGGCCAGATAACGCCGGGAATCGACAACGGTCACGGCCTCGGTCGGCGTCTTCTTCAGATCGCGTTCCCCGTCCTTCTGGCCGCCGCCGATCACCATGTCGAGCGTCTGGCCACGACCATCGGCGCGACTGAAGCGGAACGCGCGCCCGCTGGTGGAAGCGGCGTCCGTTTTCGTATCGGCTTCGCTGCCTTCGGCGGACTCGCCGGCATGCGCCGCCGAAGCCGTCTTGCCGGGGCCAAGATGCTCTTCGCTGTCCTTTGTCTTGCCAGCGGCGTTCTCGCCCTTGGCAGGCATGGCGTGGGCTGCAAGCGCAACGATCGGAACGTCTGTCTTTGCGGCCTGCATCGCTTTGTCGGCAGCGGCGGCCTTGTCGTCGACGGGCGCGGCGTCGGCGCCCTGCAATAATGTCAGTGCGTCGGACTCCGCCGAGCCGCCCGCGGCGATCTTGGCGGAAACCGCTTTGGCGTCGGTCTTTTCCGCGCCGGCGGTTTCGCCATGCCCCGCCTTCTGGCCCTTGCGGGCGCGGATCGTCTTTTCGTCGGCGGCTTCGCGCGGCCGGATCGCGGCGGTATCGTCGTCAACGCTATCGGTTTCGTTCGCGCCGGACCCGCCCTGCCCTGCCGGGCGGATGCCCTTGGGAAGTTTCGCGACGGCGATGGTCGCCGTTCCGGCGGCAAGGCTTTCCGGCGTTTCGGACTGGACGGCTCCGTCAGCCGCCTGCGCGCCGATCCGGCCGATCATGCGGATATCGATGGTCGGGCGATTGCGGCGCGTCACCGTGCCGTCCTCGTCATCGCCCTGGTTTGCGGCATGCTTTCCAGAGGCCTTGCCGTCTGCGGCGTCACCGGAGCGGGTATTTTCGGCCTGACGGGCATCGGCGGCCGCGCGTTCATTGCCGTCCCGAGCGCGTTCCATCGCGCTGCCGAAGCTGGCCTTGTCGCCGGACGCATCCTGCTTGTCCGCGCGCGTTCCCTTGCGGGCCGCAGTTGCGGATGCGTCCACTGCCGGTAAACCGGCGCCTATTCCCGTATCAGCCATATTATTTGCCCTCTTGCAAAAGACTGTCGATCTGGGCGAGCTTCGACCGACCCTTTGTGACGAAATCGTCGATGCCGGCACTGGCTGCCTCAGCCTGCGCCATCGCCTTCTCATCAGCCTTCGGCTGCCCGGCATGCGAATCGGCGCTTGCCGGCTCCTCCCCGGGTGTTGTCGCAGCGCCCGCTTGCGCGAGGCTATTGGCATCCGGCTTGCGCAGAACCTCCTCGCCGACGAACTTCGCGGCCGCCCGCAGCGCCTGGTCCCGCTCCGAAAGCTTGTCGGTGGAAATGCCGACGAGATCGTTGACGATGCGACCGACCTCCGGGCTGGCGAGATTGGCAAGCCCGCTATAGAGATCGACCTCGCCGATGCTCTTCAGCCCCGGCGCCAGCGGAATTTCCTCGGCGCGCGCCGAAGCCATCTTGGCGAGATCGGCCTTGCCGACGATCGCCGCCTTTCGGGCGATTCGCAAATAGGCTTCACGCTTGCGATCGGCATCCATCGAGGCCAGAATATCCTCGATATCGGTATCGGTGACCTTGCCGTAATTGTCGACCGCCAGCATGACGAACAGGTCCGCGAACTGGCTGGCATAGGGTGAATGCAGGAAACGGCGGGCATAGCGGTTGGCATAACCCAGCCCCTGGTCGACCATGCCGCTGCCGGCCGTGATCGCCAGCGAGCGGCGCAGGGCCGCTTCCTCGATATTGGTGCCGGGCGCGGCAAGCCGCGCATAGTCGTAAAAGCCGAGCGCCGATTTCGGATCGCCCGGCAGGGCCGCGCTGGCGCTGACCAGCGCCAGATAAGGACCGATCTTGCTGTCGCGATATTCCGGCATCATCTCGGCCAGGGGCTTGGCGACCAGCGCTGCCTTGCCGCCCAGATATTTGCGCAGCGCATCGGCGACACGATTGTCGAAATAGCCATCGACGTCCCTGGCGACGAGAAATTCCAGCGTTGCCGGGTTGCCGCCGCTCATCGCATAAATCAGCGCCGCATCGACATTGCGCGGATCGTCGAAAATTGCGGAATCGGCGCTGCGCAGGCGCTTGTCGAGCGAGGCCAGCATGAATTTCTGCATTTCGGCGGCGGCATGATCGCCGCCGACGACGGAATCCTGGACGAATTGCAGCGAGCGCAACATCTTGTAGGGCGCCAGATCCTCCGGCGCCTGGGCCCGCGCCATTGTCGCACCGGCCAGACCGAGAAGCGTGGCGGCCAGCAAACGGAGCCTGTAGGTTCGCCGCATCCTCATCATCCCTGTGGTGCCTGCAACAGGATTTCGATGCGACGGTTCGCATCCGCCAAGGGATCGGCAGGGACCTGAAGCCGGCGGTCGGCGAAGCCGGAAATCTGCTGGACGCGCGTTTCATCCAGACCGCCGCGCACCAGCATGTAATAGGCGCTCTGCGCACGGCTGCTCGACAGCTGCCAGTTGTCCATCGTGCCGCCCTTGAAGGGGCGTGCGTCGGTATGGCCACGGATCAGCACCGCGCCCTTGCGCTCGTTGAGGAGCTTGCCGATCTTTTCCATCGCCACGACCATTTCCTTGCGCGGCACGGCCGAGCCGATGTTGAACATCGGGTTGTTCTGCTGGTCGGAAATGGTCAGGAGCACGCCGCCTTCGGTGGGCGTGACGAGCAGGCCTTCGGCCAGCTTGCCGCCAGTGCCGCCGACCGCGTCCTCGATATCCTTGCGCAGATCGGCCGCCTGAAGCTTGCGCTCCTCCGAAACCTTGCTTTTCTTGGCTTCGGCCTTGTCCTTGTCGGTCTTGTCGGCCGGTTTTGCGTCCTGCGCATCGGCCTCCTTGTCCTTGTCTTTTTGCTTGTCGGCGGCGGATTGGGCCGGCTGATCCTGCGTCGGCTTCTGGTCCTCGGTCTTGGCCTCGACCTCGGGTTTCACATCGGCCGGCTTGGCATCGACCATCGCCGTCTGCTGATCCTTGGAATCGCTCTGCTTGGCGTCGGTCGCCTCGACCTGCTTCGACCAGAAATCCGGATCGAAGGGATCGCGATAGGCTTCGCCGCCCTGCGCGCCGGTCGACGGGCCGGAATCGGCCGCACCGCCCTCGCCCTTGGCGCTGACATTGGCCTGCTGGCCGACTTCCTGCGCGATTTCGGCAAGGACCGCGTAAGGATTTTCGAAGTAGTCGGCTTCGGAATAGTTCTTCTGGTCGCCTGACGATGCCGTCTGATCCTCGCCGCTCGCGGCGGCGGCGCCGACGGTCGTGCCATCGGCCTTGACCTTGGAGCGCTCGTTGGTCTCTTCGCCGTCAGCCTGCTCGGTCGGCTTCTTCAAACCCTTCTGGGCCGGCTTTTCGTCAGCCAGCTTAATGGGATTGAAATAAGTGGCCACGGATGCCTTGGTTTCCTCGTTGGCGGCATTGACCAGCCACATCACGAGGAAGAAGGCCATCATGGCGGTCATGAAGTCGGCATAGGCAATTTTCCAGGCGCCGCCATGATGGCCGTCGTGATCACCACCATGCTTCTTGATGATGATGATCTCGTTCTTGCCGTGGTGATGGTTTTCGCCGTCGCTCATTCAAGCACCTTCTTCAAACTGGCGGCCCAGGCCGAAATGCGCGTCACGAGAACGCTGCCGTCCATCTCAACCGTCAGGTCGAGATCGGCGCTTTCAATGTGCCGCAGGAGAGCGGCCTTGTCGCCCATCCGCGCCGTGAGCATGTCAAAAAGTTCGCCCGGACCGCGCACGACGATCTGCGCCGCCTCGCCGTCCATGAGTGCGGCATGGATCGCATCGCCGAGATCGGTGACGGCGCGAGCGGCGATCGCCTCCGACAGCAGCGGCGCCAGGATCAGGCCGGTCTGCTGGGCGATGGCCTCGGACACGGCTGCCGCCATTTCATTCACCTTGGCGACGATCACTTCGGCGGACTGGGCGGCATGGGCCTCGTGCAACGCCTCGATTTCCTGCCGGTGCGCATCGGCCATCGCGTCGCGCTCTTCTGCAAACCGAGCCTCGAGCGCCTGCGTCGCCGCCTCGTAGCCTTCTGAATGCGCTTCGCGGCGGATGGTGTCAGGGTCGAGCGTTTCCGGTTCGGAAAAAGGCAGCGACAGGTCGTCGTCGAAGCCGCCGTCGAATGCCGACGGCATTTCCACGGGCTGCTGCTCGCTGAAGTCCTTGAGATAATGAGCGAGAGACGCCGTCATCTTTCCCCACCTGTCCGGTCAAGACCAGTCCGATCACGGCTTGGCCAGCCGCGGCCGTTCTTGCGCGTCGATTCCGCAACAACAGCGGCATCCCGCCCCATTTCAGCAATCATTTCCATCCGCTCATCCGGCTTGTCTCAACTCCCGAGGCTTCAAATCATCGCCCGGGTATTTTTCCATATGGTCGATCGGACCTTAGGCAGCCAAACTTGTGCGAGGATAAACGCGTTGGACCGCGCCAGGGCAGTGCGCGGTCCAACTTTTCCACCCATGCCGATGACCGGTGGCACGGGAGAAGCTTTTTCTTTCCGCCTGCGCGCCTCGCCGTCTCGCTGGACGAAAGAGGCGCGACGCGGCTCCGGTCAGCCGCGGCCCGTCTTACTTGAAGAGCTGGAGGATGTTCTCGGCATTGGTATTGGCGATCGAAAGCGCCTGGATGCCGAGCTGCTGCTGGGTCTGGAGCGCCTTGAGACGCGTCGATTCCTCGTTCATGTCGGCATCGACAAGGCGCCCCACGCCCTTCTCGATCACATCCATGAGGGTCGCGACGAAACCTTCCTGCAGATCGACGCGCTTGGTGATGGCGCCGAGGGTCGAGGCGCTGTCGGTGAGTTGCGCCAGCATCTTGTCGACGGCCGAGATCATGTTGTCGACATCGGCATCCGTGCTGGTGCTCGTCAACTTGACTTCGGTGGCGCTCGGCGTCGCGGTGGAACCGGCGGGCAGCATCAGATACCAGTTCGTCGTCGAGGTCGCGGTGCCCGTGCCTGTCGTAATCGCATAGGCCTTGGTCAGCATGCCGCGGCTGACGTTCTGGGTGTCGACCAGCACCGAGGTCGAGGTATCGTAGGCCAGTGTTGTAACCGAGACGCTGCCATCGGCGGAACGGTTGAACGAGGCGACGATTTCCTTGGTGCCCGGCGCCGTCGTCGCTTCGTTATAGAGCCAGTTTTCGCCGGAGAAGGAGGCCGACTGCGCGATCGACTGGATCTGGTTCTTGAGCTCGGAAATTTCCTTGTCGATCTTGGTCTTGTCGACGCCGGGTTCGCGCGCGGCGACAAGCTTAGACTTGATTTCGGTAACGACGTCGATCGCAGACTTCAGGCCGGTATAGGAAACGTCGGTCTTTGCGGCGCCGAGGCCGAGGGCGTCCTGGACGGTGGAAAGCGCGCTGTTGTCGGAGCGCATCGTCGTGGCGATCGACCAGTAGGCGGCGTTGTCGGCCGCGGTCTCGACCCGGTAGCCGGAAGAGATCCGGTTCTGGGTCGTGTCCATGTTCTTGTTGATCGAACGGAGGGTCTGCAGGGCCGCCATCGCGGCCGTATTGGTCAGAATGCTGGTCATCTTATGCCCCATCTGGATTTCGGGACATACCGGATTTCAAGGTGGGACCGGTAACGGCGGATAGCCTCATGCTCGCTGGCCGCGTGTTTGCCCTGGCGGCCAGCCCGACGCTGTTAACGAAGTCTTAAGGAAGATTTGGTTAACAAATGGTTAACGCCGCGCGCATTTTGGAAAAGATCGCCGAAAACAACGCCGAAAGCCGCGCCTCCCTGGAGAAGGCGCGGCCGTCGAAATCGAGAAGCGGCGGCCCTGAGGCCGCCACGCGTATTGCTTAGCGGAACAGCGACAGGATGTTGTCGGCGCTGGTATTGGCGATCGACAGAGCCTGAATACCGAGCTGCTGCTGGGTCTGCAGGGCCTTGAGGCGGGTCGACTCTTCGTTCATGTCGGCATCCACCAGACGACCAACACCCTTGGTGATGGTGTCGCTGAGGTCCTTGATGAAGTCGTTCTGCAGCGTCAGACGGCTGTTGGTCGCACCCAGGGTAGCGGCCGAGTCCGTCATCGTCTTCAGCATCGAGTCAACGGCGGAGACCATGCCGTCGAGGTTGTCGTTCGTCGTCGCGGAAGTCAGAAGGATTTCCGAACCCGTGCCTGCCGTACCTGCAGACTTGACGAGGTAGTAGGTAGCCGAAACCTGGGCGCCCGTACCGTTCGGCTGCATGATCTGGGTGCCCTGGGTCAGCAGACCGTTGGCGCCAGTCTTGTCGTCGATCAGAACCGACTTCGAGGTGTCGTAGCTGATCGTCTTGATCGAAACCGTGCCGTCAGAGGCGCGAACGAAGGAGCCAACCATCTGCTTGGTACCAGCGGCCTGAGTTGCAGCCGAACCCGAGTAGAGCCAGTTTTCACCGTTGAAGGACGAGGACTGCGAGATCGAACCGAGCTGGTTCTTCAGTTCGGTCAGTTCCTTGTTGATCTTGTCCTTGTCAACGCCCGGTTCGCGAGCGGCAACGAGCTTGGTCTTGATCGCGGAGACGACGTCGATGGCAGAGTTCAGGCCGGTGTAAGCCGTGTCGGTCTTGGCAGCAGCCATGCCGATGGCGTCCTGAACGGCGCCGAGCGCCTTGTTGTCCGAACGCATGGTCGTTGCGATCGACCAGTAGGCGGCATTGTCGGAAGCCGACTGAATGCGAAGACCAGAGGAAATGTTGCTCTGGGTCTTCTGCATGCTGTTGTTGATGCCACGCAGCGTGTCGAGAGCGGCGATTGCAGCGGAGTTCGTAATAATACTCGTCATTGATACTGCCCCTTACTGGACTAGATAAAAACTAAGGGCATACCGGACTTTAAATACCGGCAAACGGCATCAGCTTCATGCACACCAACCACCGCAATACTCTTTGGGTCAGCCCGCCGTTTCGATGTCTACATCTAACTCTATTAAGGTTAACGAAGCATAAAAATGTGATTTTTTTCAAATAAAATCGCGTTAACCAAATTTATACTTATTAGAATGCGCCTCATTTACCATGTTTTACCATCTGAAAATAAATATGCCTCGCCGATTCACATCGGCGAGGCATGTCGTTCATGCGTATATTGATGCCGTTGGCCTTACTGGCGGAACAGCGTCAGGATGTTTTCGGAATTGGTGTTGGCGATCGAGAGCGACTGGATACCGAGCTGCTGCTGGGTCTGCAGCGCTTTCAAACGCGTCGATTCCTCGTTCATGTCAGCATCCACCAGGCGACCGACACCCTTGTCGATCGTGCCCATCAGATCGGCCACGAACTCGCCCTGCATGTCGAGGCGCGTCTTGGTTGCACCAAGTGTCGAAGCGCCATCGGTCAGATCCTTCAGCATCATGTCGACAGCCTTGATCATGCCGTCGAGCGAGTCGGAGGTCGTGGCCGATGTCAGGGCGATGACGGTTGCGGGCGCCGTGCCGGTACCGGTGTAGATCAGCGACCAGGTCGCGCTGGTCGTCGTGGTGCCGCTCGGCTGATCCGGAACCGTGTAGTCCTTGGTCAGCAAACCGCGAGACGCGGTATTGGTATCCACCAGCACCGACTTCGACGTATCGAAGCTCAGCGTTTGAACCGAGACGGAACCGCTGGCGCTGCGGATAAAGGAACCGACCATCTTCTTGACGCCAAGCGCTGCGGCCTGATCGTTGTAAAGCCAGTTTTCGCCGGAGAAGGAAGCCGATTGGGAAATCGACAGCAACTGCGCCTTGAGCTGCGTCAGTTCCGTATCGATTTTGGTCTTGTCGACACCCGGTTCGCGTGCGGCGACGAGCTTCGCCTTGATTTCAGACACAACGTTGACGGTTGATTCAAGCGCGGTGTAGGCGGTATCGGTCTTGGCGGCACCGAGGCCAATGGCATCCTGAACGGCGGAAAGCGCCTTGTTATCGGAACGCATGGTGGTCGCGATCGACCAGTAGGCGGCGTTGTCAGAAGCGGTCTGGACCCGAAGACCCGAAGAAACGCGCGCCTGCGTCGATTCCATGTTGCTGTTGATCGAACGCAGGGTGTTCAGCGCAGCCATTGCGGCGGTGTTGGTGAGAATGCTCGACATAAAATCTGCCCCTTTTTTGGATCGGTAAGGTGAGGGACATTCCGGACTTGTTACCGGCAACGGTGAGCGACATCATGCCAATTAATTCGCTTTGTTTATTGATTAATTCACCGTTCGTATGGTGCTAGATGACATGATTATGGTTAACAAAACGCTAAGTGAAAAAACGACTTCACGCGAAAATCAAAATCGGCCCAAAACGCAAAAAACCGCACCCGGAGGTGCGGTTTTCGCAAGATCGTTCGCCGCGGACGAACCGCGAGGCGTTTCGAAGTCTTAACGGAACAGCGACAGGATGTTGTCGGCGTTCGAGTTGGCGATCGACAGAGCCTGAATACCGAGCTGCTGCTGGGTCTGCAGGGCCTTGAGGCGGGTCGACTCTTCGTTCATGTCGGCATCCACCAGACGACCAACACCCTTGGTGATGGTGTCGCTGAGGTCCTTGATGAAGTCGTTCTGCAGCGTCAGACGGCTGTTGGTCGCACCCAGGGTAGCGGCCGAGTCCGTCATCGTCTTCAGCATCGAGTCAACGGCGGAGACCATGCCGTCGAGGTTGTCGTTCGTCGTCGCGGAAGTCAGAAGGATTTCCGAACCCGTGCCTGCCGTACCTGCAGACTTGACGAGGTAGTAGGTAGCCGAAACCTGGGCGCCCGTACCGTTCGGCTGCATGATCTGGGTGCCCTGGGTCAGCAGACCGTTGGCGCCAGTCTTGTCGTCGATCAGAACCGACTTCGAGGTGTCGTAGCTGATCGTCTTGATCGAAACCGTGCCGTCAGAGGCGCGAACGAAGGAGCCAACCATCTGCTTGGTACCAGCGGCCTGAGTTGCAGCCGAACCCGAGTAGAGCCAGTTTTCACCGTTGAAGGACGAGGACTGCGAGATCGAACCGAGCTGGTTCTTCAGTTCGGTCAGTTCCTTGTTGATCTTGTCCTTGTCAACGCCCGGTTCGCGAGCGGCAACGAGCTTGGTCTTGATCGCGGAGACGACGTCGATGGCAGAGTTCAGGCCGGTGTAAGCCGTGTCGGTCTTGGCAGCAGCCATGCCGATGGCGTCCTGAACGGCGCCGAGCGCCTTGTTGTCCGAACGCATGGTCGTTGCGATCGACCAGTAGGCGGCATTGTCGGCTGCAGAGTTGACCTTCAGGCCAGACGAAATCGTCGCCTGGGTCTTCTGCATGCTGTTGTTGATGCCACGCAGCGTGTCGAGAGCGGCAATAGCGGAATTGTTAGTGATAATGCTGGTCATGGGATTGTCCCTTTGAATACGCAAAAACAAAGATGAGGGACATACCGGACTGAATACTTACCGGTGATGACGGCTCGGCTTCATGCCACTCGGTTTCGTCTTTTAGGTGAAACCAAACCCGTCATGTGAGGATCAAACTAGCCCCCACACCTTGCAAATCAGTTAACTTCGCAACCTCGCAAAAATCGCCCGGATTTATAGTTAACAAAACCTATACGCCGGGAAACCAGCGCATAGGTTCAGACCAAGCTTTTGAAAAAAATCAGGAAAAAGAACGGACCAGACTACCGACAAGAAGATTCCAGCCGTCGATCAGAACGAAGAACAGGATCTTGAACGGCAAGGAGATAGAGGTCGGCGGCAGCATCATCATGCCCATCGCCATGGTGATCGTCGCCACGATCAGGTCGATGACGAGGAACGGCAGAATGATCAGAAAGCCGATTTCGAAACCGCGCCGGATCTCGGAAATCATGAAGGCCGGAACGAGAACGCGGTAGTCCACCTTCTCGTTCGTCACCACGCTCTGGCCGCGCTCGCGGGCGATGTCCATGAACAGCGCCATGTCCTTTTCGCGGGTGTTGGCGGTCATGAAGGCGCGGAAGGGTTCGGCGATGCGCTCCACCGCCTGCGCCTCGGTCAGCTGGTTCTGCAGCAACGGCTGAATGCCCTCCTGCCAGGAGCGATCGAGCGTGGGCGCCATGACGTAGAAAGTCATAAACAGCGACAGGCTGAGCATGATCATGTTCGACGGCGTCGTCGCCAGGCCCATGCCGGACCGCAGGATCGAGAAGGCGATGACGAAACGCGGAAAACTCGTGACCATCACCAGGATGCCCGGTGCGATCGACAGCACCGTCAGCAAGCCGAAGGTGCGGATGATCCATGCCGCCGCCGAGCCATCGACCGGGATATTCAGCAGGTCGGTCGGCAATTGCTGGGCAAGCGCGATGCCCGGCAATGCCATCATGGCGCCGAAGAGGGATAGAAATCGAATCATTCGATCACAAAGGTCCTGAACATGACCTTGGTTACCCGTCCCTGGGAGCGCAGGTCAACACGCTCCTGAATGTCATCCCGAAGATACTGGAAGCCGCGCGGCCCCTCGATCTGCTGCAGCGACACGGTGCGCAGATAGGAGAGGATGTCCTGATGCACGTCTTCCGACACTTTTACATCCGGCTTGTCCTTGAACATCAAGGCGACTTCGAGGCGGATCCAGTTTTCGGAAGGGTAGGACAGATTGGTGGTGATCGGTTCGAGCTGCACCACGCCGTTTTCAGCGGTGGAAATATGCGGCAGCCCCTCGCCTTCCTTCTTCGCGCCGGCCTTGGCTTCAGCGGCAGCCTTGGCCTGTTCGGCCGCCTTTTCCGCCGCTATGGTCGGCTGCAATTTATTGGCGAGCATGCCGCCGAGAAACCAGCCGCCGCCGGCGCCGAGCGCCGTCACCACGACGATCGCCAGGATCGCAGGCATTGCGCCGCCCTTCTTCTTGGGGGCTTCGTCCTTTTTTTCCGCGTCCGCCATGGATCACCTGCTGTCGGGTCGTCTTGAGGGGCGCGCGCCCGAGACCGGACGCGCCGTCTTTACATGCCGTTCGGCTCAGATCGGCGAGAACAGATCGACGGCCTGCTGGCCGACGGGCGGCTGCTGAACTTCGGTCAGACGACCGCGACCGCCATAGGAGATGCGCGCTTCGGCGATCTTGTCGTAGGAGATGACGTTCTTGGCGTCGACATCCTGCGGCCGAACGATACCGGCCACGTTGAGGATGCGGATCTCGTGGTTGACGCGCACTTCCTGCGAGCCGCTGATCACCAGATTGCCGTTTTCGAGCACGCCGGTGACGACGGCCGCGACCAACAGGGTCAGCTTTTCGGAGCGCTTCGTCGTACCCTTGCCCTGGGTATCGGTATCGGAATTATAGCCGATCTTGGAATCGGTCTGCGGCGCCCAACCGAAGATCTGCGCTCCGACCTTCCAGCCGATATTGCTCTTGTTCTGGCGGTTGCGCTGAGTTTCGTTGTCGAAGTCGGCCTTGTCATTGATCTGGATGTTGACCGTCATGATGTCGCCGACATTGATGGCGCGCGCATCCTTGAACAGGGCGGACTGCGAATCGTGCCAGAGCGAATAGCCGCTGGACATGGCTGCCGGCTGTTTGGGATACATGGCCATCTGCGATGTCTGGCCGTATTGCAGGCCGCTGCCGATCGGGCTCATCGACGGCGCATTGCCGATTTCCTTCACCGTCTGGCTCTGGCAACCGGCAAGAAGGCTTGCTGCCAGCAGGGCGGGAATACGCTTGTTCATGACGGGTCCTTCGAAGTATTCGGGTTTGCCGCCTGCGACATGATCGAGGCGACAAGGGCGGCTTTCTTCGGCTCCATCTCGGCCAGGATCAGGCCCGACTGACGCGCCGGCAGCCGCATGACGATGGCGGCGGCAAGGAGAGGATTCATTTCCGCAAGCTGGGGAGCGGCGGAATCGGCCTTCATCGTTTTGAAGACGTCAACCAATCCGGCTTCGGCCTGTTTCATGAAATCGTTGCGGCGTTTCAGCCAGTCTTCGTATTCCGCGCGGCGCTTGTCGAGTTCGGCCATGCGGGCGTCGACATCGGCCTGGAGCTTTTCCAGATCCTGCTTCTGCAGCAGATATCGCTGGTCGCGGGCCGCATCAGCGATGTTGGAGCAATATTGCTTGATCTCGTCTTGCGAGCTCATGTCTGTCAGAGGCTTGATCTGCTCCTGCGCGAAGGCGCCGGGAATGGCGGCGCCGGCCAGCAGCGAAGCGGTCAGCAGCAGCTTGAACCGCAACGTGGTCTTCTTCATGGAAATGTCAGCCGTCATTGGACCACAAGCTCCGCCTGCAACGCGCCGGCCTGTTTGATGCCCTGGAGAATGGAGATGATGCCGTCCGGCTTGACGCCGATGCTGTTCAGCCCGTTGACCAATGTGCGAAGGTCCGGACCGTTGAGCACCGCGACCTTGTCGCCGGTCTTCTGGGTGACGATGTCGGTCTGCGGCTGCACAGCGGTTTCGCCACGCGAAAAGGGCATGGGCTGGATGACTTGCGGCGACTCGGTGACCTGGACGGTCAGCGTGCCGTAGCTGACGGCAACCTTGGAGACACGCACGTCGGCGCCGATGACGATGGTGCCGGTGCGCTCATTGACGACCACCTTGGCCGGCGTATCGGTCTCGACGATCAGGTTTTCGATATCGGCCATCAGGCGGGTGAGATCGGCGGTCGCCGGCTTCATCACTGCAACCGCCTGCGAATCGCGGGCCTCGGCGATGGCATTGCCGAAGGTGCGCCGGCCATAGGCATTGACGGCATCGGCGATGGTGACGGCGGTGGTGAAATCCGGATTGCGCAACTGCAGCACCAGATTGACCGAATCCTTGAATTTCGAGGGCAGTTCGCGTTCGATGATTGCGCCGTTCGGAACACGGCCGGCAGTGGTCACGCCTTCGGTGACGCTGGCCGCCTGGCCTTGGGCCGAAAAGCCGGAAACGATGACCGACCCTTGAGCCACGGCATAGATCTGGCCGTCGGCGCCCGACAGCGAGGTCATGACCAGCGTGCCGCCGCGCAGCGATGTGGCGTCGCCGAGCGAGCTGACGGTGATGTCGATGCGGCTGCCGGGGCTGGCGAAAGGCGGCAATGTGGCCGTGACCATGACGGCGGCGGTATTCTTGGCGCTGGACTGACCGCCCTGCGTCGAGATGCCGAGATTCTGCAGCATGGCGCGCATGGACTGTTCGGTGAACGGCGAGGAACGCAGACTGTCGCCGGTGCCCTGCAGGCCGACGATCAGGCCGTAGCCGATCAGCTGGTTGTCGCGGCCGGCCTGCAATGCGGCGATGTCCTTGATGCGCGAGGAGACCGCGCCGGCGGGCGCCGCACACAACAGGCCCGCCGCAACCGAAAGGATCGTCAAAAGGAAACCGAATTTCTTCATTTGGCCACCACGTGGATTGTGCCGTCCTGCATCACGGTGCCGTTGACGATCACGCCGGAATCGAGGTTGCGCACGCGAATGACATCGCCGACGGCGGCATCCACAAGCGGACTGCCGGCCGCCGAGATGACGAGCGTACCGAGCTGGAAGGTGAGGCGCACATTCGCCCCGCGGGTCACCGCATAGGGTTCGCGCAGCGAGGAAAGCTGGATCGTGCGGCCCGGCAGGAGCGTGCGCTTGGAAACCATGCCCTGCACCTCGGATACGCTTGTCGCATAACCGCCGGCCAGATTGGGATTGGTGACCTCGACTTCCTGCACGCGGCTGGCAACGATTTCCTCGCCGGGATAGATGATCGACGTCGGCACGACGGCGAAGCCCATCTCGGCGGAGGCCGGGCCGACAACGGCGAGAAACGCCGTCACCAGACCGAACACGGCCGCCTTGATCGAATTCTCGCGGCGAAACATCATGTCTGCCTCACCTTTCGGTTTACTTCAGGTTCTTACTGACGATCGACGCCATTTCGTCGGCGGTGTTGATCACCTTGGAGTTCATTTCATAGGCGCGCTGCGCCGAGATCAGCTCGGTGATTTCCTTGACCGGATCGACGTTGGAGCTTTCCAGGTAGTTCTGCTTGAGGTAGCCGAAGCCCGGATCGTCCGGCGTGGCGACGATCGGGTCACCGGAAGCCGCCGTCTGCTGGAAGAGGTTGTCGCCGAGCGGCTGCAGGCCGGCTTCGTTGGCGAAGTTGGCGATGGTCAGCTGGCCGATGGTCTGGAAATTCGAAGAATTGCCGATACGGACGTTGACCTGGCCGGAGCGGTTGATCTGGACTTCGCTGGCGTCGGTCGGGATGGTGATGTTGGGCGCCACCTGGTTGCCGTCGATGGTGACGAGCTGGCCTTGTCCGTTGGTGTTGAACGAGCCGGCGCGGGTATAGAGCGTGCTGCCGTCGGTGGCCTGGATCTGGAACCAGCCGCGGCCGACGATGGCGACATCGAGCGGATTTTCGGTCTGGGTCAGGTTGCCCTGCAAGTGAATATTGCGCACCGCCGCCGTCTGCACGCCGAGACCGATGTTCGCGCCTTCCGGAACGATCGACTGGTTGGCGCGGTTCGGCACGCCCTGGACGCGCTCAGCCTGGTACAACAGATCGGAAAACTCGGCGCGGGCGCGCTTGTAACCGGTCGTGTTGATGTTGGCGATGTTGTTGGCGATCACTTCGAGATTGGTCTGCTGGGCATCCATACCCGTCGCAGCGATAGCAAGAGCTCTCATAGCCTGTTGTCCTTTAACCTCTGCAGCATTTCAAAACGGAAACCGCTTCACGCTTTTTCTTGGAAACGCCCAGGTCTCGTCAGATCTGCATGCGGGTGATGTCGAGGAAGGCGGTGACGATCTTGTCGCGCACGGCCGTCGCGGTCTGCAGCGCCTGTTCGCCCTGCATGACGGCGTCGACGACTTCGCGGGTGCTCATCGTGCCCTTGATGCCGGCGAAGGAGGCGGCTTCCGCACCCTTCAGATCGCTGATGGCCTTGGTGGTCATGTCGCCGAGAACCTCGCCGAAGCTGAGGCCCGTCGCGGCGCCGGGCGTCGTCGTTTCCTTGGACTTGTCGGTGCCGGCGATGCCGTCCAGCGTCAGCGAACCAATGCCGCGCGTCATGCCGATGGAGCTTACCTGGTTGATAGCATTGATCATTGCGATGCCTTGAGAAGATCGAGCGTTGCGGAAATCAGATCACGCGTCTGCTTGATGGTTTGAAGGTTTGCGTCGTAGGAGCGATTGGCCTCGCGCATGTCGGCCATTTCGATGAGCACGTTGACGTTGGGCACCTTGACGATGCCGCGCTCGTCGGCGGCCGGGTTGCCCGGCTCGTATTCCTCGGTGAATTTTGCCTTGTCGACACCGAACTTCTTGACGGTGGCGAGCGTCACGCCGGTGGCGCGGTCGAGCTCGCTGCCGAAGGTCAGCGTCTTGCGGCGATAGGGATCGGCGCCCGGAGTATCGCCGGTCGAGCGGGCGTTGGCGATGTTTTCAGACACGATACGCAGACGAGTCGCCTGGGTTTCCAGGCCGCTGCCGGCGATTTTCATTGACGCGGAAAGCGGATCCATCAAACTACTTCCTTACTGCGAGCAACATCATGCGATGGAAAGACTTCACCAGTGCCGCGTTGAGCTCGTACTGGCGCTTGATTTCGCCGGACTTCGACAGTTCCTCGGCAAGACCGACCGTATTGCCGGATTCCTGCACGCCGATTTCCTGGTCCAGCTTGGCCTTGACCGTATCGACCTGTTCGCTCACCTGCGAGGCGTCCGTCATGTGGCCGGGATTGGTGCGCGCCATGCGAACCGGCGCGCTCTGGTCCATCACCGCCTGAAACGGCGTGACGTCCTTGGCGACGTATTTCGGCGTATTCGCATTGGCGATGTTGGTCGAGACGACCTCCTGGCGCACGGAAAGCCAGGAGGCTTGCCGGGAGGCGAGGTCGAACAACTGGATTGGCTGCATATGCGTCACTCCGACTTTTACTGAGGCGAACCTAAGCCGGTAAACTTGCGTCAGACTTACGAGGAAAAAGCCTTGTATTCCGGGCCTTCGGATCGTCTCGCAGGTGAGCTGCGCCGCAAACGCCATTGCGCGAATCACAAAGAAAAACCGGGCGCTGCAAGGCGGCGCCCGGTTTTCGCAATCATCGGGAGGCAGAAAAATCGCCCGGTCAGTTGGCCTGATAGATCTTGCCGTTGGAGGTGACGATCACCCATTTGCCGCTGCGTTGCTCCAGCGTGGCGACGCGACTTTCGTCGGGCAGGATCGAGCCGACCTTGACCATGTACATGCCGCCCTGGTCCTCGATCAGCGCGCGGCCGTTGGCCACGTGCAGAAGCTTGAAGTCGCTGCGCCCGGGGAAAGGCTGGGCTTCGGGAATGTCGCGATGCTTCTTCTTGCCCTCATTGCCAACAGTCGCCGTCGTCAGATTGTCGAGCGGCTGGGCGGTGTTGGGCGAATTGTCGGTCATCGCCATCGGCGAGACGCTGAAGACGTTGCGCGGCGGCAGGTCCGGCAGGTCGCGCGTCCCGTCCCAATTGGCCGAACGCACGCCGAACTTGTCGGCGTTGAAAAACACGTACCATGGGAAAAAGGCGGCGGCGGCGGCCAGCGCCAGGCCGGAGATCGCCAGGACGCGGTCGACGCCGACATTTGCCTTGGTTTCATCGGCGGCGATGACCGGCTCGGCGACAGGCCTGATTTTTCTCGGTTTTCGCATGCTTTATGCCTTTTGACGCGGGTTGATGGCCGGCTGGTTGACATTGCCATTGCCGGTGCGCAGACCGGTCGCCAGATCGGCGAAGGCGTCGGCCGAGGAACGGTCGGCCGGGGATTGCTTGAGAACGTCGTAAATAATCGGCACCTGCTTGATCGCCATGTCGAGATCGGCGTCGGCGCCGGGACGATAGCCGCCGATCAGGCGCAGGTCGCGGGTTTCCTCGAACCGATGGATCAGCGCTTTCAGGCGCGCGACCAGCTTTTCCTGATCCGGCGTCCAGGCCTTGCGCGCCAAGCGCGAGATCGAGGCGAGCGGATTGATGGGCGGATACCGCCCCTCCTCAGCCAGCGAACGATCCATGACGATATGGCCGTCGAGAATGCCGCGCGTCGAATCGGCGATCGGATCGTTGTGATTGTCGCCGTCGACGAGGATCGAGATGATCGCCGTGATCGTGCCGGTGCCTTCGACGCCGGGGCCGGTGCGCTCCAGAAGCTTCGGCAGCTCGGTGAAGACCGAGGCCGGATAGCCGCGCGCGATCGGCGGTTCGCCGGCTGCGGTCGCAACCTCGCGGATGGCATGGGCAAAACGGGTGACGCTGTCGACGATCAAAAGCACATTGTCGCCCTGATCGCGGAAATGTTCGGCGATGGTGACGGCAGAGAGCGGCGCCATCTTGCGCAGCATCGGGCTTTCGTCGCTGGTGGCGACGACGACGACCGTCTTCGACATATTGTCGCCGAGCGTGTCCTCGATGAATTCGCGCACTTCGCGGCCGCGCTCGCCGACCAGCGAGATCACCACGCGGTCGAAGGCATCGGCGCGGGCCAGCATCGACAGGAGCGTCGATTTGCCGACGCCCGAACCGGCGAAGATGCCGAGACGCTGGCCGAGGCAGAGCGGCGAGAAGATATCGATGGCGCGCACGCCGGTCTTGAAGCCGGTCTCGACGCGCTGGCGCGTCATCGAAGGCGGCGCGGTGTTGGAAATCGGCCGGCGGATGGGGCCGGGCGAAATGGGCCCGAGGCCATCGATGGGATCGCCCAGCGAATTGATCGTGCGGCCGCACCAGCTCTCGTCAGGCGCGACGCGGAAGGCGCCCTTGCGGATGACGACATCATGGATGCCGATCGGCTCGCCCGGCTCGATCGGGCAGACGTAGATCAGATCCGGCTCGACGCGCACCACTTCGCCGAGGTGAATGCCGTGGGCGCTGCGATGGGCCACGAATTCGCCGAGCCGCACATGCCGCGACATGCCGCTGACCGTATAATGGCCAGCGGCGATCGCCTGCACATGGCCGCCATGGGCAACCGAAAAGGCCGGATCGGCATAGCGAGCGACGAGACCGGCCATATGGGCCAGCATCGGCGAAGCCGGGACGTTGACGGGCAATTCTTCCAGCATCGGTTATGCTTTCAATGTGGTGTTCTGTCGCAATCCCGGGCCCAAACCGCTTTGCCCGGACGTGCCTTTTTTACCGGCTTCCGCCCAGCGTCTTGATCGCGTCGTCCAGCGAGGTTTCGCTGTCGCGCATCAGCGAAGAGACGCTTTCGAAGGCACGGTTGATCTGGATGAGCTGCGTCATTTCGCGGATGCCGTTGACGTTGGACTGTTCGACATAACCCTGGACGACGCCGACGGTCGGATCGTCGACCACGGCGCGCGGCTGGTCAGAGGCGATCACGCCGCTGTTTTCATAGCGGATGAAGCCCTTCTTGATGTCGGAGGAGAAGACGCCGATCGTGCCGACCTGGCGGCCGTCCTGATGGATGACGCCATCCGAACCGACGGCCGGCGGGCCGGCGGTTCGATCGAGCTGGATCGGCGCGCCGCCGGGATCGAGTACCGGAAAGCCGCGGGTGGAAACCAGCGCGCCGGTTTCCGTCATGGTGAAACGGCCGTCACGGGTCAGAACCTGGCCGGCCGGCGTATCGATAGCGAACCAGGCGTCGCCCTTGATGGCGAAGTCCAGCGGGTTGCCGGTGTTGTCGAGCTGGCCGAGGCGGGTCGAAAGATAGTCGTTGCCCTGCGAGACGAAGGCGACCTTGGCGTTCAGATCGTTCTGGGTCGAACTCATCACCTCGTCGAACTTGACGTCCGTCGAGCGGAAACCCACCGTGTTGATGTTCGCCATATTGTCGGCGAGCGTCGTCAGGCGGCGCTCCAATGCCATCTGGGACGACAGAGCTACATACAGTCCGGATTGCATCAGCGCCCTCCAAGTTTGAGATTGTTGATCGAGAGCAGGAGGTCCGTGGAGATGCCGTAGCCGCTGCCGCTGCCGAGCACCGAAACGGGGTCGTAATTCTCCGACGGATTGGACAGCTCCCAAAGCGCGGTGAAGCGCTCGAGGAACTTGCCGACCTTTTCGGGGTCCTGGAAATCCTTGACGTCGATCTTCTTGCCGATCTGGGCCGCAAGCTTGTCGATGTCGCCGGCCATGGCCTCGTCGGGGATCTGCAACACGGTGCGAACCACCTGCGAGACGGCGTCGTCGGCAAGGAGGCCCATGGTCGAGGTGATGCCGGAGGCCTGACGCTGGAAATAGAGCGCCAGGCGCACGCCGGTATTGTCCTCGCCCGCATCCTGCTCCAGCGTCTGGCGATTGTACTTTTCGACGACGCCCTTCTGGGCCGCGTCGGAACTGGTCGCGGCCGCGCCTTGCGCCGCGAAGTTCAGCGACTTGACGAGGTCGGCATAACGGCTGTCCGACAGCTTGTTGGCGAAATCGTCCTTGCTGTCGATGCCCTCGGTCAGCACCTTGCGGATAAAGGCCTTGGCATAGGCCATGTCTTCCAGGCCATGCGCCTTCAAAGCGTAGTTATAAAGACGGCTGTCGGCCATAAAGTCGTCGACCGATTTGATCGAGCCGATCTTCGACAGATAATAATCCGTTTCGCGCTTCACGTCTGGCTTCGCCGCCACGCGTTCGAGCGACTTCGTCAGATCCTGGGTGATGAGCCTGTAGCTGGTATAGGTCGTCGTCACGTCTTGTCCACCGGGTGATTTGCGCCCAACGCGGGCAATCTTCATGCGGCCACTCTAGCCCGCGCACGCTTGCGCGAACCTGTTGGGTTTGCCCGGATTTCAAGGGATTTTCGGGCCAGCTTCACGCAAGCCAGAAAAACTATTCCTGCCTTACAAGACAACGTCAGGCACAGGCTCAAAATGAACATTATCATCGGATTCGTGATCACCTGCGGCTGTATCATCGGCAGCTTCATGGCCATGGGCGGCCATATCGAGGTGCTGTTCCAGCCGTTCGAATTCGTCATCATCGGCGGCGCCGGTCTCGGCGGCTTCATCATGGCCAACCCGATGAAGGTGCTGAAGGATTCCGGCAAGGCGCTCGGCGAGGCCTTCAAGCATTCCGTGCCGAAGGAGCGCCAGTATCTCGATACGCTCGGCGTGCTCTATTCGCTGATGCGCGACCTGCGCACGAAGTCGCGCAACGAAATCGAAGCCCATATCGACAATCCGCAGGAATCCTCGATCTTCCAGACGGCCCCGACCGTGCTGAAGAACAAGGAACTGACCTCGTTCATCTGCGACTACGTGCGCCTGATCATCATCGGCAATGCCCGCAGCCACGAGATCGAAGCGCTGATGGACGAAGAGCTGAACACGCTGCTGTACGACAAGATGAAGCCCTACAACGCCATCACCGCAATGGGTGATTCGTTCCCGGCCATCGGTATCGTCGCCGCCGTTCTCGGCGTCATCAAGGCCATGGCGCACATCAACGATCCGCCGGACGTTCTCGGCCACCTGATCGGCGCCGCTCTCGTCGGCACCTTCCTCGGCATTCTGCTCTCCTACTCGGTGTGCAACCCGATCACGGCGCAGATCAAGACCGTGCGTAGCAAGCAACACCGCCTCTACATCATCGTCAAGCAGACGCTGCTGGCCTACATGAACGGTTCGGTCCCGCAGGTCGCTCTCGAATACGGTCGCAAGACGATTTCGGCTTACGAACGCCCCTCCATCGATGCCGTTGAGCAGGAAATGATGAATCCTGGCGGCGAAACCAAGGCAGCGTAACTCCTATGACAGAAGTATCCGCACAGACCAAGAATGCCATGAACCGCGCTTTGCTGGCCCGCCTGACCGGCAATCTCGGCGACAAGAAGACCCTGACCCGCCTCTGCAACGACTTCGGCCAGCTCTATACCGAGTTCCTGCCCGACGTCTTTCACAGCGAGACCAATCTCAATGTGAAAGTCGGTTATGTCGGCTGCGAAACGGGCCTGATGGGCGACCTGATCGCCGGGCTCGGCGAGGATGTGGCGATTTCGAACGTCTCGCTGCGGAACTGGAGCCCGCATTTCATCATCACCTGCGGCAATGGTTTCATCATCACCCTGATGGAAAACCTGCTGGGCGCCATGCCCGACGCCGTCGGCGAGCCGGTCGAGCGCCCGCTATCCAAGATCGAGCTCGACCTCGCCGTCATGGTGTTCGACAAGATCGGAAACGTGCTGCGCTCCGGCGTCAATGCGCCCGGCGGCTTCGAGCCGACGATCGAGCGCCCGCGCAATGCCGAGGACCGCAACCGTCCGGCCGGTGAAGACGACGAATACGCCGCCCTCATCCGCATGACCATCGGCATCGGCGCCGTTTCGGCCGAATTCGCCCTCGTCGTGCCGCAGTCGGCGCTTCTGAAGACGGTCATTTCCTTCCCCAAGTCGACCAAGCAGGCCGGCAAGGCGCAGAAGGAATGGACCGAGCAGATCAACGAGCAGGTTCGCCGCAGCCAGGTGACGCTCGAAGCCCGTATCCGCCTTGATACACTGACCTTGCGCACGATTTCGCGCCTGGCGGTCGGCGACGTCATTCCCTTCCACGACACCGGTGACGTCAAGGTCGATGTCAGCGCCAACGGTCGCGACATGTATGCCTGCGAATTCGGCCGGGCCGGCGCCAACTACATGGTGCGCGTCAAGGACAATATCAGCACGGATGACGAGCTGCTTCAGCATCTGATGGGCTGAGAAGTTTTTCCACTCAAGCGCGACAAAGGCAGTTTGAGGCAAGTTTCAACTGGAATAGTGATTTCATGGCTACCAATAAGACACCCTTGGATTCCGATTTTTCAATGGACGCTCCCGGCAACGACGCCGATCTGGAGCAGGCCATCGACGACCTGCGCGGCGTCTTGAAGAACGATGCCGACGGCGCATTGCCAGGCGGCTTCGGCGATGATCTCGGCGGCTCCGCCGGTTCGGATTTCGGTGGCGGTTTCGGCGCCAGCGCCGCCCCTGCCAGCGACCGCGGCTTTACGCCGATGCAGGCGCCGGGCAGCGCGCTGAACGCCAATCTCGACCTGATCATGGATATTCCGATCGAGGTCCAGATCATTCTCGGCACCAGCCGCATGCAGGTCTCCGGACTGATGAACCTTCAGGAAGGCGCAACCATCGCGCTCGACAAGAAGATCGGCGAACCGGTCGACATCATCGTCAACGGACGAAAGATCGCGCGCGGCGAAATTACCGTGCTAGAAGGTGACGATACCCGATTCGGCGTCAAGCTGATCGAAGTGCTGAGTACGAAGAAGGCGTAATCCCGGCCGGGATGTGAAGGTAGGAAACCATGATGGATTTCGATGATTTCGGCGGATCGCTACCCGGCAGGCCCCTGTCGCAGCCCGACAAGGCCGCGGCTGTTCTGCTCGCCATGGGCAAGCAGGTGGCCGGCAGGCTGCTGAAATACTTCACCCAGCATGAGCTTCAGGTGATCATCGCATCGGCCCAGACGCTGCGCGCCATCCCCCCGGACGAGCTGGCCGCGGTCGTGTCGGAGTTCGAGGACATCTTCACCGAGGGCGCCGGCCTGATGGACAATGCCAAGGCCATCGAGGATATCCTCGAGGCCGGGCTGACCCCGGAAGAAGTCGACGGCCTGCTCGGCCGCCGCGCCGCCTTCCAGGCCTACGAAACCTCGATCTGGGATCGCCTGCAGGATGGCGAGCCGGGCTTCATCGCCCAGTTCCTGCTGCGCGAGCACCCGCAGACGATTGCCTACATCCTGTCGATGATCCCGTCGTCCTTCGGCGCCAAGGTCCTGATGCAGCTGCCGGAAAGCCGGCGCGCGGACATCATGAACCGTACCGTCAATCTGCGCGACGTCAGCCCCAAGGCGGCGCAGATCATCGAGAACCGCGTCCAGGAACTGGTCTCGGAAATCGATGCGGAGCGCAATTCGGTCGGCACGACGAAGGTTGCGGACCTCATGAACGAGCTGGAAAAGCCAGCCGTCGATACCTTGCTCAACTCGCTGGAGTCGATCAACAAGGAATCGGCCGGCAAGATTCGCCCGAAGATCTTCCTCTTCGAAGACCTTCTCTACATGCCGCAGCGCAGCCGCGTCGTGCTGCTCAACGACATCGCCGGCGACATCCTCACCATGGCGCTGCGTGGCGCGTCGGCGGAAATCCGCGATGGCGTGCTGGCCTGCATCAGCCCGCGCCAGCGCCGCATGATCGAATCGGATCTGCAGACCGGCACCACCGGCATCAATCCGCGCGAGATCGCCATCGCTCGCCGCGCCGTCGCCCAGGAAGCGATTCGTCTGGCCAATGCCGGCCAGATCGAGCTCAAGGAAAAAGAAGACGCCGATCCCGCAGCCGCAGCCTAAAGCTGCGGTTCGCCTCAGGCTTGCGTGAGCCGCATCGCCGCCACGCGCTTTACCGCCCGAAATTTTCAGGAAAACATCAGCCCGCGCTTCGTCGCGGGCATTTTTCTTGCTATTCGTTTGTCATATCGGGAAAAGCGGTCTCCACTTTTCCCTGACAAACTCTGAAGGGCGACGTCCATGGCCGATGGCGAGGACAAAGACAGTAAAACAGAAGACCCGTCAGAGAAAAAAATTCGCGACGCGGCCGAGAAAGGCAATGTCCCCTTTTCGCGCGAAGTCACCATCTTCGCCTCGTCGCTCGCCTTTTATATCTACATCGTCTTTTTCGTTCCCGACGGCATCGCGCGAATCACCGAATCGCTGAAGGACCTGTTCGAGCAGCCCGACCAGTGGCAGATCGAAACGGGTCCGGACGTATTTTCCCTGATCACCCATCTCGGTTGGGAGATGGGAACGATGCTTCTGCCCGCCTTCGCGCTGTTCATGGCTTTCGGCATCGGCTCGTCGGTCGCCCAGAATCTGCCCTCCCTCGTGCTGGAGCGAATCAGGCCGCAGGCCTCGCGCATTTCGCTCGCCAAGGGCTGGGCGCGCATGTTCAGCGCCACGGGCATGGTCGAATTCAGCAAATCGGTCTTCAAGATCGTGATCGTCTCGATCATCATGTATTTCACGCTGAAGAACGAATTCTACAATTCCATCGACGCGATGTTTTCCGATCCGCAGGTGATCTTCGTCAAGCTGGCGGCGATCATGAAGCGAATCATGCTGGTGATTCTCCTGTCGACGGCCTTTGTCGCCATCGCCGACTTCTTCTGGACCCGGCATCACTGGTTCACCGAACTGAGAATGACCAAGCAGGAAGTCAAGGACGAGTACAAGCAGTCCCAGGGCGACCCGATCATCAAATCGCGCCAACGCTCCATCGCCCGCGACCGCGCCCGCCGGCGCATGATGGACAACGTGCCGCGCGCAACGCTCGTCATCGCCAACCCGACCCACTTTGCCGTGGCGCTGCGCTATGTGCGCGAGGAAAACGACGCGCCGGTCGTCGTCGCCAAGGGCCAAGACCTGATTGCCTTGAAAATCCGCGAACTTGCCGAGAGCAACGGAATTCCTGTTTTCGAAGACCCGCCGCTCGCACGCACCATGTTTGCGCAAGTCTCGGTGGATAGTGTCATCCCGTCAGTATTTTACAAGGCAGTGGCCGAACTCATCCATCGGGTTTACGCGTCCCAGCCGCAAAACAGACGGGTCCAATAAGACTGATGAAAAAATGCCCATACTCCACTCAGCGTGAAAAGATCGTTGCGGATGCCATCAGTCCGGTCGCAACGGAACTGCGGCTTCTGGATGCCGCGGACCTGATTTCCCTGTTGCGTTTCGAGTATAACGCCAATATCGCCGATCTGGTGGCGTCCGCCGCCGAGATGTTCTTCCACCCCGGCACCGTCAATTTCGGCTCCGGCGGTTCCTACAAGCTCGAATGGGGCGGCACGCCAGAAGTGACGCTCGATCTCGAAATCAAGCCGCATGGCGTCACGATCTATGCCCAGCTCGTGCTGAGCGACACCCATGCCGGCATCGAGATCAACCATATCGCCTTCGTCGATCCCTCGGCCAATCCCGACGAAAACACGGCCTTCCTGGCGAGGAGCCTGGAAAACGCCCGCTTCGTCAAGCAGGGCGAAGCCGCCTGACGCAAGCATGACAAGCGACCTTCCGCGTCGACGACGCGCGGAAGGGTTTAAAACGGGCGTCTTGTTCCGCCACGCTTGCAGCCGGAACACTGCTCGTACTTTTCCAGAAAAATACTTCGATTGGAAAACTCAGCTGATATAGCCGAGACGGATCGCCTTGGCGATCGCCTGGATGCGGTTGACCGAATCCAGCTTGATGGTCGCCGAGCCGAGATAGGCGTTGACGGTGTGAACCGACAGGCCGAGCTTGTCGGCGATTTCTTCACTGATGCGGCCGTCGCCGGCCAGCTGCAGGCAGGCGATCTCGCGTTCGCTCAAGGTTTCGGCCGGGCCGCTGCGACGCTCGTCAAGCGCCAGCAGGTCCATCATGACCGCGCAGCTCTTGCCGTGCAGGTCGACGATGACGTCGCTCGACAGGTCGATATAGTTCGAGGTGAACAGGATAAAACCGTTGCCGATGGCGCCCAGGCGCACCGGAAAGGCGACACCCGAAAACGGCAGGACGCGGCCCTTCAGACGCACCGTGAACAGGCTGAAATCCGGCGCCTCGGCCAGATGTCCCTCTTCGCGGCCGTTCCACATCAGCGGCAGCATGGATTTTTCGATATGCTCGATCATCGCCTCACCATAGGCATCGATGATCGACAGTGCGGCCTCGCCATTGCCGGTGCCGAAATTCTCAAGCTCGCATTGCAGCTTGCGCTTGCTCGGCAGGCCGGAGCCGGACACGCGCAACACGCCGAAATGGCGCGCATTGATGGCCTTCTGCATGGTGACCAGGCGCGGAAACAAATCCGAGCGGCTGGCCGCCCGCTGCGTGCGCAGCGTCGACCTGCTATCCGCTGCCGTATCCCGTGCTCGATCCTGCGAATAGCCCATCGTCACACCAGATTGTTTCGAACCGCGTAGGCAATGGCTTCCGACCGGGTCTTGGTGGCCGTCTTGCGCATGACGCTGGTTATGTAGTTGTTGATGGTGTTGCGCGAGATGCCGAGGATCATGGCGATCTCGTCGCTGGTCTTGCCTTCGGCGATCCAGAACAGGCATTCCAGCTCGCGTTCGGTCAACTCGAAATCGCGTTCGGCCTTCTGGTCGCGCGCGCGGGTGAAACTGGCATAGTAGCCTGCCAGCAACCCGACATCGCGCAACCGATCCTGCGACAGGATGATGCCATCGTCGAACAGGAACAGCAGTGACAGTCGCGAACGTCCGACATTGAACATCAGCGAGCAATATTGCCGGCTGGTCCCATGCGGCAGGTCGATATCGTCGGGCAGAAGGGCGAAGTTGGGTTGCATGACCGCGAGGCATTTTTCCAGCTCGGTCGAGCGGGCATGCTGATTGGCAAGGTCGCTGCTCAGGCGTCGCACAAGGTCGAACGGCCAGTTCGACGAGACGACGAAATCGAGGCCCTGCTCCTGGATCAGGTCGTAGCGCGCCAGAAGGTAATGCGAGGCGCCGACATAATCGGCAAGCGCCGCCATGCCAGCAGGCAAATGGTTCGCCCCGGCCATCATGGCCAGCCGCGAGATCAGTTGCTCTCTGCCGAGAGTCTTGTATGCCGGGGCCGCAGCCACAAGAGGTTGCCTCTTAACGCCGGCGCCGGATTGCAACATTTCCGCCTTCATGCTGCACTCTCCAGTCGCACTAAAACCGATGGTCCGGGCCGCAAGTCAGCCTGTCGCCGTGGCAAGCCACACACGAAAATGCCTTTGCGACAAAGCCCGGCGTTCATGCCGGGTCGAGCCAGACCACAAAAATCCATTGAGCCAAAACGCCCATACCAGACAGGGACAGACACAACCCTGCCTATATGGCTGGAACCATCAAACCCTCGAATACACAATCATTTCCCCGAATCGACAGTAGTGCAAATCCCCTGCATCGGCAACGCGTTTCACGGACGATGCCGCCTCGGTCTAATCCGATCGCGCTATGCAAACCGCAGCGTTTAGGGGTTCTGGACATGCCTATCGTCAATTTTCCCGTGAATGTCATGGCGTAAAAAGCACGATCACCGTGTAACCCGTTTCTGACAACCAAGCCTTGATTTACGTCAAATTTGAACAAATCGGCGCGCCGAATCAAGACGATAGATGCAAATGCATCGATCGCAGGCCGCCTTACGCGACAACCGTGACGGGCGCATGAAAAAACCGGCCCTTTCAGGCCGGTTTTCGGTATTTCTCTTCGATATGTCAGGCGGCCTGTTCGATGGCCCATTTGCGGAGAATCTTGGCGGCGCGCTCTTCGCTGATTTCCACCATCCGCGTGAGGCGACGTTCCGGCCCTTCGCGCACCCGGCGGTTGAAGCCGGATTCGTCGTCGTCCATTCCCAGCATGTCGTCGGCGCTGTCGAAGCCGAAGTCGGAACCGAAGCCTTCCATGAGACCGGTGCCGCCGCCGGCCGGTGCGAAATCCGGGAGTTCCAGGGCTGCCTCGTCCTGGGCTGCGAGCTGGGTTGCGGTTGCATCGGCATTGACGGTGCGCAGCAGCGGGCGGACGCCGAGCCAGACGATGACGAAGGCGACACCGAGGAAGGCAAGCGAATTGATGATGCCCGGCATGTTGCGGCTGAGGATTTCGGTCATGCCGGGGCCGGATGCCGCTTCGTCAAGCAGCTGGTTCTCCATGAAATCCATGGCAGTGACGGTCACGTTGTCGCCGCGGGCGGTATCGAGGCCGGCTGCCGAAGCGACGATTTTCTGCATTTCAGCGAGGTAGGCGTCGACCTTGGCCTGATCGGCCGGCTCGCCGACCATCTTGGCGATGCGCGCCTTGTTGACGACGACAGCGACGGAGAGTTTCTCCAGCTTGTAGCTGTTGCGCGTCGTGGCGACCGTCTTCTGATTGATTTCGTAGTTGGTCTGCTCTTCCTTCTTGTCCGACTGGTCGGACGATTCAGGACCGGCGCCGCCTGCCTGGGGGGCTGCCTGGGGAATGTTCTGCTCGACGGTCGCGGCGGTATCGGACTGACGCTGCTGCGACTTCTGCGCTTCCTTGGTGGTGCGCACCGAACGCTCGACGCGCGATTCGGGGTCGAAGATGGTTTCCTGGATTTGCTGGCTGTCGGTGTTCAGCTGGGCGGTGACGCTCGAACGGAAGTTGTCCATGCCGAGGAAGGGGGCCAGCGCCTTGTCGATGTTGGATTCGACTTCACCCTGAACCGACTGGACGATACCGAGATTGCGGGCGAGCGCGCCATTGCCGCCCTCCTCGCCTGAGGCCAGAAGCTGGCCGGTCGAATCGAGCACGGTGACGTCGTCGGCGTCGAGACCGGGAACGGCCGAGGCGACGAGATGGCGAATCGATGCGGCGGCCTTGCGGCCCGCTTCGCTTCCGGCCCGGATCATGACCGAAGCCGTCGGCTTCTGCGCGCCGCGGCGGAAATTGCCGACGTCGGGCATGACGATATGAACGCGGGCGGCATTGACGCCGTTGATCGTCTGGATGGTGCGGCCGATTTCGCCTTCGAGGGCGCGAACGCGGGTCACTTCCTGCATGAAAGAGGTCAGGCCGAGAGAGCCGACATTGTCGAAGAGCTCGTAACCGGCATTGGCGCTGTTGGGCAGGCCGCGCTCGGCGAGCAGCAGGCGGGCCTTGCTGGTCGAGCCTGCCGGCACGCGGAGGCTCTTTCCGTCGGC
This sequence comes from uncultured Rhizobium sp., assembly GCA_945952045.1. Lineage (GTDB taxonomy): Bacteria > Pseudomonadota > Alphaproteobacteria > Rhizobiales > Rhizobiaceae > Metarhizobium. Next base: position 95,145 of record CAMFHE010000019.1, read on the forward strand.
TCCGACCTCGAAGTCGACGCCCGATTCGGACAGCGCGATGCTGATCTGGTTGAGGTCGTTGGTCTCGAGACCCACATAAAGGGTCTCGTAAGTGGGCTTGTTGACGTACATGGCTGCGAAAAGAATGATCGCCATCGACGCTACGCCAACGCCAATCAGTGTAATCAACCGAGCCTGCCCAAGGGAGGCAAAGTTTTTAAACACCTGAACTAATTGATTTAACAGATTCATTCTGTTCTCGCACCGTCAAACGTACCGATGAGCCTATTCGCTCTTGACGGACACTAGAAAGTGAAGCTTGCGCGAACGTTTCCTGAAAACGCCTCATAGCGCCGGCAGCGCAGGCTCCGGCGCGAAATTATCACGGGTCATTTCTTGCAGTCACGGGCTTTCATGGCCCGCAATCGCCACGTCCTGTCCGGCGAAAGCGCCGGGACGCGCGGCTCAGAAGAAGTCGAAATCACCGGCCGCCTTGACGAGCGGCTGCGAATGGCCGTGGCGCAGGCCGCCGGACAATGCCTTCTGCATGTCGGCAAGCTTGACGAGGCTCAGCGCAATGGAGACATCCACCAGGCAATCGGTCGCAACGCCGGCGGTCACGGTATCGATGAATTCAGCAAGCCCCCGGGTCTTCTGCACGGCAAGGTCGATTCCTTGCAACACCTTGATCGAGTCGGGCGAGGACAGGAGATCGGAGCCATTCAATTCGAGAAGCTGCGGCTCGATCCGCTCGATCAGATAGGCAACGTCATGCAATTCCGAAACGATCCGCATCAGAACGTCGGGCAAAGCGTGAATGTCCATTTCCTGGGAAAGCTCGGCTTGCATGTCGGGAATGCCCTTAGAAGAATTCGATTGAACTTTCGACGGGCCGGGGGGGGGCCACCGGCTTCTGTTCGGCTGCGACGGTGCGCTGGGTTTCGGCCCCGGTCAGCGGATATTGACGCGCCCGGCCGCTGATCGGCCAGAATTCGAGCTTTCGGCCGAATTCCCCGCCGGTGGAGGAACTGACGACGCGGATGCCTTCGTCGCGCAGAAACTGCATGGCGAAGGCGGCGTTCTGTTCGCCGACATTGGAGAAGGTGGCGATGGTCTTGGCGCCGCCGAAGACTTTCGCCTCCAGCCGGTCGCGACGCGCACCCCGCTTGAGCAGGCCGTTGATCAGAAGTTCCATCAGATGCACGCCATAGCGCGTCGCATCTCCGCCGGACGACACCGATTGCGCGTTGCCCGGCAGCAGGAAATGGTTCATGCCGCCGACACCGGCCACCGGATCACGCAGACATGCAGCCACGCAAGATCCAAGAATCGTCGTCAGAACGACATCCGGGTCGGTAACGACCTTGTATTCTCCCTGGATGATATTGACGCGTTTGGCTGCAACGTCTGTTGTCATTTCAAAGCTCCGAAGACGGCCTCGATGGCGGCCTTCATCTTTTCGATGGTGAAGGGTTTGGCGAGCACGTTGTTGGCGCCGAGCGCCTGCGCCTTCTGCACCAGCGCGCGGTCTCCCTGCGCCGTCAGGATGATGAAGGCGGCCTTCTTGGTGTTCGGATTGGTGCGCACGGCCTGGAGGAGGCCGAGACCGTCCATCTTGGGCATGTTGAAGTCCGAGATCACCAGATGATGCGGCTGCTCGGCCATGATCTTCATGCCCTGCTCGCCATCGCCTGCGGCGGTGATCTGCTTGAAGCCCAACTGCGTCAACGCATCGCTGAGCAGCAGGCGGCTGGTGACCTGATCGTCGACGATCAGAACCTTGATTTTTTCGGCTAGTGACATTTAATCGCTCCCTTCTTTTCGGGCGGCTGTGATTTTCAGGATTTCGTCCCCAATGCTGCCGAGGGGGAGTTGGGTCTCCACGGCGCCAAGCTCGTGAGCGACCCGCGGCATCCCGTAGACGACGCAGGTCTTCTCATTCTGCCCGATGGTGCGCGCCCCGGCGTGGCGCATCTTCAGCAAACCGGCGGCGCCATCGCGGCCCATACCGGTGAGGATGACACCGACAGCATTGCGTCCCGCCAGCTCCGCGACCGAATCGAAGAGCACGTCGACGGAGGGACGGTGACCGTTCACCGCATCCCGTTCGACAAGGCGGCAGCAGGGTGCTGACGGATTGGTGACTTGCAGGTGGCGATCGCCGCCAGGCGCAAGATAAATCTTTCCGATTTCCAGACGCGCGCCCTCGGTCGCCTCCTGAACCACGGGCGCGCAGAGACGATTGAGCCGCTCTGCGAAACTTTTCGTAAAAGTCGACGGCATGTGCTGGGTAATGACCGTCGGCGGGCAATTGACCGGGTATTTCTGTAGCACGGTAATCAATGCTTCGACGCCGCCAGTCGAGGATCCGATGGCGACGATCTTGCGGCCGACGCGGAAATCGGCCGGTTTGGCGGGAGCCGCAACGGCGGCGACCGGCGCCGGCATGGCGCGCTTTGAGCGGGCTGCGGCCTTGACCTTGTCGGCGAGATCGCCGAAGGGGCGCGGCTCGCCGGGCAGCGGCTTGCCGACGCAATCGAAGGCGCCGATTTCCAGCGCCGCCAGCGTCGCTTCGGCGCCGCGATGGGTCATGCTCGAGACCATGATCACCGGCATCGGCCGCAGGCGCATGATCTTTTCGAGGAATTCGAGGCCGTTCATGTTCGGCATCTCGATATCCAGCGTGACGACGTCGGGGTTCAGCCGTTTGATGGCCTCGCGCGCTTCCAGCGCGTCGCCGGCCTGGCCGATTACGTTGACGTCGGGATCGGAATTCAGCACGGCCGAGATCAGGCCGCGCATGGTGGGCGAATCGTCGACGACGAGGACGCGGGCCGGGGCGCTCATGCCTTCCTCCCCGCGGCCTTACCGATCAGGCGATAGGTGGTGATGCCGATATTGTCGAATAGGTTCTTGGCGTCGCCCGAAACGCGTTCGGAATGACCGATGTATAGATGGCCGGCGGGCGACAGGTTCTGGGCGAAACGCTGCCAGATGCGCATCTGCGTCGGTTCGTCGAAATAGATGACGACGTTGCGGCAGAAGATCACGTCGAACGTGCCCTTGAACGGCCACTGCGCCATCAGGTTCAGCTCGTTGAAAGTGATCAGCCGCTTGACGCGGTCGTCGATCTGATACTTGCGCCGCGGATCGCCGCTGTCGCGGAACCATTGCTTGCGCATGGCCGGCGAGACGGTTTCGAGCGCCGATTCGTCGTAACAGCCGGCCCGCGCCAACGCCAGAATCTTCGGGTCGATATCGGTCGCCAGGATGCGGATGTCGTATTCGGCGGCGTTCTGCATCAGCGACAGCAGCGTGAGCGCGATCGAATAGGGCTCCTGTCCGTCGGAACAGGCCGCGGACCAGATGCGCACCCGCCCGCCTGCCTTGGCGCGCGCCAGGAGATCGGGCAGCACGTCGGTGCGCAGGTGGTCGAAATGATGGTTTTCGCGGAAGAAACGCGTGAAATTGGTGGTCAGATGCGACAGCATCTCGCGCCGCGGCGCAGCGCCAGCCGGCGAGGCCACCAGCTCGCAATATTCCCGGAAGCCAGAAAGCCCCAGCGTCCGGATATGTTTCGACAGGCGCGAATAGACCAGGGACGCCTTGGAATCGTTGAGAAAGATCCCGGCATCCGAATAGATCATCGCCGCAATTTCCGCGAGATCGCGGCGCGTCAGCGGGTATTCGCCACTGGCCAGCACCTCGTTCGGGGATTGCTTGAAATCCGGATGTCCCGCAGCGCTCATGCTGCCTCGCTTTCATCGTCTGGGAATAGGCCTTCAAGCTCGACCAGACAGATCATGCGCTTGTCGATGGCGAGGATGCCACGGGCGAACTGACGTTCGAGGTCGGAAGAGACTTCGGGCACCGGCTGGATGTTTTCGTCGGTCACCGTCAGGATATCGGAGACGGCATCGACCAGCAGGCCGATGATCTGACGTCCGACCTGGGCAACGATGATGACGTGACGCGGGCTCGGCTCGGCCGGGCGCATGCCCAGCCGGGCGGCGAGATCGACGATCGGCAGGACGGCGCCGCGAAGATTGAGCACGCCCATCATGTAGGAGGGCGAATGCGGCATCTTCGTCGCCGGCGTCCAGCCGCGAATCTCGCGCACCGACATGATGCTGACGCAAAATTCCTGGTTGCCAATACGGAACGCGATGAGTTCGCGGCTCCCTTGGCTCAGATTTTTTACGACATACGACATCGGTTACCCTTACGACGCGAGCGACATTTCCTGCCGGAGCGATTGCCCGCGGGAGGCGCCGACGACGGCATCGACGTCCAGGATCAGCGCGACGCGGCCGTCGCCCAGGATCGTGGCGGCAGCGATGCCCGGCACATGCATGTAGTTTGCCTCAAGACTCTTAATGACAACCTGACGCTGGCCCTGAATTGCATCCACCATCAGCGCACGCTGGCCGCCGCCTTCGGATTCGACCAGCAGCGCCACGCCTTCGACAGGATTGGCCTGCTGGGTGCGGAAATTGAGGATGCGACCGACGTCCACCAACGGGCAGAACGAATTGCGGATGGAAATCAGCCGCTGCGTCGCGCCGAAGGAATGGATGGCCGAAGCTTCCGGCTGCAGCGTCTCGACGATGGCGGTGAGCGGCACGACCAGCGTCTGGCCGGCAACGGTGACCACCATGCCGTCGAGGACGGCGAGCGTCAGCGGCAGGCTCATCGAGAAGGTCGAGCCCTGGCCCGGCTTCGACTGGATGCTGATGCGACCGCCGAGCGCCTGGATCGAACGCTTGACCACGTCCATGCCCACGCCGCGACCGGACAGGTCCGAGACCTTGTCGGCGGTCGAGAAGCCGGCATGGAAGATCAGGTTGTCGATTTCCTCGTCCGACAGGTTGGCGTCGGCCGGGATCAGGTCGTTGTCGATCGCCTTCTGGCGCACCTTTTCGCGGTTGATGCCGGCGCCGTCGTCGGTGAGTTCGATGACGATGCGGCCCGAGCGATGCTTGGCGGTCAGGCGCACCGTGCCTTCCGGGTTCTTGCCGGCGGCGATGCGCTTTTCCGGCATTTCCAGGCCGTGGTCGACGGCGTTGCGGATCATGTGGGTCAGCGG